>DATNDU010000149.1:0-49846 GCA_035606915.1 Roseiarcus sp. | reverse complement strand
ACGGCATGATCGAGGAATCGACGACGCGCAGCCCGTCGAGCCCGATCACCCGCGTCTCGGCGTCAACCACCGCCATCGCGTCGCCGGGCGAGCCCATCTTGCAGGCGCCGCAGGGGTGATAGCCGCTTTCCAGCTTCTCGCGCAGGAATGCGTCGATCTCGGCGTCGCTCTGGCAGGCCGCGCCCGGCTGGATCTCGCGGCCCGCGTAGGGTGAAAATGCCTCCTGTGCGAAAATCTCGCGCGTCAGCCGCAGCGAGGCGCGCATCTCCACCCAGTCGTCGGCATCGCTCATATAGTTGAAGACGATGCGCGGCGCCTCGCGCGGGTCGGGCGAGCGCAGGCGGATATGGCCGCGACTCCGGGAGCGCAGGCTGCCGACATGGACCTGGAAGCCGTGCTCGCTGGCCAGCGTATTGCCGTCGTAAGTCACCGCCAGCGGCAGGAAATGATATTGGATGTCGGGATGCTCGACGCCGGCGCGCGAGCGGATGAAGGCGCCCGCCTCGAACTGGTTGGAGGCGCCGAGCCCCGTGCCGCTCAGCAGCCATTGCAGGCCGATGAGGCCGCGCCCGATGAGGCCGGTATGGCGATAGAGCGTGATCGGCTGCTTCGAGGCGACCTGGAAATAATATTCCAGATGATCCTGAAGGTTCTCGCCGACGCCCTTGAGATCGTGGACAACAGGGATGCCGAGCGCCTGCAACTCCGCCGCCGGCCCGACGCCCGACAGTTTCAGCAGTTGCGGCGAATTGATCGCGCCGCCGGCCAGGATGACCTCGCGCGCGGCGCCGACGCTTTGCGCGACGCCGCCCTTCTCGTAGGCGACGCCGACGGCGCGGCGGCCCTCGAACAGCACTTTGGTCACCCGCGCATGGGTCTCGACGGTGAGATTCGGCCGCTTCATCGCCGGGCGGAGATAGGCGTTGGCGGCCGACCAGCGCACGCCGTCCTTCACCGTCATGTCGAAGCCGCCGAAGCCCTCGCCCTCGGCGCCGTTCAAGTCGGCGCTGACAGGATAGCCGGCCTGCCGGCCGGCCTCGATGAAGGCATCGAACAGCGGGTTGCGCCGGCGGCCCGGCGTGGTGACGAGCGGGCCGTCGGTCCCGCGATATTCGCTGGGCGCGCCGCGAAACGATTCGGCGCGGCGGAAATACGGCAGCACTTTCGCGTAAGCCCAGCCGCGCGCGCCCTCGGCCTCCCAGCGGTCGAAATCCAGCGCATGGCCGCGCACGTAGACGAGGCCGTTGATCGACGACGAGCCGCCGAGCGCCTTGCCGCGCGGGCAGGAGATGCGGCGGCTGTTAAGCTCAGGCTCAGGCTCGCTCCAATAGCCCCAGTTGTAGGCTTTCATATTGAGTGGGATCGACAGCGCCGCCGGCATCTGGATGAAGATGGAGCGGTCGGAGCCGCCGAATTCCAGCACGATGACGCTATGCTTGCCGTCCTCGCTCAGCCGGCTCGCCAGCGCCGAACCCGCCGAGCCGGCGCCGACGATGACATAGTCGAAAGTTTTCATCTTCCCCCCTGCGCCGGCGCGATGTCAGCCGCGCCGCCGCCCCAGGGCAAGAAACATGTTGCGGCGGGTGGATAGATTTTTTGCGTGGACGCCTCAAGCTGGCGGAAGCTTATCGGCGGTCTTGTTGTCAAAATCGCTGGCCTCGTGGCGCTCGCGCAACTGCTTGGCGGGATCGCCGGAGGTGCGGTTGACCATGCGCCCGCGCTTCACCGCCGGCCGCTCCAGCAACATGTCCGCCCAGCGGATGACATGCGTGTAGTCCTGCACGCTGAGGAACTCGCCGGCGCCGTAGCTCCAGCCCTTCACCGTGCCGCCGTACCATGGGAAGATCGCCATGTCGGCGACGGTGTATTCGTCGCCGGCGATGTATCTGGTCTCGGCGAGGCGGCGGTTCAGCACGTCGAGCTGGCGCTTGGTCTCCATCGCATAGCGGTCGATGGCGTATTCGATCTTTGTCGGCGCATAGGCATAGAAATGCCCGAAGCCGCCGCCGAGGAACGGCGCGCTGCCCATCTGCCAGAACAGCCACGACAGGCACTCGGCGCGCCTGGCGCGCTCGGTCGGCAGGAAGGCGCCGAATTTCTCGGCCAGATAGACCAGGATCGCCCCCGATTCGAACACCCGCACCGGCGGCGTCTCGCTGCGGTCGAGAAGCGCCGGGATCTTCGAGTTCGGGTTGATATCGACGAAGCCGGAGCCGAACTGGTCGCCCTTGCCGATGTCGATCAGCCAGGCGTCGTATTCCGCGCCGGCATGGCCGGCGGCGAGCAGTTCCTCCAGCATGATCGTCACTTTGACGCCGTTGGGCGTGCCCAGCGAATAGAGTTGCAGCGGATGGCGGCCGACCGGCAGCGGCTTTTCGTGCGTGGGGCCGGCGATCGGGCGGTTGATGCTGGCGAAGCGGCCGCCGCTCTCTTTGTTCCAGACCCAGACTTTCGGCGGGACGTATTCGGCGTCGGACATGCGGCGAGTTCCTGGAAGGGGGAGGCCGTGCCTTACCGCATCGCCGAAGCGGATTGAACCGCGCGCGCCCACGATAGCGCGTTAGTGATGAAACTGCCGAACGCAAAGCGAGCCGGCTCAGAACTCCGCCTGCTGACGGGCGAGCTTGTTGACCTCCTCGACCTGCGCCGGCGTCAGCTTGCCGATCGCCTTGTCGAGCTTGTCGTCCTTGAGCCCGGCGGCTCTGGCCAGCCCGCTCCACAGCGCCGCGCGCGCGACGTCCTTCGGCACACCGCGGCCGGTGATGTAGAGATGGGCGAGCCGGTTCTGCGCGATCGGATTGCGGCGCGCGGCGGCGAGGCGGAAGATTTTGGCGGCGCCTGCCTCGTCCTTCATCACGCCGACGCCGTTGAACAGCATGATGGCGTATTCGACCTGGCCGGCAATGATGCCCTCGTCGGCGGCGCGCTTGAGCCAATGCGCCGCCTTGTCGGTGTCGAGCGCTACGCCTTTGCCCTCGCGCAGCAGCACGCCGTAGGAATAGGCGGAATTGCCGTCGCCGCCCTCGGCGCCGCGGTGGAAATAATCCGCGGCGGCGGCGAAATCCGGCTTGCCGCCGGGCACGCCTTGCAAAGCCAGTACGCCGAGATTGTAGAGCGCGCCGAGATTGCCCCTCCCCGCCGCCTGGAGGAACGCCGTGCGCGCCGCCTCCTTATCGACCTTGACGCCGGCCCCGGCGAGCAGCGCGACGCCGTATTCATAGGCCGCCTGGGGGTCGCCGAACGAGGCGGCGAGCCGCCACCAGCGCACCGCCTCCTCGTCGTCGCGCTTGATCGCCAAGCCGTCGTGGTAGGTCTCGCCGATCAGCGTCATCGCCGCGGCGTCCTTGCTGTTAGCGGCGAGGCGCTTTTCGGCCTCGCGCATCGCGGTGATGTAAAAGCCGCGCTGATAGGCGCCGAAGGCGATGTCGCCGGGGGGATCGCCGGGCTTCGGTTTCAGCGGCGAATCGGGGCCGGCTTGGCGCGGCGCTGGCGCCTCGAACATCGGCGAGTTGGGGTCGAAGGCGAGCGCCGCGCCGGTCGTCGCCGCCAGCGCCGCCAGCGTTGCGATAATCCTCATGGCCGCCTCGCGAGCCCCTGTGTCGCCGCGCGCACCGCCTCGGCCGCGCTCGCTGCTTCCCATACCGCGCCGCTAAGGGCGATGAAATCCGCGCCGGCGGCGGCGAGCGCGGCAACCTCGTCGAGGCCAGCGGCGTAGGCCACGCAAGGCGCCTCGAAAATCTCCGCCCACCAACCGACCCGCTCCAGCGTCGCCTCGAACGAGGACGAGGCGCCGGGCTCGCCGAACATCACGTAATCCGCGCCCGCCTCGCCGGCGGCCATGGCGTCGTCGCGCAGCATGAGGGCGCCGGCGCCGACGATGCGTTGGGATTTCAGGCTCTCGACCGCCTCGGCGACTTGCGGCCCCTCGACATGGACGCCATCCGCGCCAAGCCGCGCCGCCAGGCGCGCGTCATGCTCGATCAGCAGCGCGACATCGCCGGCGGCGGCGATTTCCAACAGCGGGCCGACGACGCGCCGCGCATCGGCGCCGGGCGCGAGCCGCACCAGCGCGCTGGCGACGTCGCCGGCAGCGAGCGCTTCGGCGAAGCGCGGCGCGAAGGCGGCGAGATCGGCCGCGCTCAGCGCGGGGGTGATGAGATAAAGGCGCGCGTCGGGCATGGCGGGCGGGGCTATCGCCGCCTTGCGGCCAAATCGGGGCGGCTCATACGGTTTCCTGGCTTTTGCGCTCAAGCGGATCAGGCGTCGCGGAACGCCGCCTCGACGCGGGCGAATTGCGCCGCCAGCGGCTGCGAGGCGACCGCCGGCGCGGCGGCGCGCACCGGGTTCGGCGAGCCGTCGAGATGCAGCACCCGCGATTGCAGCCGCAGCGAACGTTCCGTCAGCTCGACGAATTCGGCCGGAAGCTCCACCAGTATCGCCGGGTCGCAAGACAGATCCTGGCTGGTCAGGCGCACGCGATGGCGCTCGGTCAGCGCCTGGGCGGCGGTGATCTCGCCCTCGTTGACCGCCCGGCGCAGCAGCAGCCATGAAGCGATCTGCATCAGCCGCGTGGTCAGACGCATGCTTTCGGTGGCGTAGGCAAGCGCCGCCGGGCGGCGCAGCGTCTTCGACGCGGCGCGGCCGGGACCGTCGAGATAGCTCGCGCTCGCCTCGACCAGGGTCATGCCCTCGCGGAACAGGGCCCGGAAGGCTTCGGAATTGCCGTGCCGTTGCACGAAGGAGACCGCCTCGTCCTTCGCTGCAACGCCGCCATTGGAAAGTTCGCCGCGAACGCTCATGCACCCAACTCCTCGAGCCGCCTCGAGACGCGAAAACCGCAAAATCCGCCGACCTGTGCCGATTTGGCGCCGCATCCCCCGTCGGGCGAGAACGTCGCAAGCATAGCGCCGCCAGAGCAAGCGCGGCGCATTTGCTTTTCGTTAAGGTTAACGCCGTCTTGCAGCGTCCGCAAACACAAAAAGAGCCGCCTTTCGGCGGCTCGAAGGAGCTAGGGAGGAGAAATCGGAGCGAAAAGTCCTATCAATATTCCGATCCGTGCTCTTAAGGTAATCAGCAATAGTTAACGAAAGGTAAACGAGGCTTCGATTGCGCCAAAATGGCACGCTCAGCGCTTGAAAAACGCGTCCGCCGCGACACGGGTGTGCTCGCGCGCCGCTTTGGCGGCCTGCAACCGCTCGATCTCGCGCTGGCATAGTTCGATGCGCTCGGCCAGTTCCGGGGCCGAAAGCGTATCGACATTCTCGCCGATGACGTGGGTGGCGGGCTTGGCGCGCGGCGGGCCGAAGGCCGCCTCCTCATCGAACGACGCCATCGCCCCGCCCTCTCAGTCCATCGTCCGCACGGTGATGAAACCGCCGCCAAGCACGCGCGCGTGCGGATCGGTGGACTCGTACAAAACGCAAGCCTGGCCCGGCGAGACGCCGGATTCCGGCTCGGCGAAGGCGACATGGCCGTCGGCGAACAACACCGCCGGCGCCGGCGGCCGGGTCGAGCGCACACGCGCCCCCACCTTCAGCCCGTTGTGTGCGATCTCGTCGAGCCGGCCGGGGCCAATCCAGTTGAAATCGCGCAATTGCGCGAAGGGCGTCGCCAGCGCTTCCCGCGGGCCGACGACGACGCGGCCGCGCTTGGCGTCAAGCGCGACGACAAACAACGGCTCGCCGGCGGCGACGCCGAGGCCGCGGCGCTGGCCGATGGTGTAATGCAGGATGCCGGCGTGGCGGCCGAGCACGCGACCGTCGACGTGGACGATGTCGCCGGGCTCGGCGGCGCCGGGCATCAACCGCTCGATCATCGCGCTGTAATGGCCGCTCGGCACGAAGCAGATGTCTTGGCTGTCCGGCTTCTCGGCGACGCCTAAGCCGAACTCGCGCGCCAGTTCCCGCACCTCGGGCTTCAGCAAGCCGCCGAGCGGGAAGCGCAGGCGGGCGAGTTGCCGCGCGGTGGTCGCAAACAGGAAATAGCTCTGATCGCGCTCGGGATCGGCGGCGCGGTAGAGCGCCCGCCCGCCAGCGCCGTCGTCGCGGCTGACGACGTAATGGCCGGTGGCGAGCACGTCGGCGCCGAGGTCGTCGGCGGCCTCGAACAAATCGACGAACTTCATGTGCTGGTTGCAGGCGACGCAGGGAATCGGCGTCTCGCCGGCGACGTAGGCGCGCGCGAACGGCTCGATCACTTTCTCGCGAAAGCGCTCCTCATAGTCGAGCACGTAATGCGGCATACCGAGTCGTGCGGCGACGTCGCGCGCGTCGTGGATGTCCTGGCCGGCGCAGCAGGCGCCCTTGCGGTGGACGGCGGCGCCGTGATCGTAAAGCTGCATGGTGAGCCCGACGACATCGTAGCCCTCGCGCGCCAGCATGCCGGCGACGACGCTCGAATCGACGCCGCCCGACATCGCCACCACCACCCGCGTTTGTTGCGGCGGCTTCGGCAAGCCGAGGGAATTGACAATGGGGCGCGCAAGCGCGGCGGCGAGGGACATCGGCAGTCTCAAAGCTGGCGACGCCGATCTGGGAATCCGCAGCCCGGCGTGCAAGTGCAGATAGAGCATTTCCGCCGCCGCCGCCACCATTTGCGACCGTATGGCTAGCGGGACGCTGCGAAATTGACGTTTCGGCTTAGCCAAATTTTAAGCGGACGGCCTTACTTTCAGAAACATAGGGTTGCGTTCGCGTGTGAGAGTTCAATGAGTGAAGCGCTGCGGCCGAGGGTGAAATACGTCATCGGACCTGACGGAAGTCCGTTGACGATCGCCGATCTACCTCCGCCTTCGACCAAGCGCTGGGTGATCCGGCGCAAGGCGGAAGTGGTGGCGGCGGTGCGCGGCGGCCTGTTGTCGCTCGAAGAAGCCTGCGCCCGCTACACGCTGACCGTCGATGAATTCCTAAGCTGGCAGGTGTCGATCGATCAGTTCGGCCTGGCCGGGCTGCGCACCACCCGCATCCAGCAATATCGTCACTGACACGCTAGCGCAAGAAACCCAACAGATTGAATTAGAGGCGCCGTCATTGCGGGCATGAGCCGAAGCAATCTATGCCTCCCCTGGGCCGCGCTAGCCAATTAGCCTGCGATCTCGGCGAGATGGATTGTGCGCGCCCCTACTTCGGTGTGACCGGTTCTTATTCTAAACCTTCTTGGCCACCAGCCTTACCACCGCGCTTGCTCCCACATGCAGCGCGCCTTCTTGCAACTCGGTCTCGATCTCCTCCAGCCGCTCGATCTCAGCGCCTGCGAAATCGGCGCGCAAATCCGGCGCGCGATAGAGCAACCCCGCCTCGCGCGGCCCGCCCTTCGCGCCCGCCGCCTGCTTTTCCAGATGCGCCGGCGTGAACGCCTCCAGCACGATGCGCCCGCCGGGCTTCAGCGCCGCCAGTGCATGCTGATGCACAAGCCGCCGCGGCGCCGCCGGCAGGTGCAGAAACAGCAGCGCGATCACGTCATAGGCCGCCACCGGCCAATCCCAGGCCAGCACATCCGCTTGCCGGGCGTCGATGCTGACCCCGCGCGCCAAAGCCAGACGGCGCGCCTTGGCGACGCCCGCGCCCGACAGGTCCAGCGTCTCCACGTTCAGCCCGCGTTCGGCCAGGAAAACGCCGTTGCGGCCCTCGCCGTCGCCGGGAACCAGCGCCCGTTCGCCAGCGGTGAACGGCAGCGAGGCGAGAAAGGCGTTCGGCGCCTCGCCATAGGCGTAGGACGCGCCGACGTAGCGGCTGTCCCAGAAGGCGGCGTCCGCCATCAGCGATAGGCCGCGGCTATGGCGAGGAAATCGGTGGCTTTCAGGCTCCCTCCGCCGACCAGCGCGCCATCGACGTTAGGCAGGCCGAGCAGTTCCTTCGCGTTGCCCGGCTTCACCGAGCCGCCATAGAGGATGCGCACGCGCGCCCCGGCCGCGCCGAGCAATTCGCCGAGCAGCGTGCGGATCGCCCGGTGCATCTCGGCGACATCCTCGGCGGTCGGCGTCAGGCCGGTCCCGATCGCCCACACCGGCTCATAGGCGACGACCATCGTGGCCGGCGAAGCGCCTTCCGGCAGCGAGCCGCGCACCTGGGCGCTGACCACCGCGAGGGCCTCGCCGGCGTCGCGCTCGGCGCGGGTTTCGCCGACGCAGACGATCGCCGTCAGCCCGGCGCGCAGCGCCGCCTCGGCCTTCGCCTTCACCACCGCATTGCTCTCGCCATGGGCGGCGCGGCGTTCGGAATGGCCGACGATGACGTAAGTGCAGCCGCAATCCTTCAGCATCTCGGCGGAGATGTCGCCGGTGCAGGCGCCGCTCGCCTTGGCGTGACAATCCTGGCCGCCGAGGGCGATCGCGCCGCCGGTCAGCGCCGAGGCGGCGTGGCCGATCAGCGTCGCAGGCGGGCAGAGCGCGACCTCCGCGACGCCGGCCTCGCCGCGCGCAATCGCCGCGTGCATGGCGGCAATTTCGCCAAGCGCCGCCTTGACCCCGTTCATCTTCCAGTTTCCCGCCACCAGCGGGCGCACGTCCGGGGTCATCTCCGCCTCCATTTTGACGCGCCGGTATCATGAGCCGACCGCCTATGCAAAGCCGACATCGCCCGCTAGAGAAGCGCGCGGTAGGAGAGGCGCGGAAATGCTCGACGGAATGCGAAAAGCCACGCAAGGGCCGATCGGCAAAGTGGTGATGGCGGTGCTGATGGGGCTGCTCATCGTCAGCTTCGCGGTGTGGGGCGTCGGCGACATGCTGCACGGCTTCACGCCCGACACCGTCGCCACGGTCGGCTCGGCGAAGATCAGCAAGGAGGAATATTCCAACCAGCTTCAGACCGAGCTTTACCGCCTGCAACGCCAGCTTCGCCGCTCGCTGACGCCACAGCAGGCGCGCGCGATGGGGCTCGACGCGCAGGTGCTCGGCCGCATGATCGACAACGCCGCCTACGACGAGAGCGCCCGCAAGATGGGGCTGGCGATTTCCGACCAGACGATCGCCCAGGCGGTGCGCGACGATCCCGGCCTCAAAGGCGCCGACGGGAAATTCGACGCCGGCAAGTTCAACGAATATCTGCGCGATTCCGGCCTCACCGAACGCGGTTTCATCGCCCAGCAGCGCGACGTCTACCTGCGCCAGCAATTGCAATATTCGCTCGTCGACGGCCTGAGCCCGCCAAAGGCGCTGGTGCAGGCGCTGCTCGACGCGCAAAACGAGACCCGCGCCATCGCCTATTTCACGCTCGCTCCGGCCGCCGCCGGCGACATTCCGCCGCCCTCCGATGCGACGCTGAAAGCCTTCTTCGACGCCCACAAGGCGCAGTGGCGCGCCCCGGAATATCGCAGCTTCGACGAACTCGTCGTCACCCCCGCCACGCTCGCCAAGCCCGACAGCGTCACCGACGAGGACGCGCGCGCCGAATACGAGAAGGACAAGGCGGCGAAATACACCGTGCCCGAGAAGCGCAAGCTGCAACAGATCGTCTTCCCGAGCGAGGCCGAGGCCGCGGAGGCCGACGCCAAGATCAAGGCGGGAACGTCGTTCGAGGCCATCGCCAAAGCGCGCAATCTCGCCGACGCCGACCTCAACCTCGGCGAAGTGACCAAGGCTGGCGTGTTCGACCCGGCGGTAGCCGACGCCGCCTTCGCGCTGCCGCAAGGGGCGGTGTCGACGCCGATCAAGGGCCGCTTCGGTTTCGCGCTGGTCAAGGTGGAGTCGATCACCCCCGGCAGCGTCAAGCCGTTCGACGCCGTCAAGGGCGCCATCAAGCAGGACATCGCCACCGCGCGCGCCGTCGATCAGGTGCAGAGCCTGCACGACAAGATCGAGGACGCCAGAGGCAACGGCAAATCGGTGGCCGAGGCGGCGAAGGGTTTCGGTCTGGCGACGACTTCGTTCGACAGCGTCGGCCTCGACGACCTCAATGCCGCCGGCGCCAAGGCCAATGTCGTCGCCAGCGCTCTGGTGCTGCCGGCGGTGTTCGCCTCCGACATCGGCGTCGATGATGAGCCGATCCCGACCAAGGACCACGGCTACGCCTGGTTCTCCGTCACCAAGATCGACCCCGCGCATGACCGCACGTTCGAGGAGGTGAAGGACAAAGTCACCGCCGTCTGGCGCGCCGAGGAGACGGACAAGCGGCTCGCGGAAGACGCCGCGCAGACGGTCAAGAAGCTCGACGCCGGCGCCGACATCGCCGAACTCGCCAAGGCCGCCAACGCCGAACTGAAGACCGCCAAGGACATCCGCCGCAGCAGCGGCGGCGGCCTGCCGGCCGATGTGACGAGCGCCGTATTCACGGTCGGGCCGAGCGGCGCCGGCTCAGCGACGACGCCGGCGGGGCGGCTGGTGTTCAAAGTGACCTCGGACGCCATCCCGCCCGCGGAGCCGGGCGATCCCGCGGTGATGACAACCGAGCAACGGCTAAAGAGCGAGATCGCCTCCTCGCTGGTGCAGCAATACGTCGATGCGCTGAAGCGCGATCTCGGCGTGACCGTCGACCGCAGCTTGATGCAAGGCGCCGAGGGCGGCTGATGGATGTCGAAGCCCGCTACGCCGAAGGCCGCGCCTCCGTGCTGACGACGACGCTGGTCGCCGATCTGGAAACGCCGGTCTCCGCTTATCTGAAGCTCGCCGCCAGGCGCTCCGGCGACATGTTTCTGCTCGAATCGGTCGAGGGTGGCGCGCAGCGCGGCCGCTATTCCATGATCGGGCTCGACCCCGATGTCGTTTTCCGCTGTAACGCCGCCAAGGCCGAGATCAACCGGCGGCCGGCGCAGGATCGCGAGGCGTTCGAGGCGCTCGACCAGCCGCCGCTGGAGGCGCTGCGCGATCTGCTGGCGCAATCGCGCATCGAGTTGCCTGCCGATCTGCCGCCGATGTCGGCTGGCGTGTTCGGCTATCTCGGCTACGACATGGTGCGCCAGATGGAGCGTCTGGCGCCCGCCAAGCCCGATCCGATCGGCGTCCCTGAGGCGCTGATGATCCGGCCGACGGTGATGGTGGTGTTCGACAGCGTGCGCGACGAGATGGTGATCGTGGCGCCCATTCGTCCCGCGCCCGGCGTCGGCGTGCGCGCCGCGCGGGCGGCGGCGGAGGCGCGCATCGAGGCGGTGGTGGCGGCGCTGGAGGGTCCGCTCGACCATGTCGCGCCGGCGGTCGACGCCCTGCTGACGGCTGAGGAGGCGGTCTCCAACACCAGCGAGCCTGAATTCTTAGGGATGGTGGCGCGGGCGAAGGAATATATCCGCGCCGGCGACGCCTTCCAGATCGTGCTGTCGCAGCGCTTCACCAGCCGCTTCGACCTGCCGGCGTTCTCGCTCTATCGCGCGCTGCGGCGGGTGAACCCGTCGCCTTATCTGTGCTTCCTGGATTTCGGCGGCTTCCAGATCGTCGTCTCCAGCCCGGAAATTCTGGTCAGGGTACACGAGGGCAAAGTGACGATCCGCCCGATCGCCGGCACCCGCTGGCGCGGCGCGACGCCAAAGGAGGACGCCCGCCTCGCCCACGAGTTGCTCTCCGACCCGAAGGAGCGCGCCGAGCATCTGATGCTGCTCGATCTCGGCCGCAACGATGTCGGCCGCGTCGCCGAGATCGGCACCGTGAAGGTGACGGATTCGTTCTTCATCGAGCGCTACAGCCACGTCATGCACATCGTCTCCAACGTCGAGGGGCGGCTGAAGCCCGGTCTCGACGCGCTGGCGGCGCTGGCGGCGGGCTTTCCGGCCGGCACCGTGTCGGGCGCGCCAAAAGTGCGGGCGATGCAGATCATCGACGAACTGGAGAAGGACAAGCGCGGCATCTACGCCGGCTGCATCGGCTATTTCGGCGCCGGCGGCGAGATGGACACCTGCATCGTGCTGCGCGCCTCGATCGTCAAGGATGGGTTGATGCATGTGCAGGCGGGCGCCGGGATCGTCTACGATTCCGATCCGCTCAGCGAGCACCGCGAGTGCGTCAACAAGGCGAAGGCCTTGTTCCGCGCCGCCGAGGAGGCGGTGCGGTTTGCGACGAAGGCGAAGCGCGGACAGTAGTTTTGTTGGCGGGCGGTCTATCTCGGGAGTCTCGCCGCCCCATGTCTGGCGGGTTTCGAGCGGCGCTTTGTTAGGAGGGCAAGCGACAGGCTGGCCTTATTTCGCTTTGTTCGTCCAAGTCACATCGAAATCCAGCGTAAAAGCGAAAACGCCGGAACCGCCGCGAGGCGCGACTATAACGCGCAAATTGCCAGCGCCGCTCACATCCTTGTATTTGCCGGTTCCGCCGATCCACTTCATCTGGCCGCTATTTGATCCCCCATAGGTCATGTACAGCTTGTCGCTGTCGCTGTCCGTCAGTACGCAGGTTCCCGCATATTTGTATGCCTCCGGCCGCGCGCTGGCGTCTTCTATGCAGTGAATGGCCAGATTGTCCGGCTGCTTTTCGCTATCGTGGTTTTTGACGATGCCGTGGCATTCGGTGAAGGTTTCGGAACCCGCAACACTCATGTCGATCGACGCCAGCGGCTGGCAGACCTGGTAGGCCGCCAATTTCGCTGCGCCATTTTCCGGCAACGCTTCAGTGGCGCCGGCCGGCGCGCAGACTCCCATCAAGGCGGCGGCGAGAAACGCTGTGCCCAAGACTCGTGTGCCCAAGACTTGCAAGCCGGCCTCCTCTGTAAGCCGCCGAATAATGGCTGCGTTTTGTGCATTTTGCAAAGGCGGTCGCGAGACGCGCTACATCTTCCCCACCGACCTGACGGCCATCACCTCGATCGAGGCTTGCGGGATTTGCAGGTGCGGGTGATTCTCGAACGCCTTCGCCGCCGCCTCATGGGAATCCGCCTCGACGAACGAGATCAGCATGATGTCGTTCTTCGCATCGGCGACGCCGTCGCCCGTCACCCGCTTGGTTTTGCCGCCCGCCTCGGTGCTGAGGATCATGGCGGCGTGCTCGCTCATCCATTGGCCCCAGGCCGCCTGCATCTTCTGCTCAGCCGGTTGCCGGATCGCCGGATCGGTCTTGCCCCAATCCTCGATCACCGCCGCGGGTGCGAGAAAGAGCACGAGAAACTTCAGCTTTTCCGATTGAGTCATCGCAGTTGCCTCTCCATTTTACTAGGGTGAACCGCTCACGTCAGCCGCCGTTCCGCCATCTCGTCCGCTGTTTTCGCCCACGCCTCGGCGGATTCCCCCGCCGCCAACGCTTCGGCCATCGCCATCGCCGGCGTCTTCGGCGCCAGGCCGCCGATCGGCGGGTCGCGGTCGAGGTTGGTCGGGAAGGCGTAGCCCTCGGCCGATGCGGCGATGGCGTTCAGACGCGCCCGACCGTCGAGCGCGCCGAGCGCCGGATAAAGCGCCTTGCTCATCTTCACCCGGTCGACCGTCTCCATCGCCCGCCCATAGGCCGAGGACACCTGCAACAGATTGGCGATGCGGCGGATGTCCTTCGTCCGGTTATGCCCGGCGGCGTGGAACAACGCCGGGTTGAAGAACACCGCATCGCCGGTCTTTAGCGCCAGTTGCACGTGATGGGCGTTGAAGAATTCCGCGAACTCCGGCTTGCGCCATGCCAGATAGCCCGGCGCGTAATCCTGGCTGAACGGCAGGTAGAGTGTCGGCCCGCTCTCCAGCGGCATGTCGCAATGGGCGACGGCGCCTTGCAGCGTCAGCATCGGCGACAGCCGGTGGACATGGGCGGGGAAACCCTCGATCTCCTCAGCCGTCTGGAAGCCCATGTGATAATCGCGATGCGCCGACTGCGCCGCCCCGCCGGGGTTGACGCAATTAACCTGCGAGGTGACCTGATAGCCAGTCCCGAGCCACGCCTCAGCCGCCGTCGCGATGGCGTCGTTGGCGTAATAGGCGGCGAAAGCGGCAGGGTCGCGCAGCGCCAGCTTCTCCAGCGCGTTCCACACGCGGTCGTTGGCGCCCGGCTTGGCGAAATGGTCGGCCGCCGCCTTGCCGCCCGCCTTCTCCTGCGCGATGATGGCGAAGAACGCCTTCGTCACCGCCTCGACCGGCGCGGCCTCCTCGAAGGCTTGCGCGAGCACGACGATGCCGGCGCCGTCCAGCAGCACACTCGCCCATTCCGCCATCAGTTCGCGCCGGGCGCGCGGCTCGCTGGCCGCTTGGCGGATGGCGCGGCCTTCATAGACCGGCACGTTGCGCTCGATGCGCGCCGCCAGCGGAACGTCGGCGGGCATGGTCCGGCGCGCGATATGGCGCTTGAACGCTTCCAGATCGCAGGCGTCCGGCGTCAACCAGGTCTCGCGCGCCCGGCGGGCAATGGCGGATTCGTCGCGCATGTGATTTCCTTCCTGCGGCGGCGGATACGGAATGAATATTTCGTTTCCGAGGGCATTGGAAGGGACGTTTCATGCGGTTGTGGATCAAGACCCCGCTAGCGATTCTGGCGTCGGGGGCCGAGGGCGGCCTCGTCGTCGAGCATGGCCGCGTTGCCGAACTGGTGGCGCGCGGCGGCGCGCCGGCCGCGCCGGTGGATGCGAGCTTCGACGCCAGCCGTCATGTCGTGCTGCCCGGCCTCGTCAACGCGCATCATCATTTCTACCAGACGCTGACCCGCGCTCATCCAGCCGCCATCAACAAGGAATTGTTCCCCTGGTTGCAGGCGCTGTATCCGATCTGGGCGCGGCTGAAGCCGGCGCACCTGAAAGTCGCCGCCAAGCTGGCGCTGGTCGAATTGATGCTGTCGGGCTGCACGACGGCGGCCGATCATCATTATCTCTACCCCGAGGGGCTCGAAAACGCGGTCGACATCGAGGCCGAAGCGGCGCGCGAGATCGGCATGCGGATGACGATCACCCGCGGCTCGATGAACCTGTCGCAGAAGGACGGCGGCCTGCCGCCCGACAGCGTCGTGCAGAGCGCCGACGACATCCTCGCCGACAGCGAGCGCGTGCTGAAGCTGTTCCATGATCCCGAGCCCGGTGCGCAGATCCGCGTCGCGCTCGCCCCGTGCTCGCCGTTCTCGATCGACAAGCGGCTGATGATCGACACCGCGAAGCTGGCGGAGCGCTACGATTGCCAGCTTCACACCCATCTCTGCGAGACCGCCGACGAGGAGCGCTTCTGTCTGGAGGCGTACGGCCAGCGCCCGGTCGATCTGCTGGAGGAGACCGGCTGGCTGTCGAAGCGCACCTGGCTGGCGCACGGCATCCATTTCAACGACGAGGAGATTGGCCGTCTCGGCCGGGCGGGCGTCGGCGTCGGCCATTGCGCCGCCTCCAATATGGTGCTGGCGAGCGGCATCTGCCGCACCTGCGAGTTGGAGCGGGCAGGGGCGGCGGTCGGCCTCGGCGTCGACGGCTCCGCCTCCAACGACGCCTCGAACATGATGGAGGCGGGGCGCCATGCGCTGATGATCGGCCGCCTGCGCTACGGCGCCTCCGCCATCACCCATCTCGACGTCCTGCGCTGGGGCACTGAGGGCTCGGCGCGCTGCCTGGGGCGCGACGACATCGGCGCCATAGAAGCCGGCCGACAGGCGGATCTGGCGCTGTTCAGGCTCGATGCGCCGCGCTTCTCCGGCGCGCAAGACCCGCTGGCGGCGCTGGTGCTGTGCGGCGCGCACAGCGCCGATCGGGTGATGATCGGCGGCGCGTGGCGCGTCGTCGACGGCGAGCCGGTGGGCGTCGATCTACAAAAGTTGATCGCCGAACATACTGAGGCTGCCCGATATTTCGCTTGATCGTCTCGCACTTTACGGGGAAAGGGCGGGAAAGAGCAAACGGCGAGCTGGGGACGCGCGCTTGATATTCAAACGAAGCTTCGCCGCCTTGGCCGGACTTGTCCTGATAGGCGCTAATTTTGGTCGTGGGGCTGACGCTTTCCGTCGTGCCCCGGCTTGTCCCGGGCATCCACGTCGGGGCGCAGTTCGACGGCGGCCAGTCGGCGGCGCTCCGTGTCAATCTTCGGACTTCGTTGCGCTCCGCCGCGTGGATGGCCGGGACGATCCCCGGATCAAGTCCGGGGACGACCATGATGGAACTGGACGTGGACGGGCGCGAGGATGACCCTCTGGCTCGTGCTTATCCTCGCCTCGTTGTGGGCCGGCGCGCAGAACGCGCTTGCCGGCGGCGGCTCGTTCATCACGCTGCCGGCGCTGATGGTGACCGGCATGGACGCGCGCGCCGCCAACATCACCTCGACCATCGCGCTGTTTCCGGCGCAACTCGTCACCGGGGCGGCTGGTCGCAGGGAAGTGGAAAGCCCGTCGGGCGTGTCGTTCATGACACTGTTTGTCATCTCGCTGATCGGCGGCGCGCTCGGCGGGCTCATCCTGCTGGCGACGCCGTCGAGCTTCTTCGCGGTGCTGGTACCGTGGCTGGTGCTGTTCGCCACCGCCGTGTTCGCCTGGGGCAGCTTCTTGCGCAAGCCGTCGCCGCCGGGGACCGTCGCCATCCCGCCACGCACGGAGATGGCCATCCAATTCGCCATCGCCATCTACGGCGGCTATTTCGGCGGCGGCATCGGCTTTCTGATGATGGCCTCGCTGACCATGGCGGGCCTGGCGGTGCGCAACGCGGCGGCGAGCAAGAACGTGCTCGCCGGGGTAATGAACGCCTCCGCCGTGGCGATCTTCGTGTTCTCGCACGAGATCTATTGGAAGCAGGTTCTCGTCACCGCCGTCGCCTCGTCGGTTGGCGGCTACACGGGGGCGAAGATGCTGAGCGTCGTCAACGAGAAGGTGCTGCGGCTGTTCATCGTCATTGTCGGCATCGCGCTGACGATCGGGCTGTTCTGGAAGGGCTAAGCCCTCACCACGTCAGCCACCGCCGCCCCGCCAGCGCCCCGAGTCCCGCCACCGCCCCCGCGCCGAGCGGATACCAGGTGGCGACAAACAACGGCGAATCGTCGGCGCAAGAGGTGGCGTAGATGGTCGCCGAGACGCCTGCCGCCGCCAGCCCCGCCAGCGCCCCGGTCAGCGCCGGATAGCGCGGCGCGCCGGCGCGCAAAGCCAGAATGAGCGCCGCCAGCGGCGGCAGCGCCAAGGTCGGCACCAGCGACAGGCAATGATACCAGTTCGTGCCGATGAGCTTGTGCATCCACAGATGGCTCGGCACGGTCGCCAACTCCACCGCCACCGCCACCGCGAGCAGCGCGACCGGCGCCAGCAGCCACAGCAGCAACGTGCGCGCCGAGACTTCCGGCCGCGACATCCGCAGGCACAACAGCAAGGCCGGCGCCAGCAGCGCCAGCGTATCAAGGAACTTCAGATCGAAGCGCATCGTGCGCATCGCCGGCATGATATCCGGTCGCGGCCCGACCATGGCCATGAACACCGCCACGCTGACGCAGCCGCCGAGCGCCAGCGCCAGCAGCACCCGCCCCGGCAACGACAGCCCGCGCCGCCGGGCGTCGGCGCCGAGCGCCAGGATGAGTTCATCCGTCCTCATGATTGCGTGGCCTTCCACGCCCGCCCAAGCGCCTTCAACGCCCGATGCAACGCCACCCGCACCGCTACCTCGCTCATCCCGAGCCGCGTCGCCGTCGCCGAAATCGACTGTTCCTCCAGCGAGATTGAGCGCACGATGTCGCGCGCGCGCGGCGCAAGGCTCTCCATCAAGCGCGCGACGTCGGAGCGCGCGTGCGGGTCGGCGGCCTCGGGCGCGGCGAGCGAGGCCTCGAAATCCTCGATCGGCTCGGCCCGGCGCACGCCACGGCGGCGCATCGCATCGATCGCCTTGTGGCGCGCGATCGCCGCAACCCAAGGCGAGAGCCTCTGTCCGGGGTCCCAAGTTTGCCGCTTCAGGTGGATCGCCAGCAAAGTCTCCTGCACGACATCCTCGATATCCCCATCGCCGAGCCGCGCGCGGAAGAACGCGGCGCGGATGCCCGGCCGCACCGCGCGGCCGATGTCGGCGAGCAAACGGCGATACGCCGCCTGATCGCCGGCCAGCGCCGCGCGCATTGCCGCCGCCCAGGCTTCCTCGCGCGCATCGCTTGGGGCAGGGGCCATCCGTCCTTCGTCGTCGGCTAAGAGATGTTACGGGCGTTGCGGACTTTTTTCATGTTTGAACGTTTGGCGCGACGCCGCGTGTAACACGGAGGCGCGCATTGTCGAATAGGCCGCTGAGACCCAGGGAGACAAGCCCCATGCACAGCCCCCGCGTCGCCGCCGCGCTGCCGGCGCGAGCCGGCGTCGGCTTCAAGCCCGAGCATTTCGCGGCGATCATGGCCGGGCAGGCGGATGTCGGCTTCTTCGAGATCCACGCCGAGAACTACATGGGCGAGGGCGGCCCGCCGCATCGCCAGTTGGAGGCGTTGCGTGCGCGCTACCCGCTGTCGCTGCACGGCGTCGGCCTCTCCATCGGCGGCCCGCGCGCGCTCGACCGCGCGCATCTGTTGCGCCTCGCGGCGCTGCGGCGGCGCTACGAGCCGGGCCTGTTTTCCGAACATCTCGCCTGGTCGAGCCACGATAGCGGCTTCCTCGACGACCTGCTGCCGCTGCCCTACACGCGCGAGGCGCTGGCCATCGTCTGCGACCACATCGACGAGACGCAGGAGGCGGTCGGGCGCATGCTGCTGGAAAACCCCTCGACCTACGTGCGCTTCGCCGAGAGCGACATTCCCGAAGCTGAGTTCTTGGCCGCCATCGTGCGCCGCACCGGCTGCGGCCTGCTGCTCGACGTCAACAATGTCGAGGTCCAGGCCGGCAACCACGGCTTCGACGCCTTCGCCTATCTCGACGCCTTCCCGATGGCCGCGGTCGAGGAAATCCACCTCGCCGGCTACGCCGAGGCGACCGACGACAGCGGCGCCGAACTGCGCATCGACGCCCACGATTCGCCGGTCAGGCCGCGCGTCTGGACGCTCTACCGCCACCTCGTCGCCCGCATCGGCCGCCGGCCGACGCTGATCGAATGGGACAACGACGTGCCGGATTGGCCGATTCTGCAAGCCGAGGCCGCGCGCGCCGACGCCGAGGGGCACGCCGCCGCGCGACGGGAACTCGCCGATGTCGTTTGAGACGACGATCGCCGCCTTCGCCGCCGCGCTGACCGATCCCGCGCTGCCGCCGCCGGCGCAAACGCTCGGCCGCCAGCAGCGCCCCGACGCGCGCCGCTTCGCCGTCTATCGCAACAACGTCGCCGTCGGGCTGACGAAGGCGCTGGAGGCGCGCTATCCGGTGACCCGCCGCCTCGTCGGCGACGGCTTCTTTCGCGCTATGGCCGGGGCCTATATCGCCGCCAACAAGCCGCAAAGCGCCGTGCTGATCCTCTACGGCGCGGACTTCCCCGCGTTCATCGGCGGCTTCGCCCCCGCCGCCGAGCTTGTCTACCTGCCGGACGTCGCGGCGCTCGAAAACGCCTGGATGGAAGCCTATCACGCCGCCGAAGCCGAGCCGCTGGCGCTGCAGGCGCTGGTCGAGATCGCCCCAGAGCGCCTCGATAGCCTGCGCTTGGCGTTGCATCCGGCCGCGCGGCTGTTGCGGCTGGCGACGCCCGCCGCCAGCATCTGGGCCGCCCACCAGGGCGAGGGCGAGCCGCAGACGCCGCAGGTCTGGGCGCCCGAGGATGCGCTGGTCAGCCGTCCGCACGCCGATGTGCGGGTGCGCGCGCTGCCGCCCGGCGGCCTCGACCTGCTGGCGGCGCTGCGCGAGGGCGCGCCGCTCGGCGAGGCCGCCGCGCCGCTGCTGGCGGCCGGCGGCGATCCCGGCGCGCATCTCGTCGGCCTCATCGAAGCCGGCGCGTTCTCGGCGTTCGCCTGAAATTCCGCGTCCCGCCGGGAGCTAGCCATGTCGCTCGTCGCCGACCGCTTCGCGCAACCCTTTTCGCGGATGACGACGGGACTATTCGGCCTGTGGCCGCGCTCGCTGACGCTGCTCGTGCTGCGGGTGACGCTGGCGATGCCGTTCTGGGCCTCTGGGCTGACCAAATGGGATGGCTGGTTCACGCTATCGTTCGGCGCCCGCGCCTTGTTCGAGGGCGAGTACAAGATCCATTGGTTCGGCGGCGAATACCCGTTCCCGTTTCCCGACCAGATGGCGCTGGCCTCGGGCGTCGCCGAGGTGACGCTGCCGGTGCTGCTCGTGCTCGGTCTGCTCACGCGCTATGCGGCGGCTGGCCTCCTCGTCATGACGGCGGTCATCCAACTCACCTATCCCGACGGCTGGCATAATTTCCATCTGCCGTGGGCGGCGATGGCGTTGGCCTTGCTCACCTTCGGCGGCGGCCGCATAGCGCTCGATCGTCTGCTTGGCCTCGACCGCTAGTTGCGTTGCGCTTGGTTTGCCGATGCATCGGCGGCGGCGCATTGCCAGTGATTCGACTTTTGCGGCTTCGGAGCGCTGCGTCCGGTTTGCGGCGCGACGACATGGCGCGCGCCGCCCGCACGATTTCGCCACGATTTGTTCTTGAGAACGGGGGAAACGGCGAAGGACATTGCATTCTTGCTATGCGGTTTGCGCGTTTTACACAGAGAATTGCTCCGTTCGCAAATTAACATACTTGTTGAGTGTGACGTTCGTATATTAACCATTATCATTATGTATGGAATCGCATTTTCGCGTCGTATTTGATGCGTGCCGTTGCGGAAAGACGGCATTGCCGTCTCGACAGCGCGATTTTTCGAGATTAGACCTGTGTCTTGCTGGCAAGGACATCACAAGTCGCGCGTGCATATCGCAGCTCGGCGAGGGTTGTCCTGAAACGCAAAAATGCAATGTTTCTCGTCGCCGGTGGATCCGCTCGCGGTCCATGGCTGCCGGTTTTCGGCAGTTGCGCATACATAAGACAATAGAGGTCGCCTTGAACGACATAGACATCACAGAACTGACCGCAGACGTTGTCAAAGCCTTTGTGGTCAACAACGCCATCCCCGCGAGTGAGTTGGGATCGCTCGTGGAATCCGTGCACGCGACTTTCGCGCGCCTTTCCAATGTCGCGGCAGCGCCTGCGGCGCCGCTGCCCACCGCTTCGCCGGCGATGATCCGCGAATCCGTGACGGCCGACTATCTGGTGAGCCTGGAGAACGGCAAGCGGTACCGCACGCTGCGGTTCCATCTCGCCAAGCTCGGGTTGACGCCGGAGTCCTATCGGCAGAAATGGCGCCTTCCGCCCGACTATCCGATGGTCGCCTCCTCCTTCGCCGCGCGACGCTCCGAACTCGCCAAGGCGAGCGGCTTCGGCAAGTCGCGCAAGGGCAAGTCGTCGCGCGGGTTGGCGAGAGCCGCGCGCTGAGCGTTAGGTGCTGGGTTCGGGGACCTCGGCGACGAGGCCGAACAGCGTCTGCGGCTCGGCGACGCCGCGCAGCGCATGCGATCCCAGTGGCGCTAGGCGTCCGCCGCAGAGGTCGGCTGCGCGCGCGAAGCGCTGCGACGCCAGGATGTGGCGTCGCAGCGCGTCGCATTGCTTTTCGATGCGCGCGGCTTCATTGACCGCCGGCCCGATGACGGTGAAATCGAGCCGGTCGGCGGCGCCGACATTGCCATAGAGCACGTCGCCGATATGTAGCGCGATGTCGGCCTCGACGGTCGGCAGGCCGGCTTCGGCGCGGCGGCTGTTTGTCGCTTTGAGCGTCGCCAGCGCCTCCTCGGCGGCGTCGAGCGCGCGCCGACACACCGTCGCCTCCGCCTCGCCCTCGACGGCGAAGATGGCGAGCATGGCGTCGCCGATGAATTTGAGCACCTGGCCGCCGCGCGGCCGCAACGGCGCGGCGAGCGCCTCGAAGGCGTCGTCGAGCATATCGATGATCGCCGGCCCCGGCCAGCGGTCGCTGGCGGCGGTGAAGCCTTTGAGGTCGGCATACCAGACGACGGCGCTGAGGCTGTCGGCGGCGCCGCGGATCACCGCGCCATTGTGGACGCGACGGCCTGCATCCTGCCCGAGATAAGCGTTGAGCAGGCTCGACGCGATGTCGTGGCCGGCATGCGCCTTCAGCGCCAGCGCCAGGCCGGGCAGGGTCGCCTCCATGAGCAGGACATCGGCGTCGTCGAAGCCGTCGGGCGCGTCGACGGCGAAGGACAACACGACGCCGGTCCCATGCGCGGGATCGCCGTTGAGACCGAAAGTATAGAGGATGGCGAAATAGTCGGTCGCGCCACCCGCGTGGAACTCTTCCAGCGCCGGAAAATCGCGCTCCTGGGGGCCGAGCGCCAGCCGGCGGCGCATCGTCGGCGCCGCCTCGCCGGCGCGGGCGCGCTCGATCAGCGGCAGGAACGGGCTTTGCAGCCAGGCCGAGCGCGGCGAGGCCGAGCGCGTGTATTGGCTCTCCTGCACGGCGTTGAGCTGGCGGGTCCAGAGATAGCCGTAACCCGTCCATTGCGGGTGCAGGGTTTGGGTCGAGACATAGCCGCGCATCAGCGCCACGCCGGCCTCGACGAGGCGGCGGCAATAGCCGTCGAATAGCTCGGCGGCCGTCGCCCCGTGCAGCCCCGCCTCCATCGTCCAGACGTAGAGATCGGCGATCAGGCGCGCGCCCGGTTCGGTGAAATACGTGCGCGCCCGCACCAGGTTTCTCATCTGCGCGCGCATCGGGTTTCCTCGTCGTTTCGCCGGGTTAGCAGGGCGCGCTTGATCTCGCTTGCGAGCCAGGGGCTCGCCGGCCATCGCGCGAAAGTCTTACGCAGAAAGAGAATTTCGCGCGAACGGAATATGGCTTGCCGCCGAATGCCGTATAACATGGGCGGGAAGAGGGGGCGACGATGCCTGTCGAATCGGTCGAATTTCTTGCAGAGGGCGCGGTCGCGTCGTTTCGCGTGCCGGGCCGGCTGCGCATCGCCGATGCGCCCTCGCGCGCCGCGGTGGTCATCGCCCACGGCTCCTCGGGGCCCGACAGCCGCGGCCCCGCCTATGCCGAAGCGCTGGCCGAAGCGGGGATTTCGAGCCTGGAGATCGACATGTGGACGCCGCGCGGCCTCAACGGCGGCCTCGACCGGCCGAAGAACGTCGCCG
Source organism: Roseiarcus sp. (assembly GCA_035606915.1). Lineage (GTDB taxonomy): Bacteria > Pseudomonadota > Alphaproteobacteria > Rhizobiales > Beijerinckiaceae > Roseiarcus. The sequence continues at coordinate 26,987 of DATNDU010000149.1, read as the reverse complement.
ACACTTTCCCCGACGTGTTCGGCGCCTTCCGCTATCTGACGACGCGGCCGGAATTCGACGCGCTGCGCTTGGGCGTCATGGGCTTCTCCTGGGGCGGCGTGCTCTCCATGCTGACGGCGACGCGCGCCGTGGCGCGGCGCTATCTGCGCAATGGCGAGCGCTTCGCCGCCCATGCGCCGCTTTACCCGGTGTGCTGGCTCTACAATCGCGTCGAGGGCTATGAATTCCGCGATCTAACCGGCGCGCCGATCCTGCTGCAATGCGGCGCGGCCGACGATTACGACGCCCCCGACGCCGCCGAGTCGCTCGTCAACGGCCTCGACGGTTTCGACCGCGATTGCCTGCGCGTCGTCGTCTATCCCGGCGCGACGCACGCGTTCGATCAGCTCGGCGAGCCGGCGAAAGTCGTCACCGACCCGTTCGCGCATCAGGGCCGCGGCGGCGAGGTCGCCTTCACGCCCGACCCCGTGGCGGGGCAGGCGGCGCGCGCCGCGACGGCGGATTTCTTCCGCCGCGCCTTGCTCGGCTTCTAACCGCCGAGCGCGCTGAAGCGCAGCACCCGGCATGCCTCGCCGGCGCGCGCCGCTGGCGCATGGGGCGCGCGCACGATGAGCGCGCCGGCGTGCGAAAGCGCGCGCACCAGCGAGGAATCCTGGCTGGCGAGCGGGGTGGCGAGCCAGCCGCCGGCGCCGTCGGACGCGACGGTGGCGCGCATGTAATCCTGGCGTGCGCCATTGGCGGGCAGATCGACGGCGATCAGCGCTCGCTCGCTGACGTCGGCGCCGGCCTCGGGGTCGCCTTGCAGCGCGCGCACCAGCGGCGCCAGGAACAGCAGCCCGCACACCGCCGAGGAGGTGGGGTTGCCGGGCAGTCCCAGCGCCAGCATCGCGCCGATGCGGCCGAACATCAGCGGCTTGCCAGGACGCATGGCGATGCGCCAGAAGCCAAGCTCCATGCCGGCCTCGATCAGCGCCTTCCGCACGAGATCGTAATCGCCGACCGAGGCGCCGCCGAGGGTGACGAGCACATCCGCTTGCGCCGTCCGCGCGGCGGCGATGCGCTCGGCCAGCGCCTCCGGCCGGTCGGGCGCGATGCCGAGATCGATGGCCTCGCCGCCGTGCGCCTGCGCCAGCCCGGCGACGAAGAAATTATTGGAGGCGACGATCTGCGCCGGCCCCAGCGTCTGCCCCGGTGCGCGCAACTCGTCGCCGGTGGCGAGGATGGCGATGCGCGGTCGGCGGCGCACCGTCGCCGTCGGCCCGCTGGCCGCCGCGATCAGCGCCACGTCGCGCGCGGTCAGGCGCTTGCCGGCCGAAAGCAGCGCGTCGCCGGCGCGGAAATCGAGGCCGACGGCGCGCACATGGTCGCCGGAATTCGCCACCGCGTCGAGCACGACAAAATCGCCATCGCGCCGCGCGTCCTCCTGCACAGCGACGGCGTCGGCGCCGGGGGGCAGCGGCGCGCCGGTGAAGATGCGCGCCGCCTCGCCCTCGCCAACCTCGCCGGCGAAGGTCCGGCCTGCCGCCGATTCGCCGATGACGCGCAGCCGCGCGCCGGGTTTGGCGGCGTCGCGCGCGCGCAGCGCGTAGCCGTCCATCGCCGAATTGACGAACGGCGGCTGCGTGCGGCTGGCGACCACCGGCGCCGCCAGCGTGCGGCCGAACGCTTGCGCCAGCCCAATCTCCTCCGTCGAGGCCGGCCGCGCGGCGGCGAGCACGCGGGCGAGCGCCTCGGCGACGCTAATCATCGGCTCTTTCATTGTTCCTCCACGCGCCAGTGTCCGCTCTTGCCGCCTGATTTCTCGACCAGCCTGACGCCCTCGATCCGCATGCCGCGATCGACCGCCTTGGCCATGTCGTAGATCGTCAGGCAAGCGACACTGACCGCGGTCAGCGCCTCCATCTCGACGCCCGTCGATCCTTTGACGCGCGTTCGCGCTCGCACCCGTAGGCCCGGCAGCGCCTCGTCGGCGACGATCTCGACCTCGACGCCGGTCAACGCGAGGGGGTGGCAGAGCGGGATCAACTCATGCGTGCGCTTGGCCGCCATGATGCCGGCGATGCGCGCCGCGCCGAGCACGTCGCCCTTCTTCATGTCGCCGGCGCGGATCAGCGCCAGCGTCTCGGCGCGCATGACCACCGCGCCTTCGGCGACGGCGACGCGGTCGGTATCGGCTTTCTCGGTCACATCGACCATGCGCGCCTCGCCGGAGGCGCCGATATGGGTGAGGCTCATGGGGCTCCGGCCTTGCAGCGGCTCGCCGCACAATGCCCGATTTCGGCGCCTTCTCACAAGGCGCCGGGCGCGTGATCAATTTTGTGTGCGCTGGGAGCGCGGGGCGTGGCTTCGGAGTTAGATTAGCGACGAGGCGGCGTCCACCGTCTCTGTAGAGACGTGTCGCGTGGCCTTGAGGTCGCGGCCGATCCGATCGCGACTTCCGACGACCCGCCCGCTGGGCATCACGGGAGTACGATAATGTCTGCACTCCATGTCTATTTCGGTTCCGACGCTGTGAATTCGCCGCCGGTAATCCGCAAAATGGGGATGTCGGACGCCTTCGCTGCCCTGTCGGAAGGCTTTGACGACTTCAAGGCGATGCCAACGCATCTGATCTTTCTCGCCATTTTCTATGTCGTGGCAGGTATTGCGCTGGCGGCGCTGAGTTCGTTCGGCGGCGCGCTGCAACTGGTGTTTCCGCTGGCGGCTGGGTTCGCGCTGGTCGGGCCGTTCGTCGCCATCGGGCTCTACGAGATGAGCCGGCGGCGCGAGCTTGGCATGAAGGTCGGCCTCTCCGACGCGCTGGTGGTCGCCAAATCGCCGGCGCTGCCGTCGCTCGCCACCCTCGGGGTGGCGTTGGTCATAATCTTCGCCGCCTGGATCGCGGTCGCCGAGGGGCTTTACGTATGGCTCTACGGGTCGGCGGCGCCGGCTTCGGCGTCGGCGTTCCTCGGCGATGTGCTGACGACCCAACGCGGCTGGTTGCTGATCGGCGTCGGCGGCGCCATCGGCTTTCTGTTCGCGGTGTTCGTGCTGTGCGTGACGGTGGTGGCGTTCCCGCTGATGCTCGATCGCGACATCGGGCTGCTGCCGGCGGTGGCGACTTCGCTGCGCGTCGCCGCGACCAATCCGGTGGCGGTCGCCACCTGGGGCGTGATTGTCGCGGTGCTGCTGGCGCTCGGTGCGTTGCCGCTGTTCATCGGCCTGGCGGTGGTGATGCCGGTCCTGGGCCATGGCACCTGGCGCTTCTATCGCCGCGCCATCGAGGCCGACCGCGCGCATGAGCAGCAGTTGGAGTGGGCGGGTAGTCCCGGCAAGCCGGCGCGCTATTATTCGACGCCGCATTCGGTGCTCTTCCCGCCACCGCAGTAGAGCTGCGATCAGCGCTCACAGTCGCTCGGCGGCTTGCCGCCGAGCGCCACCTTGTCGAGCGGCAGCGGGTTGCGGCTGGCGATCAGCCCGGCGCCGGCGAGCTTGGCGAGCAGCGCCGCCTCGTCGACATAGCCGTTGACGCGCAACCGCTCGTTGACCTGGGCGCCGCTCATGTCGATGACGGCAATGGTGGAACTGAAGGTCGAGTCCATGTGCAGGGCGTCGATGACGCGCGCCGCGTCGCTGCTCTCGTCGGTGACGGGCAGCGGGATCAGCACGAAATGCGCCTGGCCGGCGAGGGTGTTGAAGGTCGGGCAGCGCAGCACGTTGGCGAACAGGCCGCCGTCGTCGCCCTCGGTCGCCACCACCACGGGCAGGCCATCGACGGCGGCGGCGCGAAAGGCGGTGCGCAGGTCGTCGATGCGCCAGCCGATGCGGGCGCCGGGAATTTGCAGCGGCGCGCGCGGCGCCAGCGCCGGGTCGCGCGGCCCGAGGGCGGCAAGGTCGGCATCAGCGGCGAGCGCCGGCGCGGCGAGCGCCGCAAACAAAAGCAACGCGGAAAGCAGCCGGCGCATGCGCGCAAGTCCATCGCCAGAGGGAGCGCCGTCAGGAATAAACCTCGGGTTAATGGCGTTCAAACATAGCCGTAAGTCAGGGTTAACGAATTCAGGTAAACGCCGACGGCGGAAGAAGGCCGCCTAAGCGCCGATGCCGGTCAGCAGCGCCCGCGTCGCCGCGGCGACGTCTGGCTTGCGCATCAGCGCCTCGCCGACAAGGAAACATTCGATCCCGGCCTCGGCCAAGCGGCGGCAATCGGCATGAGTGAAAATGCCGCTCTCGCCGACAATCACCCGGTCGGCGGGAACCTGCGGCGCCAGGGCCTCGCACACGCTCAGCGAGGTTTCGAAAGTCTTGAGGTTGCGGTTGTTGAGGCCGATCAGCCGCCCCTCCAGCGCCAGCGCCCGCTGGAGTTCTTTCTCGTTGTGGACCTCGATCAGCACATCGAGGCCGAGGTCGTGTGCGGCCTTGTTGAGCGTGCGCGCCGTTTCGTCGTCGATGGCGGCCATGATGACGAGGATGCAATCGGCGCCCCAGGCGCGCGCCTCCAGCACCTGATAGGGATCGTAGAGGAAATCCTTGCGCAGGATCGGCAGATGCGTCGTCGCCCGCGCCGCCATGAGATGCTGGGGCGAGCCATGGAACGAGGGCGCGTCGGTCAGCACCGAGAGGCAGCAGGCGCCGCCCGTCTGATAGGCCTTGGCGAGCGCCTTCGGCTCGAAATGTTCGCGGATGAGGCCCTTCGACGGGCTCGCCTTCTTGATTTCGGCGACGAGCCCGAAGCGGCCTTCGTGGCGCGCCCGCTCCAGCGCCTTGAGGAAGCCGCGCGGCGGCGATTGGTCGCGAATCTCACGCTCCAGCGTCGCCCGCGGCACGCGCACCTTGGCCTCGGCGATTTCGCGGCGCTTGTAGAGGCCGATCTGAGACAGGATGTCGCTCATCGCGGGCTCATGCGTTGGAGACCTGCACCAGCGTTTCCAGCGTCGCCGCCGCCGCGCCGTCGTCGATCGCCCGCGCCGCCCGCGCCACGCCGTCGGCGAGATCGCACGCCACTCCCGCCACCACCAGACCCGCCGCGGCGTTGAACAGCGCGATGTCGCGATAGGCGTTGTGGGCGCCGGCCAGCACCTCGCGCAACGCCGCCGCATTATGCGCGGCATCGCCGCCCTTCAACTCCGCCGGGGCCGCGCGCCTGAGGCCGACGTCCTCGGGCGCGATCGAGAAATTTCTGATCTCGCCGTCCTTCAACTCGACGATCTCGGTGGCGGCGGTGGTGGTGATCTCGTCGAGCCCGTCGCCGCCGTGGCAGAGCCACACCCGCTCGGAGCCGTGATTGCGCAGCACCCGCGCCATCGGCTCCAGCCACGCGGCGGAGAACACGCCGATCACCTGCCGCTTGACCTCGGCGGGATTGGACAGCGGCCCCAAAAGGTTGAAGATCGTGCGCGTGCCAAGCTCTGAGCGCACGGCGCCGACGTGGCGCATGGCGGCATGATGGGTGGTCGCCATCATGAAGCCGATGCCGGCCTCCTCAATGCAGCGCTCGACGCCCTGCGCCGGCAGGCCAATCTTGACGCCGAGCGCGGCGAGCGCATCCGAGGAGCCGGATTTCGACGAGGCGGCGCGGTTGCCGTGCTTGGCGACAACAGCGCCGCAGGCCGCCGCGATGATCGAGGCCAGCGTCGAGACATTGTAGGAGCCGGAGCCGTCGCCGCCGGTGCCGACGATATCGACGGCGCCCTGCGGCGCCTCGACGCGCAGCATACGGGCGCGCATCGCCGCCACAGCTCCGGTGATCTCCTCGACGCTCTCGCCGCGCACGCGTAGGCCGAGCAAGAAGCCGCCGATCTGCGCCGGCGTCACATCGCCCGACAGGATCGCCTCGAAGGCGTCGAACGCCTCGGCCCGCGTCAGTTCGGCGCCGGCGGCGACTTTGGCGATAAGCGGCTTGAAGGTTTCCATCAATGCGCTTTCGCGAGGTCGAGGAAATTGGCGAGGATGGTCTTGCCGTGCTCGCTGGCGATGCTCTCCGGGTGGAACTGCACGCCATGCACGTTGAGGCGGCGATGCGACATCGCCATGATGACCCCGTCGGCCTCGGCGGTCACTTCCAGTTCGTCCGGGGCGCTGGCGCGCTCGACGATGAGGCTGTGATAGCGCGTCGCCTGGAACGGCCCATTGACGCCGCGAAACAGCTTCTGGCCATTATGCGTCACCGCCGAAATCTTGCCGTGCATCGGCAGCGGCGCGCGCACGACGGCGCCGCCGAACGCCTGACCGATTGCCTGATGGCCGAGGCAGACGCCGAGGATCGGCGTCGTCTCAGCCGCCGCGCGCACGAGATCTAGGCAGACGCCGGCCTCGTTGGGGGTGCAGGGGCCGGGCGACAGCACGATGGCGTCGGGCTCGTCGGCCAGCGTCTCCTCGACGCTGCGCGCGTCGTTGCGCCAGACGCTGACCTCGGCGCCGAGTTCGCCGAGGAAATGCACGAGGTTGAAGGTGAAGCTGTCGTAATTGTCGATCAACGTGACGCGCATGGAAGCCCCCGGTCGGCGCTGTTTCCCATGCGCCGAGCGAGGGCGTCAAGCAAGAGGCGGGAGGGCGTTCGGCGCAAGCGCATCAGAGCTATTCGCGCACGAACAGGCGCTCGAACGCCGCACGCCCCTTTTCAAAGCCTTCCTCGTACAAGTCCACGGACTTGCGCGCCTTGGCGGGATTGCTGATGAGATCCGCCTTGTGCAGGCGGTCGGTGGCGTCCCACGGCAGGGATTTCCAGGCGCCGCCGGCCGTCGTAGCGTTGTAATAGAGGATCGCCAGCACGGCCTCGTCAAGCAAGGCGGGATCGACGCGCTCGAACGGTTCGGGCGGCCGCGCTTCGACTTTCCTCGCCATCTCTCACCTCACGTATCGCTTTTCCCGCCCCCGCCCAGCAGCCCGCCGAGAATGCCGCCCGCCACCCCCAGCGCCGAGCCGACAGCGACGCCGCTCGCGGTGGAACCGGCGCCGGAGCTGCCGCCGCTCGGCAGATAGCGCGCCACCTCCTCGGCGAGGTTCAATATCGGCATGCTTTGCAGCCAGACATGGCCGGGGCCGGTGAGGCTGGCCAGGAACAGCCCCTCGCCGCCGAACAGGATGTTCTTGAAGCCCTTCACCATCTGGATGTCGAACGACACGCTGGGTTCGAATACGCCGACGTGGCCGGCATGCACCAGCAGCCGCTCGCCGGGGCCGAGATCGCGCTCGACCAGTTCGCCCGAGAGATCGAGCCAGACGACGCCGGGGCCGGTGACCTTTTGCAGGATGAAGCCCTCGCCGCCGAAGAAGCCGGCGCCGATGCGGCGTTGCCAGGAGACCTCGAAGGTCACCGACTTCTCCGCCGCCAGGAAGGTCTCCTTGCGGCAGATCAGCGACTGGCCGGCGTGTAGCAGCGCCGGCACGATTGTGCCGGGAAAGCGCGGCGCGAAGGCGACGTGGCCCTGTCCCCGCGCGGTGAAATCGGTGACGAACAGCGAGCCGCCGCCGAAGGAGCGCTTGAGGCCGGCGAACAGTCCGCCGCCGGTGTGGGTGTCCATCGTCACCGCGTCGTTCATCCAGCACATGGTGTTGGTCTGGCTGTAGACGGTCTCGCCGGGAGCGAGGTCTACCGCCACAGTCTGCATGATGTTGCCGTTGATCTGATAGCGCATGGCGGCCTCAAGTGGTCGTGGATTGGAACCTGCTCATCAAATAAGGGCCGGAGCGGACGGCCGCGTATTTCGGCGCTTCGCCGCGCAGCGGCGCGATCTCGGCCGCCCAATTCGGCTGGTGGAAGAAGGCGAACGACTGGCGCCGCTGCTTGGCTCCATCCTGCGGGATGACGACGCGATGCAGCGTCGAGACCCAGCGGTCGTTGGTCCAGCGCGCCATCAGGTCGCCGATGTTGACGACGAAGGCGCCGGGGGTTGGCGCCACCTCGACCCACCGCCGCTCGGGCGAGAATATCTCCAACCCGCGCGAGCCGGCCTGCGGCAACAGGATGGTCAGCGAGCCGTAATCGGTATGCGCGCCGGCGCGGATCTGGCCGGGCGCCGGCGGACGCTGCAACGCCGGATAGTTGAGCGCCCGGAGCGCGCTGATCGGCGCATCGATATACGGGGCGAAGAATTCCTCCGGCAAGTCGAGCGCCACCGCGAACACGGCCATGATGCGGGCGGCGAGTTCCTCCATGGCGCGATAATAGCCGATCCAGGCTTGCCGGAAGCCGGCCGGCCGCTCGGGCCAGATCGTCGGCGCGTAGCAGAAGGCAAGCGCCGCTGCATCGTCGAGGCCGGGCGGGGCCGCCTCGGGGCCGCCGTTGAAGCTCTCCTTGAGATCGGGCGGCGCCTCGACGCTCTTCGAGCGCGCCAGCGCCTCGGCGAGTGGCGGCAGATAGCCGTAGGGATAGCCGGGGTAGGGCGCCTGCGCGCTCAGCTTCGCCTCGGGGGCAAGCGCGAAGAACGCCTCCGCAGCGCGCCACAGCACATCGACGGTCGCCTGCTGTACGCCGTGGCCGACGAGGTTGAGGAAGCCGGTGGCGCGGCAGATCGCATCGACCTCGGCGCCTATGGCGCGCCGGCCGGCGGGCGAGGCGGCCTCGAATCGGGCGAGGTCGAGCGCGGGAACCTCCATACGCGCAAGGTAGCATAGGCGACGCGGCGCGCACGTCCGAGACGCATCATTTTTGTCACGTAACGCTGCTCCGCGCCTTTCGCTTGACGCGAAGCCCCCGCCCGTGAAACGGCTCTCGGCCATCAGGGAGCGGAGCGCCATGAGCGAGCATCTCACCCAAAAACTCATCAACGCCGGCGCCGACGTCGTCGACGAGATGCTGGAGGGCGTCATCGCCGCCCATGGCGACAAGTTGCATCGTCCCAGCCCGCGCAGCGTTGTCGCTCGCCATGGTCCTCGGCCCGGCAAGGTGGCGCTGGTCATCGGCGGCGGCTCCGGCCATGAACCGAGCTTCCTCGGCTTCGTCGGCAAGGGCCTCGCCGACGCCGCCGCCATCGGCAATGTGTTCGCCGCGCCGCCGCCGCAGCCGGCCATCGACGCGGCTGTCACGGTCAATGGCGGCGCCGGCGTGCTGTTCATCTATGGCAATTACGCCGGCGACGTCATGAACTTCGACATGGCGAGCGAGATGCTCTCGCTCGACGGCGTCGAGGCGCGCACGGTGCTGACCACCGACGACATCGCCTCCGCGCCGCGCTCCGAGCGCGAGAGGCGGCGCGGCGTCGCCGGCAATGTTTTCGTCTTCAAGGCGGCAGGCGCGGCGGCCGACCGCATGGCGCCGCTGGCCGAGGTCGAGCGCATCGCCCGCCACGCCAACGCCCGCACCTACACGCTGGGCGTCGCGCTCAGCGCCTGCTCGCTGCCGCAGACGCGGCGGCCGAATTTCGAGATTCTGCCCGGCGAGATGGAGATCGGCATGGGCATCCACGGCGAGCCCGGCATGCGGCGCGAGACCTTGCGCCCCGCCGACGCCGTGGTCGATGAGATCATGGACGCGATCTTCTTCGAAATGGACGCCAAGCCCGGCGACAGCGTCGCCGTGCTCGTCAACTCGCTGGGGGCGACGCCGCTGATGGAACTCTACATCCTGCACCGGCGCGTGGCGCAGCGCGTTGCGGCGGCGGGGCTCAAGCTGCATTCCTCGCTGGTTGGCAATTATTGCACCTCGCTGGAGATGGCCGGCGCCTCGATCACGCTGATGCATCTCGACGACGAGTTGCAAGCGCTGCTGGAGCACCCGTGCGACGGCGCGATGTTCCAGGTTGCGGGCAAGTGAGCGGCTTCACCGCCGCCGATTTTGCTGAAAGCTTGCACCGCGTCGCCGAGACGCTGGCCGCGCATCGCGATGAACTCTGCCGCCTCGATGGCGTCGTCGGCGACGGCGACCATGGGCTGGCGATGGCCGACGGCTTCGCCGCCGCCGCCAAAGCCGCCAGCGAGGCGGCTGGCGGCACGCTGGCCGGCGTCGGCAACGCGGCGGCGAAGGCGCTGCTCAACGCCGTCGGCGCTTCGTCCGGCCCGCTCTACGCCACAGCTTTGATGCATGCGGCGAAGGCCGCCGGCCCGCGCGCCGCCATGCCGCTCGCGGAGACGCCGGCGTTGATCGCCGCGATGGCGCAGGGCATCGTGACGCGCGGCAAAGCGGCGCAGGGCGAGCGCACGATGGTCGACGCCTGGGCGCCGGCGGCCGCCGCGGCGCCGCAGGGCTACGCGGCGATGCGCGCCGCAGCCGCCGCCGGCGCTGAGGCGACCAAGGCGATGATCGCGACCAAAGGCCGCACCTCGCGGCTCGGCGAGCGGGCGCTCGGCCATATCGACCCCGGCGCCGCCTCGGCCGTGCTGGTGATCGAGGCGTTGACGCGACACTGGGAGAGCCTCTGACATGGCGCTGAAATGGGTCGGCACCTCGTGGAAGATGAACAAGACGCTGCCCGAGGCGCGCGTCTTCGCCGAATCGCTGCGCGCCGCCGACGCCGAGCGCGATCCGCGCATCCAGCGCTTCGTCATCCCACCGTTCACGACGATCCGCGAGGTGAAGGCGATATTGCGCGAAACCAGCGTCAAGGTCGGCGCGCAGACCATGCACTGGGCCGACGCCGGCGCCTGGACCGGGGAAATCTCGCCGCCGATGCTGCGCGATTGCGGCATGGATCTCGTCGAACTCGGCCATTCCGAGCGGCGCGAGCATTTCGGCGAGACTGACGAGACCGTCGGCCTCAAGGTCGAGGCGGCGGTGCGCCACGGCCTGATCCCGTTGATCTGCGTCGGCGAGACGCTGGCCGAGAAGGACGGCGGCCAGGCGAGCAAAGTGCTGGCGCGCCAAACGCGCGGCGCGCTGGCGAAGCTGTCGGGAGCGCAGAGAAGCGCGCGAATCCTGTTCGCCTATGAGCCGGTGTGGGCGATCGGCGACAACGGCGCGCCGGCCAGCCCCGGTTACGCCGACGCCCGGCAAGGCGAGATCGTCGCCACGGCGGCGGCGATCCTCGGCCGCCGCGCGCCCTGCCTCTACGGCGGCTCCGTCAATCCCGGCAATTGCGCCGAACTCATCAGCATGCCTAGCGTCGATGGCCTGTTCATCGGCCGCTCGGCCTGGGCACCGGAGGGATATCTCGATATCCTGGCCCGCGCGGCGGCGGCGATCTGAGCCGCGATTGCGCAGAGGACGATCATGACCGGACAACTCATCGACGGCCGCTGGCAGACGGCGGGCGGCCCGGCGACGACCGACACGCGCGGCGCCTTCGTGCGCAAGGCCACAAGTTTCCGCAACTGGATCACGCCCGACGGCGCGGCGGGACCGACGGGCGAGGGCGGCTTTCGCGCTGAGGCCGGGCGCTATCATCTCTATGTCTGCTTCGCCTGCCCGTGGGCGCATCGCACGCTGATCTTTCGCAAGCTCAAGGGCCTGGAGGCGATGATCGGCGTCTCCGCCGTCCACTGGCTGCTCGGCGACGACGGCTGGACCTTCGCCGACGGCCCCGGAGTCATCCCCGACACCGTCAACGGCGCCTCGAAGCTCTATGAGATCTACGTGCGCGCCAAGGCCGATTATACCGGCCGCGTCACCGTGCCGGTGCTGTGGGACAAGCAGCGCGCCACCATCGTCAGCAACGAAAGCGCCGACATCATCCGCATGTTCAACTCGGCCTTCGATGGGATCGGCGCGAAGCCCGGCGACTATTACCCCGCCGCCCTGCGCGGCGATATCGACGCGCTCAACGCCGTGATCTACGAGACCGTCAACAACGGCGTCTACCGCTGCGGCTTCGCTTCGACGCAGCAGGCCTATGACGAGGCGGTGGCGAGGCTGTTTGCGACGCTCGACCAACTGGAGGCCCGGCTCGGCCGCAGCCGCTTCCTCGTCGGCGAGGCGCCGACAGAGGCCGACTGGCGGTTGCTGGTGACGCTGCTGCGCTTCGATCCCGTCTATGTCGGGCTATTCAAATGCAACATCCGCCGCATCGCCGATTACCCGAACCTCAGCCGCTATCGCGACGCCCTGCGCGCCTGGCCCGGCGTCGAGGAGACCATCAATTTCGACCACATCAAGCGCCACTATTACCAGAGCCTGCGCTTCATCAACCCGACCGGCATCGTGCCGGCCGGCCCCGCCTGAAGGAGAGACCTCCATGCGTATCGCCCTCGGCGCCGACAGCGCCGGCAAGCCGCTGCTCGACGTCATCGCCGGTCACCTCGCCGCCAAGGCTGAGCACAAAGTCAAAGATCTGAGCCAGCCGGGCTTCTACGCCGACATCGCCGCTGAGGTCGGGCAAGCCGTGCTCGCCGGCGAGTTCGACCGCGCCATCCTGTTCTGCGGCACCGGCATCGGCGTCTGCATCTCCGCCAACAAGATCCCCGGCATCCGCGCCGCGCTGACCCACGACGCCTATTCCGCCGAGCGCGCCGCCAAATCCAACAACGCCCAGATCATCACCATGGGCGCCCGCGTCATCGGCCCCGAACTCGCCAAGACCATCGCCGATGTGTGGCTCGCCTCCGAGTTCGACCCCAATGGCTCGTCGGCGGCCAATGTCGCGGCGATCGACAAGCTCGACGCCGGGCGTTAGTCGCCGTCCGCCAGCGTCAGGCCGGCGCTCTGCGGAAACTCCGCCGTGAGTTCCCCGGCGAGCGCTTCGAGCGCCTGCCGCACCGCCTCCGGCGCGACCGTCTCCGGCGCTTCGAGCAGCGCCTTGGCGTGGAACATGGCGACGCCGCTGAACGGCGCCGGGCGCAGGTCGGATTCGAACTCCGCGATGTTGACGCCGAGCGCCGCCAGCGCCCGCGTCGCGTCGCGCACGATGCCCGGCCGGTCGAGGCCGAGCAGTTCCAGCCGCAGCCGCCGCTTGCCGGGCTCCGCCGCGCCGCCGCGCGTCACCGTGAGCTTGAGGCCGGGCAGGGCGGCGAGCGCCCGCTCCAGCGCCTCAGCCTGCGCCTCCGGCGCATCGGCGCGCACGATGCCGGCGAACTGCCCGGCGAGCCGCGCCAGCCGGCTTTCGAGCCAGGTTCCGCCATGCGCGGCGACGGCGTCGGAAACCGCGCTGACCATCCCGGCGCGATCCGGACCGACGAAGGTGATGACGAGAGGAATGGGCATGGGCGGCGCTCCTCGGAGGTTGCGAGCTTATAGCTCAAACGCCGACCGTGCGCCGCTCCTGCGGCCCGAAATCCATGCCGTCGATGCGCTGCGCCCGCCGCGCCACCTTCTCGGCCGAGGTCAGCGCTTCGCCCAAATCCTCCTGCGCGGCGCGGAAATGGCCTTCGAGCTTGGCGGCGCGCTCGGCGAGCCGGCGCGCGTCGGCGGCGAGTTTGCCGATCTCGCCGCGAATCGCATGCACGGACTCGCGCACCGCGGCATCGCGCAGCATCGCCTGCGCGACCTGGATCGCCATCATCATCAGCGACGGCGAGACGATCACCACACGCGCCCGGTGGGCGCGCTGCACAACGTCCTCGAAATGCTCGACGAGATCGGCGTAGATCGATTCGGAAGGCACGAACATCAGCGCCACGTCCTGCGTCTCGCCGGGGGTGAGATATTTCGCCTCGATATCGGCGACGTGGCGGCCGACGTCGGCGCGCACGCGCCGCGCCGCGAACTTGCGCGCTTCCTCGTCGCCGGCGCGACGGAAATCGGCGATGCCCTCCAGCGGGAATTTGGCGTCGACCACCAGCGGGCGCGGATCGCCCGGCAGGCGGATGACGCAATCCGGCCGCGATTTGTTGGCCAGCGTCGTCTGGAAGGCGTAGGCGCCCGCCGGCAAGCCGTCGCGCACAATCGTCTCCATGCGGCCCTGGCCGTAGGCGCCGCGCGTCTGCTTGTTGGCGAGGATGTCCTTCAGCGACACCATCTCCTCGGCCATGCTGGAAAGCCGGCCCTGCGCCGCGTCGATGACGGCGAGCCGTTCGTTGAGGCGGCCCAGCGTCTCGCCGGTGGTGCGGGTCTGCGCGTCGAGCCGCTCCGCCATCACGCGCGCCAGATCGGTCTGCCGGCCGCCGAGCCATTCGCCGAGGCTGGCGAGCCGCCCCGACAGCTCGGCGATGCGCTCGCCGTCGCCGGAATCGCGCCGCAGCGCCGCGATCAGCGCCACGCCGAGCGCGAAGCAAACGGCAAGCGCCGCCGCCAACGTCTCGCCGACGGTGACGCGGAAGCCTTCGAGCACGAACAGAACGGCGTCCATGCCGCGAGCCTCTACACCATATCAAGGCGGAAAGCGAACAAAATAAGAACGCGTTTGACCGCGTCTTGCCCGACCATTAAGGCGTCACTACCTGCGTTCCAAGACCTCACATGCCCATTCGCGATATCATCACCCTCCCCGACCCCAAGCTGCGCCTGATCTCGAAACCGATCGAGCGCGTCGACGGCAATTTGCGCCGTCTGATCGACGATTTGCTGGCGACGATGTACGAGGCGCCGGGCCTCGGGCTGGCGGCGATCCAGATCGGCGAGCCCATCCGCGTGCTCGTTGTCGATGTCGCGCCGAAGGATGCGCCGAAGGCGCCGATGTGCTTCGTCAACCCAGAGATTCTGTGGTCCTCCGACGAGCGCAAATCCTACGAGGAGGGTTGCCTGTCGATCCCCCAATATTACGAGGAGGTCGAGCGGCCGGCGAGCGTGCGGGTGCGTTACCTCGATCGCGAAGGCAAGGTGCAGGAGCAACTGGCCGAGGGATTGCTCGCCACCGTCGTGCAGCACGAGATCGACCATCTTAACGGCGTCCTGTTCATCGACTATCTTTCGAAGCTCAAGCGCGACCGCGTGGTCAAAAAATTCGCCAAAATCGCGCGCCGGGAGGACGGGAAGGGCAGGCTGTGAAGATCGACCTCGAATCGCTGAAGGTCGCCGAAGGCGAGAAGCTGGCGTTGGCCGACCGTCCGAGCGCGGGGGCGCCGCTTTATGACGGCAAGAGCGTCTATGAGGAGGCGCTGGAGGAAAACGCCAAGCAGTTGCAGAAGCGCCACGAGCGGCTTTACGCCAACGGCCGCCACGCGCTGCTGGTCGTCCTGCAAGGCATGGACAGCGCCGGCAAGGATGGCGCCATCAAGTACGCGCTGCGCGGCGTCAATCCGCAGGGCTGCCGCGTCGCCTCGTTCAAGGCCCCGACGCCGACGGAGTTGCGCCACGATTTCCTCTGGCGCTGCCAGCCGGATCTGCCCGAGCGCGGGGCGATCGCCATTTTCAACCGCTCCTATTACGAGGCGGTGCTGATCGAGCGCGTCCACCCCAAGCTGCTCGCCAACGAGGGCCTCGATCCGCCGAAAGACCTCGACGCCTTCTTCGACGCCCGGCTGCGCGCGATTCGCCAGTTCGAGCAACATCTGACCGACAGCGCCACCAAGATCGTCAAGATCTTCCTGCACATCTCGAAGGATGAGCAGAAGCGCCGATTGCTCGCCCGGCTCGACGACGAGGAGAAGAACTGGAAGGCCTCGATGTCGGATGTCGAGGAGCGCGGCTACTGGAAGAATTACGTGCGCGCCTACGAGGAGATGCTGCCCGCCACCAGCCTCAAAGCCGCGCCGTGGTTCATCGTGCCCGCCGACGACAAGAAGAACGCGCGGCTGTTCGTGTCGGAAATCCTCATCGCGGCGATGGACGCGCTGCCGATCGAGACGCCGAAACCGGACGCCGCCCGCAAGAAGGAGCTGAAGGAAATCCGGCAGAAGCTGGAGAAGTGAGCCCGTGGGGCGCGGCGCGGCCGTCGTCATGGCCGGGCTCTTGTCCCGGCCATCCACGCCGAGACGTGATCGACGACCGCAGGTTAGCCACACATCGAGTGAAATAAACCCGAGGTAAATCTTGCAACCCCGTTGCGCCCCGAGGCGTGGATGCCCGGGACAAGCCCGGGCACGGCGCGGATAGCACCGCGTCACCCACCTAAGCGAGCGCCTATGGCCGTGACTAGACGGTCGCCAACTCAGCCGCGCAACGCCTCGATATTTGCCGCATACCCGCCGGGCTCGCCTTTGAACACCGCCGAGCCCGCCACCATCGCGGTGGCGCCGGCCTCGATCAGCCGCAGCGCGGTATTCGGGGCGACGCCGCCATCGACCTCGATCTCGATCGGCCGGTCGCCGATCATGCGCTTGAAGCGCCTGATCTTCTCCAACACGGCGGGCACCAGCGACTGGCCGCCGAAGCCGGGATTGACCGTCATCAGCAGCACGAGATCGAGCCGGTCGAGCACATATTCGATCATTTCGAGCGGCGTCGAGGGGTTCAGCGCCACGCCGGCCTTCTTGCCGAGCCCCTTGATCGTCTGCAACGAGCGGTCGAGATGGCGCGTCGCCTCGGCATGCACGGTGATCTGGTCGCAGCCGGCCTTGGCGAAGGCTTCGAGATAGGCGTCGCAGGGCTCGATCATCAGGTGGCAGTCGAACGGCTTGTTGGTGTGCCGCCTGAGGCTCGCCACGACCGGCGGCCCGAACGTGATGTTGGGCACGAAATGCCCGTCCATCACGTCGAGATGGATCCAGTCGGCGCCGGCTTCGTCGAGGGCGCGGATCTCCGCGCCGAGCTTCGAGAAATCGGCCGACAGGATCGAGGGCGCGATCTTGACTGTCATCTCTTGACGAGTTCTTTGGCCGCCGCGACCACGGCCTCGAGCGTGATGCCGAACGCTTTGTAGACCTCCGTCCCCGGCGCGCTGGCGCCGAAGCCGTGCATGCCGACGAAGCGGCCGCCCTCGCCGATGTAGCGGTCCCAACCCATCGGGATCGCCGCCTCGACCGCCATGCGCGGCGCCGAGCCGAGCACCGTGGCGCGATAGCCGGCGTCCTGCGCCTCGAACAACTCCCAGCACGGCATCGACACCACGGCGGCCTTGATCCCCTCGGAGCCGAGCGTCTTGGCCGCCTCGGCGGCGAGGGAAACCTCGGAGCCGGTGGCCAGTATCGTCACCTCGCGCCCGTCGTCGGGCTCGCTCAGCACATAGGCGCCGCGCGCCGACAGATTGACGTCTCCTGACGTGCGCAGCGTCGGCAGGTTCTGCCGCGACAGCGCCAGCGCCGAGGGCGTCTTGACAGAACCCAGCGCCAACTCCCAGCACTCCGCGCATTCCACCGCGTCGGCCGGGCGGTAGACGTTGAGATTCGGCAGCGCGCGCAGCGAGGCAAGTTGCTCGACCGGCTCATGCGTCGGCCCGTCCTCGCCGACGCCGATCGAATCGTGGGTCAGCACATAGATCACCCGAATGCCCATCAGCGCCGTGAGCCGGATCGCGCCGCGCGCGTAATCGGAGAAGATCAGGAACGTGCCGCCATAGGGCACAAAGCCGCCATGCAGCGCTATGCCGTTCATCGCCGCCGACATGCCGAATTCGCGAATGCCGTAACGCACATAGGAGCCGTGGAAATCCTCGGCCGTCAATGACGCCTGGCCCTTGGTCAGGGTCAGGTTGGAGTGGGTGAGATCGGCCGAACCGCCGAGCGAATTCGGCAGCACGGCGTTGATGACGCCGAGCGTCATCTCCGAGGATTTGCGGGTGGCGACGTTGGGCTTTGATTCGACGAGGCCGCGCTTGTAATCGGCCATCTTGGCGGAGAAGTCGGCAGGCAGGTCGCCGGATACGTCATGCGCGAACGCCGCCCATCTCGGATGCGCCCTGGCGCGCTTCTCCCAGGCGGCGCGCACGGCGCGCGAGCGCGTTCCCGCTTTGCGCCAGAAGGCGAGCGATTCCGCCGGAATTTCGAACGCCGGATAGGGCCAGTTGAGGTTCTTGCGCGTCGCCTCCAACTCGGCGGCGCCGAGCGGCGAGCCGTGCGTCGATTCCTTGCCCTGCTTGTTGGGAGCGCCGAAGCCGATGGTGGTGTGGCAGGCGATGAAGCTCGGCCGGTCGCCGTTCTGCGCCCATTGCAACGCCGCCTCGATGGCCCGCGGGTCATGGCCGTCGATCGCCATCGCGCGCCAGCCATGCGCCTCGAAACGCTTGACCTGGTCGGTGCTGGTGGCCAGCGAGGTCGCCCCGTCGATGGTGATGTGGTTGTTGTCCCACATCAACACCAGCTTCTTCAGTTTCAGGTGGCCGGCGAGGTCGATCGCCTCGTGGCTGACGCCCTCCATCAGGCAGCCGTCGCCGCAGATGACATAGGTGCGGTGGTTGACGAGATCGTCGCCGTAGCGTGCGTTGAGCGCCGCCTCGGCGATTGCCATGCCGATCGACATGGCGACGCCCTGGCCGAGCGGCCCGGTGGTCGCCTCGACCCCCAGCGTGTGGCCATATTCTGGATGGCCGGGCGTGCGCGAATGGAGCTGGCGGAAGCGCTTGATCTCGTCGAGCGTCATGTCGGCGTAGCCGAGCAGGTAATGTACGGCGTATTGCAGCATCGAGCCGTGGCCGGCGGAGAGCACGAAGCGGTCGCGGTCCGGCCATTTCGGCTCGGCCGGATCGATCTTGAGGAACTTGGTGAACAGCACGGTGGCGACGTCGGCCATGCCCATCGGCAGACCCGGGTGGCCGGAATTGGCTTTCTCGACGGCATCGGCGGCGAGGAAGCGGATCGAATTCGCCAGCAGGTCGTGGGGGACAATCGGTTCAGGCATAAGTGCGCCTTTCTGGTTCCAAGAACACGGGTCTGGCAGGGCGGCTTGGTCTTAGCGGATCGCGCGGCGCGGTCAATCTCGCGCCGGCGCGTCTCAGCCGGCGCCAATCAGCGCGGCGACGCGGCAGATCAGCGCCGCGCTGTCGATCGGCTTGCGCAGCAGCGCGAAGTCGGCCTCGCCGGCGGCGTCCGCCGCCTCGCTGGCGTAGCCGGTGAGCACCACCACCGGCAGGCTCGGCCGCCGCTTGCGCGCCTCGTGCGCCAGGGTGACGCCGTTCATCTCGGGCATGGCGAAATCGGTCAGCAGCAGGTCGACGGGTAGCCCCGAATCGAGCTGTTCGATCGCCTTGCAGCCCTCGCCGCATGTCGTCACGCTGAAGCCGGCGCAGCGCAATTGCTCGCCGACGAGTTCGCGCACCAGGGGATCGTCGTCGACCACCAGCAGCCGTCCGCGCCCGGCCGGCGCCTGCGCCGGCGTCTCGGCCAGCGCGGGCGGCGCGACCGGCAACCACAGCGCGACGCTCGCGCCTTTGTCCGGCTCGCTGTCGATGCGCAGGCCGCCGCCGGATTGGTCGGCGAAGCCGCGCGCCATCGACAGCCCGAGCCCGGCGCCCTGGCCGCGCGGCTTGGTGGAGAAGAACGGCTCCGCGGCGCGCGCCCGCACCTCCGCACTCATGCCGCGGCCGGTGTCCTCGATCTCGATGCGCACATAGTCGCCGGGCCGAAGCTGCGCGCGGTAGCGCGACGCCTCGGCCGCCGCTGGCGTGTCCGGCCGCGCCCGCAGCGTGATGACGCCGATATCGCCCATCGCGTCGCGCGCATTGGCGGTGAGGTTGAGCAGCGCCGTTTCCAGTTGCCGGCGGTCGGCGAGCAGAGCCGGGCAATCGGCCGGGCAATCCGTCGCCACCGTCACGCCGAGGCCGAGCGTGCGGCGCAGGATGCCCGCCACTTCGTCGATCAGCCGCACCGTTTCCACCCGCTCCGGCTCAAGCTCGGCGCGGTGGGAGAACGACAGCAGCCGGCGCGAGATCGCACTGCCGCGCCGCGTCGCCTCGCGCGCCATGCGCAGGTAGCGCGGCAGGTTCTGCGCGTCCGGCTTGCGCTCGATGAGGTCGGCGGCGGCCTCAATGGCCTGCAACACGTTGTTGAAGTCGTGCGCGATGCCGCCGGCAAGTTGGCTCAGCGCCTCCATGCGCTGGGCGTGGGCGAGGCGGGTCTGCGCCTCGGCGAGTTCGCGCGTGCGCGCCTCGACCAGCCGCTCCAGCTCCGCGCGGTCGCGCTCCAGCACCGCCGCGGCGCCGCGTAGCGTCGACACGTCGAGCACCACGCCGATCATGCGCGCCGGTCGCCCGGCGTCGAACAGCGTCCGCCCGCGCACCGAGACGTTGCGCGTGCGCCCGTCGCGCCGGTTGATGACGCGAAATTCCGTGTCATAGCCGCCGGCGCCACCGGGATCGTGCGAGGCGGCGATCGTCGCCTCGACCCGCGCAACATCGTCGGGGTGCAGGCCGTGGTAGAAATCGGCGATCGTCAGCGGCGTCCCGAGGTCGATGCCCCAGATCTCGCGCACCTGCTCGTCCCACTCCAGCGCGCCGCCGGCGAGGTCCCAGTCGAAGGTGCCGACCTCGCCGAACTCCAGCGTCAGGCGCAGCCGCGCCTCGCTCTCGCGCTGCGCCTGTTCGGCGGCGCGGGTCTCGGTGACGTCGCGTTGCAGACCGATGCAGCCAATCGCCCGGCCGGCGCCGTCGCGCCGCACCTCGCGCCGCTCGGCGATGCGGCGAATGGCGCCGTCGCTGACCCGCGCGATGCGATATTCGATGGCGAGCGGCGGGTCGGCGTCGGCGATGGCCTCGCTGTAGGCGACGACAAGGCCGCGATCAGAGGGCACGACGCGCGCGTGCCATTGTTCGTAGGTCTCGCGCCGCTGCTCCGGCGCCAAGCCGTGGAGCGTCATCAACTCGTCGGAATATTCTGTCATCCGGCGCAGAAAATCGCGCTCGAAATTGCCGGCGGCGCCGGCGCGCAGGGCTTGGCGCAGCTTCGATTCGGAGAGCGCCAGCGCATCGAGCGTCGCCCGCTCGCAGGTGACGTCAACCCCCATGCTGACGTTGACCGCGCGGCCGGCGTCGTCGCGACCGATGGAAAAGGCGCGCATCAACCACCGCCGCGTCGAGCCGTCGGCGATGCGGATCGTCGTCTCCCAGTCGCGATGCAACGGACCCGGCGCGGCGTCGTATCCCGCCCGGTGGGCGGCCATCACCTTGTCGATCGTCTCGGCATCGTCGAGGACGAGCGCGAGCCAGTCGGCGAAGCTGCGGATCTGCTCCGCCCGGTAGCCGGTGACGCGCAACAACTCCTGGCTTAGATAGCGGATGCGGCCGGTTTCGTCATGCGCGAGCATGGCGATCGGAACGCCCGTCATCGCCGAACGAAGCTGACGCTCGTTGAGGTCGAGAGTCATGAAGCCTGCAACGCACCCTTGTTTATAACGTGAGGCGCCGCTTTCGCGCAATTGCACGGGTTAGGCAATATAGCGGAAGGCGCTGGAGCCTATCCAGCGGTTCAATCTTTTGCGACGAGGTTTCAGCGCGGTCGCGCCAAGAACACCGCGGCGAGGATAATCAGTCCCCCCGCCATCTGCATTTGGGTCATACTTTCGTCGAGCACGACCCAGGCGATGAGCGCAGAGACCGGCGGCTGCGCGAGCAATACCAGCGCCACCTGCGCCACGGGAACCCGGCCGAGCGCGACGGAGGTGAGGCCCTGTCCCATCGCGTGGCTGACGAAGCCGAGCAGGAAGACGATCGCCCAGCCGAGCGGGCTCGACGGCACAAGCGTCTCGCCGCGCGCCACCGCCGCGCCGGCGAGCAGAAACGCCGAGACGATGGCGGAGATCAGCGTCGCCGTCGGCCCGTCGAGCCGTTCGCGGATGCGCTTGATGAACATGAGATAGGCGGCATAGGCGAGCGCCGCGTTGAGGGCGAAGGCGTCGCCCCATTTGACGGCGCCCGGCGAGGCCATGCCGGCCATCATCCAGGCCCCCATGAGCGCCAGGGCCAGCGCCGGCCACACCCGCGGCGCGGCGCGCTCGCGAAAAAACAGCGCGCCGCCGACCACCGCCAGGATCGGCGCGACGCTGCCGATGAACGAGGCGTTGGCGACCTTCGTCCCCGTCAGCGACAAGTGGAAGGAACCGACGTCGACGGCGAAGGCGAGGCCGGAAAGCGCCAGCGGCCATGCGACGGCGGCGAGGTCGCCGCGCGTCGGCGGCGCCCGCCCGCGCGCCGCCCAGCGCGACCAGACGGCGAGCGCCGGCGCCGCGAGCCCCATGCGCCAGGCCGCGCCCGCCAGCGGCCCGACATCGAGAAAGCGCACCAGCACACCCGACCAGGCGACGATCGCCGTGCCGACGAGCAGCGCCGCCCATGCGGCGCGGTCGACGCCGGGCGATGCCGCCAGCGGCGGCGAATAAGTCTGGGTCATGTGCATCCCGTGCGCCGGTCAAGAGTCGCATCGTGCGCCGGCCCGCCGCTTTTGCATCTTGGCGACGCGCGCGCTAGAGCGACGCATGACCCCCTCAGCCCGCATCCAGGCCGCGCTCGAAGCGCTCGCCGATATCCAAACCCGTCGCCGGCCGGCGGCCGAGGCGCTGAAAGACTGGGGTCTGGCGCATCGCTTCGCCGGCTCCGGCGACCGCGCCGGGATCGCCAGCCTTGTTTATGACGCGCTGCGCCGCAAGGCGTCGTCAAATTGGCTGCTGGGCGAGGAGAGCCCGCGCGCCGAGGTGCTGGGGGCGCTGTCGAGCCTGCGCCGGCTCGGGCTCGCCGAGATCGAGGCGCTGTTTTCCGGCGAGCGCTTCGGCCCCGCGCCCCTGAGCGAGGGCGAGCGCGCCCGCCTCGTCGCGCCGACGCTGGAAGGCGCGCCCGATCACGTGCGCGGCGATTATCCGGAATGGCTCGCCGCCGCCTTTGCCGAGAGTTTCGGGGCGGAGGCGGCGGCGGCAGGGGCGGCGTTGGCGTCGCGGGCGCCGGTCGATCTGCGCGTCAACACGCTGAAGTCCAGCCGCGACAAGGCCTTGGCGGCGCTGGCTCATCTTGCGCCGGAGGCGACGCCGTGGTCGCCCGTCGGCTTGCGCATCGCCGTGCGGGCGGACGGGCGGGGGCCGCCGCTTAGCGCCGAGCCGGCTTACGTAAAAGGCCGCGTCGAGGTGCAGGACGAGGGTTCGCAACTCGCGGCGCTGCTCAGCGGCGCGACGTCCGGCCTGCAGGTGCTCGACCTCTGTGCCGGCGCCGGCGGCAAGACGCTGGCGCTGGCGGCGATGCTGGCCAACAAGGGCCAAGTCTACGCCACCGACGAGGACGGCCGGCGGCTCGCGCCGCTCTATGCGCGACTGGAGCGCTCGGACGCCCGCAATGTGCAGGTGCGGACGCCGCGCGGAGCCGCCGATCCCGTCGCCGATCTCGCCGGCCACTGCGACCTGGTGTTCGTGGACGCGCCCTGCACGGGTTCCGGCGCCTGGCGACGCAGCCCCGACGCCAAATGGCGCATCCGCCCCGGCGCGTTGCAGGAGCGCGTCAAGGATCAGGTGGAGATCCTTGAGCGCGCAGCGAAATTCGTCAAACCGGGCGGCCGCCTCGTCTATGTCACCTGCTCGGTGCTGAAGGCGGAGAACGAGGATCGCATCGCCGCCTTCCTGGCGTCGCGCGAGGACTTCCTGCCGCTCGATGCGGCGACGATGGCGCGCGCCGCCGGCCTGCCGGCGCTGGCCGATTTCGCCTCCAAGCTCGGCCCGGGCCTGCGCCTCGATCCGCTGCACTCCAACACCGACGGATTTTATGTTGCGGGGTTGGCGAGGGCCGGGTAGGCGCGCGGGCGTCAGCGCAGAAGCTTGAACGCGTGCGGCGACCAGTCGCCGCGGCCGATGCCGGGAATACACCACAGCATGCACAGCGGCTCGATGGCGCGCGCAGCTTCGAGCGCGCCCATGTCCTCGCTGTCCCAGCCGAATTGGTCGAGGAGACCAGCGACGACCTTCTTGGCCTCGGCGTCGCTGCCGCAAATAAACATCGTTGGCCGGCCGCCTGCGAATTGCGGATTGACCATCTGCGCTGCGCCGACGCTGTTGAACGCCTTGACGAAACGCGCCTTCGGGTAGGCGGCTTGCAATCGCTCCATCAGCGAGTCCGTCATGGTGGTGAAGAACGATAGCACGCCGTTGACCGGCGGTCCGCCGCCGATCGGATTGCAAGCGTCGATCACGACCTTGCCGTTGAGGGATTTTTCGCCGGCCAGATTGAGCGCATTGAGGGCAACCTCGCCGCCGACGGCGAGCACGACAATTTCGCCAAACTCGGCGGCGTCCTTGAACGACAATATCCGGGCGCGCGGATTGGCCGCGCCCCAGTCGGCCAGTTTGGAGGCCATGCGCGTGCCGAGCGCGACTTCGTGGCCATGTTTGAGAAAGCCCGCGCCCAGTGTTTGCGCGACCGTGCCCGATCCCAGTACGCCAATCTTCATCTCGCGTCTCCGTTCTACCGCGCTCGCGCCGCCCCGTGCATATGGCGGCGGGGGAAGGGAACGCAAGGCGTGCGCTTTCTACGCCCCAGCCCCGCTGGCGCCGCCATTCTCCCGCCCTCGCCGGCGTGATAGGCTTAACCCATGACTCGTCTTCTCGATCTGCGTGAGCGCCACCCGGAAAAGGCGCATCGGCCGGACAATCCGGTGTTGCGCAAGCCGACATGGATACGCGCCAAGGCGCCGGGCTCGCCCGGCTATCTGGCGACGCAGGCGCTGATGCGCGAGCACAAGCTCTCGACCGTCTGCGAGGAGGCGCGCTGCCCTAACATCGGCGAGTGCTGGGAGAAGAAGCACGCAACCTTCATGATCCTGGGCGACATCTGCACCCGCGCCTGCGCCTTCTGCAATGTCGCCACCGGGCTGCCGCGCCCGCTCGACGCCGACGAACCGGCGCGCGTCGGCGACGCCACCGCCAAGCTCGGCTTGAGCCATGTCGTCGTCACCTCGGTCGACCGCGACGATCTCGCCGATGGCGGCGCAGCGCATTTCGCCGCCGTCATCCGCGCCATCCGGCAGGCGGCGCCGTCAACCACGATCGAGGTGCTGACTCCGGATTTCCTGCGCAAACCGGGCGCACTGGAGCTTGTCGTCGAAGCGCGGCCGGACGTCTTCAACCACAATCTCGAAACCGTGCCCGGCAAATATCTCAGCGTCCGCCCCGGCGCGCGCTATTTCCACTCGCTGCGGCTGTTGCAGCGGGCCAAGGAGCTCGACGCGGCGCTGTTCACCAAGTCCGGCATCATGGTCGGCCTCGGCGAGACGCGCAACGAAGTGTTGCAGGTGATGGACGACCTGCGCTCGGCCGACGTCGATTTCCTCACCATCGGCCAGTATTTGCAGCCGACGCCGAAGCACCACGCCGTCGAGCGCTTCGTCACCCCGGAGGAGTTCGAGGGCTACGCCGCCGTCGCTTCGGCGCGCGGCTTCCTGCTGGTCTCGGCCTCGCCGCTGACCCGCTCCTCGCACCATGCGGGCGAGGATTTCGCCCGTCTCAAGGCGGCGCGGTTGGCGGCGGCGGGCCGCTAAGCAGAGATTCGTGATGCCGCGGGCGTCGCGGCGAGGCTGGATGGCTTCGCTGCGCTTGCCATGACGAAGCGTTGGCGAAGCCACGAAAGCCTGCTTAGCCGCCCTTCTATCGCCCGCTCGGGTCTGCTAAGCGCGCTTAGACCCTCCCGGGAGTGCAAAACCTTATGCGCGTCACCTTGCTCGGCGTGTTCGCCGTTCTCGCTCTTGGCGTGGGTGTCTACGAAAAAGACGGGATGACGATTTTTCTGGCCATAGCCGCCGCGCTGGCCGCCGCCGCCGCTTTGCCGTCGGTGCGTGCGCCGACGTTTCTCAAGATCATGTCGGAACTGTTCGCGGTCGAAACGGTGGTGTTCGGCCTCATCTCGCTCGCCGAGATCACCCGTGTCTGGCCGGCCAACCTCGAAGTCTATGCTCCGCCGCGCTACCTGCCGATCGCCACCGCGCTGTTTGTCGTCGCGCTGGCGCTTGTCGCCTACATTCCCTTCGTGCAGCGCATGATGCGCATCGCCGATCCGTTTTTCGAGGCGACGACGCCGATCTCGCTGAAGCCGCCGCTGATCGGCTGGACGGTGATGAAGCAGCACGTCTATGGGCGCGTCTGCATATTTTTCCTTATTCTTATCAATCAATTCCAGGTGGCGCTGGGCGTGCGGTTGAACTATTTCCAAATGGCTTTCGGGAACGCCATCCAGGTGCCGGACGACCCGCACCGCATCGCCTTCTGGCATCAACTGATTGACGTGTTCGTGCCGCTGGCGTTGATCCTCATCACCTCGCTGATGATCGAATTCTACGTCGCCTCGAATTTCGTTCTGCAATGGCGGCGTTGGATGACGGCCTCCTACACGTCGCGCTGGCTGCTCAATTCGATGCATTACAAGCTCGCGCTCAGCAGTCACACCGCCGACAACCCCGACCAGCGTATCTCCCAGGACGTCGGCGCCTTCATCAACGGCTCCGGCACCGGCTCCAACTCGGGCAATATCGGCATCTACAATTATTCGATCGCGATGATTGCCGCCGCGACCAATCTGGTCGCCTTCTCGATCATCCTTTGGAGCCTGTCGAAGGGCATGATCCTGCCCTCCATCGGCTTCGACGTTCCGGGCCTGCTGTTCTGGGTGGCGACCCTCTATGCGGTGTTCGCCACCGGCGTGACTCAGATCATCGGCCGCAAGCTCGCCGCACTCTATTTCAAACAGCAGCAGGTGGAGGCGAATTTCCGCTTCGATCTCGCCCGCATCCGCGAATACAGCGAGCAGATCGCGCTGCTCAAGGGCGAGGGCCGCGAGATCAGCCATGCCGGCGTCGTGTTCCAGGATGTCTTTCACACCATCCAGCGCATCATTCGGCTGCGCGTGCGGCTGATCGCTTTTAGCAGCTTCTATTCGCAAATTTCCGCGATCATTCCCTATGTGATTGTCGCGCCGTTCTATTTCGCCAAGAAAGTCTCGTTCGGCACGTTCAGCCAAGCGGCGGACGCTTTTGGCAACGTCAACACCCAGATGAACTTTTTTGTAAATAATTATATAGGCTTGGCCGATTTTAGCGCCACCATCTCGCGTCTGACCTCCTTCGACGAGGCGTTTGCCCGCACGCAGGCGGCCTGGAACGCCTCGCCGCGCGTCGAGGCCAAACCCGGCCCCGGCGAGGCGCTGGCCATGCCCGATCTGCAACTGGACCTGCCCGACGGGCGCAAGCTGGCGCGCATCGGCAATCTGGTGTTGGCGCCGCAGGAGTCGACGCTGGTGATGGGGCCGAGCGGGGCCGGCAAATCGACGCTCCTGCGCGCCATCGCCGGCCTCTGGCCCTACGGCAAGGGCGAGATCGCGCAGCCCGCGCACGCCAAGCTGATGCTGCTGCCGCAGCGGCCCTATATCCCGATCGGC
>DATNDU010000148.1:0-12675 GCA_035606915.1 Roseiarcus sp. | reverse complement strand
ACCGATCGGTCAAATGGCGTCTGAGCGGGCTTGGCGCCGCAGGAAAAGGCGCCGTACCCTGTCTTAATGGACAAGCCACTGCATAAGCCAAGCATCCGCGAAATCAACGAGCGCGCTATTCTGGCCGCCGCTGAGACAGTGTTCGCCGAGCGCGGCTTTTCGGGGGCGACGATGTCGATGATCGCGGCCCGGGCAGGGGCGCCCAAAGCCAATATCCACTATTATTTTCCGACGAAAGAGACGCTCTATCGCGCCGTGGTCGAGCGGGTGCTGACCGCCTGGCTCGACGCGGCGCGCTCTTTCGATATGAGCGACGACCCGCAGGAGGCGCTGACCGCCTATATCGGCGCCAAGATGGACCTGGCGCGCGAGATGCCGCTGTCGTCGCAGATTTACGCCAGCGAGATGATGCGCGGCGCGCCGGTGGTGCAGGATTTCCTCGACACGACGCTGAGCGAATGGGTGCGCTCGCGCTCGGCAGTGGTGCGGCGCTGGGTGGCGGAGGGCAAGCTGCGGCCGATCGAGCCCAAGTACCTGTTCTACATGATCTGGGCGACGACGCAGCATTACGCCAACGCCGCCCACGAGATGGCGACGCTGGAAGGCGGCGCGGCGCTGTCGGACGCGGCGTTCGAGCGCGCCAAGCGGCAGGTGGCGCAAACGGTGCTGTTCGGGGTGACGGCGGGGCGGTGATCGAGGGTCACTAATCGGCAGTTCAGTTTTCCACGATTTGCGCATCGTCTACTTGACGCGCGGTCGAGTGCATCACACGCTGAGCGTGAGCAAGCGTGTGGTGCACCCTCAGGAGTTCGATTGCAGCGGATACGGGCTCAAAAGATCCTGCGTGGCCTCAATCTCACGAACGATACATGCATCAATGCAGCATTCCTCGGCCAACAGCGCAAGAAATTCTACGTCCCGGTTGTCAAGGGGCATGTTGTAGATGCCAGAGTAACCAGGATCACTTGGTGACGATCGATCGCGAACGCGAATCGGTAGCGAGCGTTGCATCCCAGCAGTGAGGATTGCGCCGACGTTGAGTCGCGCAAAGACACCAAGTGGCGCAAGCCCCCTCTTTCGTTTGAGCGCCGCAAGAGCTCCCCGATATTGGTCGGAGAGTTCGCGTGAAAACGCCTCCATCCAATATGTTGAAAGATACTCCTCGGGAGGCGTCATTTGCGGGCGCAGCTCAAACGCTTGCGGGAATACGCCGATGATGGTTCGCGTCTTAGGGTCTCGCTTAACGCGCTGTGGGTTGCAATACCGCGCGACATGATCTTGCGAGGGAACGTCGCGGCGGGGATTGTTCTTTCTTGCTTTCGCCATAGTTATTCTTGGAGTGCGGAAATCATATCGTTCCGCAATAGAAAATTGCGCAAATCGGCAACATGGCCACGCCATGCTACAGCCTCTCTTGCGCGGCCTCCCTTATGTACAAAAGTTGCGGCCGCACGATCATCAAAAAGAAACTCAACGGAGACTTGGCAATCCGGGGTACCCCACGCAGCGAGTATGTGTTCGGTCGGGCCAACGCCAAGGCTCGGTAGCCGCGTTGGGCGCGCGTAGATAATGAAGCGCAGAAAATTCATGAAAGTTGTTTTGTTGATAAACGCAGAGTCGTCCTGCCAATTCTCTCGACTTAGAAGCTCATCCAGTTGTTGAAAAATTACGTCACGCCACTCAAGCGAAAGATGCATAATTACGCTAGCGACTGCCACTTTAAGTTCAGCCGCATTGTCGAAAAGTTGCTCATCGATCGACCTCGGCGGGTGAGGGCGTTCGCCCTCTGCGCTGCTGAGCGATGCCTGCGGACTTGGAGAAAAGCGGGTGATATTGGCGGAGGGCAGGTCGGACAAAGCCGGGCCCTTGGGCGCGATCATCCAACCGGACGCGTGCATGCGGCTGACGTCAATGTGCCGGGAAATCACTGAAAAAGCCTCCGAGTGACAGGGGTAATGCAGGCCTCAAAGACCTCGTTTTTCTGCTGTCTAAGAGCTGTGATTCGCTCCCACATCTCAGCATCGCTAATAGGCGAAACGCCCGTAGATACGCAATCGATATCAAGCCAAAAAGAACGTTGATCGATCAGGACGTCTGGGCTCGCTGCGAAGTGCACGGTGCATCGGCAGTTCTTATCCGGACGGGACGCGGAAAACTGCACGTGAAATGTCTCGAGAGAAAACATCTCCAAGTCCGCAGGCAATGACACACCCAATCTGAAATATTCATCCAATCTCAAAGGCAAGTGCGATCCGGAGGGAATGTCGATTCGATTAATATATCGTGTCGATACAAATGAGACAGGAATTTGTTTGGCAATTTTCCTGAGTGATGCCCAAGCCTTTTGCGCGTCGGCGTAAAGATCGCCCCATCGCGCGTAAGGCGCGAGATGACACAAGGACATTTGCGTCTCAAAGAACATGATAGCGCGGCTTCGGTCGTCACTGAACATACGTCGCCCGATTGGTCGCTTTGCACCCGAGGCGAACTTATTCGTTTGAATATCAAAATTCGCACTGACCGAATTAAGTTCTTCGATCGAGGGATATATTTTCTTGTTCTTAGCGGCGAATGTTTCCAGCCATTTCATTGGCAGCGGCGACGCAAAGTGCACCGCGATGACCGCTTCCGTGATGGGCGGTCGGGCATACGGTGGCTTCGGGTCGTCTATCACCTGGCTCATCGCGCGAAGGTATCGTGGTTCCATTCTAATCGCAATTTTGTTAAGTAAGCCTTTGCGAGCGTTGCCAATCGCGGCCCTGAGTCAATGACGAATTTTTGCGAACGCCCTGAACAGATGCGGTAAACTGTTCTGGTTGGCGACTACCTCCCCTCCATCTCCTCCTTCAGCATCTCCAGCCGCAGCCATTCCTCCTCCGCCGTCTCCATCTCGGCCTTGGCGGCGGCGTATTGCGCGCTTAGGGCCTGAATCCGCGCCGCCGCGCCGCCGACGCCCATCTCCGTTTCCAACTCGCCAAGCCTCGCGCGCAGGCCGCCAATCCGCCCCGGCAGCATGTCCAGCGCGCGCTGGTCCCTGAACGACAGCTTGCGCTTGACCGCCGCCGCCCGCTCCGCCTTCGGCGCCGCCTCCACCGGCCTACCCGCCGCCGCGACTACCCCGGACCCGCGCTGGCGCTCGAGGTCCGAGTAGCCGCCGGCGTAGGCCGTCCACGTCCCGTCGCCCTCCGCGAACAGGATCTCCGTCGCCACGCGGTCGAGGAAATCGCGGTCGTGGCTGACGACCAGGATGGTGCCGGGATAAGTCCCCAGCATCTCCTGCAACACGTCCAAGGTCTCGATGTCGAGATCGTTGGTCGGCTCGTCGAGGGCGAGCAGGTTGCTCGGGGCCGCAAAAGCCCGCGCCAGCATCAGCCGCCCGCGCTCGCCGCCCGACAGCCGCGAGATCGGCGTGCGCGCCTGCTCCGGCTGGAACAGGAAATCGCGCATATAGCCGATGACGTGCTTCCGCTCGCCGCCGAACTCGATGTAATCGGAGCCGCCGCCGGTCAGCGCGTCGACGACGGTGGTGGTCGGCGGCAGTTCGGCGCGGAACTGGTCGAGCGTCACCGCCGCCAGCCGCGCCCCGAACGCCACCTCGCCGCTATCGGGCGCCAGCTTGCCGGTGAACAGCTTCAACAGCGTCGTCTTGCCGACGCCGTTCGGGCCGACGACGCCAAGCCGGTCGCCGCGCAGCAGGCGGAACGATAGGTTTTTGACCAGCGTGCGCTCGCCCAGCGCCTTCGTCGCCGAGGTCAGCTCGACGGCGAGCGTCCCGGAGGGTTTGGAGTCCTGCGCGCTCATCACCACGTCGGCCGGCCGCGTGCGCGCCGTCTTCAACTCGTCGCGCAGCGTCGCCAGTTCGCCGACGCGGCGCATGTTGCGCTTGCGCCGGGCGGTGACGCCGTAGCGCATCCAATGCTCCTCGTCCTTGATCTTGCGGCCGAGCTTGTGGCGCTCGATCTCCTCGATCTCCAAGGTCTGATCGCGCCAGGCCTCGAAATGGGCAAAGCCGCGGTCGAGGCGGCGCGTCAGGCCGCGGTCGAGCCAGACGACGGCGTTGGTGAGGTCGCCGAGCAGGCGCCGGTCGTGGCTGATGAGCACGAAGGCGGCGCGTGAGTCCTTGAGCTTGCGCTCCAGCCATTCGATGGCGACGATGTCGAGATGGTTGGTCGGCTCGTCGAGCAGCAGCAGTTCGGGATCGCCGGCGAGCGCCTTGGCGATCGCCGCGCGGCGCGCCTCGCCGCCGGAGAAATGGCGGGGGTCGGCGTTGGCGTCGAGCCCGGCCTCGTCGAGCATGGCGCGGGCGCGGTAGGTCTCGGTCTCGTCGAGCCCGTGGGCCGCGAAATCGAGTGCGCTGGCGAAGCCGGCGAAATCCGGCGCCTGTTCCAGGTAGGCGACCCGCAGCCCCGGCTGGACGAAGCATTCGCCGGCATCGGGCGCGATCTCGCCGGTGGCGATGCGCAGCAGCGTCGATTTGCCGGAGCCGTTGCGGCCGACCAGCGCGATGCGCTCTCCTGGCGAGACCGCCAGTTCCGCGCCGGCCAGCAGCGGCGTGACGCCGAGCGTGAGATTGATGTCGCGTAGGAAAAGTCGGGGCGCCATGTGTCCGATCCGTTTCGAGCGCGCGCTATACAGGGGGAGAGTGAGGTTTGTCGCGCGAATTGGCTGGGACATATGGAGAATGCGCTTTCGTCGCCGCTACCCTTCCGGTAAAATCGCCACTGGCGATTCGAGGTTGACGTGCCGGGAACAGATTCAAGCGATCCCGTCCTGAAGCGTTTCAGGAAAGCGCTCGACGGCCTGTACGGCGATCGAATCGAGTGCGTGGTGCTGTTCGGCTCGCGGGCGCGGGGCGAGGCGGGCGCGCAATCCGATTACGACGTGGCGGTGTTCTTGAAGGAACTTCCCGACCGCTGGCGGGAACTTCGCCGGCTAGCCGATCTGCGGGTCGATTTCCTCGACGAGACCGGCGCGTTTTTCGACGTGAAGCCTTATCCGATCGCGGCCTGGCGCGACAAAACGCCGTTGATGTACGAAATCCGCCGCGACGGTTTCGACCTACGAGGCCGGAATCGGCGAAGTTTATCGAGCAGGCGAATATAGTCATCGGCCGCGCCGACATCATCATCCGAGCGACGAGTAAACGCTAAATCCAACGGCGCTGCGTCCCAAAACGGGACGCCGCCGCGCCGCGCCAATTGCGCCATGCGCGCGCCAACATGCGCGGTGCATTAGCAGTTTGGAGCTATGCGGGGCAGGCGGCGGGGCTTGGCCCGGGGATTGCTCGCCGCAAAGGTTTCGCAGGCTTTAGGTAATCCCATGCGGCCGGGGGGGTTGAGATCATGTGCGGGATCGTCGGCATTCTAGGCAACGGCGCCGCGGCGCCGAGATTGGTCGAGGCGCTGAAGCGACTCGAATATCGCGGCTATGATTCGGCCGGCGTCGCCACGCTGGAAGGCGGCGCGCTGCGACGTGTGCGCGCCGAAGGCAAGCTGCGCAACCTGGAGGTCAAGCTCGCCGACCACCCGCTCGCCGGCGCTGCCGGCATCGGCCACACGCGCTGGGCGACGCACGGCCGGCCGACCGAGAACAACGCCCATCCCCACGCCAGCGACCGCCTCGCCGTGGTCCATAACGGCATCATCGAGAATTTCCGCAGCTTGCGCGAGGAACTCGTCGCCAAGGGCTACCGCTTCGCCACCGAGACCGATTCGGAGATCGCCGCCTTTCTCGTCACCGACGGGCTCGCCTGCGGCGCCAGCCCAGCCGAGGCGGTCTACGCCGCGCTCGGGCGCATGCGCGGCGCCTTCGCCCTGGTGTTTCTGTTCGAGGGCGAGGACAACCTGCTTATCGGCGCGCGACAGGGCGCGCCGCTGGCGGTCGGGCAGGGCGACGGCGAGATGTTCCTGGGCTCGGACGCGCTGGCGCTGGCCCCGTTCACCGACCGCGTCGCCTATCTCGAAGAGGGCGATTGGGTGATCGTGACGCGCCAACGCGCGGAGTTCCGCGACGCCGACAATCAGGTCGTGCAGCGCCGCTTCGTCAAGACGCCGGCCGGCGGCCTGCTCGCCGAGAAGGGCAACTACCGCCACTTCATGGCCAAGGAGATCCACGAGCAGCCCGAGGTCATCGGCCACACCGTCGCCCATTATGTCGACATGGGCGCGCAGCGGCTGCGGCCGTTCGACTGGCCGGTCGATCCCAAAAGCCTCAACCGCGTCTGCATCGTCGCCTGCGGCACCGCCCATGTCGCGGGGCTGATCGGCAAATATTGGATCGAGCGCTTCGCCAGGCTGCCGGTCGAGGTCGATGTCGCCAGCGAGTACCGCTACCGCGAGCCGCCGGTCGACAACGGCGGCCTGACGATCTGCATCTCGCAATCGGGCGAAACCGCCGACACCCTGGCTTGCCTGCGCTACGCCAAGGACAACGGCGCACGCACGCTCGCCGTCGTCAATGTCGCGACCTCCAGCATCGCCCGCCTCGCCGATGCGCCGGCGCCGACGCTGGCCGGCCCGGAGATCGGCGTCGCCTCGACCAAGGCCTTCACCTGCCAACTCGTGGCGATGGCGGCGCTGGCGCTTGCGCTCGGGCGCGCCCGCGGCGTGCTCAGCGAGGCTGACGAGGGCCGCCTCGTCGCCGAGCTTGCCGCCACCCCCGGCCTCGTCGCCGAGACCCTGAAGCTGGAGCCGGCGATCGAGAAGATCGCCCACACGCTCGCGCAGGCGCGCGACGTGCTCTATCTCGGCCGCGGTACGGCTTATCCGCTGGCGCTCGAAGGCGCGCTGAAGCTCAAGGAGCTCTCCTATATCCACGCCGAAGGCTATGCGGCGGGCGAACTCAAGCACGGACCGATCGCCCTCGTCGATGCGGCGATGCCAGTCATCGTGCTGGGGCCGCGCGATCCCGTGTTCGAGAAGACGATCTCCAACATGCAGGAGGTTTCGGCGCGCGGCGGCCGCATCGTGCTGATCGGCGACGCCCATGCGGCCGAGGAGGCGGCGGTGGCGGTCGAGAGTTTCCTGCCGATGCCGGACATGGCCTCGGCCTTCGCGCCTATTGTCTATGCGATCCCTGTGCAAATGTTAGCCTATCATACCGCCGTCATCATGGGTAAGGATGCCGACCAGCCGCGCAATCTGGCGAAATCCGTGACGGTCGAATAGAACGGGGACGACGCCCTTGTCGCCGGCGGCCGACGAGGTCCGTGAAATGACGTTGGAACCTCCGAGGCTCCCCACCGCGCACCGCACCTTGTGGCAGCGGCTGCGATCATGGTTCTTCACCGGCCTGGTGGTGTTCGGGCCGTTGGGGCTGACGGTCTATGTCGCCTGGTGGATGATCTCGACCATCGACAACTGGGTGAAGCCGCTCGCGCCCGCGGTGCTTTGGCCGGACAATTACCTGCCCGTCCACGTTCCCGGCTTCGGCGTCGTCATCGCCCTGTTCGGCATCACCGTGCTCGGCTTCCTGGCCGCCAATATCGCCGGGCGAACGCTGGTCGTGGCGGGCGAGGCGATGCTCGATCGCACGCCGGTCGTGCGCAGCGTCTACAAGAGCCTGAAGCAGATTTTCGAGACCATCTTTCGCGAAGGCGGCACGCAATTCCGTAAGGTCGGGCTGGTCCAATATCCCGCCAAGGGGCAATGGTCGATCGTCTTCATCTCGTCGGCGCCGCCGCCGGTGATCGCCGACGCGCTCGGCGGCGAGCCGATGATCTCGGTCTTCCTGCCGTGTACGCCCAATCCGACGACCGGCTTCTATTTCTATGTGCCGATCAAAGATGTGATCGAGTTGCCCATCGCCCCCAATCAGGCGGCGCAACTCATCATGTCGGCCGGCCTCATCCAGCCCGTCGCCTCTCCAAGGCCGCTCGCCGAAACCGCGCGCCCGCCCGTGCGCGTCGAATGATGTCGAGTTATGTTGCAATGCACGCGACCCGGCGCTAGCAAACGTCGACGGGAAAGGGAGCGCGGGCATGGAAGGTCTGATCGAAGGGTATCGGAAGTTTCGGGAGGACGTCTGGCCGGCGGAGCGGGCGCGCTACGAGGCGCTGGCGCATTGGGGCCAGAGCCCGGAGACCATGGTGATCGCCTGCTCGGATTCGCGCGCCGATCCGCAGACCATCTTCGGCGCGGTGCCGGGCGAGTTGTTCGTGCTGCGCAACGTCGGGGCGCTGGCGCCGCCCTACCAGCCGGATTCGTCCGGCTACCACGGCGCGAGCGCGGCGATCGAGTTCGGCGTGCGGGTGTTGAAGGTTTCGAAGCTGGTGGTGATGGGCCACGCTCAATGCGGCGGCGCGCGCGCGCTGGTCTACGGGCCGCCGCCGCAAACGCACGATTTCGTCGCCTCCTGGGTCGAGATCGGCAAGCCGGCGCTCGGCGAGGCGGCGACCCCCGCAAGTCTGCCCGAGGTCGAGGCCGGCCTGGTGCGGGTGTCGATCAAAAACCTGATGACCTTTCCGTGGATCGCCGAGGCGGTGGAGGCCCGGCGCTTGGTTGTGCTGGGATTTATGTTCGATATTCACAACGGCGTCCTGAGCCGGGTGACGGCCGAGGGCGTCGAACCCGTCGAGTAGGCGTCTTGCCTCAAGCGAGATGAGCGAGCCCGAGAGCCGGACGCCGACCCGCCTGACCGCCCGGGCGCTGCTGGTCAGCGACCGCATCGACACCGCCGGTCTTGAGCGGCCCGATACGCTGTCGCAAGCGCCGTTCGCCTTTCGCGCCGGCGCGGACGGCATGGTGGCGCTGTTTCGTTTCGGCGCGGCGGTGATGGTCGGCCTGTCGCCGCTTGAGGAGGAAGACTTGCTGGCGCAGCTAGGCGCTCGCATCGCCGGCCCGCGCGCCGGGGTCGACGACGAGACCGCGACGCTGGTTATCGCCGGCGACCGCGACGAGCCGGTCGAGGCTGGCGGCCCCATTCACATCAAAAGCCTGTCGCCCGAGCGCTTCCTGGTCATCGCCGACGCGCTGGCGAAATCGGTGGCGCTGGCGCGCGACGAGCGCGAGGTCAACCGCGTCTTCGATGTGATCGAGCCGTTCGCTCGCGAACTCGCGGCAAGCGGCCGGCCGCCGTTCAGCCGCCGCGCCATGCTGCAACTCATCGGGCAGGCGCTTATCGCGCAGCACCGCGTCTCCGGCCGCGTCGCCGTCGAGGAGAAGCCGGACGTGCTGTGGGACCGGCCGGACCTGGAGCGGCTCTACGCGCGGCTGGAGGACGAATACGAACTCAAAGAGCGCGCCGGCGCGCTGAAACGCAAACTCGAAGTCATCGTCGAAACCGCGCACGCTTTGACCGACATAATCGACGCCAACCGCGCCACGCGCCTTGAGGCGACAGTGGTGATTCTCATCGTTGTGGAAGTGCTTGTTTCACTTACTCAAATTGTCTTGGCTTGGTGGGGGAAGTGATCGCGGCGCGATCACAAAAATATTTAGACCGCATTAAAATTCCGTGCGCAAAAAATTCCCGTAGTGTGCTAAGAAGGCAACAAAAGAAAAGCGTGGCGTCTTTGGCGTCGGCGCAGTTTCACGGGAGATGCGGGAGGTTTTATGAGCCATCACATTTGGCACGCCTTCTACTATGACCGGTCGGGCGAGAGCGCCCCGCCGTGCCGCAGCGAAGTGATCGAGGCGGCGAGCGAAGAAGCAGCGGCGCGCGTCGCGCGCGCCCATATGGGCGAATGCCGCCGGGTCAGCCTTGAAGCGGCCCCGTGGATGCACCGGACAAACCGGATCATCTTCGCCGAAGACGGCGAGCGGCGGCGCGCCTATCTGCACTGAGCCGCCGTCAGGCGGGTTATCGAAGCCGGGCCTCGCGCCCGGCTTTTTTGTTGCACGCACTTTGCTTTTTTTGTCGACGGCGCCGCGCCTTGATCGGCGCGCGCAAGCATAGCATGAGGGCGGCGGGAGATCAGTGCATTGACGGACGCCTACGCCGTATTCGGCAACCCGATCGGCCATTCCAAATCGCCGTTCATCCACTCGGCCTTCGCGCGCGCCTGCGAGCAGGATATGAGTTACGGCGCGATCGAGGCGCCGCTCGGCGGCTTCGCTGGGGCTCTGGCGGCGTTTCGCGCCGCCGGCGGCAGGGGCGCCAATGTGACGGCGCCATTCAAGCTCGACGCCTTCGCCGCCGCCGATTCGCTGTCTGAGCGGGCGCGCGCCGCCGGCGCGGTCAATGCGCTGAAATTCGAGGCGGGCCGTACGCTCGGCGAGAATTTCGACGGCGTCGGGCTGTTGC
Source organism: Roseiarcus sp. (assembly GCA_035606915.1). GTDB lineage: Bacteria > Pseudomonadota > Alphaproteobacteria > Rhizobiales > Beijerinckiaceae > Roseiarcus. The sequence continues at coordinate 2,433 of DATNDU010000148.1, read as the reverse complement.
GCGACATCGAGGTCAATCTGGGGTTTCCGGTCGCCGGCCGGCGCGTGCTGCTGTTGGGCGCCGGCGGCGCGTCGCGCGGCGCGGCGCCCGCCCTCCTGGCGCGCGAGCCGGCGCTGTTGACCGTCGTCAACCGCGACGAAGCCAAGGCGGCCGGGCTGGTCGAAGCCTTCGCCGCCCTCGGGCCGCTCGACGCCTGCGGCTATCCAGCGCTGGCGCAGCGGCCGGCTTACGATCTCGTGCTGAATTCGACCTCGGCGAGTTGGCGCGGCGAGGCCCCGCCGGCCCCATCGTCCTGTTTCGCGCCCGGCGCGCTCGCCATCGAACTGGTCTATGGCCGGGGGCTGACGCCGTTTCTCGCCGCGGCGCGGGCCGCGGGGGCTGGCCAGGTGGCCGACGGCGTCGGCATGCTGGTCGAGCAGGCCGCCGAGGCCTTCGCCTGGTGGCGCGGCGTCAGGCCGCAAACCCGCGCCGTCATTGCCGAACTGACCATCCCTCTCGTATGAAGAAGCCGCCCATGTCGCTAACGCTCGCTTTCATCGGTTATGGCGAAGTCGGCAAAGTGTTTGCGCGCCAGTTGGTGCGCGCCGGCGCCTCGGTCGCCGTCTACGACATTCTGTTCGGCGACGCGCTGGCGCGCATCGCCGCCGAGGACGGCGTGCGGCTCGCGCCCAATCCGCAGGACGCCATCGAGGCGGCGGAGATCGTCATTTCAGCCGTCACCGCCGATCAGGCGGTCGCCGTCGCGCGCGAGGCGGCGCGGCGCCTGCGCCCTGGCCAGATCTATGTCGATCTCAACTCCGTCTCGCCGACCAGCAAGCGCGCCGCCGCCGCGGCGCTCGCGGCGGGCGTCGATTTCGTCGAGTTCGCGGTGATGTCGCCGGTGGCGGGGCTCGGGATCGCCTCGCCGATTCTGGCCGGCGGCGCGCGCGCCGAGGCGGTGGCGGCGCGGCTCAACCCGCTCGGCATGAAGATCGACCCGATAAGCGCCGAGATCGGCGTCGCCTCAGCAACCAAGCTCTGCCGCTCGCTCGTCATCAAGGGGATGGAGGCGATCATGGTCGACCTCAGCCTCGCCGGCGCTGCGACCGGCGTCATCGACGGCGTGTTGAACAGCCTCTCGGCCTCCTATCCCGGCATGGACTGGGCGCAGGTGTTGAAGACCATGCCCGGCCGCGTCGCCCGCCACGGCGTGCGACGGGCCGCCGAAATGCGCGAGGCGGCGCGCATGCTCGAGGAGGTCGGCCTCTCCGGCGCCTTCGCCGAGGCGATCGCGGCGCGCCACGAGGCCTATGCGGCCGAGACTCGGAAGGGCTGAACTCATGGACCTCGCATTGCAGGGGCGCGTTGTGCTGGTGACGGGCGGCTCCAAGGGCATCGGCTTGGCTTGCGCGAAGGCGCTGCTCGCCGAGGGCGCGCGCGTCGCCATCGCCGCGCGCGACGCCGCCAATATCGCGGCGGCGCTCGCCATGCTGCCCGGGGCCGAGGGCGTCGCTGCCGATTTCAGCGATGCGGCGCCGGCGCTCGCCGCCATCGATGAAGTCGAGCGCCGGCTGGGGGCGATCGACATTCTCGTCAACAGCGCCGGCGCGGCGCGACGCACGCCGGCCGACGAATTGACCCCGGCCGACTGGCGCGCCGCTATGGACGCGAAATTCTTCACCTATGTCAACGCATTCGACCCGCTGGCGAAGCGCATGGGGGCGCGCGGAAGCGGCGTCATCGTCAATGTCATCGGCATGGGCGGCAAGGTCGCCTCGCCGACCCATTTGCCCGGCGGGGCCGCCAACGCCGCGCTGATGCTCGCCACCGCCGGCCTCGCCAACGCCTATGCGGCGCGCGGCGTGCGCGTGCTTGCCGTCAATCCCGGCCTCACCGAGACCGAACGGCTCGCCTCGGGGTTGGCTGCCATGGCGCGCCAGCTCGGCGTCGATCTCGCCGAGGCGCGCCGGCGCGAGGCCGCCGCCATTCCGCTCGGCCGCATCGCGAGCCCGCAAGAGATCGCCGATGTCGTCGCCTTCCTGTGCTCGGACCGGGCCGCCTATGTCACCGGCGTCACCATAGGCATGGACGGGGCGCGCTATCCCGTGCCTTGACTTAGCTGAACATTCATTCATAATTCACGGAAAGATCACGATAAAAAGACTCATCGCCGACAATCCGCCCTTTTTCCGACGCGAGGGAACCCGTTTTGATCGACATTGTTTTGAACGTGAAAGGCGGCCATGCATGGCGCCGACAGCGGCGCTCTCGGGTCGCATGAGGACTTGGAGGAGGTTGTCATGAATTTGAAGGCGACACTCATCGCCACGGCGGCAGCGGCGACGCTCGGCTTGGCGACTGTGGCGACGCCAGCGGCGGCGGGGCCCCATCTGGGCGGCGGTCACGGCGGCGGCGGCGGCTGGCACGGCGGCGGCGGCGGCTGGCACGGCGGCG
>DATNDU010000135.1:0-15725 GCA_035606915.1 Roseiarcus sp. | reverse complement strand
CTGTGACGAATGTTTTGCCTTCGACGCCGATTTTGTCGAGAAGCTTTTGGCAAGCGGCGTCATCACGGCCACCAAGAACCCAGGCGATGGTTCTCCGAGCAATAGGGTCATAGGCTCGCCAAATCCATAGTTTCGCAGTCTTTTTTTCACAAAATGCCACATCTCGTCGAGCGTGACGACCACCACGTCAGCCTTGGTTGACGGTTGGGGAAGTTTGCGCGCTTCGTCGCGGACCCAGTTCAACACCGCGACGTCGGCAGGAGCCTTTCGCGTTCCCTGCCAAGGGCTTGCCGTCAAAATGGTTAAATCTATCTGAACTTAGGGATCTCCCTGAGGAATAGCGCCGACGACATAAACGCAACACTGGCCAAGCATCGCGGCGTGAAGGCGCGCATTGCGAAAATCGACGCCTTCTATCGCGGCCCCGATATGCCCGCCAACGGAATGCGGGCGCGGGAGATGGGTTTCGACCTTGCCGACAACCTGCATCCGCCTGGCAGCCTCGATCATCGCATGTGGAAACGAAGCGTTCGAGAACTCGGACCTCTCGATCTTTTCGATCCGGGGGTAAGCGGGCTGCGCGAAAAGGCGTCTCGAAAAGGACATGCCTTTTCGCGCAAACCCTTCTGTCCTGAAAGTCTGAAGTTGACCCTCGCCGTGCAGGCGGGGCCGCATCGCTACTGCTCGCCTTCCTCCAATGGTGGAGCGTCGAACCCTGAAAGGCCTGTCCTTGAGGCCGTTGGCGCAAGTCTGACGCCACGTCGAACCGCGTTGTCAAATAGGGGATTCATTCGGTCGAGCACCTTCTTTAATGATTCGTCGGGCGGTCTGAGTGTCTGGTTGCTCGATCGTTGGACGTGCGACACGGCGCTTCCAGCTTTCATTGCCGCCACAATGGAGCGAGGCGATGGCGGATAGGACGAACTGGGGCAATGGCGAGCGCGGCAAGTGCGCGGCAGATGCGGGGCACAAGCTCGGCCCGACGATGCTCACGTTGCCCCAGGTAGCTGCCCAGCTTCAGGTCTCAACAAAGACTGTGAGAAGGTTGCTTGTGAAGCTCGCGGTGCCGCACGTCATGGTCGGAGCTCAAATTCGTATTCCCGTCGAACACGTGCATCTCCTCGTCAGCAAGCGTTGGAGGGCGTGACCCGCGCCGTCCTCCATTGACGCGCTTGTCCAGGCGAACGTGACAACGCCTCATGCTCAACCCGCCAACCTAAACACCAAGCGTTATCACGAATTGCCGCGCCTGTTCACGAATGTCCAGAGGTGTCCATGACAGTCATGCACGAAAGCTCACGAACTGAACGGCAGGATACGCCGCCTGCTACCCGGGTAACAACTTTGGCCGCACTGATGGATGCGATCGACGCCGAGGCGTCGCTATCGCAGAAGCGCCGCGCCGATACGCGTTCGGCGATCCGCAGTCTGGCCAGCGTCGCTGGGCTGCCCGTCGAAAGCACCCCCTGTGACCCACGTTTACTGGCTGAACGCCTTCGCAACGTTTCGGCTGCGACGGCGAGAATGAGCCCACGTCGTTTCGCGAATCGTAAGTCGCTTGCCGACGCGGCGTTGGCCTTCGCCGATCGCCATTTCGGCCGACGTCGCGACAGTGCCGAGATTGCACCCGATTTCGCCGCGCTTCTCAAGCTCGTTCCTTCGAAGTGGGATCGCCTGCGCTTGCGTCGCCTTTTCCACTTCGCGGCTGAGCGTGATGTGACGCCCGCTGAAATAGACGGCAAGGTCTTTGACGAGTTTGGCCGCTCACTCGACCGGTCCACTATAGTGAACCCTCGCACCTTCGATAGTGTGGCACGGCAGGCTTGGAACTGGATGTGCTCGGCGACCAAGGAGTGGCCCGGCAAGCCGGTGGCGGCGCCGTCCTTGTCGATCACTGGGTGCTGCCGAAGGAGGCGTTCCCGCCCTCGCTGTGGGCTGATTTGGATGCCTATCTCGCGATGCGGATGAAGAAGGGCTCGCTGTCGATCGACAATCTGCTTTCCGAGGAGGAGATCTTCGGAAACGTTGACATCGAGCGGGCTTCGCCTATGCGGCCGTCTACGGCAGCGCTGGTGGCTTACCGCGTTAGGCAGCTTGCTTCTGCGCTCGTGCTTGCGGGCCATTTGCCGGCAGACGCGATGATCGCCCTGAAGGTCATGGTCGGGCCGGCAACAGTCAATGCCGGCCTCAAGGTCTTCGTCCGACGAGCAGGGGGCATACGCAATTCGCAGATACGCGGCATCGCGAGCGACATGAAGATGATCGCGCAGTTTTGGGTGAAGAGCCCGAAGGCGGACTTGAACAAGCTCAACTTGCTGGTCACGCGGACGCGGCCCAAGCACGAGGGTTTGCCCGACAGCGCGCGACGCTCCATCGCCGCGTTCAGCGACGTCGATAATGTCAGGGAGTTCCTGCAGCTCCGGAGGCGATCGTGGCCAATGCCGAAAGGCAGAAGACGGTCAAGCGCCGCTTCCTGAGTTTCTTACGGTAGCCATCGAACGCTACATCGCCAGACACCGGTCGGTCCTTCTATTGGGCCGACCGGAGCCGGACAGGACATTGTTCATCTCAGGGATGGGGCGTCCGATTTATCCCAATGCCTTGGCGAACGAGATCGGTGACCTGACCCAAGCGGAATTCGGGCGGCGCGTAAATCTACACGACTTCCGACGCTCTGCTGGGAGTTCGATAGCCTCGGAAGACCCGAGCACGTCGGCATTGCCCCGTCGATCCTCGGCCACGTGGACTACAAAACATCCGAAACCTATTACATCTTTGCCAGCGACAGCGCCGCGTTCAGGCGTTTTGAGACTGCACTGAACCACGTCGTTTCTGACAAGAGCGAATAATTGGCTTAGCAATCGGGTTGTCTGACGCGCTCAAGCAATCACTTGCACGGCCAAATGTGGCCATCCGAGCCCAAGTGGTACAGATTTCAGCCCACCGTCTTCGTTGCCTCTTGGTGAGCGGAGGGCAGTGGTCATACAGAATGGGAGGTGCGGAGACGTTCAGGCATAGCTGTCGCGAAGCCGGCCATAATGCGCGACAGGGTTTTTGGAACGGCTCGCATCCACCGTTTGGCTACCGTGTCGAAACGAAGGAGCGCCGAGGCAATAAGGACAAGCGGGTTCTGGTCGTAGACGATGCGGAGGCGTCGGTGGTCAGATTGATCTTCGCGCTGGCTGCCGGCGAACAGGGGCGGCCATCGGGGATCAAGGCGATCGCCTCTTACATGAATGAGAGAGGGATTACGCGCCGTGGCAAAAAGTTCGCAACGGGCGGCGTTCACGATCTTCTCTCGGACACGACATACCACGGTACGCATTACTTCAATCGCAGGGACAGTCGGAGCGGCAAACCGCCTCCGCCATCCCAGTGGATTGCGATTGAGACGCCTGCCATTGTGGCCGAGGAAAGGTTCAACGCCGTTCGCGCCTTGATGCAGAGCCGTAATCCAAAGCGCATGCCTCCTCGCGTCGCCAATGGCCCGACGCTCTTGGCGGGGCTGTTCCGCTGCGGGTATTGCCGCGCGCTATGATCCAGAACACCGGCAAGGGGGGGGCAATACCGATATTACTGTTGCCCACGGAAGCTCAAAGAGGGCGTGATCGGCGAGGTGGCCAAGAAGGTTCTGGACCCCGCCCGCCTGACTGATATGCTGTCAGCCTGTGCTCGTGTCGGCGCGGAGCGAGAGGGCGCGCTCCGGCAGCGCCTGTCGAAACTTCGACAGGGGCACAAGGACGCCGAAGCTGGGATCGCCCGCTTGCTGGAGCTGGTCGAGAAAGGCGTCATGAACGCCGAGGACCCGGGCCTGCGCGAGCGGCTGGTCGGTCTGAAAGTGAGACGCGACACCCTGGCAAAGGAGACGAGCGAGCTACAGCGTCAGGTCTCGGCGGGCACCCCACAGATCGCCCCCGAGAAAATCGAGCGGCTGACGCGCATGCTGCACGACAAGCTGCACCATGGGCCAGCAGACCTTCGACAAGCCTATACCCGCCTCGTCATGGACGAAGTCCTTGTGACGGATGAGGAAATTCATATCAGTGGCTTAAAAGCCACCCTGCCGCGATGTGCGACGGAGGACGAAATTCCTGCCGCGCCTGCGGTTCTCTCTTTTGTTCAGGAATGGCGCGCCCGGAGAGATTCGAACTCCCGACCCCTAGATTCGTAGTCTAGTGCTCTATCCAGCTGAGCTACGGGCGCAACCCGGAAACGTCGTCGACGCCCCACTGGCGGCGATCTAAACGGTTTGGTTCGCCCTGGCAAGGCCCGCCTCGACTCAGACTTCGGTCTCCGGGTCGACGAGCCGATGCAGCCGGTCGGCGGCGGCGCAGGCGAAACGCAACAGCATCGCCCGCCGCTTCGCCGGCGCCAGCGGATGCGGCTCGGGATCGCGCAGGATCGCCGCGCCGAAGCGATCGGCCAGGATCAAGCCGGCTTCCTGCGGCATGATCGCAACCGGCGTCGCCTCGGAAATGGCGAAATAGAGTCGGTCGCAATGGGCGGCGTATTCGCGCCATTTGTGGTCGGCGCGGAAATCGGCGACGCAGGATTTGACCTCGACAATAAGCAACGTCCCGTCGCCTGCCAGCGCCACGATGTCGGCGCGGCGGCCGTCGCTCAGCGCCAGTTCCGTCAGTGTCGAAAGCCCGCGGGCGCGCAGCAGCCGCCGCGCGCCGCGCGCGATGTCGAGCGCCGCCGCCGATTGCCGGCCGTCGATGAGGCCGACGCTCACCGCGCGGCATCCTCCAGGATCATCGCCGCGCCCTTCTCGGCGATCATCAGCGTCGGCGAGTTGGTGTTGCCCGAGGTGATGAGCGGCATCACCGAAGCGTCGGCGATGCGCAAGCCCGCCAAGCCCAGCACGCGAAGCCTGGCGTCAACCACCGCATTGCTTTCGTCCGCCCGCCCCATCCTGGCGGTGCCGACGGGGTGGAAGATCGTCGTGCCGATGTCGGCCGCGGCGGCCGCAAGTTCGGCCTCGCTGACCTTGTCCGCCCCCGGCAGATATTCCTCCGGCTTGTAGCGCGCGAGCGCCGGCGCGGCGGCCAGGCGACGCGCCAACCGGATCGCATCGGCGGCGACGCGCCGATCGGCTTCCTCGCAGAGGTAGTTCGGCTGGATGACCGGCGGCTGGCGCGCATCGGCGCTCGCCGCATGCACGAAGCCGCGGCTGGCCGGTCTGAGGTTGCAGACGCTGAGCGTGACGGCGGGGAAATCGTGCAGGGGATCGCCGAATTTCGGCAGCGACAACGGCTGCACGTGGAATTCGAGGTTGGCGGTCTCGTAGTCGGCCGAGGACTTGGCGAAAATGCCGAGTTGCGAGGGCGCCATGGTCAGCGGCCCGCGCCGGTTGAGCGCGAAATCGAGACCCATCAAGGCGCGTTTCCTGAGCGACTGGAACTCGACGTTGAGCGTCTTGGCGCCCTCGATGCGGAAGATCGTGCGCAGTTGCAGATGGTCTTGCAGGTTCTCGCCGACGCCGGGCAAGGCATGACGCACCTCGACGCCGAGCCGGCCGAGCACCTCCGGCCGCCCGACGCCGGAGATCTCCAGCAGATGCGGCGTGCCGATGGCCCCGGCGCTGAGCACCGTCTGGCGCGCCGCAGCGACGACCACGCGGCCCTGCGCCTCATATTCGACGCCGGTGACGCGGGCGCCGTCGAACAGCAGGCGGCGCACCGTGGCGCCGGTGACGAGGCGCAGATTGGCGCGGCCGAGCGCCGGCTTCAGGAACGCCTTGGCGGCGCTGACGCGCAGGCCGCGGCGCTGGTTGACCTCGAAATAGTCGCAACCCTCGTTGTCGCCCTGGTTGAAATCGGCGATTTTCGGGATGCCGATCTGCTGCGCCGCGTCGCGCACGGCGTCGAGGATGTCCCAGGCGATGCGCGGCCGCTCGACCCGCCATTCGCCGCCCGCGCCATGCAGCGAGCGCCGGCCGGCCCAGTGGTCCTCATGGCGAAGAAAGAACGGCAGCACGCTGTCCCAGCCCCAGCCGTCGAGGCCGAGTTGACGCCAGCCGTCGTAGTCGCGCGCCTGGCCGCGCATGTAGATCATGCCGTTGATGGCGGAGGAGCCGCCGATGACGCGGCCGCGCGGATAGGCGAGGTCGCGGCTATTGAGTCCGGGCACCGGCGCGGTGCGGAAGCGCCAGTCCGAGCGCTTGTCGCCAATGGCGTAGAGATAGCCGACGGGAATGTGCAGCCATATCCAATTGTCGCGCCCGCCGGCCTCCAACAGCAGCACCTTGTTGCGGGGATCGGCGCTCAAGCGGTTGGCCATCAGGCAGCCGGCGGACCCGGCGCCGACGACGATGTAATCGTAAGTTTCCGTCATGCCTCGACCACCCGGCAGGCGACCTGCCGCTTTGTTTGTTGCCCAGCCCCGGCGGATCGACCGGCGTCGCCGCCCTCAGCGCTAACCTATAGGGGCGCCGCGGCGCCTCGAACAGCGTCGTCTTATCGCCGATCTCAACGCCCGCGCTCAGCTAGATGCTCCCCTGGTCGGCGAGGTCGGCACGGCCGAGACGGCGATGCGACCGCCGACGGGCGCGATCCCGAGCGCGGGATCGAAAGCCGTCGTAAAGACCTCATTATTGTGCGACGTATCGAGGATGAAAGCCGCCGTTCCGTTCGAAGTCGAGTTGACGCCGCCGTTGCGGGCGCACCTGCGCGCCGAAAATATCGCCTTCGATATAGCGCCGCGCCAACTCGTGCGCGAAATCTCCTACGCCGGCGATGAGGGAGGCATTCTCTGCCCTATCGAACCGGATGAATTGAGTAAGCGGGTCGTTGTCTCGCTGACCCATTTACAGATCCGGCGCACGCTCCCCTTCGCCGCCGCCGTGCTCGAATATCAGAAGCACCGGGTCAAGAAGTTGAAGAAGCAGCGGCCGTCATACTGAAGCCGTCGCCGCAAGCTATGCCGTTGACGATGCCCTCCGCGATAGCGGTCCGGAGCAATTGCCGAACTGATAGAAACAGCGCAGTGGTTCAACTCGATCGGCGACTGCTCTAGCGCCGTAGGGATTGTCCGGCCTCCCCTGACGGTTGAACGAGAACAGCACGTCGTCGGCTGACCTTCGTCGCGCCGCGTCGAGGCCGGCCTCGGTGATCGCCGGTTGGACGTTCTCGCCACTGCCCCCGAGCGTTAGACCGGGGTCTTCGCGCTCGCCGCGCTCATCGGCGCGACGCCCAACCGGATCGACCTTTTCACGCGGAATCCGCTTTGACACCCAAGCCGAAGGGCGGCAAAGCGCGTTTGCCGCCGACGCGCAACAGACCGTCAGGCCGCGCCGCGAGCCTTCGCGGCACGCGGCTTGGTCGCGGCGGGCGCCTTCTTCGGGGCCGGCTTTTTCGCGGCCGCCGGCTTCTTCGCGGCGGCCGGCTTCTTCGGCGCCGTCTTCTTCGGCGCCGCCGCCTTGCGCGCCGGCTTGGCCGGCCGGCCTTCGCGCTCGGCGATCAGTTCGACCGCATCCTGCAACGTCAGCGTCTCCGGCGATTGCGATTTCGGGATCGTGGCGTTGACCTTGCCCCATTTGACGTAAGGCCCGAACCTGCCCGCCAGCACATTGATCGCGCCGCCCTCGGGGTGCTCGCCGATGAGCCGGCCGCCCGGCACGACGCCGGCCGCTTTGGCCTTCAGCGCCTCTAGCGCCTGCTCCAGCGTCAACTCGTCGGCATTGACGCCCTTCGCCAGCGTCGCGTTGACCTTGCCGTGGTTGACGTAAGGCCCGAAGCGCCCGGCCTTGACGCTCACCGGCCCACCCTCGGGATGTTCGCCGACGACGCGGCCGACGCCGCCACCGCCGAAGCGCGACCCGGCGCCGCTCTCCTTGGCGACGATAAGGTCGACGGCGCGATTGCCGCCGATCTCCAGCACGTCCTCGTCCTTGCCGAGATTGGCGTAAGTCTTGGCGTGCTGCACATAGGAGCCATAACGCCCGACGCCGGCCAGGATCGGCTCGCCCGAGGTCGGATGGCGGGCGACCTCGCGCGGCAGCGACAGCAGCGCCAGCGCCTTCTCCAGCGTCACGTCGCCCGGCGCGAGGCCCTTCGGCAGCGAGCAGCGCTTCGGCTTCTCGCCCTCGCCGAGTTGCACATAGTCGCCGAAGCGGCCGCCGCGCAGCGTCACTTCCTCGCCGCTGTCGGGATCGACGCCGAGCACTTTGACGCCCGGCCGCTCGCCTGCGCCGCCCTCCTGGCCGTTCGGCGACAGCACGCGGGTAAATTTGCACTCGGGATAGTTCGAGCAACCGATAAAAGCGCCGAACTTACCGAGCTTCAGCGAGAGTCGGCCGCTGCCGCAGGTCGGACATTGGCGCGGGTCGCCGCCGTCGGCGCGCGCCGGGAAGATGTGCGGCCCGAGCAACTCATTGAGGCTGTCGAGCACCTGGCCGGTGCGCAGATCCTTGATCTCGCCGAGCGAGGCGGAGAAATCGCGCCAGAAGTCGCGCAGCAGCGCCTTCCAGTCGATTTCGCTGTTGGAGACCTTGTCGAGCCGCTCCTCAAGGTCGGCGGTGAAGTCATATTCCACATAGCGGCCGAAGAACGCCTCCAGAAAGGCGGTGACGAGCCGGCCCTTGTCCTCCGCGTGCAGCCGCTTCTTCTCCAGCCGCACATATTCGCGGTCGCGCAGCACCGCCAGCGTCGAGGCGTAGGTCGAGGGCCGGCCGATGCCAAGTTCCTCCATGCGCTTGATGAGCGAGCTCTCCGAGTAGCGTGGCGGCGGCTCGGTGAAATGCTGCGCGATGTCGATGCGGTCTTTCTTCAGCGGGTCGGCCACCCGCATGGCGGGCAGGCGCGCCGAATCCTCGTCCTCCTCGTCGTCGCGCCCCTCCTGGTAGAGCGCCAGGAAGCCGGCGAAGCGCACGACCTGGCCCGTGGCGCGGAAATCGAGTTTTCGCGCGCCCGCCTCAGCGACAATATCGACCGTCGTGCGCTCAAGCTCGGCGCTCTCCATCTGGGAGGCGATGGTGCGGTTCCAGATCAGTTCGTAGAGCTTGGCCTGATCGGCGTCGAGGTGGCGCGAGATCTCTTTGGGCCGCCGCGTCATGTCGGTGGGGCGGATCGCCTCGTGCGCTTCTTGCGCGTTCTTCGCCTTGACGGTGTATTTGCGCGGGCTGGGGGGAACGTAGGCGGCGCCGAACTCCTTGCCGATCACCTGGCGCGCCGAGGCGATCGCCTCGGGCGCGAGGTCGACGCCGTCGGTGCGCATATAAGTAATGAGACCGACCGGCCCGTCGCCGATGTCGATGCCCTCATAGAGCCGCTGCGCAAGCTGCATGGTGCGCGCCGGCGCGAAGCCGTGTTTGCGCGAGGCTTCCTGCTGAACCGTCGAAGTGGTGAACGGCGGCTGCGGGTGGCGTTTGACGGGCTTGGCCTCGACCGAGACGACCGAGAAGCGGGCCTGCGCAAGGGCGGATTCAAACGCCCGCGCCTCCTCGCCGGAGCCGACGTCGAGCCGGCCGAGCTTCTTGCCGTCGGCGCCGACGAGCCGCGCGGTGAAGGCGGCTTCGGTCGGCGTCCTGAGATGGGCGACGATCGACCAATATTCGCAGGCGACGAATTTCTCGATTTCCAGTTCGCGGTCGCAAACGATGCGCAGCGACACCGACTGCACCCTTCCCGCCGAGCGCGCGCCGGGCAGCTTGCGCCACAGCACCGGCGACAGATTGAAGCCGACGAGATAATCGAGCGCCCGGCGGGCGAGATAGGCGTCGACCAGCGCCTGGTCGATCTCGCGCGGGTTGCGCATCGCCGCATGCACCGCCTCTTTGGTCACGGCGTTGAAGACGACGCGATCGACCGGCTTGTCCTTGAGCAGTTTCTTATGCGCGAGGATTTCGTGGATATGCCAGGAGATCGCCTCGCCCTCGCGGTCGGGGTCGGTGGCGAGGATGACGCGGTCGGCCACCTTCACCGCGGCGCCGATTTCGGCAAGTCGCTTGGCGGCCTTGCCGTCGACTTCCCATTTCATCCTGAAATCGTGGTCGGGATCCACGGAGCCGTCCTTGGCTTCGAGATCGCGCACATGGCCGAAAGACGCGTAAACCTCGTAATCCTTTCCAAGATATTTATTGATGGTTTTCGCCTTGGCCGGCGATTCGACGATGACAACCTTCATGCCCGCCCGTCCTGTTGCGACCGGCGGATATGGGCCAAGCCGACGGGAAGCACAAGTCGGGGGGTATTGCGCATAATCGGGGTGTGAATCAGGCTGGGGCGGCCGGCGGGATATCCGTGCGGCCGAAATCGTCGCCGACGAACAACAGGGCGGCGCTCGAATACCGCCAGAGGGGAAGTCACCGCCTCATCCGCTGCTTTCAGCGCTTCCACCAGGGCGTCAAATCCAGCCTCTCTCCGTAGAATGGCGACGATCGGCGAGGCGTCGACCGCGATCACGAATCGCTGCTCAGGTCGTCGAAGAACGCCTTGTCCGCGGCGAGCCCCGTCTTGGGATGGGCGGCGACGAAATCCTGAAGCGGTCGCAGGCGATCCTCCAGCGAGGTCTCGTGTTCGACGCGCGCCCATTCGCGCTCCAGAGCGTCAAGCACGATCTCGGCTTTTGCGAGCGTGCAATAAAGCCTGCTCAAGTTAGAGCGCGCCCCCCTGCCCCGCAAGTATGCGGCTGACAGTTGATTCTCGCTTCCATTGCCCGCAAAAGTGGCTCACGAACTCGCGGAGGCCCCGCCCATGAACGCCCGCTTTCACGCGGCTATGACCAAGCTGCCGCTGGTGGCGATCCTGCGCGGGGTCGCGCCCGGAGAGGCTGCCGGCATCGCCGAAGCGCTGCTGGACGAGGGCTTCCAGTTCATCGAGGCGCCGCTCAACTCGCCGCAGCCGCTGAAAACCATCGCGGCGATCCGCCGCATGGCCCCGGCGCAGGTGTTCGTCGGGGCTGGCACCGTGCTGACGCCGGCCGAAGTTGAGGCGGTGGCCGAGGCCGGCGGCGACCTCATCGTCACCCCGAACACCAATATCGAGGTCATCGCGCGGGCGAAGGCGCTGGGGCTCGTCTGCCTGCCGGGCGCGGCGACGCCGACCGAAGCCTTCGCAGCGCTCGCCGCCGGCGCGAACGCGGTCAAGGCGTTCCCGGCCGAGATGATCGCGCCGGCGGTGGTGAAGGCGTGGCGCGCCGTGCTGCCGCCGGGGACGGCGATCCTGCCGGTCGGCGGGATCACCCCCGACGCCATGGCCGCCTATGCGAAGGCGGGGGCCGCCGGCTTCGGCCTCGGCTCGGCGCTCTACAAGCCCGGCGACGATACGACGCAGACGCGCGCTCAGGCGGCGGGGTTTCGCACTGCCTGGGCGCGGCTGGCGGCGAAATAGATGGCGGCGAGCCCGGCCTGGGCGAAACGCTGGCTCAGCCGCGCCGCGCCTGCGCAGACGGCCGATCCGCTCGCCGCTTTGCTGCGCCCCGCCTCCGAGGCCGGGCGTCAGCGTCTCAACGATCTCCTGGCCGAGACGCCCGTGCCGGCCGGACGCCTCGCCAGGCCCTTGCAGATCGCCGGCATCGACGATTTCGCCTTCGCCAAGAACGCCGTGCTCAGCCTCGCCGACATAAATTGGCCTGACAGCATCCGCTACGGCTTTGTCGAACTCGCCGACGCCGTGGTCACGCCCTTCGGCTTCCTCATCAGCGGCGACCGCCTCGTCTTTAATACGCAGATCCTGCCCAACGGCTGGATGCGCGGCGGCGAGGGCGGCGCGCCGGAGCTGGTGCGGCGGATTTTCGAACATAACTCAATCCACAAACTCGACATCTGGCGCGCGACCTGCCTCCTCAGCCTGCCGGCCGAGATCGAGGAGATCGCGGCGCCCGCCTTCCTGTTCAGTTCGCGGCTTTCCTGCTTCAACTTCGCCCATCTCGTCCACGACACGCTGATTCAGGCGCCGACCTACCTCGACGCCTGCGCCCATGCCGGCGAGGCGGTGACGCCGCTGATCGTCGGGCCCGGATTTCCCTATCCCGTCATGGGCGATGTGTTCCATCGCGCGACAGGCGGCGCGCCGAAGTTCCTGAAAAACCGCTTCTTGCGCGTCCGCCGCCTGTTCGTGCCGAGCACCCATTTCTCGCCCGCCAGCGACGCCATTGCGCGCGGCGCGGTCGCCCGGCTGATGGACGCGCTGTCGCGCGGGCTGGCGGATTATCACGCGCCGGCGAAGCGGCGGCTGTTCATCTCGCGCGAGGACTCCAGCCGCGGCGACGACCGCGAGCCGCGTTTCGCCAACGCCGAGGAATTGCAGCAGGCGCTGAGCCGGCTCGGCGTCGAGCCGATTGTCGCCAGCCGCCTCGGCGTCGAGGATTATCTCAGCGCCTTCGCCAACGCCGAACTCATCGTCGGCCTGCACGGGGCGGGCCTTGCCAACGCCGTGCTGTCGAAGGCCGCGCGGGTGGCGGAAATCACCGTACCCGGCTATCCCGACTGGCGCTCGCTGCGGCTGTTCATCGAGACCGGCATGGGCGTCCCCTACGCCCATGTCGTCATGGCGGGGCCCGAAAACGGCGTTGCGCGCTACGACGTCGCGGCCATCGTCGCCGCCGTGCAGACGCTGCTGGCGACCCCTTGCCCGGCGTCGCGCCCTCCCCTATAAGCACGCGCCCGCCGTTTCCGACACCCCTGGAGGCGAGGCGGGACCAACTTCTTTTAGGAAAACACGACATGGCGGCGATCAAAGAACTCGCGGCCGTGACGCGTAGCGGGACAGGCAAGGGGGCCGCCCGCTCCGTTCGTCGCGAGGCCCGCGTACCCGGCGTAATCTATGGCGGCGGCGAGAAGCCGGAACCGATCTCGGTCGATTTCAAGGATCTCAACAAGCACATCTACGCCGGACACTTCCTCACCAGCATTTTCGAGCTAGACATCGAGGGCCGCAAGGAGCGCGTGCTGCCGCGCGACTACCAACTCGACGTCGTCACCGACCGGCCGCTGCATGTCGATTTCCTGCGCCTGCGCGCCGGCACGCGGGTGCGCACCGGCGTGCCGATCCACGTCATCAACCGCGACGCCGCCCCCGGCGTCAAGAAGGGCGGCACGGTCAACATCGTGCGCCACACGCTGGAACTGCTGGCGCCGGCCGACAACATCCCGGTATCGATCGAGATCGACCTCTCTGGCATGGACTTCCATGACGCCGTTCACATCTCCGAACTGAAGCTGCCGGAAGGCTGCCGCTCGGCCGAGACCAAGGGCAACTCGACCGTCGTCACCATCGTGCCGCCGACCGTGCTGCCGGAAGAGACGCCGGCCGAAGGCGCCGCTGCGGCGCCGGCCGCCGCCGCCGCCGGCGCAGCCGCGCCAAAGGCTGCCGCGACTCCGGCCAAGGCTGCCGCGACTCCGGCCAAGGCTGCCGCGGCCCCGGCCAAGGCCGCCGCCAAACCCGCCGCCAAGAAGTAACGCGCCGGCCTGGCGCGCAACGCCCGCGCTCGCCGCGCGCGGGCGGGCTTTCGCTTAACGCCGCGCTTCGAGGCGCTGGAACCGGCCGTCGCCGCGGCGCGCCGGGAGCGCGACAAACCGCGCTCGCTCAGGGTCTTTTGGTCTCGCAGGGTCTTGTCCGGGGACCGGTGTCGGCTTTCGGAACCCCGGCCCAGAAACGGCGTGAGGACGAGCCATGCTGCTGATCGCCGGCCTTGGCAATCCGGGCTCCCGATATGCCAGGAATCGCCACAACATCGGCTTCATGGCCGTCGAGGCGATCGCCCGCGAGCACCGCTATCCGCCGTTCCGCAGCCGCTTCCAGGGGCTCATCGCCGACGGCGCGATCGGCGAGACGCGGACGGCGCTGCTGATGCCGCACACGTTCATGAATGACTCCGGCCAGAGCGTCGGCGAGGCGATGCGCTTCTTCAAGCTCGACCTCAAGGCCGTCGTCGTGCTGCACGACGAACTCGATCTCGCGCCGGGCAAGCTCAGGGTCAAAGTCGGCGGCGGCAACGCCGGGCACAACGGCCTGCGCTCGATCACCGCCCATATCGGCAACGATTACAAGCGCGTGCGCCTCGGTATCGGCCATCCCGGAGCGAAGGAGCTGGTCTATCCGTTCGTGCTCGGCGATTTCTCCAAGGCCGAGATGAGCTGGGTGAGCGCGCTCTGCGACGCCGTCGCCCGCGCCGCGCCGTTGCTGGCGCGCGGCGATGACGCCTCGTTTCAGAACAAGGCGCATCTGGCGATGGAGGCGGCGGGTTTCGCCTCCAAGCCCTGAACTAGCTGCAAGCCCTGAGCTTACTGCGCGCCCGTGTTGCAGGAATCGACCTCGCCGCTCTGCAATCCGGTCTCCAGCCATTTCTCCCGCAACGCCGAGGAGCCGTGGGTGAAGCTGTCGGGCACGGCGTAGCCGCGCGCCGCCTTCTGCAAGGTGTCGTCGCCGATCGCCTGCGCGGTGGCGACGGCGCGGGCGACGTCGTTTTGGTCGATCAGGTTCCATTTCTTATTGGCGTTGGCGGCCCAGACGCCCGCGAGGCAGTCGGCCTGCAACTCGATGCGCACCGAGATCGCGTTGGCCTGGGTGCGCGAAACCTGCGCCTTCTGGGCGTCGGCGCGATCGAGGATGCCGAGCAGATCCTGGACGTGATGGCCGACTTCGTGGGCGATCACATAGGCATAGGCGAAATCGCCGCCGCCGCCGTAGTTGCGCTGCATCTCGTTGAAGAACGCGGTGTCGAGGTAAATCTTCTTGTCGGCGGGACAGTAGAACGGCCCCATCGCCGCCTGCGCGCCGCCGCAGCCCGAGCGCGTGCCGCCGGTGTAGAGCACCAGCGTCGTCGGCGTGTAGCGCACGCCCTTCTGCGCCGGCAGAATCTCCGACCACACCGCTTCGGTCTCGCCGAGCACGTGGCGCACGAGGCTGGTGGTGCGGTCGTCGGCGATGCGGCGCGTTGGCGACGGCGCGTTCGCCGCCTGCTGCGTCTGTTGCTGCTGGGCGCCGTTACCGGTCAGCACCTGCGCGCCGCCGAGCAGCACGGCCGGGTTGATGCCGGTGAAATAGCTGACGATCAGCACCACGACGATGACGCCGATGCCCATGCCGCCGGTGCCGAACGAGGGGCCGCCGCCGCCCATGCCGGCGCTCGTCCCCTGGCCGCGCCGATCCTCGATGTTGGAGGACTCCGGGGTATTCTGCCATTCCATGCCGTCGCCTTCCCGCCGTCGTTCGCCTGGCGCTTCTAGCAGACGGCCTTGGGGGCCGATAGCCGCGCCAGCGCGGCCGCGACAATATCGGCGGGCCAGCCCGCGGTCAGCCGGCGCAGGGTCGCCACGTCGTCGGCGAACAACGCCCGCGCCGCCGCCTCGAAGCCCGGCAAATTGCCGGCCATCGCCGAGAGCAAGCGATAGGCGGCGGCTTTCGCTTGCGCCGCCTCGGTCGCGCCCTGGTCGGCCGCGCGCGCCGCCTCGACCAGCCGCCGCAACGCCGCCGAAGCGCCGCCGCGCTGGCGCTCCAGCCAGTCCCAATGGCGCGGCAGCAGCGTCACTTCGCGCCCGATGACGCCGAGCCGTGGCCGGCCCGGCCCGCGCTCGCTCTCGCTCTCGCCATAGCGCGCCGCAAGGTCCGCATCCGAACCGCTGAGGTCGAAATCGACGCCGACGCCGGTTTCGAGATCGAAGGCGAGCAGCGGTCCGGCCGCGCCCACCGCCGCTTTCAGCGCCCGCGCGATGTCGAGTCTGTTGCCCGAGGCGAGGCGACGGCAACCGTCGAAAGCTATGAATGAGGTCATGGCGATATATT
>DATNDU010000124.1:0-30614 GCA_035606915.1 Roseiarcus sp. | reverse complement strand
CCCCGGTGAGCAGATTGGCGAACGTCGATTTGCCGGCGCCGTTGGGGCCGATCAAGGCCTTGCGGTCCCCCGGCGCGAGATCGAAATTGATCTCGCGCGCCACGACAAGGCCGCCGAACGATTTCGACAGGCCGCGAACCTAAAGCCCGGCGCTCATCGGGAGAACCGCAGTTGGCGTTTGACGAGATCGGGCAGGCTCAAAAGGCCGGCCGGCGCGACATAGACCACCGCCAGCAACAGCGCGCCAATGATGAACAGCCAGTTGAAGGGATCAACGGACGCCGCGACCTGATGCACGCTCATGAACACCAGGGCGCCGAACAGCGCGCCATAGAGGCGACCGGCGCCGCCGAGGATCAGCATGATTAGCGCGTCCGCAGAAAGTTGGAAATCGAACACGTTGGGGCTGACCAACGAGGTGCTTTGCGCGGAAAGCGCGCCCGCGACGCCCGCGACCGCGCCGCCGATGGCGTAAATGGCGACCAGGCGCCAATACACCGGGGCGCCAATGGCGCGCATGCGGGCCGGGCTTTCCTTGATCCCGCGCGCCGCGAGCCCAAACGGCGAGGCGACGAGAACCCGCAGGAACGCGAACACCAGCAGCAACGCGCAAGCCGCATAGATGTAGCCGACCTGGCCGCGGAAATCGAATTTGAGCACGCCGAAAATCGGACCCATCAGGATATCGAGCCCGTCGGCGCCGCCGGTGATGTCCGAAAATTTATTGACGAGTTCGCCCAGCACTTCGGTCACCGCGATGGTGAGCATCAGCAGCGTCAACCCGCGCGTGCGCATCAGGAACAGCCCGGACAGCAGCGCCACCAGCGCCGCCGCCGCCGCCCCGGCGATGACGCCGAGCACCGGCTCGCTCCAACCATGCGCCGCGCATAACGCCGCCGCATAGGCGCCGGCGCCGAACAGCGCCGAATGGCCGAGCGTGGTGATGCCCGCAACCCCGAGCACAAAATCGAGCGAGAGCACGAAAATCATCATGATGATGACGCGGGTGGCGAAGGCGAGGTTGTCTGGAAACGCATAATAGGCCGCCGCGGCGGCCACGGCCATGCCGAGCAGCAGCGCGAGATCGCGAAGCCGCGCGTTGCGGGGGGCAAAGCTCAAGATTCGGTCCTGCCCAACAGGCCGTGCGGCCGCCATCCCAGGATCACGATCATCGCGACATAAAAGAAGATCGTGCCGTAGGCGGGCGCGAGATAGCGCGCCGCGGTGTCGAGCACGCCGAGGCCGAGGGCGGCCAGGAACGAACCGGCGATGCTGCCGAGGCCGCCGACCGCGACGACGACCAGGAACAGCACCATGTAGCGCAACGGGTAATAGGCGTCGATCGGCAGCAGGCCGGCGCCCATGATGCCGCCGAGCGCGGCGAGCGCGGCGCCGAGGGCGAACGTCCGCGAGAACACCTTGGCGGTGTCGATGCCGAGACAGGCCGCAGCATCGCGCTCATCGACCGCGGCACGCAGCTTGACGCCGAAGCGGGTGCGCTCGACCAGCAGGTAAAGCGCGCCGATGACGATGAGGCCAATGACGATGACGAATACGCGGTCCGCCGGCAAGGTGCGGAAGCCCAGGTTGACGGCGCCCGACAGCGTCGAGGGAAGACGAATTTCCAGGATCGACGTCCCCAGCCAATAGCTGACGCTGGCGATCATCAGGAATGTAATGCCGATGGTCGCCAACACTTGCTGCAACTCGCCCATGCGGTAGAGCGGCCGATAAAGCAACCGCTCCATCGGCGCCGAAAGCGCCACCACAACCACGATGGCGAGCGCCGCCGCGGCGGCAAAGTTCAGCCCCAGCGCCGCCATGCCGAAATGCGCCAGCGCCCCCCCCAACATGGCGAAACCGCCATGCGCGAGGTTGACGACGCGCATCAGCCCCATCGTCACCGACAGGCCCACCGAGATCATGAACAGGATCATGCCGTAGGCGACGCCGTCGATGCAGATGGAGGCGAACGTGTTCATGGCGTCGGGACAGGCGCGGCGCGGTCCTTCACTTGGACGCCTGCCCGAGGTCGGGCACGTCCTTGTAGGTGGCGATCTCCTTGTTCTCCAGCTTGCCCTGCGCGTCCTTGGCGACTTCGCGAATGTAGATGTTCTGCGTGATCGAGCGATTGTGGGCATCGATGCTGACGGGGCCGCGCGCGCTTTCCCATGACATGCCCAACACCGACTTGACGGCGGCGGGCCCATCGGTCCCGGCGGCGGCGATCATCTTGTAGAGCACGTAGGCGCCGTCGTAGGCGTCGACGGTGGCGAAGTTGGCGTCCGAATCCGGATGCAGCTTGGCGAGGCCAGCCTTCAGCTTGTCGTTAAGCGCGGATTTGTGGGCGGCCGAATAGGAATAGGAGGTCTTGATGCCGATCGCCGCGTCGCCGAGCGCCTGCAAGGTGGTCTCGTCGTCGACGTCGCCGGTGCCCAGGAACTGGATGCCCGCCGCCTTCAGCCCGTTGTCGCTATAGGCTTTGGTGAAGGAAAAGGCGGTCGGGCCGGCCGGAATGAAGACGAACAGGGCGTTCGGCGCGTCGGACTTGATGCGCTGCAAGAACGGCGCAAAGTCCGTGGTCTTGATCGGCATGCGGATCTGATCGACGATCTTGCCGCCCTTGGCCTGGAACTCCTTGATGAAAGTCTTCTCGGCGTCGATGCCCGGGCCGTAATCGGTGACGGCGGTGGCGACCGTCTTTATGCCATTCGTGATCGCCCAGTCCGCCATCGGGCCGGCGACTTGCGGCAACGTAAAGCTGGTGCGAACGAAGAATGGCGACTTCTTGGTGATGATCGAGGTCGCGGCGTTGAAGATCACCGTCGGCGTCTGCGATTGCGTGACCAGCGGCGCGACCGCCAGCGCGTTCGGCGTGAACACATAACCGCCGAGATATTTTACGCCGTCCTTGATTAGCAGTTCGCGCGTCACTTGCTTGGTGACGTCGGGGTTGGGGCCGGTGGAATCCTTGTAGATAAACTCGACTTCGTGGCTGCCGGCCTTGGTCCCGTGGTCCTTGACGAAGACTTCCAGCGCCTCCTTGAACTGCTTGCCGTAGATCGAGAACGGGCCGGAGAACGGCGCGATAATCCCGACCTTGATCGTATCGGCTGAGGCGCCGGCCAATGGCGCGACCGCTAAAGCCAACGCGGCGCAAAGGCCGTACAATGTCGCTTTCATCCTCATCCTCCCTTGGCGCCCGATCTGTCGGTTCGCGAGTCCGGCTATCGTCGAACGTTTTGCCCGCACAATGCAACCCTTAGCATCGAGGTGGAGGCACTTTTCAGGGCCGCCGCCCTCGCCCGCAGCGCCGGTGTCCTCGCCTCATGCGTCATATTGTATCCCAAATGTCGATTATTACAAAAATATGTGCCTATTTTTCTATTAACAGGATACATTGCCGCCATCAAGAAGGCGTCCTGGCGCGCGCCCCCGCGCCAAGTAGACGCAGGCCGCGAGAACGGTGGAAACATGAAGACGGACAGCCTTGAGCAGCGAATCCAAGATGTCGGCGATCCCGTCGCCATGCTGCGAAACTCGCAGGCGGGTCCCTATGTGTTCCCGATCGCCGGCGAGTTCTCCAACTGGCGCGACGAACAAGAAGCCTGGCGCAAGACCGCCATCCTGTTCGATCAATCCTACCACATGACCGACCTCTATCTGCAAGGGCCGGACACGGTTCGGTTGCTGTCGCATCTCGGCGTCAACTCGTTCAAGGGCTTCAAACGAAATAAGGCGAAACAGTTCGTCGCCTGCAACCTCGACGGTTACGTCATCGGCGACGGCGTGCTGTTCGGCCTCGAGGACGACCGGGTGACGATCGTCGGGCGACCGCCGATCTCCAACTGGGTCGAGTTCAACGCGCGCGCCGGCGGCTACGACGTCCGCGTCGAACGCGACGAGCGCAGCCTCGCCAACGCGCGCCCGCGCAAGACCTATCGGTTCGAGGTCCAGGGGCCCAATGCGTGGCGGATATTGGAGCGCGCCAACGGCGCCCCGCTGCCGCAGATCAAGTTCTTCAACATGGGCGAAATCCGCATCGCCGGGCGCCCGGTGCGCTGCCTCAGACACGGCATGTCCGGCGCGCCGGGCCTCGAATTGTGGGGGCCGGGCGAGGAGCACGACGAGATCCGCGCCGCGCTGATGCAGGCCGGCCGCGAGTTCGGCCTGCTTGCCGGCGGCGCGCGCGCCTATTCCACCGTCGCCATCGAATCGGCTTGGGTGCCGTCGCCGATGCCGGCGATCTATACCGGCGACAGACTGAAGGCCTATCGCGAATGGTTGCCCGCCGACGGCTTCGAGGCCAATGCCTCGCTCGGCGGCAGCATGGTGAGCCGGCGGATCGAGGATTATTATCTGACGCCGTTCGATCTCGGCTATGGCGGCTTCACCAACTTCGATCACGAGTTCATCGGCCGCGAGGCGCTGATGAAACGGGCGTCCGAGCCGCATCGCAGGAAAGTGACGCTGACCTGGAATGCCGACGACGTGCTGCGCGTCTTCGCCTCGATGTTTCATGCCGCCGATCGCTTCAAATATATGGACCTGCCGGCGGCGCATTATGCGACGCTGCCCTATGACATGATCGTCGCCGACGGCAAGCAGGTCGGCATATCGACCTATCCGGTCTACACCGCCAATGGCCGCGTCTGGATCTCGCTGTCGATGATCGACGAAAGGTATGCGGCGACGGGAACCGATGTCGCCGTCGTCTGGGGCGAGCCTGACGGCGGCAGCGCGAAGCCGACGGTGGAGCGGCATGTGCAGACCGAAGTGCGGGCCAAGGTTGGTCCGGCGCCGTTCTCCGATTGGGCGCGCCAATCCTATCGCAACAGCTAACCGCCCGCGACCTTGGCGCGCCGCCGTTTCGCCGCCGCCTCGCGCGGCGGCGCAGGTTCCGGCCACAGGCTGCTGCGGGGTTGATGGGCGTGTTCGCGCAAAAGGAACTCGGCCCTGCCGGCGTCCCTCGCGCGGATCGCGGCGGCGATCTCGTGATGCTGGCGGTGGGCGTAGTTGAGAACGTCGAACGCCTTCTCGACCCCCACTTGATTGAACGCGATGGTCGAGGGCGCCGCGAACGGCACGAGATTTATGCGCGCGTAGGCGTCGGCGATCGAACTCGAATCCGCCGCCGCGACGATCGCGGCGTGGAAGCGCGCGTTCATCCGGCCATAAGCCAGTTCGTCGCCCTGTTCGAGATAGCGCTTCTCGAACAGCGCGTCGCCGTCGCGCAGGCATTCGCCGAGGGTTGCCAGCAACGCCGCGGTCGCCCCTTCGCGCGCCACGATGCGCGCCGCCAGCCCTTCGATCGCGCCGCGCAACTCGATCGCCAGCGCCGATTCCCTGGCGCTGAACGCCTTTACGGCATAGCCTCGCCGCCCGACCGGTTGTAGCAGACCTTCGCCGGCGAGCGCCGGCAACAGGCTGCGCACCGGCGTGCGCGAGACGCCGAGCAACTGTGCAAGCCACGCCTCGGTCACCCGCTGCCCGGCCGCGATCCGGCCCGAGAGGATCATCTCGCGCACTTGCACAATCAGGTTGCGCTCGCTCATCGCGGCGGGCCGAGGCCGGGGTTCGGCGACCTCATGCGCTTTGCCGCTCGCTGTTTGGCGTCAGCAGCCGCATCGCGGGGGCGATCTCGCCGCCGTCGCGCGCCTTCTCGTAGGCAAAACGAAGGTTCATCCGCGCCACCTCGACATGCTCGATCGCCAGCGCCTGCGCGCGCGTACCTTGCCGCGCCAGGATCGCCTCGACTATCGTGCGATGCTGGCGATGGGTTATCAACAGCCATCTGCGCCCATCGCCGCTGGCCGGATGCATCGGCAATGTCGCGCTGGCGGCGGCGAACGGCAAGCGGTTGTTGACCTCGATCGAACGTTGCAGCGCCGCGTTGGCGGAAAATTGCACCAGCAAGGCGTGGAAGCGATCGTTCATCTCGACATAATCGGCGTAGCCGTCAATCGACAGCGGATCGCCGTCGAGCGCCAGATCGCCAGCGGCGAGGCAGGCCTCGAACGCTTGCCGCATCTCGCCGGTGAGGCCGCTTTCCGCCAGCAATCGCGCCGCCATGCCTTCCAGCACGCCGCGCACGGCGATGGCGTCGTCAATCTCCTTGCGCGTGAACGCCCGCATGACGAAACCGCCGCTCGGCGACATCGCCACCAGGCCTTCCTGCTCCAGCGTCGAAAACGCCAGCCGCACCGGCGTGCGCGAGGCGTTCAATCGCGCCGAGATCGGGATTTCGGCCAACCGCTCGCCGGGCGCGAAAGCGCCCTTCAAGATGAGATCGCGTAGCTGAACGAGAATGCGCGACTGTTGCGATCGCATGGGTCGTCCTTCCAGCAGCGAGGCCCGCGAAGCGTATGAGAAGCCAAAATTGCATGCAAATTTAAGCCGCGCAACAAAGGTGGAGCCATTTTTAGACATTTTTCCAGCCAAGCTCGTTGACATTGCATGCAGGCGGCGGGAAGCTGCGGAAGACAAGCGCTACGAAAGCGCGTTCTGCATAGGGAGACCCGCGTGATTAGTCAGAAGCAAAACGACATACTGACGCACGTCGGGCCCGGCGCGCCCTGCGGGCAATTGCTGCGCTCGTACTGGCAGCCGGCGGCGCTGGTCGACGAGATGCAAATCGAGCGCCCGGTGAAAGCCGTCCGGCTGCTCGGGCAAGACTTCGTATTGTTTCGCGATCCCTCCGGCCGCTACGGTCTGCTCGACCGCGATTGTCCGCATCGCGGCGCGGATTTGTCTTACGGCCGGCTTGAAGCGGAGGGCCTGCGCTGCCCGTTTCATGGTTGGAAGTTCGATGTCGAGGGCGTCTGCCTGGAAACGCCGGCCGAGCCGGTGGGCAGCAATCTATGCAAGAATGTGCGCCAAGGCTCTTATCCGCTGGTGGCGCGCTCGGGCGTGATCTTTGCCTATCTGGGTCAGGGCGAACCTCCCGCGTTTCCGGAATTTGATTGTTTCATGGCGCCGGAAACCCATACCTTCGCGTTCAAGGGGCTTTGGGAATGCAACTGGCTCCAGGCGCTGGAAGTCGGCATGGACCCCGCGCACGCCTCCTTCCTGCATCGCTTCTTCGAGGACGAGGACCCCGCCGACAGCTATGGCAAACAATTCCGCTCCACCTCGATCGATTCGGATCTGCCGATCACCAAGGTGCTGCGCGAATATGACCGGCCCGACATCGGCGTCGCCGCGCGCGATCACGGCTTGCGGCTGACCACCTTGCGCCATATCGACGACAAACAAACCCACGTTCGCGTCACCAACATCGTGTTTCCGCAAACCTTCGTCATTCCGATGAGCCCGGAGACGACCATTTCGCAGTGGCATGTCCCGGTGGACGACCACAGCAATTATTGGTACACGATCTTCACCAGCTTCACCGGGCCACTCGACAAGAAGGCCATGCGCGACCAGCGCCTGGCGACCTATCCCGAGCCGGACTATCGCCCGCATCGCAATCGCGCCAACAGATGGGGCTATAACGAGGCTGAGCAGAAGTCGAAAACCTATCTCGGCATGGGCTTCGACATCAACGTTCACGATCAATGGGCCTGCGAGTCGCAGGGTCCGGTCCAGGACCGCACGCGCGAACATCTGGGCGCCAGCGACAAGGCGATCATCGCCTATCGCCGGTTGCTCGCCGCCGAGATCGAGAAAGTCGCGGCCGGGCAGACGCCGATGATGCGCCTCAGCGCCGCGCAGGCGCCGAACTTTCGCGGCCCCGTCACCTTCGACGGCGTCGACCGCGACGGCGATACCGAGCGCTATTGGCGCGAAGGCGACGCGCGCCGACGCGAAAAGGCGTCCTGGCCCTGCAAGGTCGATGCCTGATCATGCCGGACCTGGTCGGCAAACACGGCCTCTGGACCGAGGAGCAGGTGCGCGCGGAACGGCGGCTGGCGGCCGAGATTGAATCCGCCCGCGTCGAAATGGTGCGGTTGCTGTTCGCCGATCAGCACGGAATCTTGCGCGGCAAAGCGATGGTGGCGCGCGAGGCGCTTGCCGCCATGCGCGGCGGCGTCGGCGTCGCCAGCACGCTGCTGATGAAAGACAGTTCGCATCGCACCGTGTTTCCCGTCTTCAGCGCCGGCGGCGCCGCCGGGCAGCCGAAGCTGCAAGGCGCCGCCGACGTATTGATGATCGCCGATCCCTCGACCTGGCGCGTCTTGCCGTGGGAAAAATCGACCGCATGGGTTCTGTGCGACCTGCACTTTCGCGACGGCGCCCCGGCGCCGTTCGACAGCAGACGGATAGCGCGAAACGCCGCGGCGGCGTTCGAGCCGTTCGATTGCGCGCTGGCCATCGGGCTTGAGGTCGAGTTTCACATTTTTCGCACTCCCGAGCGGACGATTCGCCTCGATCAATCAGGCCAGCCCGGCGCGCCGCCGGAATTCAGCCTGCTGTCCAGCGGCGCACAATATCTGACCGAGTTGACCTACGATTCGGTGTCGCCGGTCCTGGAACTGCTGCGTCGCAACGTGCTCGATCTCGGCTTGCCGTTGCGTTCGATGGAAGTGGAGTTCGGCCCCAGCCAATTCGAATTCACCTTCGGCGTCACCGGGGCGCTCGCCGCCGCCGACAACATGATGATGTTTCGCGCCGCCGCCAAGGAAGTTTGCCGCCGCAACAATCTGCACGCCACCTTCATGTGCCGGCCCAAAATCGCCAATGTCGCGTCGAGCGGTTGGCATCTGCACCAGTCGCTGCTTGCCAGCGATGGGCGCAACCTGTTCATGCCGGAGAGCGACGGCGACTTCGCGCCGCTGGCTCGCCGCTATTTGGCTGGATTGCTCGAACACGGCCGCGGCGCGACCTTGTTCGCCGCTCCGACAATCAACGCCTATCGCCGCTATCGCGCCTATTCTCTGGCGCCGGACCGGGTTTCCTGGGGACGCGACAACCGCGGCGTCATGATCCGCTATATCGGCGGCGCCGGCGATGCGGCGACACGGCTCGAAAACCGCGCCGGCGAACCCGCCGCCAATCCCTATCTCTACATCGCCTCGCAAGCGATTTCCGGGCTCGATGGCGTGCGCCGAAACCTCGACCCGCCGGCTGCCGCCGACCTTCCTTACGAATCGGAAGCCGCCGAGCTTCCGCGCAGCCTCGCCGAAGCCGTGAGCGCGTTGCGCGCCGACGAGACGCTGTGTCGCGAACTCGGCGCGGAGTTCGTCAACTATTATTGCCGCATCAAGGAAGCCGAGTTGAGCCGCTTCGCGGCGGAAGTCACCGACTGGGAGCATCGCGAATATTTCGATTTGTTCTGAGCCGAGTCGCAAATAGCTGAAACAGCGGTCACGTTCACTGCGCCGACGCGGCGCTCGCATCGATTGACGCCGCATCGACGACGAGCGCGCGCGGGAAGCGGGCGCGCGCCTCAGCGCTGTGGGTGACGGCGATCACCGTGCGGCCCGGCGAGGCCGCGAGCACGGCGTCGACGAGCCGCGTCTCGCTGTCGGCGTCGAGACCTTCCGTCGGCTCGTCGAGCACGAGAATCCGGCGTTCGGCGAGCCAGGCGCGGGCGACCGCGATGCGGCGCGCCTCGCCGGCCGAGAGCCGCGCGCCGAGCGGGCCGAGATGGGCGTCGAGCCCATCCGGCAGGCGCGCCAGCAACGGCGTCAGGCCGACGAGATCGAGCGCCTCGCGCAACTCCGCCTCGCTCGCCCGCGGGCGGCCGAAGCGCAGATTGTCGGCGAGCGAGCGGTCAAACAGGTGCGGGAATTGCGGCGCCACGGCGAAGGCGGCGCGCAGGTCTTCGAGCCGCAGCCGGTTGGCGGCGACGCCGCCAATGCTCACCGCCCCCGCCTGCGGATCGCGCACGCGCAGCAAAAGCTCGATCAGCGTCGTCTTACCGGCGCCGCTCGGCCCGACGATCGCCGCGCGCTCGCCTTCGGCCAAGCGCAGCGAGACGTCGTCGAGCACCGCGCGCGCCCCGTAGCCGAAGCGCACGTGGTCGAAGGCGATGGCGAAGCCCGCCGGCGCCGGCGCGGGGTCGCTGGGCTCAGCGACCAGCGGCTTGCGGTGGGCGAGTTCCAGCACCCGTTCGATCGAGGCGGCGGCGACCGGCAGCGCCGCGAAGGCCGCCGGCAGCGCCGCCAACGGCTCGAAGGCGGAGGCGATCAGCAGCGTCAGCATCGAGACATCCGGCCCCGCGAGCCGGCCCTTCGCCAGCGCCATCGCGCCGAGCGCCAAAGCGCCGATGAGTGCGGCGTCGCCGGCGAGCGACACCGCCGCCTGCATCCAGACGACAGCGGCGCGCTCGCGCTCCTCGCTTCGCGATTGGCGCGTCGACATCGCCTCGGCCGCCGCCGCGCTGGCTGCGAAGCGGCCGGCCATGACGAGATCGGCGAGCCCGTCGAGCGTGTCGACCAGCGCCGCCCGCCGCTCGCCATCGAGCTGCGCGCGCGCCTTTGCGGCGCGGCGCAGGGGCCCAAGAAAGCCGAGCGGCAACGCCACGCCCGCCGCCAGCGCCAGCGCCAGCAACAGCCCCGCCAGGCGCGCGTCGTAGAGCGCGACGAAGGTGGCGATCGCCAGTGTGACGATCGTCGCTGTCGCCAACGGCGCGGCGACGCGCAGGAACGCCGTCTCCAGCCGGTCGATGTCGGTCTTAAGCCGCGCCAGCGCTTCGCCGGAGCGCAGGTCGTCGAGGCCGCCCGGCGCCAGCGGGGCGAGACGGGCAAACAACCACGCCCGCGCTTCGGCGACGATGCGCAGCGTCGCCTCATGGCCGATGACGCGCTCGCCGTAGCGCGCGCCGGTGCGCAGGATCGCAAACAGCCGCACCAGCGCCGAGGGCGTGTAATAGTTCATCTCCTGGCCGGCGGCGCCGGCGACCGCCATCGCCGCGATGAAGCCGCCGGAGACCGCCATCAGCCCCGCCCCCGCCAGCGCCGCGACGACGGCGGCAACCACGGAAAGCGCGATCCAGCCGAGATAGGGCCGCGCCAGACCCCACAACTCGCGCCTCATAACGCCGCCTCGCGCACCAACGCCTGCGAGACGATGCGGCCGTCCTTCAGCGTCACGATGCGGTCGACGATGCCGAGGCTGGCGCGCCGGTGCGCGACCATGATGAGCGTGCGTCCGCGGGCGAAGACGTCGAGGCGCTTGAGCAGCGCGGCTTCCACCGCCGCGTCGAGATGGGCGGTGGGCTCGTCGGCGACGATCGCCGCGCCGCCGCCGTAAAAGGCGCGCGCCAGCGCCAACCGCTGGATCTCGCCGCCCGACAGGCCCTTGCCGTTCTCGGCCAGCCGTGTGCGGCGGCCCTCGGGCAGGGCGGCGATGACGCGGTCGAGCCCCGCCGCCGCCAGCGCCGCGCCGATGGGGTCGGCGCCCGCGCCCGGCCGGCCGAGCGCAATATTATCGGCGATCTCGGCGTCGAACACATGGGCGCGCTGCGGCAGATAGGCGATGCGCCGGCGCCAATCGGCCAGATCAACCTCGGCGAGCGGCGCGCCGTCGATGAGGATGCGGCCGCAGGTGGGGTCGAGAAAGCCGGTGAGCAGCGCCAGCAGCGTGCTCTTGCCGGCGCCGCTCGGCCCGACGATCGCCAGCCGCTCGCCGGCGCGGATTTCGAGATTGATATCCTGGAGCGCGAAGCCGGCGCGGGCGTAGCTCACATGCTCGAAGCGGATCGTCGCCGGCGCGCCGGACGCCAGCTTGCCGGCGCCGGCCTCGGGAGCGGGGGGGTCAAGCAGATCGGCGAGGCCCTCGGCGGCGGCGAGCGCTTCCATGCGCGCGTGGCGCTCGGCCCCCAGCGCGCGCATCGGCGCATAGACCTCGGGCGCGACCATCAGCACGAACAGCCCGATGCGGAAATCCATCTCGCCCCACATCAACCGGAAGCCGATGGAAATGGCCAGCAGCGCGATGGCGACGGTGGCGAAGAACTCCAGCGCCAGCGCCGACAGGAAGGCGAGCCGCAGCACCGCCATCGTCTCGCGCGCGTAAGCTTGCGCGGCGCGCCGCACCGCCGCCGCCTCGCGCCGCGCCGCGTTGAACAGCGCGATTTCGGTCAGGCCCTGGATCGCGTCGAGCAACTGGCCGCCGAGCCGGGTCAGCGTGCGCCATTGCCGGTCGGCGGCCGATTGCGCGGTGACGCCGGCCAGGATCATCGCGCCGACGAGCAGCGGCAGCGAGCCGGCCAGGATCGCGGCCGAGATCCAATCGAGCGGCGCGACGACGACGAGCGCCGCTGCCGGCTGCGCCGCCGCCAGCGCGGCGGCCGGCGCATAGCGGCGCCAATAGGGATCGAGCGCATCGACGCCATCGGTCAGCCGGGTGACGAGATCGCCGGTCGAGCGGCCGGCCAGCCGGGCCGGGCCGAGGGCCTCGATCTGGCCGAGCAGGCGGCCGAACAGCGCCGCGCGCGCCGCCTGCGAAGCGTGCGCCGCGAGGTGTTGCGACAACACCGGCAGCAAGGCGCGCAGCACGGCAAGCCCGGCGATCCCGATCAGCAAGCGCGACAGCGGACTTTGGCCGGGGCGAGGCAGCACGAGGCCGCTGAGGGCGCCGGCGACGAGCCAGCAAAAGCCTATCGTCGCCAGCCCGCGCGCCGCGGCGGCCACCGCCGCCGCCGCGCTCCAGCGCGCCACCGGCCGCGAGACATCGCGCAGCAGCCGGCGGCCGGCCTCTTCAACCTTATCCGTCAAAGGTCAATCGTTTGGCGCGCGCGGCAGTCTCACGTCGACCGTGCCGCCGCGCTCCAGATCATCCTGGAATTCGTACCACATGACGTTGATGACGCCGAACGCGGCCGCCGCGACGACGCCGAGAATCCAGGCGAAATACCACATGCGCCGCTCCTGTCAGTAAGCTGAATGCGATTGCGCATCGATGTCCTCGGTCGTCACCCGGCCCCACATTTTGACGTAGCACCACAGGGTGTAGGCGATCACGATCGGCAGCAGGATGGCCACCGCGACGAACATCACCGATAGCGTCAATTCGCTTGAGCAGCAGTCCCACAGCGTCAGGCTCGAACGCGGGTCGAGGCTCGACGGCATCACAAAGGGAAACATCGACACGCCCGCCGAGCCGATGATCCCGACAAGGCCCAGCGCGCTGGTGAGGAAGGCGAAGCCGGGCCGCCGCGCCAGCGACAGCAGCGCGGTCAGCGCCGGGCCGGCGACGCCGACGATCGGCACGGCCCAGGCGACCGGCATCGCCCGGTAATTGTCGAACCAGGCGCCGGCGGCGCGCACGACCTGCTTGCCGAGCGGATTCGGCAGCGCGTCGTGCGGCGGCGCGCTGACGATGCGGAAGCCGTCGATATGCAGCCACATCCAATAGCCGGCGCCGACGAAGGCGAGCGCCACCAGCGGCCCGAGCGCGACGGCGACCCAGCGCGCGCGCGCCGCCACCGGATTGCCAGCGCGCAATTGCAGCCACACCGAGCCATGCGTAACCAACATGCCGAGGCTGATGAGCCCAGCCAGCAGCGCGAACGGGTTCAACAGCGGCAGCAGGCCGCCAAGCAGCGAGCCTTCGTAGTGGGCGCGCAAGATATCGTCGAGCTTGAACGGCACGCCCTGCAACAGGTTGCCGAAGGCGATGCCGAAGATCAGCGCCGGCACGGCGCCGCCGATGAACAGGCCCCAATCCCAGGCGTTGCGCCAGCGCGGATCGTCGATCTTGGCGCGGTAGTCGAAGCCGACCGGGCGCAGGAACAGGCAGAACAGCACCAGCAGCATCGCCATGTAGAAGCCGGAGAACGCGGCGCCGTAGACCATCGGCCAGGCCGCAAACAGCGCCCCGCCTGCGGTGACGAACCACACCTGGTTGCCGTCCCAATGCGGGCCGATGGTGTTGATGACGATGCGGCGATCCCCGTCATTGCGGGCGATGAACGGCAGTAGCGAGCCGACGCCCATGTCCATGCCGTCGGCGATGGCGAAGCCGATCAGCAAAGCGCCGATCAGCCCCCACCACGCCAGTTTCAAAGTCTCATAATCGAACATGACGGAACCCTCATTCGGCGGCGACGGGAGCCGCGCCGGTCTCGAAATGATAGAAGCCGAGGCCGAGCGCGCTGGGGCCGAGCCGCGCGTATTTTATCATCAGATAAAGCTCGATGATGAGCAGGGCGGTGTAGATCAGCACGAAGCAGGTCAGCGAGAAGATGAGATCGCCCGAGGTCAGGCTCGACGTCGCCAGGAATGTCGGCAGCACCTCGCCGATCGCCCACGGCTGGCGGCCGAATTCGGAGACGAACCAGCCGAACTCGCACGCCAGCCACGGCAGCGGGATGGCGGCGAAGGCGAGCCACAGCAACCAGCGGTTCTGCTCCAGGCGCTTGCGCGCGTTGAGCCAGAAGCCGGCGGCGAAGATGAACAGCATGATGAAGCCGAAGCCGACCATCAGCCGGAAGGCGAAGAACAGCGGCCACACCGTCGGGATCGTGCCTTCGGCGGCCTGCTTGATCTGATCCGGCGTCGCCTTGGCGGGATCTTCGACGAACTGCTTGAGCAGCAGGCCGTAGCCGAGGTCGCCCACATGGGCGTCGAACTCGGCGCGCGTCTGCGGCGACGTGTCGCCGGCGCGGATCTTCTCCAGCGCGCCGTAGCCGATGACGCCGGACTTGATGCGGTCCTCGAACTTGGATTCGAGATCGTCGAGACCGATGACGGGCGTGTCGAGCGAGCGTGTCGCGATGAGCCCCAGCGCCCAGGGCAGCCTGATTTGCAGATAGGTCTCCTGTTTGGCCTGCGAGGGAATGCCAAACAGCGTGAAACCCGCCGGCGGCGTATCTGTCCGCCACTCCGCCTCGATCGCGGCGAGCTTGACCTTCTGCACGTCGCCAAGCTCATAACCGCTGGCGTCGCCGAGCACGATGACCGACAGCACGGAGGCGAGGCCGAAGCCGGCGGCGACCGCGAAGGAGCGGCGAGCGAACGGCAGGTCGCGTTTTCTAAGGATGTACCAGGCGGAAATCCCCAACACGAACATCGAGGCGGTGACATAACCGGCAGCGACGGTGTGAACGAACTTCACCTGGGCGACGGGATTGAAGAACACCTCGGAAAAGCTTCGCAACTCCATGCGCATCGTCTCCGGCCTGAACACGGCGCCGACAGGATTTTGCATCCAGCCGTTGGCGATCAGGATCCATAGCGCCGATAGATTCGAGCCGATTGCGGTGAGGAACGTCGCCGCCAGATGCTGACGCCGCGTCAATTTATCCCAGCCGAGGAAGAACAGGCCGACAAAGGTCGATTCCAGGAAGAACGCCATCAATCCTTCGAGGGCGAGCGGCGCGCCGAACACATCGCCGACATAGTGAGAATAGTAGGACCAGTTGGTCCCGAACTGAAATTCCATCGTCAGCCCGGTGGTGACGCCGAGCGCGAAATTGATGCCGAACAGTTTGCCCCAGAAGCGGGTCATGTCTTTGTAGATCGGCTTGCCGGTCATCACATAGACGGTTTCCATGATGACCAGCAGCCAGGAGAGCCCGAGCGTCAGCGGCACGAACAGGAAATGATAGAGCGCCGTGACCGCGAATTGCCAGCGCGAGAGCTCGACGAAGGTTGGATCAATCATGCCGAGGCCCCTTTTATCCTTTTACCCGCGCCAGCCCTGCCCCTGCCGTGCGCCTCAAGTTGGGCGGCCTCGATTCGCGGCCCGCATGGCCCCGACGTGGAAGCCGCGCCGGCGCGACATGCCGCGTTTCGTCCGTTCTGGCATTGAGCCCGCGCAAACGCGCAGTGTCAATCCACGTCGCCACGCGCGACAATGCGACGCAGCGATGGTTTGGCAGGGCTGTCGGCGACCGGCGTTATCGCCTATAGGTGGGGCGGGCTCGCAGCAGGAGGGGTTGGCATGGCGGAAGCGGAAGGCGCGAACGCCAAGACGATGTCGATCATCGTCACCAAAGGCACGCTGGATTGGGCCTATCCGCCCTTCATCCTGGCGACGACGGCGGCCGCGATGGGGGTCGGGGTGACGATGTTCTTCACCTTCTACGGCCTGCCGCTACTGTTGAAGAAGCTCGACCTCCAGGTGACGCCGCTCGGCAATCCGGCGATGAAAATGCCGATGATGGGCATGCATATGGCGATGCCCAATCTGGCCGCGATGCTGCCCGGCGCCACCGCCGGGGCGACGACGATGATGAAAAACCTCATCGCCAACAAGGGCGTCGCCTCGATCGAACAACTGCGCGACCTGGCGATCGAGGCCGAGGTCGACATGATCGCCTGCCAGATGACGATGGACCTGTTCGAATACAAGCTCGAAGACATGATCGCCGGCCCTCGTCTCGGCGGCGCCGCGACCTATATCGAGAGCGCGCTGAAATCCGACATCAATCTCTATATCTGAACGTTCGGGAGCGTTTGCGATGAGCGAGACCCTGCTCGACGCCAGGGGGCTCAACTGCCCGCTGCCGATCCTCAAAACCCGGAAGGCGCTAAAGGACATGGCGCTGGGCGACGCTTTGCGGGTGCTGGCCACCGATCCCGGCGCGCTTGAGGATTTCCCCGCCTTCTGCCGCACCACCGGCCACGAACTCGTCGAGACCAGCCAGGACGGGGCGACTTACAGTTTCGTGATTAAGCGCGGCGTCTGAGGCCGCCTATATCAAGGCTGCGCCGCGAGCCTGCGGCCTGAACAGGAGGCGCTGATGTCGCGCCAGATGAAACTCGGCGCCTTCATGCGGCCGACGACGATCCATACCGGCGCCTGGCGCTACCCCGGCGCATACCCCGACGCCAATTTCAATCTCGGCCATCTCACGCATTTCGCCCGCCGGCTCGAAGACGCGAAGTTCGACGCCTTCTTCATGGCCGATCACCTCGCCGTGCTCAACATGCCGGTCGAGGCGCTGAAACGCAGCCACACCGTCACCTCCTTCGACCCGCTGACGCTGCTGCCGGCGCTGGCGGTGCAGACCAAGCGTCTCGGCCTGATCGCCACCGCCTCGACGACATTCGAGCCCGCCTACATGATCGCGCGCCGCTTCGCCTCGCTCGACCATATCAGCGCCGGCCGCGCCGGCTGGAACATCGTCACCACCTCCAACCCCGACGCGGCGCGCAATTTCGGCCTCGAAGAGGCCATGGAGCACGACGAGCGCTACGCCCGCGCCCGCGAATATTACGACGTGGTGACCGGCCTGTGGGATTCCTGGGCCGACGACGCTTTCGTGCGCGATGTCGAAAGCAGCGTGTTTTTCGATCCCGAAAAGCTGCACGTGCTCAACCACAAGGGCCGCTATTTGTCGGTGCGCGGGCCGCTCAATATCGCGCGCCCGGTGCAGGGCTGGCCGGTAATCGTGCAAGCCGGCGCTTCGCAAGCGGGCCGTCAACTCGCGGCGGAGACGGCGGAGGTGGTGTTCGCGGCCGGCGGCCGGCTCGCCGACGACCAGGCGTTCTATCGCGACGTCAAGAGCCGCGCCGAGAGGGCCGGACGCGATCCGGAGGGGCTGAAGATCCTGCCCGGCGCTTTCGTCGTCGTCGGCGACAGCGACGACGAGGCGCGCGCCAAGCGCTTCCGGCTCGACAGCCTCGTGCATTACGAGAGCGCCATTGCCTCGCTGTCGATCGCGCTCGGAGTCGACGCGGCGAAATTCGATCCCGACGCGCCGCTGCCGGAGATCCCCGAGACCAACCAGAGCCAATCCGGGCGGGCGCGCGCCGTTGGCATCGCCCAGCGCGAGGGGCTCAGCGTGCGCCAGTTGGCGCAGCGCCTGGGCGGCTACGCCGGCCTCGCCTTCGTCGGCTCGGTGAAGACGGTCGCCGACCAGATGGAGCAATGGTTCGTCGAGCGCGGCTGCGACGGCTTCAACGTGATGTTTCCCTATCTGCCCGAGGGGCTGGAGGACTTCATCGTCAAGGTCGTGCCGGAGTTGCAACGGCGCGGCCTGTTCCGGCGCGAGTACGAGGGGCCGACGCTGCGCGACAATCTCGGCCTCAAGCGGCCGCAAAACAGGTTTTTCGGCTCAGGCGCCTAGCGCCGCCGCGATCTCGTCGGCGATGAAACGGGCATAGATCGTCACATTCGGCAGCCCCATCAACTCGCCGAAAGCGCCGCGCGCCAGCGGCCCGGCGACAAACAGGGTCGGATCGGGCTCGCCGTCGGCGCCGAGCGCGCGCCCCTGCATCGAGGTGGCGAGGCCGAGGCCGGCGGGGTCGGGAGTCAGCGCGCCGGCCTCAGCGAGGTCGCTGAGGAACGGCTGCGAGTCGAGGATGTCGGGCGCCGGTCCGGTGGCGAGGATGACGCGGTCGAAGGTCTGCGCCGCCAAGCTCGCCGATGGCTCGCTGGAGCCGCGCAGTTCGACGCAGAGCGCCGGGCCCTCATTCGCCACCGCCGCGAGCCGGCCCTTGCGCAGCGCCAGCGAGCCATCGGCGAGCTTGGCGGCGATGAGGGCGTCGAGCTGCGGGGCGAGGCGAAACCGGTGCGCGTCCCAGAACGGGCGCAGGTGGCGCACGACGCGGCGGCGCGCGTCCGGGTGCAGCGCGCCCCAGATGTCGCGGCCTTGCAGGCGCAGCGCCTCGACGACGCCGTGCCAGCTTCGCCCGCCCGCCCGCGCCGCCGCCAGCGCCGCGCGCACGTGCGCCAGCAGCGCGGTGGCGGTCGCATCGCCGCCGAAATCGCCCTCGGCGGCCGCCGGCGCCGGCGGGTGGCTGCGCGAGCGCAGGCCGTGGCGCGAGATCATCGTGATCGGCCCGCGATGGCGGCGCGCGTCGAGCCCGGCGACGAGATCGGCGGCCGTCAGCCCGGCGCCGACGATGAGCACGCGCTCCTCGGCGCTGACCGGCGCCAGCGCATCCTCGGCGAAGGGGTCGCGGATCAGACGCGGATCGCCGCTGAGAGCGGCGAGCGGCGCGGGCAGGGCGGGAGCGGGATGGGTGGTGGCGATGACCGCCAGGCGCGCCTCGAACGCCTCGCCCGTCGCCGTCAGCACCCGCCAGCCGTCGCCCGCCCGGCGCAGCGCCGCGACGGCCACGCGGATATGGCGCACCGCGCCGCCCGCGACGAAGGGTCGCAACTGCGCCTCGACATAACGGCCGAAGACGCTGCGCCGCGGATAGGCTTCGGCGCCGACATGGGCGGCGGGATCGCCGCCGAGCGCACCGGTCTCGGCCAGCCAGCGGGCGAATTGGCCCTCGTCGTCAGGCGACAGCGACATGCGCGAGGCCGGCACGTTGACGCGGTGGGCGGCGTCGTCGCCGCCATAGGCGAGGCCGCCCCCGAGCCGCGCGCGCGGCTCGAACACCAGGATTTCGGCCGCGACCCCGGCGCCGGCGAGGTGATAGGCGACCGCCGCGCCGGAAAATCCGCCGCCGACGATGGCGACCGCCGCTCCGCCGCGCCGTTCGCCCGGCCGCTGCTGCCTCGATTCGATCATCGCCTCCTGGGTCGCGGCGATTGTGACGTCGCCGCTCGGGCCGATCAAGCGGCGCCCCGTCGCCTTGCCTCGGAGCATGGCGACGCCGCGAGGCGAAATCGCCCTCGTTCGCAGTCTGCTCACGCTGAGGTTGCGCGAAGCCGGCGCTTCGGCTCATCTAGGCGCAGCTTGCGAGCTTGCCGGCCTCGAATTCGCCGGCAAAATTTCGCCTTGGCAACCCGCTAGAGGGATCGAAATGGAATTGTCGCCGTTCCGTAGCGCTTCAGCCGAGCGCCTTCCGCCTCGGCCGGCGCGCGCGAGGCGAACCGGAAGGCGCAGATGGGCGTGTTCGGCCAACTGATCGCCGCCCTCGACGCCGAGGGCGCCGGCGCGCTCGTCACCCTCACCGGGGTCAGCGGTTCGAGCCCGCGCGAGGCCGGTGCGCGCATGGTCGTGCGTCCCTCGGGGGCGTTCCACGGCACCATCGGCGGCGGCGTGCTGGAATGGGAGGCGCTGGCCGAGGCGCGCCGGGCGCTGGCGCGCGGGCGCGGCGCGGCGGTGCGTCGACGGGTGCTGCTCGGGCCGCATCTCGGCCAATGCTGCGGCGGCCGCGTCGACTGGCTGATCGAGACCTTCGATCTCAGCGATCTCGACGATCTCCGGCGCTTCACCGAGGCCGAACGCGCCGGCCCGTTCGCCACCCGCGCCCATCTCGGCGAGGACGGGCGGATGCTGCGCCGCCTCGGCGACGCGGCGCAAGCGGCGGCGGGCGAGCCGATCGTGGCGGAGGCCGACGGCGAACTGCGCGAGAGCTTCGACGAGGCGCGGGCGCCCGTGTTGCTGTTCGGCGCTGGCCACGTCGGGCGCGCGCTGGTGCTGGCGCTGGCGCCGCTGCCATTCGATCTGCGCTGGATAGATTCGCGTCCCGAGGCGTTCCCGGCGCGCGCGCCGCCCAACGCGCGCATGATCGCAGCCGTCGATCCCACGGCGGAGCTTGCGGCGGCGCCGGACGGCGCCT
Source organism: Roseiarcus sp. (assembly GCA_035606915.1). Lineage (GTDB taxonomy): Bacteria > Pseudomonadota > Alphaproteobacteria > Rhizobiales > Beijerinckiaceae > Roseiarcus. The sequence goes on along the minus strand of DATNDU010000124.1, from coordinate 10,257 downwards.
TGATCGTGGTGATGACCCATTCGCACCCGCTCGACCTCACCATCGTCGCGGCGGCGCTGGCGGCGCAACGCTTTGGCTACGTCGGCCTGATCGGCTCGGCGACCAAGCGCGCCCGCTTCCTGTCGCAGATGCGCGCCGCCGGCTTGAGCGAGGCGGCGCTGGCGGGGCTCACCTGTCCGATCGGCGTCGCCGGCATCGACGGCAAGGAGCCGGCGGTGATCGCCGCCGCCGTGGCGGCGCAATTGCTGATGTTGCGTCGCCTGCGAAACCACGGCCGGCGCGAGCCGTAGAAATTGCGACGCCGCCGGTTGTAACAATGCCCGGCGGCCGGCGAATTTGCGGTAGTATCGGAGGACAAGGCCATGATGGACCGACGCGCGTTTCTGGCTTTCATTCCCGCCATCGGCTTCGGGGCGAAGGCGTTCGCCGCTGAAACCTACGCGGTGACCCACACCGACGCGGAATGGCGCAAGCTGCTCAGCCCCAACCAATATGAGATCCTGCGTCAGGCGGGCACCGAGAGCCCGTTCTCCAGCCCGCTGCTCAACGAACACCGCAAGGGCGTGTTCGCTTGCGCCGGCTGCGAGCAGAATCTTTTCTCCTCGGCGACGAAGTTCGACAGCGGCACCGGCTGGCCGAGCTTCTGGAAACCGCTCGACCATGCCGTCGTCGAGAGCACGGACCGCAGCATGGGCATGGCGCGCACGGCGGTTTCGTGCGCGCGCTGCGGCGGCCATCTCGGCCATGTCTTCGACGACGGACCGAAGCCGACGGGTCTGCGCTATTGCATGGACGGTCTGGCGCTGACCTTCAAGCCGGCGACGGCGTAACGGGCCGATCCGGGGCGACGCCTTCCTCGGTGGGCTCGAAGTTGTAAGCGGGGAGCTGCGTCGAGCCCTGGGCATGACGTCAGCCGCCAAATTGTAACTGCCATGACGGAAGCCCCCGTTTCAGCCCTCCGCCTTGGCAGTTACGCCAAATTCCGAAAGCATCCCGATGCTGCTGTTGTTGCTCGCCTATCTCGGCGGGGCGTTGACCATTCTCAGCCCCTGCATCCTGCCGGTGTTGCCGTTCGTGTTCGCGCGCGCCGACCGGCCGTTCCTGTCCAACGGCCTGCCGATGCTGGCGGGGATGGCGGCGACCTTCGCGCTCGTTGCGACGCTGGCGGCCGTCGGCGGCGGCTGGGCGGTCGAGGCTAACGCCATCGGCCGCGCCCTGGCGCTGGCGCTGCTGGCGATCTTCGGCGTGACGCTGCTGTTCCCGCAAATCGCCGAGCGGCTGACCGCGCCGCTGGTCAGGCTCGGCGACCGGCTGTCGCAATCGGCGGACGCCAGCCGGGCGGCCGGCCGCTCCTCGGTCGGCGCATCGGCTCTGCTCGGCGTCGCCACGGGTCTGCTGTGGGCGCCCTGCGCGGGCCCGATCCTCGGGCTGGTGCTGACCGGCGCGGTGCTCCAGGGCGCGAATGCGACGACGACGCTGGCGCTGCTCGCCTATGCGCTGGGGGCGGCGACCTCGCTGGCGCTGGCGCTGTTGATCGGCGGCCGGCTGTTTTCGGCGATGAAGCGTTCGCTCGGCATTGGCGAATGGGTGCGGCGCGGGCTCGGCGCGGCGGTGCTGGCGGGCGTCGCGGTGATCGCCTTCGGAGCCGACGCCGGTTTCCTGACCCGCGTCTCCGTCGCCAGCACGGCGGCGCTGGAGCAGGGGCTGGTCGACAAGCTCGGCGCGCGGGCGCCCGCCGCCGCGCTGGTCATGAACGGCGCAGCCAGGGCGAACGACGTTCTGCCCGACGAGGGGCCGGCGCCGGCGCTCGACGGCGCGACGCAATGGGTTAACTCGGCGCCGCTGACGATGGCGGGCCTCAAGGGCAAGGTGGTGCTGGTCGATTTCTGGACCTATTCCTGCATCAACTGCCTGCGCACGCTGCCCTATATTCGCGCCTGGGCCGACAAATATCGCGATCAGGGCCTGGTGGTGATCGGCGTCCATGCGCCGGAATTCGCCTTCGAGAAATCGCCCGCCAATGTCGAGAAGGCGATCAAGGATCTGAAGATCGACTATCCGGTGGCGCTCGACAACGACTACAAGATCTGGCGCGCCTTCCACAACGAGTACTGGCCGGCGCATTATTTCATCGACGCCAACGGCCGCATCCGCCACCACCATTTCGGCGAGGGCGATTATGCCGGCTCCGAGCGCGTGATTCAGCAATTGCTCGCCGAGGCCGGACACACGGCCGCCGCGTCCTCGATCGTCAAAGTGGCGGCGGGCGGGGCGGAGGCGGCGGCGGACATGGCCGAGGTGAAATCGCCGGAGACCTATATCGGCTATGACCGGGCGCAGAACTTCGTCTCCCCCGGCGGCGCCGACGAGGACGAGGATCACACCTACGCCGCCGGTTCGCCGCGGCTCAACCAATGGGGCCTCGCCGGCGACTGGCGCGTCGGCTCCGAGCGCGCGACGCTGCTCAAGCCCGACGGCGAGATCGTGTTCCGCTTCCACGCGCGCGACCTGCATCTGGTGCTGGCGCCCGGCGCCGACGGCAAGCCGGTGCGCTTCGAAGTCAAGATCGACGGCAAGCCGCCCGGCGACGACCACGGCGTCGATGCCGACGCCAGCGGCGCCGGCGCGGTGACCGGCGACCGGCTCTACCAACTCGTGCGCCAGAGCGGGGCGATTGGCGACCGCAGCTTCTCGATCCGCTTTCTCGATCCCGGCGTGCGCGCCTACGCCTTCACCTTTGGATGATGGAGACTGTCATGAGACTGCTTGCGCTTTCCACCGCTCTTGCCGCGCTGCTCGGGCTGCCCGCGTTCGCCGAAAGCGCGCGGCTGACGCCGCCGGCGAGCCTAGACGAGCCGCTGGCGAGCGCCCCGGCGAAGGAAACCATCGTACTCGCCGGCGGCTGCTTCTGGGGCGTGCAGGGCGTGTTCCAGCACGTCAAGGGCGTCACCGACGCCGTTTCCGGCTACGACGGCGGGGCCAAGACCACGGCGCAATACGAGACCGTCTCGACGGGCACGACCGGCCACGCGGAATCCGTGCGCGTCACCTATGATCCCAGCCAGATCACGCTTGGCCAGTTGCTGCGCATCTATTTCTCGGTAGTCCACAACCCGACCGAGATCAACCGCCAGGGGCCGGACACCGGCACGCAATATCGCTCGGCGATCTTCCCGCAGACGGCGGAACAGGCGCGCATCGCCAAAGCCTATATCGCCGAGATCAACCAGGCGCATGTCTATGGCGCGCCGCTGGCGACCAGGATCGAGCCCGGCCGCACCTTCTACCCCGCCGAGGGCTACCATCAGAACTATCTGACGCTGCACCCGGATCAGCCTTATATCGCCTACAACGACATGCCCAAGATCGCCGATCTCAAGGCGACGCTGCCGGCGCTCTATCGTCAGCAGCCGGTGCTGGTCGCCAAGGCGGAGCTGTCGAACTGACGGCGCGGCCCTAAAGGTTCAAACCTGACGTTTGACGCCCCGCCGCCGGTCACTTGCAATGCCCGCCTTCGACCCCGGGCGGGCCTTGTCGCCGTCATCCACCTCCCTCGTCCCGAGGAGCCCCGAAGGACGTTCGTTAGCGCGGCCGTTTCTGCAATCAGCCGCCGCTCGCACGAACGGCGGCGCAAACTGGAGCGCCCTTCGAGGCTTCGCTTCGCTTCGCGCCTCAGGGTGAGGCCGGTGGATAGCACCGGGGAGTCCGCAATCCGCCCGTCCTAACCGCGCAGGAACGCCTCCATCGAGGTCGCCAGCGCCACCGGGGTCTCGTTCATCGGGTAGTGGCCGGAATTGGCCATCACCTCCAGTTCGGCGTGCTTGTGCCAGGTCAGGAACGTCGCCTTCATCGCCTCGGCGGTGATGGCGCCGTCGTGCTCGCCGACGATGACCTTGATCGGGATTTCGCTGCCTATCACGGCCTCATGGAAATCGGTCTTGGCCCAGGCGAGCAGATAAGCGGCGAAGGCGGCTTTCGTGCAATTGCCCCACGAGGCGGCGGCCATATGGTCGAGCCAGGCGCCGGAAAGTCTGGAGCCGGTGGTGAAATCGAGGATGGCGCGGCGATTGCCAAGGCTCTCCGCCGCGCCGCTGAACAGCCCCCAGCCCTGCTCGTCGAAGGGAACGGACGCTGCCGGCACCGGCGTCACCGCAACCATGCGCGCGATCCGCTCGGGCGCGTCGACGGCGATCTTCTGGATGAACTTGCCGCCCATCGAGTGACCGACGAGACTGACCTTGGCGAAGCCGAGGCGGTCGATGAGCGCCCGAACGTCGGCGGAGATCTCCTCGATGGTGTGGGCGCCTGTCTCGGCCTTCGAGGCGCCATAGCCGCGATAGGCGGGCAGCACGTAAGTAAACTCATCGACCGATAGCGCCTCGCGCATCGGCGCCATGAAGGTCTGGTCGCCGAACCAGCCGTGCAGCACGACGACCTTGTGCGCGCCGTTGCCGATAGTCTCGTAGCCGATCGCCATGTCGTCCTCCCTTTTCGGGGGGTCGAGTTTACGTCGGCAGCGCGGCTTGGCAAGTTCAGTCCGGCCCCGAGGCGCCGCCGGCGATCGAGGCGACGGTGGTGTTGGCGGCGCCCGACGGCGCTGGGGCGTCATGCCTCGGCCGCACGCCGGCGCGACCCTGCGCGAACGCCAGCATCGCCAAGGAAGGTAAACCAAGCGTGAAAGTGCGGCTCGCGGCCTTTTCGTCTGGCGCGCGACGGCGGCGGCGATTAAACACCTGCGCTTTGTTTACGGGATTCGTCTTGTCCAACGCCGCCTTGCGCCCGCACGCGCCGACTTTCACCCAAGGCAACCTGATGCGCCATGTCGCGGTGATGACCGCCACCGGCTCGATCGGGCTCATCGCCATTTTCGCCGTCGACGCGCTGTCGCTGTTCTGGGTCGCACGGCTCGGCGTCGAGAGCTACAAGGCGGCGATCGGCTATGCGAGCCAACTGCTGTTCATGCTGATGGCGGTCAATATCGGGCTGACGATCGCCATTTCGGCGCGCGTCTCGCGCGCGCTCGGCGCCGGCGATCGCAGCCATGCGCGCCGGCTCGCCGCCTCCGGCCTGCTGCTGACCTTCCTGGTGACGATCCTGTTCTCGGCGATCTTGTGGCGTTATCGCGATTTCGCGCTTCTCCACATCATGCATGCGCAAGGCGAGGCGGCGCAGGTGGCCAGCGGCGTGCTGGCGATCACCATTCCCGCCAATGTGCCGATGGGGCTCGGCATGGCGCTGTCGGGCGTGCTGCGCGCCTGCGGCGACGCGCGACGGGCGATGTACGTGACGCTGTCGGGCGGCGTCGTCACCGCCTTCACCGATCCGGCGCTGATCTTCGGGCTGCATCTCGGCGTCTATGGCGCGGCCTGGGCGATGCTGATCTCGCGGCTGGTGTTCCTGTGGGTCGGCTACCACGGCGCGTCGCGCGTCCACCACCTCATCGGCCGCCCGAGCTTGGCCGCGCTCAAGCGCGATTTGCGGCCGCTCGCCAGCATCGGCCTGCCGGCGATCCTGGCCAATCTGGCGACGCCGGTGGCGGCGATCTATGTGATGCGCGTGTGGTCGGACTTCGGCGACGCGACGGCGGCGGGCGGAGCGATCGTCAATCGCGTCATTCCGCTCGCCTTCGGCGTCATATTCGCGCTGACCGGCTCGATCGGGCCGATCATCGGCCAGAACTTCGGCGCGCGGCTGATGCCGCGGGTCCAGCGGGCGCTGACCGATTCCTTTCTGTTTGCGATAGGATACGCGCTCTTTGCGTGGGCCGCGCTGGCGCTCGCCGCGCCGTTCGTCGTCTTCGCTTTCGGCGCCACCGGCGACAGCGCCCGCTTCGTGCTGTTGTTCTGCCGCTATGGCGCGCTCGCCTGGGTGTTCGTCACCTGCCTGTTCGTCGCCAACACCGCTTTCAACAATCTCGGTTTCGCGCTGATGGCGATGCTGTTCAACTGGGGGCGGGCGACGCTGGGTACGATTCCGTTCGTCACCTTCGGCGCCCATTACGGCGGCGTGCCGGGGGCGATAGCCGGGCTCATCGTGGGGGCGGCGATATTCGGCCTCGGCGCGGTGGCGGCGGCTTATTGGCTTGTCGACCGTCTCGCCAGACGTGCGATTCCGGGATATGCCTAAGCCGGAGGGCGGAGGGTCGAGGTCATGAATCTGAACGACATTATCCAGAGCGCGCAGGGCGGCGCCGGCTTGCAGAATCTCGGCGGCGCCTTCGGCCTGACGCCGGAGCAAACCCAGGCGGCGGTGCAGGCGATCATTCCGGCGTTGAGTCACGGCCTGCAACGGGCGGCGCAAAATCCCGGCGCGCTCGGCGGCGTCATCAGCGAAATGGCGAGCGGCGCGCACGCCGGCTCCTATGTCGATCCCGCGCAGACCGGCGCCGCCGTCGACGCCGGTTCCGGCGCGCTCGGGCAGATTTTCGGCGGCCCCGCCGTCACCTCGGAGATCGCCAATCAGATTTCGCGCGTCTCCGGGCTCGATCCGCAGATCATCGGCAAATTGCTGCCGGCGGTGGCCTCGATGGCGCTCGGCGGTCTCTCGCACGCGCTACAAACGCAGGGCCACGGCGAGGTGCTCGGCCAGGCGGCGCCGGCGCCGGGCGGCGGCGGCCTGCTCGGCTCGCTCGTTTCGGCCGTCGAGGGGGCGATCGGCGGCAGTTCCAACGGCGACCTGCAATCGGGGTTGTCGTCGCTTATCAATATGTTCGCGCCGGGCGTGGCGGTGTCGCCGGAGCACGCGCAGGCGCTCAACGACATCCTGCCGAAGTAGCGGCGCGCCGCTTCATTGCTTTGTCGCCTGCCGACCCCTATCTAGGCCTCCGCCCGAAGGGCGGTAGGCGGGGTTCGGTATGGCGCGTGATGTTACGGATGCGGAGCCGGTAAACGGGCGAGCCGACCTTGTCGCGTGGTTCGACGGCGGCTGCAAAGCGGCGAAAGATTTCAAGGTCGGTTCCGAGCACGAGAAGATACCATTCTATGTCGCCGACCTCTCGCCGGTTCCCTACGAGGGCGATCGCGGCATCGGCGCGCTGCTCGAAGCTATGCGCGCGAGGCTCGGTTGGGACGCCATCGAGAACGCCGGCCGTCTGATCGGGCTCTATGACGCGGCCGGCGGCGGCGCGATTTCGCTGGAGCCCGGCGGCCAGTTCGAGCTGTCCGGGGCGACGCACGCCGATATTCACGCGCTGGCGGGCGAACTCGCGGCGCATCTGGAGGCCGCCCACGCCGCCGCCGCGCCGCTCGGCATCGGTTTCCTGGCCCTCGGCATGAGCCCGTGCTGGACCCTGGCGCAAACGCCGCGGATGCCGAAAAGCCGCTACCGAATCATGACCGATTACATGCCGAAGGTCGGCACGCGCGGCCTCGACATGATGTATCGCACCGCCACCACGCAGGCCAACCTCGATTTCGGCAGCGAGGCCGACATGGTGGTTAAACTGCGCGTCGGTCTGGCGTTGCAACCGGTGATGACGGCGCTGTTCGCGAATTCGCCGTTCACCGAGGGCAAGCCGAACGGCTGGCTCTCGGCGCGCTCGGAAATCTGGCGCCACACCGACGCGGCGCGTTCGGGCATGCTGCCGTTCGCCTTCGAGCCTGGCATGGGCTTCGAGGCTTACACCGATTTCGCGCTCGATGTGCCGATGTATTTCATCAAGCGCGGCGACGTCTATCACGATGTCGCGGGCGCCAGCTTCCGCGACCTGCTGGCGGGGCGCCTGCCGCAACTGCCGGGCGAACGGGCGACGATTTCGGATTGGGCCAATCACCTGTCGACGATTTTCCCCGAGGTGCGGCTGAAGCGCTATCTGGAGATGCGCGGCGCCGACGTAGGGTCGGCCGAGCGCATCGTGGCGCAATCGGCGCTGATGGTCGGGCTTTACTATGATTCCGCCGCGCTCGACGGCGCCTTCGAACTGATCCGCCGCTGGAGCGCCGAGCAGCGCCAGATCTTGCGCGACGAGGCGCCGAGGCTCGGGCTGCAGACCCGCATCGCCGACCGCTGCGTGCGCGATGTCGCGCGCGACATGCTGACGCTGGCGCGCGGCGGCCTGGCGCGCCGGGGCTTGCGCGACGCGCGCGGGCGCGACGAGAGCCAATATCTGGATGCGCTCGATGCGATCGTCGAGCGCGGCGTCGAACCGGCGCGCGATTGGCTGACGCGGTTCGAGGGGCCGTGGGGTCGCTCGGTCGATCCGGTCTATGCGGAAGCGCGGATCTGAGGAGCGCGCCGGACGGCCTGGATAGGCGGACCGAGCGCGGCGTCAGTTCAGGCGGTGCGCAGGGGGGGCCTGCTCCGCCATCGCCGCGGTTTCGGCGGCGTGCAGGGTGGTGACGCGCTCGCGCAGCCGCCTCAGCACGGGATCGACCAAGCTGTGCGCCAAGGCGACGCCGGCAGCGGTCGATTCCGGCGAGACGCCCTCGACATTGGCGTGCAGTTTGGCGCGCACGCAGTTCTCGAAAACGTCAATGTCCTCGCGATACTTGCCGACCAGCATCTCGGCGCCCATGAGGTTTATCATCTTAACCAGGGAGGCGAACGCCACCCTGACTTCGCCAGCGTCGGACATACTCAAACTCTCCGCGCATTGCTCGAATTGCCTGCTCATCGTGCCCCGCCGCTCGTTAAAATTAGACTAATACTTGCCTGACGGCGCCGTCCGCGTCCGATTCGGTCGCCGCCGCTACTCTTAGGCGCGCCATTGAGGAATACAACTCCAAGTTGAACAAACGCACGCGATGCGCGAATATCGCCGGACGCTTCGCGTCGTCCATTTCCAACGCCGCCTCACCTGGGGTAGAGGTCGCATCGCTCTTGAATGCGGGACTTGTTGTGGATTACCTCTCGACGCGCGGTCAGGCGCCGCGCCAGACATTCCTTGGCGCCATGCTCGCGGGCCTCGCCCGCGACGGCGGTCTCTATACGCCCGACACGTTCGCCAGCCTGACGGCGGCCGAAATCGCGGCGCTGGCCGGCGTCCCCTACGCCGCCGCCGCGGCGCGGCTGATGGCGCCGTTCCTCGGCGAAGCCTGGAGCGAGGCCGAGTTGAACGCGATGACCGCCGACGCCTATGGCGATTTTCGCCATGCGGCGCGGGCGCCGCTGCGCCAACTCGACGACAATCTGTTCGTGCTGGAGCTGTTCCACGGGCCGACGCTGGCGTTCAAAGACTTCGCCATGCAGTTTCTCGGCCGGGCGATGAACCGGGCGCTGGCCGAGCGCGACCGCCACGCGACAATCCTCGGCGCGACCTCGGGCGACACCGGCGCGGCGGCGATCGCGGCGTTCGGCGGGGCCGAGCGCGCCGACGTGTTCATCCTGTTCCCAAGCGGGCGCGTCTCCGAGGTGCAGCGCCGGCAGATGACGACGCCCGACCGGCCGGGCGTGCATGCGCTGGCCATCGACGGTTCCTTCGACGATTGCCAGGACATCGTCAAAAGCCTCTTTGGCGATCTCGCCTTGCGCGATCGGCTGTCGCTGAGCGGCGTCAACTCGATCAACTGGGCGCGCATCCTGGCGCAGATCGTCTATTACTTCACCTCAGCCGTGGCGCTGGGCGGGCCGCATCGCCCGGTCTCCTTTGCCGTGCCGACCGGCAATTTCGGCGACGTGCTCGCCGGCTGGTATGCCAAGCGCATGGGCCTGCCTGTCGGGCGGTTGATCGTCGCCACCAACGAGAACGACATCCTCGCCCGCGCCCTGGCGACGGGGGAATACCGTCCCGCCGGGGTCCGGCCGACGCAATCGCCGTCGATGGACATTCAGGTGTCGTCGAATTTCGAACGCCTGCTGTTCGAAGCAAGCGGCCGTGATGCAAGCCTGGTTCGGCGGCTGATGGCGTCGCTGAAGCAATCCGGGCGGTTCGTGCTGCCGGATGCGGTTCTGGCGGCGGTGCGCAGCGAGTTTGACGCCGGCCGCGCCGATGAAGCCGAGACCAGTGCCGTCATTCGCGCCGTTTGGCGCGAGGCGGGCGATCTGGTCGATCCGCACACGGCGGTGGCGCTGGTGGTGGCCGACCGTGACACGGCGGATTCGAAGGTGCCCAACATCGTGCTGTCGACAGCGCACGCCGCAAAGTTTCCCGACGCCGTGCAAGCGGCCTGCGGCGTTCGGCCGGAACTGCCGCCATGGCTGGAAGGTTTGATGACCAGACCGGAGCGCGTCGAGGTAATCAAAAACGACAAGGCAGAAGTCGCGAGATTTGTGCGTTCGGTCAGCCGCGCTGCGAAACTGACGCAGTAGCTGAATATCCAA
>DATNDU010000116.1:0-14095 GCA_035606915.1 Roseiarcus sp. | reverse complement strand
GGCCGAGCGAGATGATGATCGCGCCGGTCAGCGTGGCGAGGTCGACCATCACCTCGGGCTTATACTGGCGCTGCGCCCAGGCCATCGCGTCCGAGAGGACGAGACGTCCTTCCGCGTCGGTGTTGATGACCTCGATCGTCTGGCCGGACATCGACTTGAGGATGTCGCCGGGCCGGTAGGCGCCGCCGCCCGGCATGTTCTCGACGATTCCGATGTCGCCGACGGCGTTGACCTTGGCCTTGCGCTTGGCCAGCGCGTGCATGATGCCGACGACGCAGGCCGCGCCCGCCATGTCGCCCTTCATGTCCTCCATGCTGGCGGCGGGCTTGATCGAGATGCCGCCGGTGTCGAAACAGACGCCCTTGCCGACGATGGCGACCGGCGCCGTCTTCTTCGATTTCGCGCCCTTCCAGCGCATGACGACGAAGCGGCTTTCGCGCTTCGAGCCCTGCCCGACCGCGAGCAGCGCGCCCATGCCAAGCTTGCTCATCGCCTTCTCGTCGAACACCTCGACATCGACGCCAAGCTTCTCCAGTTGCTCGGCGCGCGCGGCCAACACCTCGGGATAGAGCGTGTTCGGCGGCTCGTTGACGAGATCGCGGGCGAGTTCGACGCCCTCGGCGATCGCCTCGCGCGCCTCATAGGCGCGCTCGGCGGCGGCGGCATCGGCGACGAGGATCGTCGCCTCCAGGCCGGCGGCGTCGTCGGCGTCGGCGTCGGCGTCCGACTTCTTCGTCTTATACTTCTCGAATCTGTAGACGCGCAGGCGCAAACCGAGCGCGAATTCGGCGGCCTCGGCGGCGCTCCATTCGCCCTCCGGCCCCTCGAAAAGCACGTGGACGACCTTCGCCTTCTTGCCGAGCTTGCCGGCGACGAAGCCGCCGAGGTTGGCGAAATCGAGCGGCTTGTCGCCGGCTTTGACGGAGACGCCGACGACCAGCAGTCGCTCGCTCGCCAGCCCCGCCGGCCGCACCAGGTCCATCGCGCTCGTCGCCTTGGCCTTGAAGGCCAGCGTATCGGCCGCGCCCTGCAAAAGCGCCGGCGCTCCCGCAAGATGGGCCGCGGTGTTGGCGCCGAGCTTCAAATCGGCGCCGGCGAAGACGACGAGCGCCCCGGCATCGGCGGCGGCGAACGGGGCGAAGGCGATCTTGACGATATCTGACATGGGGCTCCCGCGGGCGCGATTGAGGGTCGCCAACCTCTTTCCGAGGCTTCGCGCGCGACGTCAACAGCTTGCCACCGATGGCGGCAAATGAATTAACACTTGCATAACGGCGTGGCCTTGCCAGCGCCGCGATACCGGGCTAGCGCAGCCGCCGAGGAACCGACGAACGCTATATGTTGCGACTGGAGAGATACCTGTTCCGCATGGCGAGCCTGGCATTTATCGTCAGCCTCGTGACATTGACCGGGATCATTTGGATCACCGGCGCCTTGAAGGAGATCAGCCTGCTGACCTCCAAGGGGCAGACGCTTCTGGTGTTTCTGGCCATCACTGGCCTCGGCATGCCGTTTCTGATCGCCTCCATCGCGCCGATCGCGCTTTTCGGCAGCGTGCTCTATTGTCTCAACCGGCTCAACGGCGACAGCGAGCTTATCGTGATGGCGGCCTCGGGCGCCTCGCCGGGGCTGCTGGCGCGGCCGTTCGTCTATTTGTCGGCGTTGGTGTTTGCGGGGCTGCTGGTCCTGCAAAACGTGGTCATCCCGATGAGCTTTGGCGCCGTCGACGATCTGACGCGGCGCGTACACGCCGATTTCATCGCCAATTTCGCCCGTCCCGGCGCGTTCAACCAGCTTGAGGCGGGGTTCGTGTTCCATTATCGCGAGCGCGGCCCGGATGGCAGCTTGCGTGGCGTGTTCATCCAGGATCGGCGCGACCCGAAGAACATCTCGACCTTCATCGCGGAGGTGGGCGAACTGGTCGAAAAGAACGACGACGTCTATCTCGTGCTGCGCAAGGGCAGCGCGCAGCGGCCGCGCGGCGCCGGCGATTCCTCGCTTGTCACCTTCGAGGATTACGCCATCGACCTCTCGCAGTTCCTGCACCGCGGCTCCGGGGCCGACAAGCCGCGACCGCGCAACCGCGGCACGCTGGCGCTGCTCAAGTTCGACCCCCACGACCCTGCCGACCGCCCGCTGGAGGGCGAGGCGCGGGCCGAGCTTTACGACCGGCTGACGAGCCCGCTTTATGCGCTGGTGGCCGGCCTCGTCGCCTTCGCGGCGCTCGGCGAGGCGCGCACGACGCGGCAGAATCGCGGCCTTGCCATCCTCGCCGCCGTCGCTGTGTTCGCGGCGGTGCGCATCTTCGGCTTCGCCGACGCGCTGGTGCTGCGCGGCAAGGGCTCGGCGGCGGCGCCGCTGTGGTCGATGATCGGCGCCTGGGGCGGCCCGGTGGCGGTGGCGGCGCTATCGCTGGACGCGATCTTCGTCGGACCCGCTTCGCGCGCACTCGCCCGCGTCAAGGCGCGGCGATGATGTTCGGCACGCTCGGGCGCTATCTCGCCGGTCGCTTCGCCGCGGCGGTGCTGGGGGTGTTCGGCGGCGTGCTGGCGCTCATCTTCACGCTGGATTTCGTCGATACGCTGCGGCGCGCCGGCGAGGTGCGCGGCGCGAGCGGCGCCCTCATCGCCTGGCTGGCGGTGCTGCATACGCCGATCGTCGCCGAACAGGCGCTGCCGTTCGTGGTGCTGCTCGGCGCCATGGCCGCCTTTCTCAGCCTGTCACGGCGGCTGGAACTGGCGGTGGCGCGGGCGGCGGGGGTGTCGGTGTGGCAATTCCTGGCCCCGGCGATCGTGGTCTCGCTGGCGCTCGGCGTCGGCGAGGTGGCGGTCTTCAACCCGCTGTCGACGACCATGAAACGCCATGCGGCGGGGTTGGAGGCGAAGCTGTTCGGCTCCGGCGCGCGCGACGCCGGCGGCTTCTGGCTGCGGCAAAAGACGGTCGACGGGCAGTCGATCGTGCATGTCGACGGTCGCGACCTCGACAAGGACGTGTTCCTCGGCGTGCAGGTGTTCAACTTCGACCGCGGCGGCGCCTTCGACCAGCGCGTCGACGCCAAGAGCGGCGTGCTGCGCGATGGCTATTGGGATCTGAGCGACGTCGAGGTGGTGACGCCGGGCGACAACGAGACCCATGTCAACACCTATCTGTTGGCGACCTCGCTGACCCCGGCGCAGGTGGCGCAGAGCTTCGTGCCGCCGGATACGGTGTCGTTCTTCGCCCTCGGCGGGCTCGCCGCGCAGGTGCGCAGCGCCGGGCTCGACGCCACGCCGTACCTGTTGCGCCGCCAGCAGCTTCTCGCCCTGCCGCTGTCGCTGATGGCGATGACCCTGGTCGCCGCTTGCTTTTCCTTAAGGCTGTTCCGGATGGGGGGCGTGCAGCGGATGGTTTTGGGTGGCGTGACGGCAGGCTTCGTGCTTTATGTCGCCTCTAAGATCGTTGGCGATTTGGGGTCGGCAGGGTTGGTGTCGGCGCCAGTCGCCGCATGGTCGCCGGCGATCGGGGGTTGTCTGTTCGGCGTGTATGTATTGCTCCACCAGGAGGACGGTTGATGGGCTCGCCCCGTGCCCGTCTGAGCCGCAATGCCCAACGAGGCGGCCTTGGCGTCGCGCTCGCGGTGGCGTTTGTGCTGAATCCCGCCAGCCCGGCGCTAGCTCGCAGAGCCTCTGCGCCGGTGGGCGAGCAGACGCCGCCAACGCCCGAGCGCAACCCGGCCAAGCTCTATATCGACGCCGACAAGCTGGTCTATGACAAGGACCGCGACATCGTCACTGCCGATGGCGGCGTCGTGCTGTATTACAAGAATCGTGTGTTGCAGGGCGACCATGTGGTCTACGACCGCAAGGCCAAGCGGCTGTTCGCCTCCGGCCGCGTCAAGCTGACCGACGAGCACGGCAACGTCACCTATTCGAAGCGCCTGGAGCTTAGCGACGATTTCGCCAACGGCTTCGCCGACGCAGTGCAGGTGCTCACCACCGACAAGACGCGCCTCTCCTCGCCGCGCATCGAGCGCTCGAACGACACGGTGACGGTGTTGCACAACGGCGTCTACACGGCCTGCGAGCCGTGCAAGGCGCATCCGGAATCGCCGCCGCTGTGGCAGATACGCGCCAAAGAGATCACCGAGGACCAGGACACCCACACGATCTATTTTCGCGACGCCTATTTCGACGCCTTCGGCTTTCCCGTCGCCTACATCCCCTATTTCTCCGCCGCCGATCCGACGGTGACGCGCAAGAGCGGCTTTCTCGCGCCCTCCTTCGAGTCCACGAGTTCGCTTGGGCTCGGGGTGACGACGCCGTATTTCCTGGCGCTGGCGCCGAACTACGACCTGACGCTGAGCCCGAGCTTCTACACGCTGCAAGGCCCGTTCCTCGACGCCGAATGGCGCCAGCGCACCGAGAACGGCGCCTATGACGTGCGCCTGAGCGGCATCGACCAGTTGCAGCCCGGCAAATTCCTGCCCGGGCCCTACGGCGCCGGCAGTCGCGACTTCCGCGGTTCGGCCGAGACCAAGGGCAAGTTCTATCTCAACCCGAACTGGACGGTCGGCTGGAACCTGACCGCGCTCAGCGACCGTTTCTATCTCACCGACTATCGCCTGCTGGCGCTGGATACGACGCAGTATTTCTTTCAGGACGTGGTGAGCCAGGTCTACCTGCGCGGCCAGGCCGGGCGCGGCTTCTTCGACCTCACCGGCTATTCGTTCCAGCCGACCAACGCCTTCCTCGATCAGCGCCAGGACCCGACCGCGGTTCCGACCTTCGACTACCACCGCACCTTCGCCATCGATCCCGAGCGCTCGCACGGCATCGGCGGCGAGGCGACGGTGGAGCTGAACGCCGCCAGCATCGACCGCGAAGAGGCTTTGTACCAATCGGTCGGAACGCAGCGCCTCGACAACGCTTACAGCCTTTATCAGGTGTGCGGAGACGGTACGACGGCGGCGAGCTACAAGCCGGGAAGCTGCCTGTTGCGTGGCATCGGCGGCGATTACACGCGCGGCACCGAGCAGGTCTCCTGGGCCAAGAAGATCGTCGATCCCGTCGGCGAGGTGTGGAAGCCGTTCGTCTTCGAGCGCGCCAGCGGCGAAGCGACGAGCCTGTCCAACGGCAGCTTCGCCTATTCGAGTTCGGTCGGTTCGGCGATCATTCCCAATTACGCGCAACCCGCCTTCTTCGGCGGCCAAAGCTCCGGCTCGGCGGCGACCGGCATGGTCGGCGCGGGGCTCGAATACCGCTATCCCTTCATCGCCGAGACGCGCTTCGGCGAGCAGATCATCGAGCCGATCGGCCAGATCATCGCGCGGCCGAACGAAATATTGCCGAAGCTGCAACCCAACGAGGACGCGCAAAGCCTGGTGTTCGACGACACCACTTTGTTCAACTGGAGCAAATATTCCGGCTTCGATCGCGTCGAGGGCGGCACGCGCGCCAATTACGGGTTTCAATACATCAACAATTTACCGAGCGGCGGCCATCTCAACATCGTCGCCGGCCAATCGGTGCAGATCGGCGGGCAGAATTCCTACACCCTCGCCGACGCTGCCAACACCGGCCTCGAATCCGGCCTCGACAAGACATGGTCGAACTATGTCGCCGGCGAGACTTTGCAACTGACCGCCGCGCCGCTGACGCTCGGCCTCAAGCAGCAATTCGACAGCAGCGATTATAGCCTGGCTCGTTTCGACGCCATTCTCGGCGGCAAGTGGGGCGGCTTCACCGGCAGTCTCGACTATGCGAAATACGCCGCGCAACCGCTGCTCGGCTGGGCCTTCCCGCGCGAGGGCTTCATCACCAACGCCAGCTTCAAGTTCGACAACGGCCTCACCGTCGCCGGCGGCCTGACGCTCGACATGTCGCGCCGCTACTACGATCCGAGCTACGGCTCGCCCTTCTATCCCACGCAGTACAGTTTCGGCCTCGCCTATGACGCCAACAACTGCACGACGATCAAAATCGCCTATAACTCGACGCTCGCGGTGCCTATCAGCACCACCCCCGGCGTGCCCGCCGCCCCGGCTGTGCGCGATCAGTCGTTGCTGTTCGAGATCGACTTCCGCACTCTTGGCGACTTGAAGAGTTCGGCGGGCGTGCAGTGACGCCGCCGCCGATCGCACTGACGATGGGCGATCCGGCAGGGATCGGCCTGGAACTGGCGCTAAGCGCCTGGCGGCTGCGGGCGACCGTGGGGGCGCCGTTCTTCCTGCTCGCCGATCCCGAGGCGGTGGCGCGCCTCAACATTTCGAGCCCAGTGGAGACGACGACGCCGCAGCGAGCGGCCGTGACGTTCGCCCACGCCCTGCCCGTCGTACCGCTGAAGGCGCGCGCCAACGCGACGCCCGGCAGGCCGGACCCGGCCAATGCGCCGGCGATCCTCGAATCGATAGAACGCGCCGTCGGTTATGTCCGCAGCGGCGCGGCGCGCGCCCTCGTCACCAACCCGATCGCCAAGAAGACGCTCTACGACGCCGGCTTTCCCCATCCCGGCCACACCGAATATCTGGGTGAACTCGCCAAAGCCTGGGGCGGCCCGGCGACGCCGGTGATGATGATCTGGTCGCCGCTGCTGGCCGTTGTCCCGGTCACCATCCACATTCCGCTCAGCGCCGTCCCCGGCGCATTGACGCGCGGCGCGATCGAGGCGACGGCGCGCATCGTCGAACGCGACCTGCGAGCCCGCTTCAAGCTGGCGCGGCCGCGCATCGCCGTCTGCGGGCTCAACCCGCACGCCGGCGAAGAAGGGACGATGGGGCGCGAGGAGATCGAGATCATCGCCCCGGCGATAGAGACGCTGCGCGAGGAAGGGCTCGACATCGTCGGCCCGCTGCCGGCCGACACGATGTTTCATGCCCGGGCTCGCGAGCGCTACGACGTCGCGCTGACCATGTACCACGACCAGGGGCTGATCCCCGCCAAGACGCTCGCCTTCGACGAAGGCGTCAACGTCACGCTCGGGCTGCCGTTCGTACGCACCTCGCCCGACCACGGCACCGCCTTCGACATCGCCGGACACGGCCTCGCCGACCCGACGAGCCTCATCGCGGCGCTCAATCTGGCGGCGCGATTATCGGCGTGACGCTCGCCGGCGACGGATTGCCGCCGCTGCGCGAGGTCGCGGCCGCGCACGGGATTGCGCCGAAGAAATCGCTCGGCCAGAATTTCCTCTTCGACCTCAACCTCACCGGCCGCATCGCCCGCGCCGCCGGGCCGCTCGAAGGCGTGACGGTGATCGAGGTCGGCCCGGGGCCCGGCGGGCTGACGCGGGCGCTGCTGGCGGCCGGCGCGGCGCGCGTCGTCGCCATTGAGCGTGACGCGCGCTGCCTGGCGGCGCTGGCCGAGATTTCCGCCCACTGGCCGGGAAGGCTGGAGGTGATCGCCGACGACGCGCTGGCGCTCGACTACGCCGCGCTGGCGGCGCGCGCCGGCGGCCGGTGCCGGGTGTGCGCCAACCTGCCTTACAATATCGCGACGCCGCTGCTCGTCGGCTGGCTGCAAAGCGAGCCGTGGCCGCCGTGGTTCGACCGGCTGACGCTGATGTTCCAGCGCGAGGTCGCCGAGCGAATCGTCGCCACGCCGGCGACGCGCGCCGATTATGGCCGGCTCGGCGTGTTGGCGGGTTGGCGCTGCGAGGCGCGGCTGCTGTTCGATGTCTCGCCCGCCGCGTTCACGCCGCCGCCGAAGGTGGTGTCGAGCGTGGTGGAACTGATCCCGCGGGTCGCTGCGCCCTGCCGGCCGGCGACGCTCTCGGCGCTGACGCTCGCCGCCTTCGGCCAGCGCCGCAAGATGCTGCGGCAATCGCTGAAAGGCTTCGCCGCCGAGCGCGGGCTCGATCTCGTTCAGTGGCTCGGCGAGGCCGGACTCGAGCCGACGGCGCGCGCCGAGGAGGCGAGCGTCTCAGCCTTCGCGGCGTTGGCGCGCGCCGCCGAACGGGCCGGCCCGTAAGCCAAGGCGAGCAGCGCCTGCCAAGCCGAGGTCGCAACCGCGCGCGCCCATTGAGCGGCGGCGTCGCGATAGGGGGCGACGAAGCGGCGCGCCAGTGCGTTCAGCGCCTCGAACTTCGCATAACCCCAGGCGAACCAGGCCAGGCCGAGCAGCCGCTCGCGCGTGATCTCGAAAATGACCGGCACGAGGGCGAGGCCGAGCGCCTTCATCAGCAGATACAGCGCAATTCCTGCGAACAGATGGCCGGTCGCCATCATGACGACGCTGATGAACGAACCGAACTCCGAGACCAACAGCGGAATGCTGAACAGCGCCACCGAGACGAGCGCCGGCATCCCGGCGAGCCGGCGCCGCGCGGCGTCGCGGAACCGCTGCCACGGCAGCAGCGTCGAGACCAAGCGCGCGAAAGCGACGAGCTTGCGCCAGATCCAGGTCTCCAACAGGAACAGCAGCGCCAGCGGCAGAGCGGCGAGCCGCGAAGGGCGTTTGTCGAATTCGTCCAACGGAAGCGGCCTCGCGGCGTTGTTGCAAGTTGACACCGCTTACGGGGAGAACGCGGCGCAATTGCGATACGGCTGATGTTGCAGGAATAAGACACCGCTCGCGCAAAATAGGGCGCAAAGGCGCCTGCCGCATTACGGCCATCAACCCTCTGTTAATCACGCCCCGCGACCGGCGGGGTTTTCGCGGTCTCGTCAACGCGCGATCAAGGTTGATGAAACCTTGGCTTAATACGCGCCTCGCTAAACCCTCTGCCTGCGGGGGCCCTGAGTGTCGAGGAGTTGTTTCACCATGCCTAAATTCGCAGTCGCGCGTCTGCCCGCTATCGCGGCCGTTCTCGGTCTCGCGCTCGCGCTCGGCGCCTGCGCCAAGAACCCGGCCGACTCGGACGCACTCAACGGAGCTTATGGCGCCGGGGGCGGCGCCGGACCCGGCAGCTATCAGGAATTCGCCTCCGCCACGGTCGGCGATCGGGTATTCTTCGACACTGACCAGACCGATCTCTCCGACCGCGCCGAGGCGACGCTCGACAAGCAGGCGGCGTGGCTCAACCGTTACGGACGCTACAACTTCACCATCGAGGGCCACGCCGACGAGCGCGGCACGCGCGATTACAATTTCGCCCTCGGCTCACGCCGCGCCGAATCGGTGAAGAATTACCTGA
Organism: Roseiarcus sp.; assembly: GCA_035606915.1. Lineage (GTDB taxonomy): Bacteria > Pseudomonadota > Alphaproteobacteria > Rhizobiales > Beijerinckiaceae > Roseiarcus. Next base: position 4,987 of record DATNDU010000116.1, on the reverse strand, counting down.
TCTCGAAGGGCGTCGCCGCCGCGCGCATGAAGACGATCAGCTATGGCAAGGAACGCCCGGTGGCGACCTGCGACGACATTTCCTGCTGGTCGCAGAATCGCCGCGCCGTCACCGTGCTCGCCGGCGCGCCGGGAAGCTGATTCGCCGCAGGCCCGCCTGCTCCTCGCCTTCATTTTGGCGAGGAACCGGCGCAAAGGAATTGGCACGTGTGACAGCATGGGGGTTTAACGTGAAGGCGGGCGACGTTTCGCGCATTCTGGGCGCAGGCGTACTAACGATTGGGCTTTTGGGTCATAGCGCCCTGGCGCAGAGCTACAATCAGCCGCCCTCGGACATCCAGGGCGGCGACGACGCGCAGAGCGAGGAAGGCGCGCTGGCGCTGCGCATCGGCCGCCTGGAGGCGGCTTTGCGCCGCGCCACCGGTGAGATCGAAGATCTCCAGAACCAGAACCGCAAGCTTGCCGACGATTTCAAGCGTTTCCGCGACGACATCGAGTTCCGCCTTTCCGGCAAGACCGGCGCCGCCGCGCCCCTGCCCCAGCCAAGCGCGGTCGCCGCCGCGCCCGCCGCCGAACCGGCGCGCTCCTCCCGGCGCAAAGACGACGCCTTCGACCCCAACGCCGACCCCAACGCCCCTGGCGCCCCCAAGCAGATCGGCACCACCGCGCCGAGCGCGCCACTGATGCTGTCCTCGCACGCCAACGACGATCCGGGGCTGAAGCCGCTGCCGGCGCCAGCGCCGCTTACGCGCCAGGCCAAAGCCGACGTGGACGCCCCGACCTTCGTGCCGAGCGGCGTGCCGTTCGCCGATTCGCGCGAGCAGTACAAGTCGGCGCTCGCCGCCTACAAGGCCGGCCAATACGCCGACGCCGAGGCGCTGCTGAAAGCCTATATTGCGGCCAACAAGGGCGCGGCCAATGTGCCGGACGCCGTGTTCTATATCGGCGAAACTTATATGCAGCGCGCCCGCCCGCGCGAGGCGGCGGAGCAATATCTGAAAGTTTCGACCCAATATCCGAGGTCTTCGCGCGCGCCGGAGAGCATGGTGCGGCTCGGCCTGGCGCTCGCCAAGCTCGGCAATAATGAGCAGGCCTGCGCCACCTTCGCCGAGGTCGGCAAGCGCTACCCGTCCGCGCCGGGCTTCGTCAAGCGCTCGGCCGACCGCGAGATCCAGGCGCATCGCTGCTCGTGAGCGGTTCGCCGCTCGACCCGCTGCGGGACGAGCCGGCGCTGCTGCTGGCCATCTCCGGCGGCCCCGATTCGACGGCGCTGCTGGCGATGGCGGCGGAATGGGCCGGCGCCAAGCTCTACGCCGCCACCGTCGACCACGCGCTCAGACCTGAAAGCGCGGCGGAAGCGGCGACGGTGGCGCAGTTCTGCGCGCGCCTCGGCGTCCGGCACGCAACGCTGGTCTGGGAGGGCGAAAAGCCGGTGACGCGGTTGCAGGAGCGCGCGCGCGCGGCGCGCTATGATCTGCTTGCCGCCGAGGCGCGGCGGGTCGGCGCGCCCGTCATCGTCACCGCGCATCATCTCGACGATCAGGCCGAGACCGTGTTGTTCCGGCTGTTGCGTGGCTCCGGCGTCGCCGGGCTCGCCGGCATGGCGGCGCGCAGCCGGCGCGGCGAGATCGAGATCGCCCGCCCGTTGCTCGGGCTCGCCAAGGCGCAACTCGTCGCCTTTTGCGAGGCGCGCGGTCTCGCCTATGTTCGCGATCCCTCCAACGAAAACCTGCGCTTCGCCCGCGCCCGCTTGCGCCGGTTGATCGCCGACGAGGGCCTCGACGCGCCGGCGCTGGCGCGACTCGCCCGCCGTGCGGCGGTCGTCGAGGCGGCGCTGGCGGCTCAGACGCAGGCCGCCGAGGCGCGGCTCGGGCTTGGCCACGGCGGCCGCTGCGACGCCACCGCGCTCGCCGCCGAGCCCGAGGAGATCGTGCGCCGCGTGCTGGCGCGCGCTGTCGGCCATGCGCCGCTGGAGGCGATGGAGCGCATCGCCGCCGAGCTTCTCGCCGCCATCGCCGAGCGGCGTCGCTACGCCGCCAATGTCGGCGGCGCGCTCATTGCTTATGACGGACGCGACGGCGTCAGACTCGGCCCGGAGCCACCGCGCCGGTTGGGCGCGGCGGCGCGTCCGGTCAGCACGACGCCGACGATGACCAGCGCCAGCCCGGCCCAGGCGGAGACGGCGATCGGCTCGCCGAGCACGAGCGCACCGAGCAGCAGGCCGATGAACGGCACGACGTAATTGTTGAGGGAGGCGAAAGTCGCCCCCATGCGCAGCACCAGCGTAAAGTAGATTAAATACGCCAACGCGGTGTTGAACACGCCGAGCGCCGCCATCGCCAGCAGCGACGGCGCGGGAATGGCGGCGAGCGCCGCCGCCGAGCCGCCGCCCAGGCGCCAGACGACGAGCAGCGCCGCCGACGACAGCGTCATCGAGGCGGCGGCGGCGGTCGATGGTCCCACCGCCCGCGAGGCGCCGCGCGAGATCGTCGCGCCGAAAGCGTAGAAGAAGGAGGCGGCGAAACCTTCCGCTCGCCCGGCAAGGTCGCCGCCGCCGGGGCCGCCGACGCAGACGACGACGCCAAGGAGGCCGATTCCCAACCCGAGCGCGGAAACCATCGTCCACGGCGGCCCCTCGCCGATCAGGCGCGACAGCACGAAAGCGAAAATCGGCGCCGCCCCCATCATCAACGCCAGATCGCCGCTGCTGACGCGGCGCGCCGCATCGCCGAGCAGCGCGAACGGGATCGCCTGCCCGAAGACCGCCATCGCCGCGAGCGTGAGCCAGAGCCGGCCGCCACGCAGCCAGCGCCGCTCCACCGCCAGCGCGATCCCCCACAACGCCAGCGCGCCGATCGAGACGCGCACGAAGGCGAAGCTGACGGGATCGAAGCCGCGCGTCGCAATGGCGATGAGCAGGAACGACGAGCCCCACAGCAGCGAAAGCAGCGCGAGAAGCAGATAAGGCAAGGCGGGACTCTGAGGCGGGGCGCGCGGGGCCCGCCGTTTAGCGCGCTTTGTCAGCCGGCCTCAAGCTGTCGCTTCAGCACCCGCCAGCGCGAGTTGATCTCGTCGCGGTCGACATAGGCGCCCTGCAAATGCCGCGCGCCGGAGGTCGGGTCGAAGGCGCGGCACGCATGCAGCACGCGGCGGTTGTCGAAGGCCACATATCGCCCGGCTTCAGGCGGCGCTCGATATAGAAACGTTCGTCGCGCGTCATCGCCTGAAACAGCCTGAGCGCCATCGCCTCGCCGATGGCGAAGCCATCGACGAACACGCTCTCGCCGCCCGTCGCGTCGTTGACCAGGCAGTGCAGGAACTGCACGCCCGGCTGCCATTCGCGGGTCGGCAGATCGCTGTGCGGCGGCAGGTTGACCGCGGTATAGGCGGCGCTGTCGGCCTGCGGCTTCGATTTGACGTCGAACACGCGGCCGAAATTGGTCTCACGCAGATGCGCGACGCCGAGCGATCGGCTTCAGCAGCGCTTCGGGCTCGGCCGGCACGCCAGTCACCAGCGTCAGCGCGCTCAATGTTTCGGCTGGCTTCGCCAATGGCTTCTAGATTTCGGATTACGGCGTCTTGCACGAGTTGATTACCCTCGAAGGCGAAGCCGTCGAAGTCGTCAATATAGCGAAATATGCGCTCGATGGCGTCGCGAATGTGCTTGAGATAATCCGGCACGCGCAGCGTGCCGTTCATATGGGCGCAGCCTCGGCAAGCACACGATCGCGAAACTTTTCCGGCAACGCATTGGGGGTGAGCACATCGACTTCAACGCCAAGCAATTCGGCGAGCTCGTTATAGATCGCGCCCAAATTGAACAAGCTCATCCTTTGCGCCGGATCGATCAGGATATCGAGATCGCTCTCTTCCGTGTCCTCGCCGCGCGCCACCGAGCCGAAGACGCACAGGTTCGAGGCGCGGTGCGCGGCGACGATGGCCCGGATCGCTTCACGATGGGCGTTGAGACGTTCCGACGGTTTCATGATTTCCAGTCTATCGCAAGCCGCCTCAATGGAAATTGCGCCCCGTCGGCAGCGCGCGCTTGAGTTCCGGGGCGAGCGGCGCCGCAACGGCGCCGCCGGGGTCGGCGAATAGCTGCACTTGCGCGAAGCGGTTGCCCTGGCGCTTCTTCGCCGCCGAAGGCTGCGGGCGCCTGACCTCGTCGGCCCGACTTAGCGTCGAGATCGAACGTCCTTCCACGGAAAGCTGGCCGAGCGTCGGCGTCCAATCCTCCATGCGCTCGGCGATCAGGTGGACGACGCCGGATTCGCTCTGCAACTTGCCGGTCACGGCGACGAAGCGCGCGCCGATGACCAGCGCCCGCAGCCGCTCGAACGCCTTCGGCCAGACGATGATGTTGGCGATCCCCGCCTCGTCCTCCAGCGTCATGAAGATGACGCCGTTGGCGGTGCCTGGCCGCTGGCGCACCAGCACGAGGCCGGCGACGGTGACGCGCGTCCCGCTTTTGGTCTGGTCGAGCGCGTCGGTGCGCAGGATGCCGCGCGCCGCCAGCCGGCTGCGCATGAAGGCGACGGGGTGGGCCTTCAGCGACAGCGACAGCCGGCGATAATCCTCCACCACCTGGGCGCCGAGCGGCATCGGCGGCAGATCGGCGTCGGGCTCGTTGTCGCGTTCGGGCCGCGAGGCCGCGAACAGCGGCAGATCGTCCTGGTCGCCAACGCGGTTCAGCGCCTTGACCGCCCATAAAGCCTCGCGCCGGTCGAGGCCGAGCGAGCGGAAGGCGTCGGCGTCGGCAAGCTTTTCGAGACCGCTGAGCGAGATCCCGCCGCGCAGCCAGAGATCGCGCACCGAATCATAGCTCGGCGTCCGCCGCGCCACCAGGGCGCGCATCTCCGCCTCACGCGCGCCGAGGATCTGGCGCAGGCCGAGGCGAACGGCGTGCGCGCCGCGGATATCGCCGGCCATCTCGGCATGGCGGCGGTGCAGGCGCGGCGACTGCCGCTCTCCCTCTCCCCGCTTGCGGG
>DATNDU010000101.1:0-16994 GCA_035606915.1 Roseiarcus sp. | reverse complement strand
AGGGCGCGCTCAACGCCGCGGCGATGGCGAAGGAAGGCGCGCTCGACGTGCTCTTCCTCCTAGGCGCCGACGAGATCGACGTGCCGCCCGGCGCCTTCGTCGTCTATATCGGTACTCACGGCGATAACGGCGCGCACCGCGCCGACGTAATCCTGCCCGGCGCGGCTTACACGGAAAAGACCGGCATTTACGTCAACACCGAGGGGCGGCCGCAATTCGCCGACCGCGCGGTGTTCCCGCCGGGCGACGCGCGCGAGGATTGGGCGATCCTGCGCGCACTGTCCGAGCGTCTCGGCGCGAAGTTGCCCTTCGACAACCTTAGCGCGCTGCGCGCGGCGTTGGGCGCGGCGTTTCCGCATCTGGTGAAGTATGACGTCATCACGCCGGCGGACGCATCGGGGCTCCAGGGCCTCACCGCGGCCGCCGCCGTCTCGGGCGAGGCGTTCGCCTCGCCGGTGCATGACTTCTTCCTTACCAATCCGATTGCGCGCGCCTCGCGCGTCATGGCCGAATGCTCGGCGCTCGCGAGCCAGCGGCTCGCGGCGGCGGCGGAATAGGGTTCCCCATGAGCAGCGTCACGCCCTCAAGGCATAACGAAGACAAATCGGCCCTCATCGTCGGCGCGATCGCCGGCGCCGCGGTTTTGGTCATCCTGCTCGGCGTCGTCTACGGCTTCGCCGAGGCGCATTGGGGGGCCGGGATCGGGCATTGGTTCTACGCCACGATGTTCGGCTCGATCGTACGCTACATCGTCGAGAGCCTGATTCTGCTCGTCGGCGTGCTGATCTCGACGGCGATCCTGATCTACACCGAGCGCAAGATCTGGGGCTCCGTGCATCTGCGTCGCGGGCCGAATGTCGTCGGCCCCTGGGGTACGATGCAGCCCTTCGCCGATTTCCTGAAATTCATCCTCAAAGAGCCGATCATTCCCGCCGGCGCCAACAAGGGCGTGTTCTTGCTCGCGCCGCTGGTCGGCGTCGTGCTGGCGATTTCGGCGTGGGCGGTGATCCCGGTAGGCGACGGCTGGGTGATTTCCGACATCAACGTCGGCATTCTGTACCTGTTCGCGGTGTCGTCGCTCGGCGTCTACAGCATCATCATGGCGGGCTGGGCGTCGAACTCGAAATATGCGTTCCTGGCGGCGCTGCGCTCGGCGGCGCAGATGGTGTCGTACGAGGTTTCGATCGGCTTTGTCATCGTCACGGTGCTGCTCTGCGCCGGCTCTCTCAACCTCTCGGAAATCGTGCGCGCGCAGGACACCTGGGGCGGCTTCCTGGGCTGGTATTGGCTGCGGCTGTTCCCGGTGTTCATCATCTTCTTCGTTTCGGCGCTGGCGGAGACCAACCGCACGCCGTTTGACCTCGTCGAGGCGGAATCGGAACTGGTGGCGGGTTTCTCGGTCGAATATTCCGCCTCGCTGTTCCTTTTGCAATTCCTGACCGAACTCGTCGCTGTGCTGACGATGTCGTCGCTGACGACGATCATGTTCCTTGGCGGCTGGCTGTCGCCGCTGCCGTTTGCGCCGTTCACCTGGGTGCCGGGGATCATCTGGTTCCTCATCAAGGCTTGGGCGGTGGTGTTCTGCTTCTCGATGACCAAGGCGATGGTGCCGCGCTACCGCTACGACCAACTCATGCGTCTGGGCTGGAAAGTGTTCCTGCCGATCTCGCTGGCGATGGTGGTGGCGGTGGCGGCCTGTGTCGAGATATTCGGGTCGGTGGGGCGATGAAGGCGAGGGTGGCGTTATGGCGCTGAAACTGGATCAGGCCGCGCGTTCGCTGTTCCTCAGCGAGTTTGTCGCCGCTTTCGCTGTTGGCATACGTTATATGTTCATGCCGAAGCTGACGCTGAATTATCCGCACGAGAAGACGCCGCTGTCGCCACGCTTCCGAGGCGAACATGCGCTGCGGCGTTATCCCAACGGCGAGGAGCGCTGCATCGCCTGCAAGTTGTGCGAGGCGATCTGCCCGGCGCAAGCCATCACCATCGAAGCGGGCCCGCGGCGCAACGACGGCACCCGGCGCACAACCCGCTACGACATCGATATGACGAAGTGCATCTATTGCGGCTTTTGCCAGGAAGCCTGCCCAGTGGACGCCATTGTCGAGGGGCCGAATTTCGAGTTCGCGACCGAGACCCGCGAGGAATTGTTCTACGACAAAGACCGGTTGCTGGAGAACGGCGCGCGCTGGGAGCGCGAGTTGGCGCGCAACATCGCGATGGATGCGCCTTATAAGTGAACGACGCGCGCGCCCTGTGGGCGCGCGACAGACAGGTTTTTGGGGATAGGCGACGATGGTGGCGCAGGCCTTCTTCTTCTGGATTTTCGCTACCGTCTTGGTGGCCTCGGGGCTCGCGGTCATTTTGGCGCGCAACCCCGTGCATTCGGTGCTGTTTCTCATTCTGGCGTTCGTCAACGCCTCGGGCCTGTTCGTGCTCATGGGCGCCGAGTTCCTGGCGATGATCCTCATCATCGTCTATGTCGGCGCCGTGGCGGTGCTGTTCCTGTTCGTCGTCATGCTGCTCGACGTCGATTTCGCACAGCTTAAGCAGGGTTTCGTGCAATATCTGCCGATTGGCGGCCTGATTTCGATCTGCGTCGGCCTTGAGCTTTGGTATGTGACCGCGGGCTGGACGCGTTCGCCGCACGCCGCGCCCGCCGCCGCGCCGACCGCGCTGGTCGGCAACACCAAGGCGCTCGGCCTCGTGATCTACACCCATTACGCCTATTTCTTCGAGGCAGCCGGGCTCATCCTGCTGACGGCGATGATCGGCGCCATCGTGCTGACGTTGCGTCACAAAGTCGGCGTCAAGCGCCAGGACATCTCCGCGCAAGTCGCGCGCACGCCGGCGACGGCGGTGGAATTGCGCAAAGTCGCCTCGCGCGCTGGCCTCTGAGGGGAACCGTCATGATTATCGGACTGACCGACTACCTCTCGCTGGCGGCGATCTTGTTCACTATCGGCATGGCGGGCATCATCCTCAACCACAAGAACATCATCATCATTTTGATGTCGGTCGAACTGATCCTGCTCTCGGTCAACATCAATCTGGTGGCGTTTTCGACCTTCTCGGGCGACCTCACGGGGCAAGTTTTCGCGCTGTTTATCTTGACGGTCGCGGCGGCGGAGGCGGCGATCGGGCTGGCGATTCTGGTCGCCTATTACCGCAATCGCGGCTCGATCGCGGTTGCCGACATCAATGCGCTGAAGGGCTGAGCGGGATATGACGTACGCAATCATCGTCTTCCTGCCGCTGATCGGCTTTCTCTACGCCGGCCTGCTCGGCGACAACAAGCAGCCGCGTCGCGCCGAACTCGTCACCACGGCGCTGCTGGGGATCAGTTGCTTCTTGTCCTGGCTGGCGTTCTTCGCCGTCGCCCTCAGTTCCGATCCACAAGCCTATATCGTGCCGCTCGGCAACTGGATGTCGGCCGGCAAACTCTCCGTCGAATGGTCGCTGCGCATCGATATGCTGACCGGCGTCATGCTGGTGGTGGTGACGACGGTGTCGTTCCTCGTCCACATGTATTCGATCGGCTATATGGCGGAGGACGAGTACCCGCCGCGTTTCTTCGCTTATCTTTCGTTGTTCACCTTCGCCATGCTGGCGCTGGTGACGGCGGACAATCTCGTGCAACTGTTCTTCGGATGGGAGGGCGTCGGCCTCGCCTCCTATCTGCTGATCGGCTTCTGGTACAAAAGACCGGCGGCCAATGCGGCGGCGATCAAGGCCTTCGTCGTCAATCGCATCGGCGATTTCGGCTTCGCCCTTGGCATTTTCCTGATCTTTCGGCTGACGGGCTCGGTGAGCCTGGAGGCGGCGCGCGCCGCCGCGCCGAGCCTCGTCGGCGTCAACATCCATGTCTTCGGCATGGACGCCGATGCGCTGACGGTCGCCTGTCTGCTGCTGTTCATGGGCGCGATGGGCAAGTCGGCGCAGTTCCTGCTGCACACCTGGCTGCCCGACGCGATGGAGGGGCCGACGCCAGTCTCCGCGCTCATCCATGCCGCGACCATGGTGACGGCCGGCGTGTTCATGGTGGCGCGGCTGTCGTTCCTGTTCGACCTGTCGCCGGTGGCGCTCGATTTCGTGTTGTTCATCGGCGCGACGACGGCCTTCTTCGCCGCCACCGTCGGCCTGGTGCAGAACGACATCAAGCGCGTAATCGCCTATTCGACCTGCTCGCAACTCGGCTACATGTTCGTCGCCGAGGGTGTCGGGGCCTATGGGGCGGGCATTTTCCACCTGTTCACGCACGCCTTCTTCAAGGCGCTGCTGTTCCTGGGCTCGGGCTCGGTCATTCTCGCCATGCACCACGAGCAGGACATGCGCCGCATGGGCGGCCTGAAAGACGAGATCCCGTTCACCTTCTGGGCGATGATGATCGGCACGCTGGCGCTGACCGGCGTCGGCTTGCCGTTCACCACGCTTGGCTTCGGCGGCTACGTCTCCAAGGACGCGATCATCGAGGCCTCCTACGCCGCGCACGGCTATATCGGCGCCTATGCCTTCTTCTGCGTGGTGATCGCGGCGGCGCTGACCGCGTTCTATTCCTGGCGGTTGATGTTCATGACCTTTTACGGCCGTCGCGGCGATTGGGCGCACGCGCTGCCGCACGACGCCCATGGCGAGGCTCATCACGACGATCACGGCCACGGACCCGCGCATGAATCGCCGCGCGTCATGCTGATCCCGCTCGCCGGGCTGGCCTTCGGCGCCACCTTTGCCGGCGTGTTTTTCCGCCATTGGTTCATCGGCGGCGGCTTCGAGGGCTTCTGGAAGCAATCGATATTTCTGGCCAGCGACAACAAGATCCTGGAACGCATGGAGCAGGTTCCCTGGCTGGTCTCGTTATCGCCGTTCTTAATGATGGTGGTCGGTTTCCTGATCGCCTACTATATGTATGTCGTCAACAAGGCCGCGCCAGCGGCGCTGGCGCGCGCCAACCCGCTGCTTTACCGCTTCCTGCTCAACAAGTGGTATTTCGACGAACTCTACGATTTCCTGTTCGTGCGGCCGGCGTTCTGGATCGGTCGCGCATTTTGGAAGGGCGGCGACGGCGCCGTCATCGACGGGTTCGGGCCGGACGGCATTTCCGCCCGCGTGCTTGATGCGACGCGCTACGCCGTGCGCCTGCAAACCGGCTACGTCTATCACTACGCCTTCGCCATGCTGCTGGGGGTGGCGGCGCTGGCGACTTGGTATCTGTTCGGGGGCTTGCGCTGATGTCCGGCAACTGGGTGCTATCGGCGCTGCTGATCCTGCCGCTCGTCGGCTCGATCCTCATCGCGCTGTTGCGCGGCGACTCCAAGGAGACCATCAACAACGCGCGCTGGATCGCGCTGTGGACGTCGCTCATCACCTTCGCCGTCAGCCTCTACGGCTGGGCGTTGTTCGATCCCTCCAAACCCGGCTTCCAACTCGTTGAGCAGTCGAACTGGTTCTCCAGCGTCATTCTCTACAAGCTCGGCGTCGACGGCATCTCCATGCCGTTCGTGCTGCTGACGACCTTCCTGACGCCGATCTGCATCGTCGCCTCGTGGCGCTCGATCCAGGTCAGCGTGAAAGCCTATCTGATCTGCTTCCTCGTGCTCGAAACGCTGATGATCGGCGTGTTCGAGGCGCTCGACCTGCTGCTGTTCTACGTGTTCTTCGAGGGCGTGCTGATCCCGATGTTTCTCATCATCGGCGTCTGGGGCGGCAAGCGGCGTGTCTATGCGGCGTTCAAGTTCTTCCTCTACACGCTCACCGGCTCGCTGTTGATGCTGCTTGGCGTGATGGCGATGTATTGGACCGCCCATACCAGCGACATCGAGGTGCTGCTGCACACGCATTTCTCGTCCAACATGCAATTCTGGCTATTCCTCGCCTTCTTCTCATCGTTCGCGGTGAAGTTGCCGATGTGGCCGGTGCATACCTGGCTGCCCGACGCGCACGTCGAGGCGCCAACCGCGGGCTCTGTCATCCTGGCCGGCATCCTGCTGAAGATGGGCGGTTACGGCTTTCTGCGTTTCTCGCTGCCGATGTTCCCCGACGCCAGCGTCTATTTCACGCCGATGATGTATTCGCTGTCGATCATCGCCATCATCTACACTTCGCTGGTGGCGCTGGCGCAGGAGGACATGAAGAAGCTCATTGCTTATTCTTCCGTCGCCCATATGGGCTTCGTCACGATGGGCATATTCTCCAGCAACACCCAGGGCGTGCAAGGCGCGGTGTTCCAGATGGTGAGCCACGGCCTCGTCTCCAGCGCGCTGTTCCTGTGCGTCGGCGTGATCTACGATCGGCAGCATACGCGCGAGATCGCGGCCTATGGCGGCCTCGTCAACCGCATGCCGCGCTATGCGGTGGCGCTGATGGTGTTCACGCTCGCCAATGTCGGTTTGCCCGGCACGTCGGGGTTCGTCGGCGAGTTTCTCACCTTGATCGGCGCCTTCCAGGCCAACACCTGGGTCGCACTGTTCGCAACGACCGGCATCATCCTCTCGGCGTGCTATGCGCTTTATCTCTATCGCGCCATTGTCTTCGGCGCGCTCGACAAGCCGACGCTGCTGACCATCCAGGACGTGAGCTTCCGCGAACAACTGTTCCTCGTGCCGCTGCTGCTGCTGATCGTCTATTTCGGCGTGCATCCGCAGCCGATCCTTGACGCCAGCGCGGCCTCCGTGGAGCAACTGCTGCAAGGCGTCCAGCATGCGGCCGCCGCAGTGCGGACGGCCGGGCTTTGACGGGCGCCGGCCAACAGACTTAGGGCGAAACGAGATGCAAACGAGATGAACGTGACCGCGCTCTCGCTTCCGGTGGTGCTGCCGGAACTCATTCTTTCGTTCGGCGCACTGGCGCTGATTCTCATCGGCGCATTGCGTGGTGAGCGCTCGGTCTGGCTCGTCACCGAGTTGGCGGTGGCGCTGCTCGGGGTGGCGCTGGTCGTCGTCGTGTTCGATCAGCGGACGGAGGGCGTCACCTTCTACGGCGCCTTCACCAATGACGACTTCGCCCGCTTCATGAAGGCGCTGTCGCTGATCGGCTCGCTGGTGTCGCTGCTGCTGTCGCTGGATTTCCTGCGCCATCACCGTTACGGCGGCTTCGAGTTCCCGATCCTCATATTGCTGTCGACGATCGGCATGATGATGCTTATCTCGGCGAGCGACTTCATCGCGTTTTATCTCGGCCTCGAACTTATGAGTCTCTCGCTCTATGTCCTGGCCGCCTATCACCGCGACGATACACGCTCGACCGAGGCGGGGCTCAAATATTTCGTGTTGGGGGCGCTGTCGTCGGGCATGCTGCTCTATGGCATGTCGTTGATGTATGGCTTCGCCGGCACGGTATCGTTCAAAGGAGTGGCGACGGCGGTGAGCGGCCCGGCCTCGGTTGGCGTCGTATTCGCGCTGGTGTTCATCATCGCCGGCCTTGCCTTCAAGATTTCGGTGGTGCCGTTCCACATGTGGACGCCTGACGTCTATGAGGGCGCGCCGACGCCGGTGACGACCTTTTTCTCGTCGGCGCCGAAAATGGCGGCGATGGCGATCGCGGTCCGCATCCTGTTGACCGCCTTCCCGCATATCTCGACCGAATGGCGCCAGATCGTCACCTTCGTATCGATCGCCTCGATGGCGGTAGGCGCCTTCGCCGGCATCGGGCAGACCAACATCAAGCGGCTGATGGCCTATTCGGCGATCGGCCACATGGGTTTCGCGCTAGTCGGCGTCGCCGCCGGCACGGTCGAGGGCGCGCAGGGCGTCGCGCTTTATATGGCGATCTATCTGGTGATGGCGCTGGGAACCTTCGCCGGCATTCTGCTGATGCGCCGCAACGGCGAATATGTCGAGACGATCGGGGATCTCGCCGGGCTTGCGCGCACCAGCCCGGCGACGGCGTTTTTCCTGGCGGCGATGATGTTCTCGCTCGCCGGCGTGCCGCCGCTCGGCGGTTTCTTCGCCAAGTTCTATGTGTTTGCCGCCGCGATCAACGCCGGGCTCTACGGTCTCGCGGTCATTGGCGTGTTGCTGAGCGCTGTCGGCGCCTTCTACTACATACGCATCGTCAAGATCATGTATTTCGACGAGGCGGCCCAGCCGTTTGACACGCCGAAGGCGGCGCCGCGCTATGTGCTGGCGCTGTCGTCGGCGGTGTTGATCCTTGGCGTGCTGGTTCCGGCGCCGCTTACTTCGGCGGCGCTGGCGGCGGCCAAGTCTCTATTCTGAGGCTGTCTTTGGCTGAAGGCGAGAGCGCCGCGCCGCGCCGCTACACGATCCAGGGTTGGCGGGTCGAGCGCTTCGCCGTGCTGGATTCGACCAGCGAGGAGGCCAAGCGCCGGGCGCTTGCCGGCGACCGAGGGCGGCTGTGGATCGTCGCCGACCGGCAGACCGCCGGGCGCGGCCGTCACGGGCGCGATTGGCGCTCGCCGGTAGGTAATTTCCATGGCAGCGCGCTGCTCGTCTCGCCCTGTGCGGTGGCGGATGCGCCGCAACTCGGCTTCGTCGCCGGGCTGGCGGCGCGCGCGGCGATCGCCGATCTCGGCGCGCCCGGCGTCGCGCTCAAATGGCCGAACGATCTCGTGGTCGAGGGCGTCAAGCTCGCCGGCATCCTGCTGGAGGGGTGGACTTTCGCCGAAGCGCCTTTCGCGGTGTCGATCGGCATCGGCGTCAATCTCGCCTTCCACCCCGACGATCTCGCCTATCCTACCGCGGACGTCAGCGCATTGGCCGGGCGGCAGGTGGGCGTGCGCGAATTCCTGGAGCGGTTGGCGGTGCGCTTCGACGAGCGGCTGGCGGTTTTCGCCCGCGGCGCCGGCTTCGACCGCATCCGCCAGCAATGGCTGGAGGCGGCGGCGGGGCTCGGCCGGCCGATGCGCGCGACCACCGCGACCGGCGCGCGCGAGGGGGTGTTTGCGGGGCTCGATCCGCGCGGACGTTTGCTTTTGCGCCGGCAAGACGCGATAGAGACCATCGAATCCGCTGACATTGCCCTTTTGGGGGCGACGGCCGCCGCGCCGCCGCGCAAGAAAGTTTGACCGAAAATGCAGGACGACGCGCAACTCGTGTTCGTGGCCCTTGGCGGCTTGCGCGAAATCGGCCTGAACTGCGCGCTTTACGGCTTCGGACCGGCGCGCCGGCGTAAATGGATGATGGTCGATCTCGGCCTCGCCTTCGCCGGCGAGGAGGCGCCGGGGGTCGATCTCGTCATGCCTGATCTCTCCTTCGTACAGGCGATCAAGCGCGATCTCGCCGGCATCGTCATCACCCACGCGCACGAGGACCATATCGGCGCGCTGGCGGCGCTGTGGCCGTCGCTCGGCGTGCCGGTCTATATGACCCGTTTCGCCGCAGGGCTTGCCGAAGCGCGCCGCCTCGGCGAGCCCGGTGCGCCAAAGATCCCGATCCGCATCGTGCCGCTCGGCGGCCGCGTCGAGGTTGGCCCGTTCGAGGTTGAGTTCATCCCCGTGGCGCATTCGATCCCCGAGAGCGCCGCGCTCGCCATCCGCAGCCCCGCCGGGCTCGTCGTCCACACCGGCGATTGGAAGATCGACCCGACGCCCGGCGTCGGCGCCCCCACCGACGAAGCGCGGCTGAAAGCGCTCGGCGACGAGGGCGTGCTGGCGCTGGTCTGCGATTCCACCAATGTCGTGCGCGAGGGCGAAAGCCCGTCCGAGGCCGATGTCGCGCGCACGCTGCGAGAACTGGTCGCGGAGGCCAGGGGCCGCGTCATCGTGACGACCTTCGCCTCCAATGTCGCGCGCCTGCGCGCCGCGGCGGAGGCGGGGCTTGCGGCCGGCCGGCAGGTGCTGGTCATGGGTCGGGCGATGGAGCGCGTCATCGCGGTGGCGCGCGAGTGCGGCTATCTCGACGGCCTGCCGCCATTCCTCAGCGCCGATCCGTTCGAGCGACTGCCGCGCGACAAAGTGCTGGCGCTGGCCACCGGCAGCCAAGGCGAACCGCGCGCGGCGTTAGCGCGCATGTCGACGGACGAACATCCGCGCGCCTCGCTGGCCGCCGGCGATCGCGTCATCTTCTCGTCGCGCACCATTCCCGGCAACGAGAGAGCCGTCGGGCGCATCATCAATGCGTTTTGCGAGCGCAACGTCGAGGTCGTCACCGACCGCACGCGTCTCGTGCATGTCTCCGGCCATCCGCGCCGCGCCGAGCTTCGGCGCATGTACGAATGGGTCCGGCCGCAGATCGCCGTGCCCGCGCATGGCGAACCGCTGCATCTGACCGAGCACACCGCTTTCGCCAAGGCGCAGGGCGTCAAGGAGGTGGTGCGCCCGTTCAACGGCGACGTGATCGCGCTGGAGGCGGGCAGGGCGAGGCCAATCGATCGCGTTACTGTCGGACGGCGCTACCGCGACGGCGAAATCCTGCTCCCCACCGGCGACGAATGCGTCGCCGAGCGGCGGCGGCTTTCCTTCGCCGGCGTCGTGTCGGTGGCGCTGGCGCTGTCGGACAAGGGCGATCTCGTCGGCGATCCCGACGTGATGATCGCCGGACTGCCAAAAAGCACGCGCGACGGCGCCGGCTTCGACGCCCTTGTCGACGCCGCCATTTTCGAGACCATCGAGAGCCTGCCGCGCGCCAAGCGCCGCGACGCCGATTTCGTCTCCACCGCGATCGAGCGGGCGGTGCGCAATTCCGTCCACTCCGTCTGGGGCAAGCGCCCGACCGTCCACGTTCTCGTCGTCGAAGTCTGAAGAGCGCGCATGATCGGCCGTTTGAACCATGTCGCCATCGCCACCGCCGATCTCGCCAAGGCGAGCCGCGTCTATCGTGAGAGCCTCGGCGCGCGCGTCTCCGAGCCGACGGCGCTGCCCGAGCACGGCGTCACGGTGGTCTTCGTCGAGACCAGCAACGCCAAGATCGAGTTGTTGCAGCCGTTGGGCGCGAATTCGCCGATCGCCAAGTTCTTGCAGAAGAACCCCGACGGCGGCATTCATCATCTATGCTTCGAGGTCGACGACATCCTGAGCGCCCGCGAGGCGCTGAAGGCGACCGGCGCGCGGGTGCTTGGCGATGGCGAGCCGAAGATCGGCGCCCACGGCAAGCCCGTGCTGTTCCTGCATCCCAAGGATTTCGGCGGCACACTGATCGAACTGGAGCAGGTTTAAGCCGCCCGCGCGCCCTCGCGCGCCAGCGCCGCGAGCAAGTCATCCTCCCACATCGGCCGGCCGAACAGAAAGCCCTGCGCCAGCCGGCAGCCGGAGCGGGCGAGGAATCCGGCCTGCGCCTCCGTCTCCACCCCTTCCGCGAGCACCTCGACGTCGAGCGAATGGCCGAGCCGGATGACGGCGGCGGCGATCTCCATGCTGGTGACGTCGCCCGGAATGTCCTGAATGAAGGCGCGGTCGAGCTTCAGCTTGTCGATCGGGAAGTGCTTGAGATAGGCGAGCGAGGAATGGCCGGTGCCGAAGTCGTCGATGGATATGCGCAGGCCCAGCGCGCGCAACTGCCGGAGCTTGGCGGCGGCGTCCTTCTGGTCCATCAGCACGCTCTCGGTGATCTCGATCTCCACCCGGTCGAATGGCAGCCCCGTTTCCATGAGAATGGTGGCGATGCGCTCGCACAAGTCGCCGCGCTCGAACTGGCGCGGGGAAATGTTGATCGACAGCGTCTTCAGATTGACGCCGGCGTCCAGCCACGCCTTCATCCGCTCGGCCGCGCGACGCAGCACCCATTCGCCGATCTGCAAGATGAGGCCGGTCTGCTCGGCGAGCGGGATGAAACGGCCCGGCGGCGCCAGGCCCTCCGGCGTCCGCCAGCGCACCAGCGCCTCGACGCCGAACGCGCGGCGGTCGGCGAGATCCACCAGCGGCTGGAATTGCAGCACGAATTCGTCGCGCTCCAGCCCCCGGCGCAGGCCGGTCTCCATCTCCAGCCGCTGGCGCGCCTCCAGCATGTGGCGGGGCTCGTAGAGACGCACGCCGCCGCCGCCGCCCTTGGCGACATAGAGCGCCGATTCGGCCTGCCGCATCAGCATGTCGGCGCCGCCCTCGCTGCTGGCGATGAACACCACGCCGACATTGACGCCGCTATAGGCTTTGGCGCCGCTGGCGAAAACGAATGGCTGCTCCATGGCGGCGACCAGTTCGTCAGCGAGGCGGCGCGCCTCCTGTTCGCTGGCGCAGCCGTGGCGCAGGATGGCGAATTCGTCGGCGCCAATGCGCGCCAGCATGTCGCGCGCGCCGAGTTTGGCGAGAAAGCGCTGTCCGGCCTGCGCCAATAGCTCGTCGCCGGCCAGGTCGCCGAGGCTTTCGACGATGGTGCGGAAGCGGTCGAGTTCGAGGTGGAGGAGCGCCGCACTCACGCCGCGCTGCTCGATCTCGATCATCGCGGCGTCGATGCGGCCGCGCAGCGACAGCCGGTTGGGCAAAGCGGTGTCGGGGTCGTGGTGGACGAGGAAGTCGAGGCGCGCCTGCGAGCGCTTGAAATCGCCGATGTCGGAATAAAGCGCGACATAGCCTGCCGGCTCGCCGGAATCGTCGCGCACGACGCTGATCGTCGTCCAAAAGGCCTGCACGCTGCCGTCCTTGCGGCGGTTCCAGATCTCGCCGCGCCAGCGGCCGTTGGCGCGGATGTCGCTGTAGAGAAGCTGGTAAAACTTGGCGTCGTGGCGTCCGGATTTGAGCATGTTGGCGCGCCGGCCGCAGATTTCCTCGCTACGATAGCCGGTCAGCGCCTCGAACGCCGGGTTCACTGTCTTAATTCGGCCGGCGAAATCGGCGATCAGGATGCCCTCGGGGGTGTTGGCGAACACGGTCGAGGACAGCCGCAACTCGGCCTCGTGGCGCTTGCGCAAGGTGATGTCCTGATGCGTGCCGACGAGGCGCACGACACGGTGATCGTCATCGAAGACTGGGAAGCCGCGCGACAGAATGTCGAGCCAGCGCCCGTCCTTGTGGCGCAGCTTCAGCTCCATCTCATAGTTGTCGATCTCGCGCGCTTCGAGCCGCCGGATCTGTTCGGCAATGGCATGGGAGGCGCCCGGCGCCGTCAGTTCCCACCAGGAATCGGGCTCGTTGGCGATTTCGTGCTCCTCATAGCCCAACATCGATTTCCAGCGCGGCGAAAGATAGCTGTTGTTCTCCTTGATGCGCCAGTCGTAGAGACCCTCGTTGGCGCCGCGCATGGCGAGTTGGAAGCGTTCCTCGCTTTCACGCAGCGCCGCTTCCGCCGCCCGCCGCGCGCTGACGTTCTCGATCACCACCAGAACGAGCGGCGGATCGCCGATCAGCCGCGCCGCGGTCCAGGCGATCACCGGCGCGCCGCTCTTAGCGAGATAGGTGCGCTCGGCGGCATAGCTGCTCGCGGCGCCGCGCCTGAGCGCGTCGAAATCCGCCTCGACGGCGGCCCGGCAATCGGCATGGACGAGGGCGAACTTTTCGACGACGGCGATCTCCTGCGCGCTGTATCCGAGCAAAGCGCGAAGATTGGCGTTGGCGCGCAGCATCCTGCCGTCGAGCCCGACATGGGCGATGCCGACATCGGCGTTTTCGAACGTGGCGTCGAACAGCGCTTCGCGGTTGGCGTCGCCGGGCGGTCGGGCGCGCCTGAACCAGGTCCGCGGGAAGTTGAGTCGCATAGGCGTGCAACGCTCGATGATGCGGATCGCGCGCTTCGCCAAACAGGACGTCGCGCTGATTTGATGACGAAAGCGGCCCAAAGCCGCAACGGCCGAACGGCGTCATGCCTCGGGCGCCGCAGGACTGGCGCTCGTCGCTCGTGATCTTGTTCTAGGCGGACGAAATTGCTTGATCCTTAACGCGCGCCCTGTTCTGCCAACGGCGCGGGCCTGGGAGACAAGCGCGGATGCGGGTGACTTTCGACGCCGGGCGGCTCAACGAGCGCGGCGTGGCGGTGGCGGTTTACGATTACGCCCACCACGCGCGGCGCTTGCTCGGCGTCGAGCCGATCGTGCTGCATGACGCGAGCGGGCCGGTCGAGGCCGATCAGGTTGCCCGTTTCGCCGCCGCGTTTCCGGTGCGCGCCTACCGCGACGACGCCGAGCGCGCCGCCGGGATAGAGGAGGAGCGCGCCGACGTCGCCTATGTGTTGAAGTCGCAGCGGCGGCGCTATCCGATCGCGCCGCGTGGGCGCACCGTGGTGCACGAGGTGTTCCGCTTCTTCGATCCGCACGGCGACGCTTACGCCTATATCTCGCCCTGGGTCGCCGAGGCCGCCGCCGCCGGGCGTTATCCCGCCGTGCCGCATATCGTCGATCCGCCGGCCCCGCGCGGAGATCTGCGCGCCGAGTTCGGCGTACCGCGTGAGGCGGTGGTGGTCGGGCGCCACGGCGGGCCGGACCAGTTGAACACGCCCTTTGTGGCGCGCGCGCTGGAGGCGGCGCTGGCGGCGCGGCCCGATCTCTGGGTGATGCTGCTCAACACCGCGCCGCTGCTGCGCCACGAACGGGTGGTGTATGTGCCGCGTGCGCCGGACCGGCAGCGGGTGGCGGATTTCATCGCCAGTTGCGATCTCGGGCTCAACGCGCGCCTCGGCGGCGAGGCGTTCGGGCTCGCCATCGCCGAGTTCCTGGCGCAGGACAAGCCGGCGCTGGTCTGGGAGGGCGGGCGCGACCGCCATCACCTAGCGCTGGTCGACGATAGGGGGTTCCAGTTCCGAACCGCGGAGGATTTGACACGGGCGCTGGTGCGGTTCGAGCCGAGGCCGGGGGCAGGGCGCTGGCGTGGGCGGGTCGAGCGGTTTTCGCCGGAGGCGGTGATGGAAGTTTTCGCGCGCGTGTTTCTGGAGGAGGGAACGCGGCCTCGTGCGCGTCTGCCGCTCGGGTTCCGGATGGCGGCGAAGGCGCGCGAGCGGTTGCAACGCTGGCGGGATGGGGGGTGGATGCGGGGGTAGGGACAGATCTGGCGGAGAGGATTCCAGGGGGTTAGGCGGCTTTCTTTGTCCCCGCCATTCGAACCCATTCCCGTTTCGCCGCCGAGACCGCTGCCTTGGCCGCCAAGATAAAGCGGCGACTGCGCGCTGGCGACGGCCGTTCCGGCGTCGGACCCGGCCCAATAGTCGGGCGCAAGCGCCGTGAAGGTCGAATCGCCGGAGCCGTTTTGCTGCGAGGCGTCGACATAAACCGGCGCGCCGCCGCTCGCCGGCGTCGCGTCGCCTGTGGTGGGCGCCGGAAGTACTCCGTTGTCGCCGGGCGTTGCCGGCAGGTTTGCGCCCTGATCGCCCGAGCCCGCGCTCCAATAGGGCGAGCCCGCGTTCGCCGGGTCGGAGGCCGAGTTGGGGATTGTGTAGGTCTGTGGTGTCGAGGGCGAACCGTCAGGATTGAAGAGGTCGCCGGGGTTGGGATCGGGGATAGAATAGTCGTTGGGGGTCGGCGACGGATTCGCGGCCGGCTGCGACGGGGTGGAATAGGACAGGGAGAACTGTGACGTCCCCACGCTGCCATTGATCTGATCGCCTCCCGAAACGTCCGGGTTGAATCCAGCCGTCGCCGCTGAGGCGGCGTTATAATCAGTGGACGAGCCTGGACCGTAACTCGTTGGCGACGAATAGGACGTGGCGGTGGCGTCGGCGGCCTCCGCTTTGGCGCGCGTTGTGTCGATCGCGTATTGAAGTCCGGCCGCGCCGAACGTCCCTGCAATACCTGAACTTACGCTCAAACCATTGATGCTATCGACGGCCGAAAGAGCTCCGGCGGTGTCACCGACGCTCGCTCTCACGACGAGCTCGGAAGCGCCTCCGAGAATTCCAAAAGTTGCACCGGCAAGACCTGTGACGAGCCCGTCGGCAGCCGCCTGCGTAAGACTGATGGGTTTGTTGTCAATCCATTCAGCAGCCAAAGTACCTGCAAAACCTCCGAAAAGCCACCAACGGCTCCCCCGAACGAGCCGCCCAAAAAACCGCCGAACCCTACGCCGAGGGCGACAAGTCCCGAGTCCACGGACGCGGCAGTATAGCTTTCTCCAGACGCGCTAGCCTCTGCCCCCGAAGCCCCTCCGTTCACAAGTCCGGTTACAATCGATCCCAATGTCGACATGAAGTTTCCCTTCTGAACTTTGCGACCCTTTTAATCAGTCTAAGTTACGTTCGGTCTCAACTTTCGCCGCCCTAATGAGTGATGCCGCCAACTGGCCAACACGCGTAACCTGTGGAACAGAATACATTGCCGACGGACGGAACGCATGGCGAGGCCCTATTCGAAGCATAGTTCTATTTCTAAGGATAGGAATAGATGGCTCCACGGTGTTTTCGTCATATAAAAATATATTATGCTGTGTTGAATTCAAGCGGCGATCATCCGCCCAACCAGGAAAATAGATATTGCCAACGTCCACGCGCGGTAATTTTCGCACCTCTACAGCACTCAATTTTCGAATTTCTATCGAGAATTCGCCAGATTTATTTTGTTTAATGGCACTCCTTCTTATAACAGTGTCGAAAAGCACTCCTCCCCAAGGAAATATCCACCTCCCTGTCGAAATGAAGAAAATTACACGCTTCGATGTCATTAAATACAAATCGAATCTTCCGCTATAGAACCAATATCTGTAAGCATATATGAACGTAAAAATCAGCGCAATTACAAAAAATGATAATAAAAGTAAATATATATATATAATTCTTTCTCCAATATTAGGCGTTGTATCCGCAATATGTGCCAAGATTATTAAACCTATCGCCAATATACCAAGAGCAGGCCACATTTTACCAGGATAATACGAAAATGGCGCGTATTTTCCTGATGCCGTGCCGAGCCACAACAGTTCTTCACCCTCTTCAAGGCTAAGCGAAACGTCCCTGCCGTTCACAATCTTGATGAAATCGTCCCAAGATGGATCAAAGAGTGACATTCCTTCCCACATCAGAATTCTTCCTCAATCAAAAACCAGAGCTAGTGCAAATGCACTCCTTGATCACTTTCCTAACCAAATTCAAGAGATCCCCCGGCTTTGCCGGGGTGGCCGTAGAAGTTTGACTTTTACGGGGGTCCACCGTGATTTTTGCCGTCGTGAGCCGCCAAGCACACGAAGGGTCTAA
>DATNDU010000086.1:0-2457 GCA_035606915.1 Roseiarcus sp. | reverse complement strand
TCGGGGTGGTTGGCGGTGACGGACTGCGCGATGTTCTGCAACAGCACGGTCTTGCCGGTGCGCGGCGGGGCGACGATCAGCGCCCGCTGGCCCTTGCCGATCGGCGCGACGATGTCGATGACGCGGCTCGACATATCCTTGCGCGTGGGGTCGTCGACTTCGAGCTTGAGGCGGGTGTGCGGGTAGAGCGGGGTGAGATTGTCGAAGGGAACTTTGTGCCGGGTCTTCTCCGGGTCCTCGAAATTGATCTCGTTGCACTTCATCAGCGCAAAATAGCGCTCGCCCTCTTTGGGGCTGCGAATCACCCCCTCGACGGTGTCGCCGGTGCGCAACGCCAAGCGGCGGATCTGGCTCGGCGAGACATAGATGTCGTCGGGGCCGGGCAGATAATTGGCGTCGGCGTTGCGCAGGAAGCCGAAGCCGTCCTGTAATATTTCGACGACGCCTTCGCCGATGATCTCCACGTCGCGGCTCGCAAGCTGCTTGAGGATGGCGAACATCAGCTCCTGCTTGCGCATGATGGAGGCGTTTTCGACTTCCTGCTCCTCGGCGAAGACGAGCAGTTCGGTCGGCGATTTCTTCTTTAGGTCTTTGAGTTTAACTTCCCGCATGGGGCTCTCTTGGAATAGCGAGCCGCGTTCGGCCCGCTGAGGGGTGGCGCGCGCTAAGCCCGGAACAAGGATTTCAAGGGGGACGGCGCCGCAAAGTCGCGAAGGAAAGCCGCGACCCCTCGAGGAGGTGGGAGCTTCCCCATAAGCAGGGCCGTGGATTTTGGCAAGTGCGGCGGCGCCATAAGAAAAGACCGGCGGCGCGGCTGTGACAAGCGGCCGCCGGCGCCTTATTGAGCGGTCGCCGCCCCATCGGGGTCAAGGCAAGGATATCGATGTCTCACGCCGACGCGCGCACGGTCAGCATGGCCCCGGCGATCCGCTACCCGCACGAGTTCAGCAACATCGTGCGTTTGTCGGCGGGACAGGCGCTCGCCGGCGCCAACACGACGATCGCCTATGCGACCGGCGCGGTGATCGGCCACACGCTCGCTCCGAGCCCGGAACTGGCGACGCTGCCGCTCTCGGTTCTGGTCGTCGGCATGGCGACTTGCACGCTGCCCGCCGGCGCGATCGCCAAAACCTATGGCCGGCGCGTCGTCTTTATGGCCGGCACGGGCTGCGGCGTCATCGCCGGTCTTTTGGCGGCCTGCGGCATCGTTCTCGGCTCGTTCTGGCTGTTCTGCGTCGGCATGGCGTTCAGCGGCGCTTATGCCGCCGTCGGCTTGTCCTATCGCTTCGCCGCCGCCGATTGCGTGCCGCAGCCACGCCATTCCCGCGCCATGTCCGCGGTCCTGGCCGGCGGCGTCTTCGCCGGGGTCATCGGCCCCCAACTCGTGAATTACACGATGGGCCTTTGGTCTCCCTACCTGTTCGCCGCCAGCTATGTCGCGCAGGCCGTGGTGGCGGCGCTCGCGGCGCTCGTCCTCGCCGGCGTGCGCTTGCCCAAGCCGACGGCGCAGGAGCGCGCCGGCGGCCGTCCGCTGGTCGAAATCGCCCGCCAGCCGCGCTTCGTCATGGCCGTGATCTGCGGCGTCGTCTCCTATGTGTTGATGAATTTCATCATGACCGCCGCGCCGCTGGCGATGCGGCTCTGCGGTCTGCCGCAGGAGACGGCCAATCTCGGCCTACAATGGCACGTCATCGCGATGTACGCGCCGAGCTTCTTCACCGGCCGGCTGATGGCGCGCTTCGGCGCGCAGCGCATGGTCGTCGTCGGCCTGACGCTGATCGGCGCCGCCGCCGCCGTCGGCCTGATGGGCACGGATGCCGCGCATTTCTGGGCGAGCCTGGTTCTGCTCGGCGTCGGCTGGAACCTCGGCTTCCTTGGCGCTTCCGCGTTGGTGCTGGCCTGTCATCGGCCCGAGGAGCGCACGCGCGTACAGGCGTTCAACGATTTTCTCGTCTTCGGCGCGATGACGCTCGGCTCTTTCTCCTCGGGAGGCCTGCTGACGGTTTATGGGTGGAATACGGTGCTTTGGGTGGCGTTCGTCCCGCTGGCGGCGGCGGTCGCGGCGCTGGCGGCCGCCGCGATGTCGCTTAAGGGGCGTCCGGCCGGGTGAAGCCGGCGCGCCGGCCGCCGCTTCATGTCGTCCGGGAGACGTTCGGCCCGCGCTCGCTCTCCACGTTCGCTACCGGGAACGGATAGGGGATGCGCAAGCCCGCCGCCCGCATCCGGCTCATGATGTCGAAGTTGAGTTCCGAGCGCACCCGCTCGCCCAACAGCGCATCCTCGACATAGACGATGAGCTGGAACTTCATGCTCCAGTCGCCGAAATCGTTGAACAAGGCGAGCGGCGCGGGAATCGCCAGCACCGCATCCTGCGCCTTGGCGGCCTCGATCAGCAGCGCCCGCACCGCCTCGGGATCGCTCTCGTAGGCGGCGTTGATGGCGATGATGAGCCGCCCG
>DATNDU010000085.1:0-2483 GCA_035606915.1 Roseiarcus sp. | reverse complement strand
CGCCGTGTCGGCGCTGACCTTCATCGGCGCCATGGCGGCGCTGGCGGGCGGCGGCGTCGTCGCCTGGACTTATGCCGGCATGTCGCCGGCGATCTACATCCAGCGGCTGTCCGAGGCGGTGTCGATGCAATCCTTCGAGGTCGGCATGATTAAGGCGCCGTTCATGGCGCTGGTAGTGGGGATCGTCGCCGCCTGCGAGGGGCTCAAGGTCGAGGGCAGCACGGAATCGCTCGGCGCCCGCACGACGAGTTCGGTCGTCAAGTCGATCTTCCTGGCCATCGTGCTCGACGGCGTGTTCGCCATCTTCTTCGCCGCCATCGGCATGTGAGGCGGTCTTGGACGACAGCGCCATCCGCATCGAAAACCTGACCGTCGGCTTCGGCGCCAAGATCGTCATCGACGGGCTGTCGCTCGATGTGCGCCGCAACGAAATCCTCGGCCTCATCGGCGCTTCGGGCGGCGGCAAGTCGGTGCTGTTACGCACCGTGCTCGGCCTGCTGCCGAAGCGCGCCGGCCGCATCGAGATTCTCGGCCGCGTGCGCGAGGCGGGCTCGGCGCGTGAAATCGGGCGGCGCTGCGGCGCGCTGTTCCAGCAAGGGGCGCTGTTTTCCTCGCTGACGGTGCTGGAGAATCTCGAATTCCCGATGCGCGAATATCTCGGCGGCTCCGACGCCTTCCATCGCGAGGTGGGGATCGCCAAGCTCGAAATGGTCGGCTTGAGCGCCGACGACGCGCAAAAATACCCGGCCGAGCTTTCGGGCGGCATGGTCAAGCGTGCGGCGCTGGCCCGCGCGCTGGCGCTCGATCCCGACGTGCTCATGCTCGACGAGCCGACCTCCGGCCTCGACCCGATCGCCGCCGGCGATTTCGACGCGCTCATCCGCACCTTGCGCCGCACGCTCGGCCTCACGGTGTTCATGGTGACGCACGATCTCGATTCGCTCAACTCGCTGTGCGACCGGGTGGCGGCGCTTTATGCCGGCAAAATCGTCGCCATCGGGCCGCTGGCGCAGGTGCGCGGCGTCGATCATCCCTGGATCAGGGCCTATTTCCGCGGCGCGCGCGGCCGCGCGGCTTTAGCTTAAAGAGGGCGCATGGAGACGCGGGTTCGTTTCATCATCGTCGGCGCTTTCGCCGCCGCCGTTATCGTCGGCGGGTTTCTGTTCGTGTTCTGGATTCACGCCGCTGGCGGATTGTCCGGCACGCGGGCGCTGAAGGTCGAGTTCGTCGGCTCGGCGAGCGGCCTGCGGCCGGGCTCGGCGGTGCTGTTCAACGGCGTGCGCGTCGGCGAGGTGACGCGCATCGCCTTCGATCCCGCGCGCGCCGACATCGTCGACGCCGAACTCGCGGTTGACGTCGCGACGCCGCTGCGCGCCGACGCGAAGGTCGGCGTCGAGGCGCAGGGCCTGCTCGGCACGGCGGTAGTGGCGATCTATGGCGTCAGCGTCGACGCGCCGCTGCTGCCGCCGGGCGCGATGCTGCGCGCCGGCGCCTCGCCGCCGCTGCTGGAGCAGGCGCGCACGGCGCTCGCCGGCCTGCAATCGATCCTCGACGACAACAAGGCGCCGCTCAACGACATCCTCAAGAACCTTGACATCTTCGCCAAGGCGCTCGGCCGCAATTCCGGCAAGCTCGACGGCATCGTCGCCGGGCTCGACAAGTTCCTCGGCAACGGTCCGAAGCCGCCGCCGCCGCAGTTCCTCAGCCTGCGCGCGCCGACCGACTTCCCGGCGATCGCGCCGCCCGCCGAACAGGTCGCGGTCGCCGAAGTCTCCGCCCCCGTCGCCTTCCAGACGCAGAAGATCATGAGCCGCGCCGGCCGCGACAGCCCGATCGCGCTCGGCGAGGCGCAATGGACCGACGCGACGCCGAAGCTGTTGCAGATCAAACTGGTCGAGGCGTTCGAGAACGCGCACCTCGGCGGCGCCGTCAGCCGCGCCTTCGATTCCGGCCAGGCCGATCTCCAGCTTATGCTCGATCTCCGGCGCTTCGAGGTCGATCTGTTCGACCACAAGGCGGTGGTCGACCTCTCGGCGCGGCTGGTCGGCAAGGACGGCAAGGTGGTCGCCGCCAAGCTGTTCCACGGCGAGGCCCCGGCCACCGTCGCCGACGGCGAGGCGGCGGCGGACGCGCTCAGCCGGGCGTTCGACGGGGCGGCGAAAGAGATCGTGGAATGGACGGCGGCGACGGCGAAGTGAACCGTTAGGAGCCACGGTCTCTCTCTCGCTGTTTACGCGCAGCATCACAGCGCCTATAATTCAGAGTGACTAGCGCGACTTTATGTTCACTAAATCTGAAAACCCGAATGAAGCAATCACAAGTATGCACGCGAGATAAAACCCCGCGAGCCACATCCGCTTAGCGGCCCAAACACCTGACTCCGAGCCCAGTTCCTGAAACGTCTCCTCCACTCTCTTGCGGTTTGCTTCAAAACGCATCACTCCGTAAATCGCAATAAAGGGCACAATAATACTTCCAACAGT
>DATNDU010000074.1:0-28253 GCA_035606915.1 Roseiarcus sp. | reverse complement strand
AGCGAATCCTCGGCCCCGGTCCGGCCTCGGCCATCACCGGCGGCAGGTCGCCGTGGCCGTTGAGCGCGCCCGGCGCCCAATAGAGGCCCGGCCGCATCGCGTAGAAGACATGCAGGCCGACGCGGTCGAGCCGCTTCAGCGTCGCAGCCCAGAACGGGCGCACGTAGACGGCGTGGTAGTTGATGGCGGAGCCGAAGCGCTTGTCGAAAATTTTGCCGTCGGCGACGCCTTGCGCGATGCGCATCGCCACGGCCCAAGCGGCGGGTTCCTCGACGCGCAGCGATTTGCCCTCGCAGGCGAAGGAGAATTGGCAGGCGAACGGATGCTGGCGGTCCTGGTAGACGACGCCACAGACGGTGGTCGGATAGATGCCGCTGCGCACGCGGTTGAGCACCACCTGCGCCACCGCCGCCTGTCCGGCCTGCGGCTCGCTGCGCGCCTCGAAATAGACCGCCTCGGCCAGGCAGCGCAATTGACGCGCGCGGTCCTTGGGCTCGATCAGCGTCGCATAGCCCGGCCGGTCGGAAAGATCGGTGCGGGCGGCGACGAAGCCGGCGACGGCCGCCGGGGCTTTCTCCGCCGGGCTGGCGAGGTCGTCGCCGGGGCTCGGCGAGACCGAAGCGAGCGCTCGCGCCAGCGGCCAGGCCGGCGTCGCGCCGTCGCCGAAGGCCGCGCGCTCGGCGCTGGTGGGTTGATCGATCTGGCGGGCATGCGCCTTGGCCTCGAAGCCCGGGCGCAGCACGATGAAGGGATCGCCCTTCTGGGCGCGGTTGACGACCGGCGAGGCGACTCGAACCCGCTTGGGCGCGTAGCGCGGCTCGATCTCGTCCGGCATCGCGGCGAGGTCGTCGGCGGCGCCGACGACGTAGCTCGCCGCGATCAGCTTCGCCCCGCCCGGGAAGCTGGCGTCGAGGCGGCTGTGGGCGGGTCGGGTCAGACCCTCGGCGCCGGGGTCGGGATCGGCGCGCGCGGTGATGGTGACGAGGAGCCCGAAGGCCAGGGCCCAAGGCGCGAAGGTCGCCGCCGCCCATCCGATACGCGAACGCGCCATACGCGACCCTTAGCCAAGCTCCGCCCGAGCCGGCGCTGTGCGACGGCGTTGAGAAGGTTATAAGCGCTTAAGGTTGCCGGGATGTTAGCGATGGCCGGGCGGCGACGTCCCGATTTGGGGCGTCGGTCAGGCGGAGAACTCTACGTCTTCGTAAATCTCCGTCAGAGGAACGGCGATCCCGGCCTCGGGCATGTCGAGAACGCCGCGCATGTCGAGGAAGGCGTAAATCCATTCGCCTTCCGCGTCGCGCGCGAACACTTCCGCCGCCGCTTGCGTTTGATGCAGGACGACATAGCGGGCAAGCGAGTCGAGTGTCTGGTATTCCGCGTTCTTCGCCCCGAGGTCGAGCCTGGCGGAACTCGGACTCAGGATCTCGAAAATGACGACAGGGTCGGGGGCGAAAGTCGATTTCGGTTGGGGGGGGCCGCACACGATCAGCGCGTCGGGATAGCGTATGCTCGTTGCGGTGCGAACTTTCAGTTCGCTGCCATGCGCGCGACAAGGTTTGCCCCGCAGCGCCACTCTCAAGGCGGCGATGAGGTTAGTTTGGATGGTGGAATGCGTGGCGGTCCCGCCGGTCATCGCGCGAGCCGCGACGCCATCATATTCGTAACGCAAGTCCTGCCGCTCTTCCCAGGCGACGAAGTCGTCCAATGACATCGGTTTCGGTAACGCGCTCATCGCCGGCTCTCTCTAGCCGCCAAGATGCCCGCGTCCGCCGCCTTCGGCAAGCGTCCCTACGCCGCCAGGACTGTCGGCCCGAAGCGGCGCTCGAAGGCGACGTGCAGCGCCGCGTCGGCCTCCTCCATCGTCGTCGCCAGCCCGAGATCGCGCAGGCTGGCGACGCTCAGATGGGCGTCGCGGATGCCACATGGCGCGATGCCGTCGAAATGCGACAGGTTGGGCGCGACATTCAGCGCCACGCCGTGGAACGTCGCCCAGCGCCGCACCCGCACGCCGATGGCGGCGATCTTGTCCTCAGCCGGCTCGCCGTTCAGCCCCGGCGGCTTGTCGGGCCGCGCCACCCAGACGCCGACCCGCTCCTCGCGCGTCTCGCCCTTGACGCCGAACGCCGCCAGCGCGTCGATCAGCCATGCCTCCAGCGCGGCGACATAGGCGCGCAGGTCCGGGCGCCGGCGCTTGAGGTCGAGCATCACATAGGCGACCCGCTGGCCGGGGCCGTGATAGGTGTATTGGCCGCCGCGCCCGGTTTTGAACACCGGAAAGCGCGCGTCGAGGAGATCGGCGCGCTTGGCGCTGGCGCCGGCGGTGTAGAGCGGCGGATGCTCGACGAGCCAGACGCGCTCGGCCGCCGCTCCCGCCGCGATCGCCTCGGCGCGCGCCTCCATCTCGCTCACCGCCCGCTCGTAGCCGACAAGGCCCGGCGCTACGACCCATTCGACCGGCGGCGAACCGGGGCTCGGCGTCATGGGCGCTTGCGGGGCCAGGCGGGGCGTGGACAGGGCGGTCTCTCGGGGTTGCGGCGCGCCGCTTATGCCCCGATCGTCGCCGAACGCCAACTTGACGCATGGTTAAAATAGAGTTTCAAGATAATCCGCCGCAACGACTCGCACGCGCTTGCAAGTCACTCAACGAGGAAAGCAAGTGTGAGGCATCGACGCCGGAAGGTTTGTTGGACTTTCCTTGTGGCGCTGGGCTTCGCGCCGGGGGCGGCGCGCGCCGGCGCCTGGACGCAACCGCAGGGCCAGGGGCTCGCCATCGAGACGCTGTTCGGTTGGGGCGGCGATGGCGCGCCGTTTGGCGGCGCGGCGAGCCCGAGCGAAAGCCGCATCGGCGCGCAAAGCTATTTCGAATATGGCCTCTGGGATCGGCTCACGGTGTTCGGCGGCGCGACTGTTGACCGCTACGCGCTGACGGCGCCCACGAAGGACAGTTTCACCGGCCTCGACTATTCCGGCGGCGGCTTGCGGGCGCGCCTGTGGTCGAACGACGCTTGGGTGTTTTCGCTGGAGGCGAGCGCCTACGCCTCCGGGGCGCATGACGCCGTGAAGCCGGCGCAGGGCGGAAACACCGGCCCGGAAGCGGAGGCGCGCGCGCTTGCCGGCCACAACCTGACGCTGTTCGGCAAGCCCGCCTTTCTCGACGCCGAGGCCGGCTACCGGTTGCGCACCGAGGGGCCGCCGAGCGAGTTCCACGCCGACCTGACCCTGGGCGTCTCGGTGACGGCGCGGGCGCAAATCATGGCGCAGGCGTTCAACACTTTGTCCAACGGCGCCGGCGCGCCGGGGTTCGCGGCGTGGCAAAGCCATATCGGCCAGGTGAGCGTGATCTATGCGCTCAACGACAAATGGTCGCTGCAACTGGGCGGCTTCGGCACGCTCTACCGGCGCAACACCAACAGCGAATTCGGCGCGCTATTGGCGGTGTGGCGTCGCTTCTGAGCTTGGCCTCGGCTAGGACGGGGCGTGTCCTTCGCCTATCCCTTCGCGCTCGCGCTCGCCGCCGCCGTCCTCGACGTGACCCTGGGCTATCCCGCCGGCCTGGCGCGCCGCATCGGCACGCCGTCCGGTTGGATGGCGGCTTGGCTCGGCGTCGTCCGCGGCGCGGGCTGGAGCGGCAGCGGCGGGCTGGCGCTGTATCTCGCCCCGGTGGCGGTCGGCGCGACGGTGGCGGCGGAACTGCTGCCCTTGGGTCCGCTCGGCTTCGCCGCCTCGGCGCTGCTGGTCTCGGCATTCTGCGGCCGGCAGAGCCTCGACCGGCGCGCCCGACTGGTGGCGAGCCTGTGCGAGCATGAGGGGCCATACGAGGCGTTGGCCGCCGCCGAGGCGCTCGGCCCCGACGAGGCCGAGCCCCGGCTTCCGCGCGCCGCCGCCGCGGCGATCGCCGCGCGCTTCGCCGACGAGGCGGCGGCGCCGACGGTGTTCATCCTGATCGGCGGGCTGACCGGCGCGGCGCTCTGCCGCGCGCTGGTCGTCGCCGGGCGGGCCTGCCGTGAGCGGCGCGACGGCTCCGATTTCGCCGCCGCCGTCGCCGAGGTCGAGCGCTGGACGGTGACGCCCGCAGCACGCCTCGGCGCGTTGCTGCTGGCGCTCGCCGCGCCCTGGCGCCCGGCGGCTTTTCGCGCCGTCGCCGCGGCGGCCCCGCGCCCGAGCGCGCCGGCGGAGGCGGCGGCGCTGGCCGTACTCGGGGAAGACCCGCACGACGATCCCGCCTATTTGCGCCGGGCGCTGGCGTTGTTCCGGCGCGCGGCGGCGGTCGAGATCCTCGTCCTCGCCGCGCTGGCGCTGGTTGCGATCTTTGCCGCGTAAGGGCTTGCCGCCGCCGGCCTGACGCGCAACCGCCCCGAGGATTTCTGGACGCGCCGGCGCGCGCCGCGTAACCTCCCTCGAGGCGGACTCACCGCCGCAAGGGAAACCATGCCGCGCGACGCGCAGGGTCACGAGATCACGGGATCGCCGGCTTCGGTCGAAAGCTTCGATCAGGCGCTGGCGGATTATTACGCGCTTGGCGGCGATCCCGTCGGCAAGCTGAAGGCGGCGCTGGCCAAGGACGCGAGCTTCGGGCTCGGCGCCACCGCCATCGCGGCGCTGTTCATGGTCGGCGGTTTCCGCGCCGATCACGCCGAAGTCAGGGGCGCGCTGAAGGTCGCGGGCGCCGCCGCTAAAGGCGCAACGCCGCGCGAGCGGCTGCATCTGGAGGCCGTCGAGACCTGGGCCGAGGGGCGCATGCGCGACGCCGCCGCCGTGTTCGAGGAAATCCTCGTCGATCATCCAACCGACGCGCTGGCGTTGCGGTTGGCGCAGGACGCCTATTTGTTCCTCGGGGCGTCGGCTGCGATGCGCGATTCGGTGGCCCGCGTCTGGCCGGAATGGCGCGCCGACGATCCCCTGGCGAGTTTCGTGCTCGGCGCGCGCGCCTTCGGCCTGGAGGAGACCGGCGATTACGCGGGCGCGGAAGCCGCGGCGCGCGAGGCGCTGCGCCGCAATCGCGCCGACGCCTGGGCGGCGCATGCGTTGGCGCATGTGTTCGAGATGACGGCACGGCCGCAGGAGGGCGTCGCTTTCCTGCAAGGCTCGCGCGCCGATTGGGGCCAGGCGCATTTCATGGCCGGCCACAATGGCTGGCATGAGGCGCTGTTTCTGATCGAACTCGGGCGCATCGACGAAGTCCTCGCCGGTTTCGACCGCCATATGCTGGCAGCGCTTGCCAACGAGGCGACGCTCGACCGCGTCGACGCCGCCTCGCTGCTGTGGCGTCTCGAACTCGAAGGCGTCGACGTCGGCTCCCGTTGGGGCCCCGTGCGCAAATACTGCGCGGCGCATGTCCACGATCACGTGCTCGCCTTCAACGACCTGCACCTCGCGCTGGCGGTTGGCGGCGAGCCCAAGCTCGCCGCGATGTTCAGCGATTCGCTCGACGCCTATCGCCACGAGGGCGAGGGCGACAACGCCGTGGTGATGGCGCAGGTCGGCCGCCCGCTCATCAATGCGATGTTGGATTTCGCGCAACGGCGCTACGCCGAGGCGGCAGAACGCATCCTGCCCTTGCGCTACGACGTCTGGCGCATCGGCGGCAGCCACGCGCAACGCGAGGTCGTCGATCTGACGCTGATCGCCGCCGCCGAGCGGGCGGGGGAAAGCAAGCTGGCGCGGGCGCTGATCGCCGAGCGCGCCGCGCTGCGGCCGACCGCGCGCTGGCAAGCGAGGCTTGAACGCGCCCGGGCGATGTGATCTGGCGCATAAGTTGCTTTGCGACATTGTGAACAGGAGCGCGCCCCCGTGTTGAGCACCAGGCAACCGACGCTGCGCAACTTCTGGCAAGCGAGCGCGCCGGTCGATAGTCTCGCCGATGGGCCGCGGCTTTTCGACGACGGCGCGATCCAACTCGACTTGCGCCGCAAAATCGAAATGCACATGCCGTTCGACCGACCAGGCATGCTAGGGCAGTTACCGATCGAGTTGAACAACCGTCATTGCGAGCCAAGCGTGGCAATCCACGCCTCCGCCGGGCCGCGCCTTCCGATAAGGCCGCGATCTCTGCGAGATGGATGGCTTCGCTGCGCTCGCCATGACGGCCGCCTCGACTCTATAGGCTCGGAAACCGCTCTGATGCGCAACCGTCTGCTCGCGCTGCTGAAGGCGCACGGCGAAGCCGAGGCGTCCAAATGAGCGAAAGCCGCATTGCTGAGCTGATCGGGGATATTGGCGACGTCCCCTATAGCGTCGAGCCTTCGACGCTGCGGCGGCGCTCGCGCGATTATTTCTGGTACAGTCAGGCGCTGGCGCAAGACCTCGCCAGCAAGCAGGCCGACGTCATCGTCACCCCGCGCAATGAGGCCGACGTGATAAAGGTCGCGGCGGCCTGCGCCAAGCGGCGCGTGCCGCTGACGCCGCGCGGCGCCGGCACCGGCAACTACGGCCAGGCGGTGCCGCTCGCGGGCGGCGTCGTGCTCGACATGAGCGAGATGGCCGATCTCGAATGGACGCGCCCCGGCCTCATGCGCACGCGGCCCGGGGCGCGCATGCATGTGGTTGATGATTGGTTGCGGCTCGGCGGCCAGGAGCAGCGGCTGCATCCCTCAACCAAGCGCAGCGCGACGATCGGCGGCTTCGTCGCCGGCGGCTCCGGCGGCGTCGGCTCGGTGACCTGGGGCGGCCTGCGCGAGCCCGGCAACGTGCTCGCCGCGCGCGTCATCACGCTGGAGGAGACGCCGCGCGCCATCGAGCTGCGCGGCGACGCGGCGCAGAAGATCAACCGCGCATACGGCACGACGGGGATCATCACCGCGCTGGAGATGCCGCTCGCCCCCTTGGGCGAGTGGATCGATATCGCGGTGGCCTATGACAGCTTCGCGCAAGCCTGCGCTGTGGGGCTGGCGGCGGCGCTCGCCGACGGGCTGGTGAAGAAGCTGCTGACGCCGATTTCCTGGCCGATCCCGCGCTATTTCGGCCCCTTCGCCAGCGTTTGCCCGCAGGGGTCGAGCCTGCTGCTGGCGATGATCGCCAAGCCGTCGCTGGAAACTTTCAAGTCGCTGATCGGCGCCGGCGAGATCATCCACGAGAAACCGTTCGACGAAAGCCCGGCGGAAACGCCGCTTTACGAATACGCGTGGAACCACACGACGCTCCAGGTGCTGAAGAGCGACCGCAATGTCAGCTATCAGCAATGCCTGTTCCCGCACGACCGGTTGCTGGCCAGCGTCGCCGAAATGGCGGATCTGTTCGGCGACGAGGTCTGGCACCATCTCGAATTCATCCGCTTTGGCGGCCGGGTGACGGCGAGCGCGCTGCCGGTGGTGCGTTTCAGCAGCCGCGAGCGGCTGTTCGAGATCGTCGATCTTTATGAGCAGCATGGCGTGTTCGTCGCCAATCCGCATGTGTTCACGCTGGAGGACGGCAGCCGCCACAAGCGCGTCGACGCCGACCAGATCGGCTTCAAGGCCGAGGTCGACCCCTACGGCCTGCTCAACCCCGGCAAGATGCGCAGTTACGTGCCTTCGCGCGCATGAAAGGTCTCCGCCTCTATCGCCATCCGCCGCCCGAGAGCTTCCGCGCCGCGGCGCCGCGCGTCCCACGCAAGCTTTATCGCGCATCGTTCGCGCCCAGCCTCCAGGTAGAAGGGGCGTGGATTGCTCGGCCCGGCCGCCAGGGGCTCGACAGGCGGCGGGTTCCGGTCCTAGAGCGAAGGGGATGAGCAGTTTGACGAAAATTCCGCCCGGCGTCGGCCCGAAATACCCGCAGGTGCTGACCCTGGTCGGCGGCAGCGGCGATCTCGCGCAGCGCAAGTTGTGGCCGGGATTGTTCCACCTCGTCACCTCCGGGTTCATTCCCTCCTGCCGGATGGTCGGCGTCTCGCTCGACCCGCTCGACGTCGAGGGCTTTCGCGCCTTGGTGCATGGCGCGCTGGAGAAATTCTCGCCGCGCAAGGCCACCGAGGAGGCGTGGCGGCAGTTCGCGCCGCTGATCGATTACGTGCCGATCAGCGCCGGCGCCGGCGCGCTGCGCGACGCCGTCAACAAGGCGGAGGCCGAACTGGGGCCAAACACGAGCCGCCTGCACTACCTCAGCGTGCCGCCGAACGCGGCGCTGCCGGCGGTCAAGATGCTCGCCGACGCCAACCTGATCGAACGCTCGCGCGTCATCATGGAGAAGCCGTTCGGCGTCGATCTGGAGAGCGCGGTCGAGCTTAACCGGCGCCTGCACGAAGTTTTCAACGAAGACCAGATCTACCGCATCGACCATTTCCTCGGCAAGGAGCCGGCGCAGAACATCCTCGCCTTCCGCTTCGCCAATGGCCTGTTCGAGCCGATCTGGAACCGCAATTTCATCGATCACGTGCAGATCGACGTGCCGGAGACGCTGGGCCTGGGCAAGCGGGCGGCGTTCTACGAGCAGACCGGCGCCTATCGCGACATGGTGGTGACGCATCTGTTCCAGATTCTCGGCTTCATGGCGATGGAGCCGCCGACGGCGCTGGAGCCGAAGCCGATCAGCGAAGAGAAGACCAAAGTCTTCCGCTCGATGAAGCCGATCGACCCGCGCGACGTAGTGCGCGGCCAATATATCGGCTATCGCACCGAGGAGGGCGTCGATCCCGCATCCGACACCGAAACGCTGATCGCGCTCAAATGCGAGATCGACAATTGGCGCTGGGCCGGGGTGCCGTTCTTCCTGCGCACCGGCAAGCGCATGGCGGAAGGCCAGCGCATCATCTCGATCGCCTTCCGCGAGCCGCCGAAAAGCATGTTTCCGGCCAATTCCGGCGTTGGCGCGCAGGGGCCGGACCATCTCACCTTCGACCTCGCCGACGCCTCCAAGATGTCGCTCTCCTTCTACGGCAAGCGCCCCGGGCCGGGGATGCGGCTCGACAAGCAGAGCCTGCAATTCTCGATGAACGACACCGGTCTGGCGGGCGCCGTGTTGGAGGCCTACGAGCGGCTGCTGCTCGACGCCATGCGCGGCGACCGCACGCTGTTCACCGCCGCCGACGGCATCGAGCGGCTGTGGGAAATCTCCGAGCCGTTCCTGGACGCGCCGCCGCCGGTGCGGCTCTACGATCAGGGATCGTGGGGGCCGAAATCGATCCATCAGCTCATCGCCCCCAACGCCTGGCGGCTGCCGTTCGAGCGCGCCTGGCGCGATCCCAACACTACCGGCTGAGCTGCCTGGCGTTTTCATTACGCAACGTCACTCTTTGTTAACCTTTGCCGCGTCAATTTCGGCGAATCTTAACGATCTTCTTGGACCGCGCGCTGATTCGCGCGCTTGGCCAAGGGCATGAGGGGCGGATCGCATGAAGACCATCGCACTTGTCACGCAAAAGGGCGGCGCCGGCAAAAGCACGCTGGCCTCCTCGCTGGCGGTGGCGGCTGGCGAGGCCGGCGAGCGCGTCTGTCTCATCGACATGGACCCGCAGGCGACGCTGAGCGTGTGGGGCAAGACGCGCGGCGAGGCCGACATCCCCGTGATCGCGGCGAGCCCCGCCAAGCTGCCGGCCGTGCTCGCCGCGCTGGCCGAAAAGGGCGTGACGCTGGCCTTCATCGATACGCCCGGCGCGGAAGGCGCGGCGGCCTCGGCGGCGATGGCGGCGGCGCAGCTTTGCGTCATCCCCTCGCGCCCGACCGCCTTCGACCTGTGGGCAAGCGCCAACACCCGCAAAGCGTTGAAGGACATCAAGGGCGATTACGTGTTCCTGCTCAACCAATGCCCGCCGGCGCAGCAGAACGCCCGCGTCGAGGAGGGCATGGCGGCGCTGGAGGCGATGGGCGGCCTGTTGTCGCCGCTGGTGCTGGCGCGCGTCGATTATCAGGAGGCGGCGCGGCGCGGCTGGGGCGTCACCGAACTCAACCCCAACGGCGCGGCGGCGGGCGAGATGCGGGCGCTGTGGGCGTCGTTGAAGAAGCGGCTCGCCAAGGCGGCGCGGCCGGTGAAAAAGGCGGCGTAACAGAGGCGGTTGCGCGGCGCCGGCGTCCCGTGGGACAAGGCGGGCCTTCACGGAGGGCCCCATGCGCGCGATCATCGCTCTGGCTGCCAGCCTCGCCTGCATCGGCGCGGCGGGCGCCGAAACGCCGGTCGAGCGCGGCCAATATCTCGTCACCATCGCCGGCTGCAACGATTGCCATACGCCGGGCGGCCTCCTCGGCCAACCCGACGCCAAGCGCCGGCTCGGCGGCTCCGATGTCGGCTTCGGCGATCCCGCCTCCGGCGTCTGGGTCGGCGGCAATCTGACGCCGGACAAGCAGACCGGCCTCGGCAAGTGGACGACGCGGGAGATCGTCGCCGCCATCACCCAAGGCGTCAGGCCCGACGGGCGCAAGCTTTCTGAGATCATGCCGTGGCCGGCGCTGTCGCATTTGCGCCCCGACGACGCCATCGCCATCGCCGCCTATCTGCAAAGCCTGCCGGCGGTGAGCAACGCCGTGCCCGGCCCGTTCAAGGCCGGCCAGACGCCAAGCGTGCCCTATGTCTCGGCCGTGATCCCGACCGCGCAATACATGAGCTTGCCGCGGCCGAAATAGGCTCAGTCGCCGATCCGCGTGCGGATCGTCTGGCCGCCGCGCGAGATCGTCAGATCCCAGAGGCGCACGCGCGCGGCGGTCGCGGCGACGAGCGCGTGGGTGTCGCGGATCGGCGTACCGTTTAGCTCCACAATCACGTCGCCCTTCTGCAAGCCGAATTGCGCCGCCGGCGAGTCGGCGGCGACGTCGGCCACCACGACGCCGTGGCTGACGCCGAGCGCGCCAGCGCTGAGCGCCAACTCCGCGACCACGGCCGGCGACAGGTTCTCCACCTCAGCGCCTTGCAACGGCGAGCGGCTCTTCAGCCGCACCGCGTCGCGCGGCGTCGTCTCCGGCGGCGCTTCGAGCTTCATCGGCAGCACCAGACGCTTGCCGGCGCGCATCACCGTCAGCGAGGCGAGGCCGCCGATCGGCTTGACGCCGATGCGGAAATCGACGCCGCCGGCGTCGTCGACCGGCTGGCCGTCGACGGCGACGATAACGTCGCCGCTGGCCAGGCCCGCCTCAGCCGCCGGCGAGCCGGGCTCGACGCTGGCGACGACCGCGCCGACCGGCCGGTCGAGGCCGAGGGAATCGGCGAGGTCGCGGGTGACGCTCTGCAATTTGGCGCCGAGATAGGGCCGCTTGACGATGTGGCCGCCGGATTTGGCGGTGGCGATGACGCTCTTGACCATGTTGACGGGAATGGCGAAGCCGATGCCCATGCTGCCGCCGGAGCGCGAATAGATTGCCGAATTGACGCCGACGAGCCGGCCCCAGGTGTCGACCAGGGCGCCGCCGGAATTGCCGGGATTGATCGCCGCGTCGGTCTGGATGAAGAAGCCGTAGTCGTTGATGCCGATGTCGGTGCGCGCCAGCGCCGAGACGATGCCCTGCGTCACGCTCTGCCCGACGCCGAACGGGTCGCCGATGGCGATGACGAAATCGCCGACCTCGATGGCGTCGGAATCGCCGAGCGCGATGGCGGGCAACGGCCTGTCGCTCTTGATCTTGAGCACCGCCAGATCGGTGCGGGGATCGTCGAGCACGATTTTCGCCTCGTACTCGCGCTTGTCGGTCAGCGCCACCTTGACGCTGGTCATGCCGGCGATGACGTGGTGATTGGTGACGATGAGGCCGTTGGCGTCGACGATGACGCCGGAGCCCAGCGATTGGGCGATACGCTTGTTCTCCGCGCCGTCCGGCTCGCCGAAGAAATGGCGAAAGAACGGATCGTTGAACATCGGGTTGCGCGGCGTCGTCTCGACGCGCGAGGCGTAGACGTTGACGACCGAGGCCCGCACCTTGGCGACGATAGGCGCAAACGACAGATGCACCTCGGCAGGATTGGTCGGCACGACGCGCTCTTCAGCGCGCGCCCCGAGCGTGAGCAGCAGCAAAATGGCGAAGCACAAGCGCAGCAAGCGAACCTCCGGCAGTTGCCCCATGCCCTATAGGCGACCGCGCGCCGCGCGCCAACGTGGCCGGCGCCGAATTAATCTCGGCCGCCTCTTGCGCGCGGCGGCCGATGCGCCAATGTGTTCGGGCAAGGCTGTCGTCATGGCGCGGCCCGGCAGTTTTTTGGGAGGCTCTCGATGAGCAATACGCAGGGCGCTTACGAATCCGGCCCACAGGGCGGCCCGTGGACGAAAGCGCGCACGGGCACGCGCTGGACGGCGACCGAACTGGTGGTCATGGTCCTCGGCTTCATGCTCTATTGGCCGATCGGGCTCGCCATGCTCGGTTTCAAATACTGGCAGTACAAGACCGGCGGCTCGGCCGATCTCCAGACGGTGGCGAGCGGCGCTTACCAGCGCGCCCGTTCGGCGATGGGCGGCTTTCAGGCCAGCGCGCCGGGCCAATGGGCGCGCCAGACCTGGGGCCAGGCCGGCGGCCAGACTTGGGCGCATGGTTTCACCGCTTCGACCGGCAACGCCGCCTTCGACGCCTGGAAGCGCGACGAACTCTCCCGCCTTGAGGAAGAGCGCCGCCGTCTCGAAGTCGCGCATCGCGAATTCGCCGATTGGCTGGAGAACGTGCGCAAAGCCAAGGATCGCGAGGAGTTCGAGCGCTTCATGAACGAGCGCCGGGGGACCGCGGGGCGCGGCTAAAGGATCGGCCGCGGCCGGCGCTGTTGGTCGTAAAACAGCGCCAGCCGTGGGCTGATGCGCGGGTTCAGGATGCGCAGGCGCTGGCCGACCGGCTCGAACAGGCCGGCGCGCCGCAGCGCCGTCCAGGTGCGGATCGCATGCACCAGCGATAGACCGAGCGTGTCGGCCAGATGCTCGCGGCGGAGCGGGAACAGGAAGGCGTCGTTGTCGACGATGTCCAGGCTCTGCGCCCGCCTGTAGAGGCCGACGATCAGCGCCGACATGCGCTCAAATGCCGAAAGCTGGCCGACGGCGGTCAAATGGTCATCGACCATGCCCTCCTCGCGCGCGCCGAGCCAGGCGAGTTGGAAGGCGAGTTCCGGCATCTGCTCGAAGATGCGCCAAATGCGCTTGCGCGGAAACACACAAAGCTCGATCTCGGTCAGCGTCTCGACGCTGTGATCGGCCGCGCTCAGCATCGAGGCCTGAAAGCCGATGAGGTCGCCGGGCGGGAAGAAGTTGAGGATCTGGCATCGCCCGTCGGGCAGCGTGCGGTAGCGGAAGGCCCAGCCGGAATACAGCGTATAAAGTTCAGCATTGACGTCGCCGGCGCGAAACAGATCGGCGGCGACGCGCAGCGCGCCGGCCTTCGTCTTCTGCGTCCACTCCACCTCTTGCGGCGATTTGGCGATGAACGCCGGCCGCTGGCGCAGCCGGCAAAGCGCGCAGGCGGCGGCGAGGCCCTAGGAATATCTTGCGCCACGGCGATCGCGGTTAGAAACGGCCCCGCGCACCAACGGCGGCGGAGCGCGAAAGTCAATGGCGCGCAAGTTCAGCGTTTCAGGCGCAGCAGACGCTCGACGAGGCAGCGGAAGCTCTCGTAGCCGAAGGGCACTGGCGAGATCGGCGGCCGGCCCGAGCACGGTATGGCCGAGATCGGTAAGCCACTCGGCGATGGTCATGGCGATGATCGGTTCGTCGTCGACGACAAGAAAGCGGGCCATGCACGGACCTTTGCGCACCCGGATGTCGGGCGATCGGCGGCTTGTCTTTCCCATTTCTCGGTTGACTGCGCTGTCATTTGACATGTTAGCAGAGGCTTTTCGGGCGAAACGCCTCTATCGCTCGCTTCGGCTCTGCGCTAATCGGCGGCGTCTGATGCGGTTTTCACTGGAATGGCGTATTCCGCTCGCGCGAGATCTTTTATTGCTCACAAGAATTTCGCGCGGACGCTGCCGAGCCTTTGGCTCGGAAACTTATGAAAAGGGGAGGAGCCGATGCGGCTGGCGCAGATCGCCGACGAAAACGGTAAACGGGCTTTGATCGTCACCGCGCGCGGCGAAAGCCGGCTGGTCAAGGGCGCGCGCACGACGCTGCAACTGGCTGAAGCCGCCATCGAGGCCGGAACGACGCTAAAGAAACTCGTCGCCGAGCGTGGAATCGGCAAGGCGGTCGATCTTGCGGCGGCCTACAAGGAAGGCCGTGTGCTGCTGCCGATCGATCACCGCGACCCCGCGCATGTCTATGTCACCGGCACCGGGCTCACGCATCTGGGCTCCGCCGAGGGCCGCGACAAGATGCACCAGAAGCTCGAAGACCCCTCGGCGCTCACCGATTCCATGAAGATGTTCAAGATGGGCCTCGAAAGCGGCAAGCCGGCCAAGGGCCAGCCGGGCGTGCAGCCGGAATGGTTCTACAAGGGCGACGGCTCGACGCTGGCAGCCCCCGGCGGCGATCTGCAAAGCCCGGCCTTCGCGCTCGACGGCGGCGAGGAGCCGGAGATCGTCGGCATCTATCTCATCGACGGCAACGGCACGCCGCGCCGCATCGGCTTTTCGCTCGGCAACGAGTTCTCCGACCATGTCACCGAGCGGCAGAACTATCTCTATCTCGCCCATTCCAAGCTGCGCGCCTCCAGCTTCGGCCCCGAATTGCTGATTGGCGAGTTGCCGGTCGATGTGCAGGGCGTGTCGCGTATCCGGCGCGGCAAGGCGGTTTTGTGGGAGAAGCCATTCCTCTCCGGCGAGCAGAACATGTCGCACACGATCGCCAATCTGGAAGCGCATCATTTCAAGTACGGCTTGTTCCGGCGCCCTGGCGACGTGCATGTGCATTTCTTCGGCACCGCGACGCTGTCGTTCTCGGAGGGGATCAAACCCGAAAAGGGCGACGTGTTCGAGATCGAGGCCGAGCCGTTCGGGCTGCCGTTGCGCAACCGCCTGACCATCGCCAAGGCGGCCAAGACCAAGGTCGTGGCGCTGTGAGGCGGTGCGCACGCTGCTGACAGGGGCGGCCGGCTGGCTCGGGCGCCATCTCAAGCCCCGTCTCGAAGCGCGCGGCGATGCCGTTACCGGCCTCGACATCGCGCCCTCGCCGTGGACCGATGTGCAGGGCTCGGTCGCCGACCGCGCGCTGCTGGCGCGGCTGTTCGCCACGCATCGGTTCGAGGCGGTGTTGCACGCCGGCGCGCTGCATAAACCCGACATCGCCCGCTACCCCGCGCAAGCCTTCATTGACGCCAATGTCACCGGGACGCTGAATCTGCTGGAGCAAGCGGCGGCGATCGGGGCGCGCTTCGTCTTCACCTCCACGACCTCGCTGATGATCTCGCAAGCGATCCGGGCCGAGGCCGGCGCGGCCGCCGTCTGGCTCGACGAGGGCGTGGGGCCGCTGGCGCCGCGCAACGTCTACGGCGCCACCAAGCTCGCGGCGGAGGGGCTTTGCCGCGTCGCGCATCTGGAGCGCGGGCTCGCCTGCGTCATCCTGCGCACCTCCCGCTTCTTCCCCGAGGCCGACGACACCAACGCCGATATCGACGGGGCCAATCTGAAGGCCAACGAATTCCTGCACCGGCGGCTGTCGGTCGAGGATTGCGCCGAAGCGCATATCGTCGCCGTGGAGCGGGCGGCCGAGATCGGCTTCGGCCTCTATGTCATCTCGACGCCGACGCCGTTGCGGCGCGAGCGGGCGGCGGATTTGAAGCGCGATGCGGCGGGGGTGATCGCCGGGCTCTACCCGGACGCGCCGGCGCTCTACGCGAAACGGGGCTGGCGACTGCCGCACAGCATCGGCCGCGTCTACGACGCGGGTCTCGCCGAGCGCGAACTCGGCTTCCGGGCGCGCACGGATTTCGCCGCCGTGTTGGCGGCGCTTCGCGAGGGCCGGCCGCCGCCGTTCGCACATGATCCCGGCTTCGTCTCGCCCTCGGCGGCGTTCGCGTAACGCGGTGATCGGAAGCGAAGCGCGTCCGAGCCTTGGCGCGGAATGAGCGCGATCGTCGCGCTCACTGGAAGAGACAAAGTATATATAAAATTTAACAGACTATGTTGGAAATTTGCATCTTGACGCCAAGTGCGATGCGACCCACC
The DNA here is from genome assembly GCA_035606915.1 of Roseiarcus sp. GTDB lineage: Bacteria > Pseudomonadota > Alphaproteobacteria > Rhizobiales > Beijerinckiaceae > Roseiarcus. Next base: position 12,287 of record DATNDU010000074.1, on the reverse strand, counting down.
CCTGCACGGATAGGGGCGATTCGCGCGACGCTGGAGAGGGAGTGAGTCATTTCTCGTCAGCGCGGTCCGGTGCGCCGGGCGCGGCGCGCTATAAGGCGCGCGGGACCGTCGGCGCCAGAGCCCGTCGCGCCGCCAGTCTGTTTTGCCTCGTCCTCGGCGCGCCCTCCGCGGCGCTGGGCTGCGGCGTCGTCTCCGGCGAGGCGACCGTGCAGTCGCTCGCGCCGCGCGGCGAGATCGTGTTCGCCGACGGCCGACATGCGCGACTGGGCGGCCTCTGGCTCGCGCCGCAAGCCGGCGCCGCGCTCGCCAAGCGCGCCGGAGAACAGTTCGGCCTCGCCACGCTCGACCGCAGGCCGGACCGGTGGGGCCGCCTGGTCGTCGATCTCGTCGACCGCGACGGTCAATCGGTGGCGCTCGACCTGATCCTGCGCGGCCTCGCCGTGGTCAGGCCGGAACCGCAGACGCGGCCCTGCGAGGCCGAGCGGCTGGAGACCGAGGAGGCGGCGCGGGCGGCGGGGGAGGGCGTTTGGAGCGCCGCCGGCGCCATCCTCGATGCAACGGACGCCGCCGCGCTCGCCAGCGCCGACGGCCGCTTCGTGCTGGTCGAAGGCGTCGTGCGCAGGGTTGGCGTCGCGCGCGCGAGCTTCTATCTTGACTTTGCGGGTCGTAGGGGATTCTCCGTCGTCACCCCGAAGAAGGCGGGGCCGCAATTTCGTCGCGCCGGCGTTGACCTTAAGGCGCTGGCGGGACAAAGGGTGCTGGTGCGTGGCGTCGTGGATGATCGTTTTGGCCCTCGGATCGAAATCGTCGATCCCTTGATGATCGAGCCCTTGGAGAACACGAAGGAAACAGGTCGGGGCGGATGAGAGGGCGGGCGTCGTCAAATCCATCCGCGCGGGCGCGAGCGTTCGCCTGCCCGTTGGCGCGGGCGCGAGCCATCGCCTGCGCGTGTTTGATGCTGCTGGCGGCGGGCTGCGCGACGGTGGAGCCGCCGATTGCGCCGGCGCCCAAACCCGTGGCCGCCGCGCCGGCGCCGGGGCCGAAAATCGCGCTCGACCCCGAGAAACGCCGCCTGATAGCGGCCTTCGGCGGCGAGTACCGCAACCCCACCGTCAAGTTCTATATCGACAGCCTGCTCGCCAAGCTGGCGCCGGCGAGCGATACGCCGACCGAACCCTATCGGGTGACGCTGCTCGATTCGCCGGTCGTCAACGCCTTCGCCTTGCCCTCCGGCGACATTTTCGTCACCCGCGGGCTGCTGGCGCTCGCCGGCGACGGCGCCGAGGTCGCTGCCGTCATGGCGCATGAGATCGGCCATATCACCGCCCACCACGCCGCCGCGCGCGCCGAACTCGAACGGCGCGGCCAGTTGTTCAGCCGCGTCTCGACGCAATTGCTGGCGCGGCCGGACCAGGGTGAGCAATACGTCGCTCGCACCAGGCTGACGGTGGCGCGATTCTCGCGCGAGCAGGAGTTCGAGGCCGATAAGATCGGCATCCGCACCATCGGCAAGGCCGGCTACGATCCCTATGCGGCGGCCCGCTTCCTCGACAAGCTCGGCCGCTGGAGCGCGCTGCACGCGGGCGCGGCCACCGACAGCAGCAAGCCCGACATGATGGCGACCCATCCCTCGACGCCCGAGCGCATCGCCGCCGCCATCGTCCAGGCCAAGCGGTTCGGCCCCAGGGGCATCGGCGACACTGCGCGCGATTCCTACCTCTCCGCCATCGACGGCATGACCTATGGCGACAACCCCGCGCAGGGGCTGACGATCCAGAATTTGTTCCTGCACCCCAAGCTCGGCTTTTCCTTCCGCGCCCCGGAGGGCTTCGCGCTGGAGAACCAGACCGCGGCGTTGATCGGGGTAGGCGAGGCCGGCACGCAGGCGCTGCGCCTCGACAGCATCGACGAGCAGGATAACGAATCGCTGGAGCAGGCGCTCGCCTCCGGCTGGATCGAGGGCGTGCAGACCAATTCGATCGAGACCCTGAAGGATACCGACCTGCCGACCGCGATCGCCATCGCCAAGGGCGATCAATGGACGTTTCGGCTCGCCGCGATCCGGCTCGGCTCGCGCATCTTCCGCCTCATTTTCGCCGCCCACACGCTGAGCGCGCCGGTCGACGCCAGCTTCATGACGGCGATCCGCTCGTTCCACCGCATCACGCCCGAGGAAAGCGCGCGCGCGCGTGAGCAGCACATCCATATCGTGACGGCTGCGCCCGGCGACGATTCCGCCGCGCTGGCCAAGCACATGTCCGGCATCGACGACCCCTACGACGTGTTCCTCATTATCAACGGGCTCGAACGCAGCAGCGCCACGCCAGTCGGCCAGCGCTACAAGATCGTGGGACCATGACCGGGCATCGCAAGCTTTCCGGCCGCGTCGTTGCGGCGACGCATAACCAGGGCAAGCTCGCCGAGCTGAGGGAATTGCTGGCGCCGAAGGGGATCGCGCTGGTCAGCGCCGGCGAACTTGGCCTGCCCGAGCCAGAGGAGACCGGCGACAGCTTCATCGTCAACGCGCTGATTAAGGCGCGCGCGGCGGCTGAGGTTGCGGGGTTGCCGGCGCTCTCCGACGATTCCGGGCTCTGCGTCGCAGGCCTCGACGGCGCGCCGGGGATCTATTCGGCCCGCTGGGCGCCGAACGGGAATTTCGCCGCGGCGATGGCGCGCGTCGAGGCGGAACTGGCGGCGCGCGGCGCGCCGCCGCCGTGGCGGGGCTGGTTCGTCAGCGCGCTGGCGATCGCCTGGCCCGACGGCCATGTCGAGACCTTCGAGGGCCGCATCGACGGCGATCTCGTGTTCCCGCCGCGTGGCGGGCGTGGTTTCGGCTACGACCCCTGCTTCCTGCCCGACGGCCATGAATTGACGTTCGGCGAGATGACGGCTGAGGCCAAGCACGGCCTGCCCGCCGACGGCTCGCTCGCCCTTTCGCACCGCGCTCGCGCCTTCCAGGCGCTGGCGCGGGCGTGCCTGTGAGGCGGCGGCCATGACCGAAGCGACTAAGCGTCCGCCCGAAGCGGTGAAACCCAAGCTCGACCCGACGCTCAAGTTCGCGCTGGAACTGGGGCCGCTGGGGCTGTTCTTCCTGACGTTTTGGAAGTTCGGGATTTTTGTCGCCACCGCCGTGCTGATGGTCGCGGTGCTGGTGACGCTCGTCGTCTCCTACATCAAGCTGCGCCGGCTGCCGCTGATGCCGATGGTGACGGCGGTGATCGTTCTCGTCTTCGGCGGCATGGGGCTCATTTTCCACAACGATACATTTATCAAGGTCAAGCCGACCGTGCTGTATTGCCTGTTCTCGGCCGCGCTGTTCTTCGGGCTGGCGTTCCGGCGGCCGATGCTGGAGATCATGTTCGACGGCGCGCTGCATCTGACGGCGGCCGGCTGGCGCATCCTGACCTGGCGCTGGGCGTTCTTCTTCCTGTTTCTTGCCGTGTTGAACGAATATGTGTGGCGCCATTATTCCGAGAGCGCCTGGGTCGCGTTCAAGACTTTCGGTTTCTTGCCGCTGACGGTGGTGTTCGCGTTGGCGCAGACGCCGGTGCTCATCAAGCACGAAAGCAAAGAAGCGCCGGAGGAAGAGGCGATTTAGCGCCGCCGCGGAGGGGACAGAGCGATGAATTTCCAGCTTTTCGGCGCCTTTCTTGTCATAACGAGTGTGCTGATCCTGACACCGGGGCCGATCGTCACCCTGGTGATCTCGACTGGCGCCACGCGGGGCGTGCGCGCCGCGCTGGCGACGGTGGCGGGGACGACGCTCGGCAACGCTATTCTTCTGGCCGCCATCGCGCTTGGCCTCAATTGGGTGCTCGCCAACGCCGCCGTCGCGTTCAACGCGCTGCGCTGGACGGGCGCGCTCTATCTGATCTACCTCGGCCTCAAGGCGTGGCGGAGCGCGGCGAGCGCGGCGGCGCCGGCGCCAGTGGGCCGGCGTGTCCATTTCGGGCGCGGCCTGCTGGTCGCGCTCACCAATCCGAAGACGATTGTGTTCTTCACCGCCTTTCTGCCGCAGTTCGTCGATCCCAAGCTGCCGTCCGCGCCGCAACTCGCGGCGATGTGCGTGGTCACGGTCCTGATCGCGGGGCTTTCGGACACCGCCTATGCGCTGGCTTCCGGCTATGGGCGGGCCTGGTTCCAGAGGCCCGGGCGCGAGAAGTGGCTTGGCCGGGTCTCGGGTAGCGTGCTCATCGCCGGAGGCGTCTGGCTTTCTTTTGCGCGCCGTCCGACGCCCTGAGCCGCGATCAATTCCGCGCGTGCGGCTTGCCCCTTGCCGGCGGATGTGGGAATCGGCGCACGGGCGTCGCGCGCCCGCAAGGAACCGTCCATGACGTCCCCGACCGGCCTGCATAGGCGCGGCGTCGTTCTCGTACTGATCGCCACGGTGTTGTGGAGCTTGGCCGGCCTGTTCGCCCGCGCCGTGCCGCAACTCGATTTCGGCGCCATCCTGTTCGGCCGCGCCGGCTTCGGCGGCCTTTGCGGACTTGTCGTCGCCTATTTCGAGTGGCGTGGCGGACGGCTCGACTTGCGGCGGCTGAAGAGCCCGATGACGCCGCTTATCTTGCTGCTGTCCTCCACCGCCATCTCCGGCTATGTCGCGGCGCTGTTGTACACGACGGTCGCCGACGTGCTCGTCATCTACGCTACGCTGCCGTTCATTTCCGCTGGCCTCGCTTTGGCGTTCGCCGGCGAGAAGCCGTCGCGGCGCACGATGTTCGCCGCCGGCTTCGCGCTGATCGGCGTCGTCATCATGGTCGCCGACGGCATCGGCAAGGGCCGCTTCCTTGGCGAGGCGCTGTCGCTGTTCATGACCGCGGGCTTCGCCGGGCTGGTGGTGATCCAGCGCCGCGACCCGGAACTGCCGGTGGCGCCCGTCAACGCGCTCGCCGCGCTCGTCGCCTCGGCTTTCGGCTTTATGGTCGCCAGCAGCGTGCGCATGTCGGCGTTCGACGTCGTCGACCTGTTCCTCTTCGGCGTCACCACGATCACCATCGCTTTCGCGCTTTTCATGGAGGGCGCGAAGACCGTGCCGGCGGCGGAGGCATCGCTGATTGCCATGCTCGACGTGGTGATGGGGCCGCTGTGGGTGTGGATGGCTTTCCGCGAGCAGCCGAGCGTGGCGACGTTCGTCGGCGGCCTGTTCGTGCTTGCCGCCGCGACGTGGCGGATCGCACCAGAGTTGCGGCGCAGTCGCGACGGGCTGGCGACGGCGCTATAGGAACAAGAACGGGAGGATAGTTTATGGAAAAATTCGCGCTCGTGACCGGCGGCGGCGTCGGCATCGGCAAGGCCTCAGCGCTGAAGCTGGCTGAGGCGGGATGGAGTGTCGCCGTGACCGGGCGGCGGCGCGAGCCGCTGGAGGCGGTGGCGCGCGAGATCGAGACGCACGGCCGCCGCGCGCTGGCCAAGACCTGCGACATTGCCGATCCCGCGCAGGTGCGGGCGCTGTTCGAAGCGGTGGAGGCTGGGTTCGGTCGCCTCGACCTGCTGTTCAACAACGCCGGCGTCGGCGCGCCCGCGATCCCAATGGACGAACTGACCTACGAGCAGTGGAAGGCGGTGGTCGACGCTAATCTCACCGGCGCTTTCCTGTGCGCGCAAGGGGCGATGCGGCTGATGAAGAAACAGCGCCCGCAGGGTGGCCGCATCATCAACAACGGCTCAATCTCGGCGACGACGCCACGCCCCAACAGCGCCCCCTACACTTCGACCAAGCACGCCATCACCGGCCTCACCAAGTCGATCGCGCTCGACGGCCGCCCGTTCGACATCGCCTGCGGCCAGATCGACATCGGCAACGCGCTGACCGAGATGGCCTTCAAGATGACGCAGGGCGTGCCGCAGGCCGACGGGCGCATCGCCGTGGAGCCGATGATGGACGTCAAAGAGGTCGGCGCCGCCGTCGTCCATATGGCGAGCCTGCCGCTGTCGACCAACATCCTCAGCATGACGATCATGGCGACCAAGATGCCGTTCGCCGGGCGTGGCTGAGGCGCGCACCATGTTTCGACGCGGCTTGGCGCGCTTAGGCGGAGTCATCCGAGGCTCGGCGGCGGCGGTTTTGGCCGTGCTCGCGGCGGCCCCGCAGACCGCGCAGGCGGAGGGCGGCGCCGGCAAGCTGTTGCGCGCGCAGCCGCTTTACGGTGCGCCCGAGGGCGCGACGGCCTACCGCGTCGCCTACCAGTCGACCGGCCTGCCCGGCTTCGTCGCCTTCAAAGCCTCGGACGCCGCCGTGGCGTGGATCGCGGAACGCCGCGCGCCCTCGAACTGCGGGGCGATCTAGCCGCCGCGCCCATAAACCGTCAGCGACACCCGCGCCGGCTTGTCGAGCCAGCGCGCCGGACCCGGGGTCAGGCCGCCGCGCCGCAACGTCGCCTCGGCGCTGTCTAATCCGCCGCCGCCCGCATCGCCGCTTCGATCGGAGCGGGGCTCAATTGGAACAATCCGACATAGGGATCGCTGAAACCGAGGATCAGATATATCGCCGAGGCGATGCCGATCCCGCCCACGGCGAAGGTCAGCAGCGTCATCGGATGACGCTTGGTCATCAAGCCGTAAGCGAAAAACAGCACGGTCGCCCAGCCGACCACCAAACTGAGCAAAGGATAGGAAATCGGCTCGATCAGAGCGAGCGCCATTTGCGCGCGTGCTTGGCTGAGAGCCGGCGAAGCGGCCTTGGCCATCGCCAGCGCCAGCTTCTGCGCCTCGCTCGTCGGCTTCAGCGAGTCGAGATAGGCCTCCCGCGCCTTGTAGCCGCTGAGCGCTTGCCGAAACACGTTGACGGCGAAATCTTCGCCCTCGCGCTTGCCCCAGGTGTCGGCGATCGCGCGATGGACGCCGGCTTCAAGCTGCTTGCGGAAGTCCGCCGTCTCCGGCCCATATTCCTTCAGCGCCGATTCGAGCTTGTAGAGATTGAGAGCAACCGTCTGCATCGTCGCCTTTTGCGTCGAATAGACGCCAAAAGCCGTCCAGATGAGAAGGCCGAGCACCAAGGCGAGCAGCAGGCCGAACAATCCGGACACCGCCCCGAGGGCGTCGCGCGGCCCGCCAGTCGTCCAGCTTTCGGGAATCCGACGCTGGATTTCATGACCGATCATCCCAGCCGCGAATACGACAACGGCGACCAGCGCCGCCAGCCAAATCGAATTCATAATCGTCGCCCCCTTCAGCCCCGCGTCTCGGCCGGCGGGTCGCGCTCCGCGCGGCGGCCGGATATTAACCGGCAGTCGTCAGATTGCTATGGGTCAACGCGCTGCTCGACCGCTTCGCGCTACGCGCCGGCAAGCCAGGGGCGGCTAACGTCGATCGCCTGCTCAGGATCGACCGTGCCGGCGCTACGCTCGGGCGCTAATCTCGCGTCTTCCGCGCGGCCACGCGGTCCCTCGATGTCGCCTGAGCGGCGCAATAAGTCCGCGCGTCGCCAACCGAACATCCACTCACCGGAATTGGAGCGTTTGCTCGAAACTCTTAACGTCGGTCCCCCGGCGAGTACACCGTGAGCGACACGCGCGCCGGCTTGTCGAGCCAGCGTGTCGGACCCGGCGTCAGGCCGCCGCGCCGCAACGTCGCCTCGGCGCTCTCGGTTCCGGCGAAGATCCCGCGCCCGCCGGCCAGCGTGGCAGCCTGCGCACGGGCAAGATGGAAAGCCGTGTAGCCGAGGCCGAGGAACAGTTCGAACACGCCCTGTCCGCCGGGCGTCGCCAGCCGGCCGCCGGCCGGCATCAGCGTTGCGACGACTTCGTCAAACCCGACCGCCTCCGGCCGCCACCACCAGCCGTCCGCGCGCTCCTCCAAACCCCGCGCCGAACGTGAAACGATGAGCCGGCGCCGGCGGCGTGCGTTGGGCGCGGCTTCGTGACTCAGGCGGCCGAGCGCCACCCATTCGGCGCGGTCCAACTCGGATTGGAAATAGGCCCAATCGGCCTCGTTGCGCAGCGCCTGCGGCATCTGGCCGGTGGCGTCGGCGATGCAGTCGTCGCGCGAGACGATGGCGTAGCCGTGAATCTCGACCGGGGTCACCAAAGAAACGGCGGGACGACGCGGCGCGAGCCGACGAGAAAGGCGTCGCCGACGAGTTGGAATGGGCTGAAATCCATCTCGCTTTCGCCGGCCCGCAGCAATTCGGCGAAATGCGCGTAAATGCCTTCGTATTCCTGCATCGGCGCCGTTACGGCGGCGGCGCCGTTGACCAGCAGCCGCGAGCCGCCGTGGGTCAGGCGCAACGCGACGCCGTCCTCGGTCTCGATGTCGATGTTCCAGCTCTGCTCGCCTTCCTGGCGCCAATCGAACTCGGCGCTCAGCGGCGCGCCCGCCGCTGCGGCGGGGCAGGTGAAGACGAGCGAGGCGGCGATCGGGGTGTCGCGGTTTTCGGGGTATAGCAGCTTCGCCGATTTCACGAACAACGGCGTCGGGGCGATCTTGGTCAGGATCGACAGCGCGTTGATGCCGGGATCGAAGACGCCGAAATTGCCGGCGTCCCAGATCCAGTTCTGGCCGGGATGCCAGCGCCGCACATCTTCTTTCCACTCGATCGCCAGACGCTTCAGGCGCTGGCCCTTGAGCCGCGCCTTGGCTGCATCGACGGCTGCGTTGTAGCGGGAATGCCAGGTGGCGAGCATGACGCGGCCGGCCGCCTTGGCGGCGGCGGTGAGGTCGTGCATCTCGGCCAGCGTCGCTGCCGGCGGTTTCTCCAGCATGACGTGCTTGCCGGCGTCGAGCGCCTGGCGCGCCAGGGCGTGACGCACATGCGGCGGCGTGCAGATCGCCACCGCGTCGACCGTGGCGACCGCGTAAAGCTCGGCGGGCGTGGCGAAGGTCGGCGCGCCAGCGGCGTGAACGCCGCGCTGGCTGACGACGCCGACGAGTTCATAATCGGCGTTGCCGGCGATGACCGGCAAGTGCTGGTCCTGCGCGATCTTGCCGACGCCGATCACCGCAACCTTGATTCGCGCCATGTTTGTCCCTCTTGCGGCGCGACGGCGTCACGCTCCCCTGGTCAGCAGGATATTGTCGTAGGCCATCCCCGACAATTCCTCGAACGGGATCAGCGGCGAATTTTCGAGCGTGACATTGTTGAGCGTTTTCGACGCCGGCAGCCGGCGCGCCACGAGGCCGAGGCTCTCGAGCTTGCATTGCAGCGTCGCCGCCGGAATGCCCGCCTCCTCCATCTGCTTTTGCGACCATTCCATGATGATCCTGATGTTGGGAGATTGCGCAATGACGCGGTGGGCGCCGTGGAACACGCTCAACTCGTGGCCCTCGACGTCGATTTTGAGAATGTCGACCGCCAGCCCCTCAGGCACGATGGAATCGAGCGTCTGCATCGGCACGCGAAACCGGCGCTCGCCGCTGGTCTCCGCTTCGCCGAACGACAGATGCGCGTTGGCGGCGCGGTCGTTCGGCGCGGAGAGCCAGACTTCGCCGCTCTGCGCGCCGACGGCGATTTTGTGCAGTTCGATCGGGCACATCGACCAGTTGATGATGAGATTGCGCTCGATCAGCGAGCAGCATTCCGGGTTGGGCTCGATGGCGATGACGCGCCCGTTGCCGCCGGCGTGAATGCGCGATCCCGCCAGCACCGTGAAATAGCCGATATTGGCGCCGACATCGACGAATATTGTATCGCCGCGGCAGGAGTTCCAAAGTAGCTGCGAAAGCTCCGGCTCCCACTGCCGGTAGACGACCAATTGCGGCGTGATGATGAGATCGGTCGAATCAACGATCATCAGCAGGCTGTGCAGCGTGTGGACCAGCAATTTGCCGTCGGCGAGACTGACCGCCCAGGGGCCGACGAGGCGGCGTGTCTCCGCAGCATATTGCTCGATGACTTGCGTTCTCGCCTCGATGCGCGCCAATCGTTGCTCGATATGGCTAAGAATATCATCCGCCATTGCAGTCGAAGTCCTTGATTGACGCGAAGGAAGTTAGAAAAACGCAAGCTTATACATGAGCGAGCGCAGGGGGTTGCATGAACGAGCGCAGGCGTTTGCAGGCGCGCACGGGAAGTCATGCGTATGAGCGAAGTCGAATTGCCTGTCAATTGGAGCAGCGTCGATGCAGCGGCGCTTGTCATTTTCGCGAAATTGCGCTCTTTCGTGGCCCCGGCCGCGGCGCCGGCCAGCCGTTGAAAGGGAGCGCTCCGCCATGCCCACGCGCAAAGTCGTCATCACCTGCGCCGTCACCGGCTCCATCCACACGCCGAGCATGTCGCCGCATCTGCCGGTCAGCGCCGAGGAGATTGCGCAGGCGGCGATTGGTGCGGCCGAGGCGGGCGCGGCGATCGTGCATCTGCACGCCCGCGATCCCCGCGACGGGCGCCCCGACCAGAGCCCCGAACTGTTCGCGCCGTTCCTCAAAATCATCAAGCAGCGCGCCAATTGCGTCGTCAACATCACCACCGGCGGCGCCTCGACGATGACCATCGACGAGCGGTTGCGGCCGGTGGCCGAGTTCAAACCGGAGGTCGCCTCGCTCAACATGGGCTCGATGAATTTCGGCCTCTATCCCATGCTCCAGCGCTTCAACGATCTCCGACATGATTGGGAGCGGCCCTATCTCGAAGGCTCGCGCGATCGCATTTTCAAGAACACGTTCGCCGACATCGAGAAGATTCTCACCACTTGCGCCGACAACGGCACGCGCTTCGAGATCGAGTGCTATGATATCGGCCATCTTTATACGCTCGCCCATTTCGTCGACCGCGGGTTGGTGAAGCCGCCGTTCTTCGTGCAGAGCGTGTTCGGCATCCTCGGCGGCATCGGCGCCCATCCCGAGGACGTCATGCATATGCGCCGCACAGCGGATCGGTTGTTTGGCGCCGATTACCGCTGGTCGGTGCTGGGGGCCGGGCGCAACCAGATGACAATCGCCGCGCAGGCGCTCGCGCTCGGCGGCAACATCCGCGTCGGCCTCGAAGATTCGCTATGGATCGGCCCCGGACGGTTGGCTGAGAGCAACGCCGAGCAGGTCGCCAAGGCGCGCCGGCTGATCGAGGAACTCGGACTAGAGGTGGCGACGGCCGACGAGGCGCGCGCGATTCTGAGCTTGAAGGGCGGCGACCGGGTGGCGTTCTGAAGCCGCCGCCCGGCCTGCAAACCGCCTAGGCCATCTTGCGCGCGTATATTGGCGAATACTTGTTGGAGGTCGCGTTCATCTCGACCTGGCTCGTCCAACCGAGCGGCGTGAAATCCTCTATGGTCGGGATCGTTTCGCCCTTCAGCAGGCCCCAGGTGACCTTGAAGCCATGCACGGCGGCGTTGGCGACGACGACGCCGTGATTGCCGATCGTCTTCGGCGGAATCCATTTCGGGTTCGGCTTCTGCTCGATATAGACCACCGAACCGTCGCGGAAGAAGTAGTAATAGTAATAATTGCCGTCATAAATCGTCCACCAGCCGACCAGCCATTCCGGCATCGCCGAGGCGGTCGCCGCCTTGTCGCCGGTCGTCTCCCAGAACCACCACGGCCGGTTCTTGGTCAGGAAGCCGCCCGACATCACCGCACCGGCGTTGCGGCCGTGCGCCGCCAGCCCCGCCGCCGATTGCAGGATGTTGTCGCCGTCGAACAGCTCGATATGGCCGTCGCCGAAGATCACGATGCCGGTCATGCCCTTGATCTCGCTGAAGTCCTTGATCTGATCGGTCGGGCCGTAGCGGTAGGTCAGGAAGGCGCGGAATTCGTTGACGGCGAGGATATAGTTCTTGCCGCCGCCGAGCGTGGTGTTGTCGCGGTCGCGCGAGCCGGCTTTCGGTATCGGCGCGCCCGCCCCGTTAAACGACAGGCTCGCCTGCATGCAGCAGGAGGTGCTATGGCCCGCCGGCGGCAGCGGCTTCTTGCCCTCGGCGGCGCGCTGCTCATTGAGTTGCGGCAGGTTGGCGTTGAAATCGTCCTCGCGCTTGTTTTGGGCAGCGAGCCAGGCCGCGAGGTCGGAGGGCAGCGACTGGTTGTCCTTGTAGGCGGCCTCCATGGCTTTGAAGCTGAGAGGAATCTTGGCGTAGGGCATCGCGAACCTCCCGCGCGCGCCGCCATCCGCTGGGGCGCGCGGGCGTGAAGTTAACACACTTCACGCGTTACGGGACGCCCCCTTGACGCCCGTTCGTCGCCAAGCGTCTTTTTGGCGACGAGCAGTACTCACGAAGAAGGGCGCTAAGTCGAATATCGCGGCAACCCTCCCTTCATCGCGCCGCCGTAACCTCGGCGCCGCCGCGCAGGAGGAGAAGGATCGCCGGGGCGACGGCGTCGGCGCAGGTTGCGCCGCCGACGAGGGGTTCACCCAGGATCGCCGT
>DATNDU010000049.1:0-52634 GCA_035606915.1 Roseiarcus sp. | reverse complement strand
GGGAGAAACAGCCGCAAACTCGGATACGAGCGCCGAGAACGGCAATCGCACCGCTTTTTCCTTCACCGCCGGTTCGAGCTTCCCGGGCACGCTGTCGGACGTGAAGATCGACCTCGGCGATTTGACCCCCGGCGACGGCGGGACGGTCACGGCCTACCTTTACAGCGACGCTGGAGGATCGGGCCCCGGAACGCAGCTAGCGACGCTCGGCACGCTCTCGGATTCAAGCCTCACTTCCGCCGCCAGCCTCGCCGACTTCCCGATTTCCTCGACCATCAATCTGAGCGCCGGCACGCGCTATTGGGTCGTGCTCGCCGACAGCTCGAACTCCGGCGCTTTCGTCGAGTACGGCACAAATGACTCGGGAACCGGCGTCGCCAGCGAATTCGCTTGGGACGGCGGCGCTCCGTTTTCCAATTCCGGCGGCGCGGACATCGCGCAAGTCACCGAGACCTTGAACAACGCCGATCAAGTGCCGGTGGTGGCGACCACAAGCGGCGCGACGGCATTCGTCGTCGGCGCAGGTCCGGTTGCGGTCGATAGCGGGATCAACGTCACCGACGCCGACAACACGACCCTCGCCTCGGCCACCGTGTCAATCAGCGGAAACTTCCAGTTTGGCGAGGACCAACTGGCCTTCATCAACACCAGCGCGGCGACCTTCGGCAATATCTCCGGCAATTACAACAACAGCACCGGCGTTCTCACCCTGAGCTCGGCGGACGACAGCGCCACGGTGGGGCAGTTCAAGGCGGCCCTTGAAGCGGTGACTTATGCCGACACCGCCGCTACCCCCGCCACGCTCACCCGAACTCTCAGCTTCACCGCCGACGACGCAATCGGCAACAGCTTGAGCGCCACCAAGCAGATCGTGGTCGTGGACAGCGCGTCGAGCCGGCTCGTCTATGACAACTCCACGCAAGCGGCCACCGGCACGGACACGTCGTTCGAGGATGGCGCCTACAGCCCGGCCTTCTCGTTCACGAGCTTTGGCGCCGCTGCAGGAACGCTTACCGATGTCAAGATTGACCTAGGCGACGCCAACCCCGGCGACGGGGGAAGCGTCACGGCTTATCTTTACACCGATACCGGGGGATCGGGTCCGGGCACGTTGCTGGGGACGATCGGCTCCGTCTCGGATTCGAGCCTTAGCGCGACGGCCCGCTTCGTGGATTTCCCGGTTTCGTCGACCATCAATCTCGACGCCGGCACACGGTATTGGGTTGAGTTCTCCGACAGCGCAGGCTCAGGCGCGTTCCTCGGCTTTGACTTTTCTAACGCGGGGACCGGGGTCGCTGGCGAGTACTTCATCGACCAAAATGGCGTCGAACGAAATACGAGCAGTGCAGACGCCGCACAGGTCACCGAGGATGCGACCTGCTTCTGCACGGGCGCGCGGATATTGACGAGCCGCGGCGAAGTCCCAGTCGAGAAGCTGCGAATCGGGGACAAAGCGGTGACGGCGTCGGGCAAAATGCGGCCGATCGAATGGATCGGACATCGCAAGGCGAATTGCCGCGACCACGCCAATCCCCGGATGATATGGCCGGTGCGCATCGTCGCCGACGCCTTCGGGCCGGGCAAGCCGCGCCGCGACCTGTTCCTTTCGCCGGGACACGCGGTCTGCGTCGACCTGCTCGGCGAAGTGCTGATCGGCGCGTCGGCTTTGGTGAACGGCGGCTCCGTCGCGCAAATCGAGACCGACGAGGTGACTTACTGGCATGTCGAATTGGACCGCCACGACATCCTGATCGCCAACGGTTTACCGGCCGAAAGCTACATGGATTGCGGCAATCGCGGCTGGTTCACCGGCGGCCAGGGCGAGGTCGATCCCGACCGCAGCATCGGTTCGCCCGCTTCCTATTGTCGCCCGTTTTTCAATTCCGGCGACATCGTCGAGGTGTGTCGCAGTCAGCTCAGCCGCCGGGCGGAGGCGATCGGCTGGCACAAGAGTTACGACATGGACATGCATCTGCGCGTCGACGGGCGGCGGGTCGACGCCGAGATCGACGGCGATCAGGTGCGATTCCGCATCGGCAAAGGCGCTACGGACGTGTGGTTGATGTCGGAAGTCTTCATTCCGGCGTGGCGCGCCGGGAGCGACGACCGACGGCTCGGCGTCTGCCTTGCGGCTCTGCATGTCGGCGATGGGCTTGGCGTCGCCAGGGAGATCGCCCTCGATGATGTCCTGCTCGGCGAGGGGCTGCACGCGCTGGAGACGGCCGAGGCGCGCCGCTGGCGCTGGACCAATGGTCGCTGTCGTCTTCCGGCGCAACTCTGGGCGGACTGCACCGGCGACGTTGCGCTGAGCCTGCGCTATTGCGCCAACAGCGGCGGCTACCGATGGATCGCGCCAACGCTCGCCGCCGAAGCAGAGCCGCCGCAGGCGACGAATGTCGTCAGGCTCCGCGTGGCTTAGGCGGCCTCAGCGGCCGCCAAACTTCGGCGCGCGTTTCTCCAGGAACGCCGCCACTCCTTCGGCGAAGTCTTCGCCGTAGCCGAGTTCGCGCTGCGCGTCGCGCTCGTGGTCGAGCGCCGCGTCGAACGTGCGCGAGGCGCCGGTTTGGATCGCCTGCTTGATCGCCGCCAGCGCCGAGGGCGAAAGCGCCGCCAGCCGCTCGGCCAGCGCCATCGCTTGCCCCAGCAACTCGGCATCGTCGACCGTCTTCCAGATCAGGCCCCAGTCGGCGGCCTTATCCGCCCGCAGCGGCTCGGCGGTCATCGCCAGCGCCATCGCGCGGGCGGGGCCGAGATGATGCGGCAGAAACCAGGTGCCGCCGCAATCCGGCAACAGGCCGATCTTGACGAAGCTTTGGATGAAGCTCGCCGATTTCGCCGCCAGCGCGATGTCGCAGGCGAGCGCCAAATTGGCCCCGGCGCCGGCAGCGACGCCGTTGACCGCGGCGATGATCGGCTTCGGGCAGGCGCGCATCTGGCGGATCAGCGGGTTGAAGCGGGTCTCGATGCTCTGGCCGACGTCGACGCGCGCGCCCGCGCCCGGCGCGACGGCGCCCTCCGACAGATCCTGGCCAGCGCAGAAGCCGCGCCCGGCCCCGGTGACGACAATGACGCGCACCGCCTTGTCCTGCTCCGCTTCGGCGAACGCGGCCGATAGGCTTGTCGTCATGTCGACGGTAAAGGCGTTGAGCCGCTCCGGCCGGTTCAAGGTGATGAGGGCGGCGGCGCCTCGGCGCTCGACAAGCAGGCTCATGGCGATCCCCTCAAGTGATGACGCTTGTTAAGTGATAACGCTTGGCGCCGTGCGGCCGGTGCGCTTTTCGATCGCTGAGACCTCGCGCGACAAGGCGATGAGATCGGCGAGCGCGGCCTGCGCGTCCTGCCCAAGATCGCCGGTCGGCGGCTCGTATGTCTCGATATAGATGCGGATCGTCGCGCCGACCGTGCCGGTGCCGGAGAGCCGGTAGACGATGCGCGAGCCGCCCTCGAACAGGATGCGCACGCCTTGGGCTTTGGCGTCGGAGCCGTCCACGGGATCGTGATAGGCGAAATCGTCCGCCGCCCGCACCTTGTGGCCGCCGAGCCATTGGCCGGGCAGGGCGGCGAGCCGCGCCCGTAGCGCGTCCATCAGCGCCTCGCCGGCGGCCAGGTTGACCTCGTCGTAATCGTGGCGGGTGTAATAATTGCGCCCGTAGGTGAGCCAATGCTGGCGCGCGAGATCTGCGACTGAGATCTTTCGCTTGGCGAGAATGTTGAGCCACATCAGCACCGCCCACACCCCGTCCTTCTCGCGGATGTGGTTGGAGCCGGTGCCGAAGCTCTCCTCGCCGCACAACGTCGCCATGTCGGCGTCGAGCAGGTTGCCGAAGAACTTCCACCCCGTCGGCGTTTCGTAGGCGGGAATGCCGAGTTTCTGCGCCACGCGGTCGGCGGCGGCGCTGGTCGGCATCGAGCGCGCGACGCCCTTGAGGCCGGCGGCGTATCCCGGCGTCAGCGTGGCGTTGGCGGCCAGCATGGCCAGCGAATCGGAGGGGGTGATGAACTGGCCGCGGCCGATGATGAGGTTGCGATCGCCGTCGCCGTCGCTGGCCGCGCCGAAGTCCGGGCCGTCCGGCGCCATCATCAGGTCGTAGAGTTCGCGCGCGTAGGTGAGGTTGGGGTCCGGGTGATGGCCGCCGAAATCCGGCAGCGGCGTCCCGTTGATGACGACGCCCGCGCCGGCGCCGAGTTCGTCCTCGAAGATCGCCTTGGCATAGGGCCCGGTGATGGCGTGCATGGCGTCGAATTTCATGCGGAAGCCGCTGGCGAACAAGGCGCGGATCGCCTCGAAGTCGAACAGCGTGCGCATCAGCTCAGCGTAGGTCTCGACGGGATCGACGATCTCCACCGTGGCGCCGCCGACCCTGGTCTCGCCGAGGCGGGCGAGATCGACGTCGGCAGCGTCGAGCGTCTTGTATTCGGTGATCGTCTTCGTGCGGGCGAAGATCGCGTCGGTGATTTTCTCCGGCGCCGGCCCGCCGGCGCCGATGTTGTATTTGATGCCGAAATCGCCGTCGGGGCCGCCGGGATTGTGGCTCGCCGACAGGATGACGCCGCCGAAGGCGCCCAACGCCCGGATCAGAGCCGAGACGGCGGGCGTCGATAGCCAGCCATGCTGGCCGACGACGATGCGGCCGAAGCCGTTGGCGGCGGCGATGCGAATGGCGATCTGGATCGCCTCGGCGTTGTAGAAGCGCCCGTCGCCGCCGATGACGAGGGTCTGCCCGGCGAAGCCTTCGAGCGAATCGAACACCGACTGGACGAAATTCTCCGTATAGCCCGGCTGCTGGAACACCTTCACTTTCTTGCGCAGGCCGGACGTTCCCGGCTTCTGATCGCTGAACGGCGTTGTCTTCACGGCGCGCGTCATTCGGCGTTCCCTCCACTGCGCGCCGATGTTACGCGAGGCCGCGCCGAATTCAATCGCGACCGCGCGAAAAAGCCCGCGCGCCGGGCGCGCGGGCCTGATCGAATGCGCCGACTACATCTTGCGCCAGGCGCCGTGGTCCCAATAGCCGTGGCCGGAGTGCTCACGCCAGCGGTAGTGGTGGTCGCTGCCCCAACGCCAGTTGTCGGGATGCTCTGTCAGGTGCAGGCCCGGCGCCAATACAATCGTGTCGTGCGAATGCCAGCAGTCGCCATCCGCGTTGCAGATGATGCGCGCCGAAGCGCCGCCGGCGAACGCCAGCGCGCTCGCGCCGATGATGGTCACCGCAACGCTCTTGTGAATTAGACTCATCGTCCCACCTCCGCTTTAGGTCTTGCGCGGTCGCGACACGCTCAGGACCATACGCGCGGTCGGGCGATGCGTTCCCGTTGGGCTCAGTGCCCCCCGAAGGCGATGAGCGTGCGCACCGGGACGTCGAGCGCCTTCAGCTTGGCGGCGCCGCCGAGGTCCGGCAGGTCGATGACGAAAACCGCCGCCACGACATCGGCGCCGGCGCTGCGCAGCAGCTTCACCGCCCCCTCCGCCGTGCCGCCGGTGGCGATGAGATCGTCGACCAGCAGCACCCGCTCGCCGGCGACCAATGCGTCGCTGTGCATCTCCATCTCGTCGATGCCGTATTCGAGGCTGTAGGCGACGGAGAGCGTGGCGTGCGGCAGCTTGCCCTTCTTGCGGATCGGCACGAAGCCGGCGGAGAGTTGATGCGCCACCGCCCCGCCCAGAATAAAGCCGCGCGCTTCCATGCCGGCGATCTTGTCGATCTTCGCCCCCGCATAGGGCTGCACCAATTCGTCGATGGTGCGGCGGAAGGCGCGGGCGTCGCCGAGCAGCGTGGTGATGTCGCGGAACTGGATGCCAGACTTGGGATAGTCCGGGATGGTGCGGATATGCTCGCCGAGATCGAAATCCATGCGCCCTCCGAGGCGGCTAACCGCGGCAAGGCTTACGAGTTTGGGCGCGCCGAGGCAATGCGCGCAGACCGTAAGTTTCAGGCGAAGGCAGGAGGCGACGATGCGCCAGCTTCATTCCGATTTCCATTTCCGCCACGCCCTGTTCGCGCTGCAATGCCCTGACGGTTATGTCGATGCGCTGCTGGAGGCAGCGCGCGACGGCAGCGCGAGCCGCCCGGCCACGACCTTCTCGCCGAGGGGCGCGCCGGCGGCGGCGTGGGACAGGTCCGCATCTTTTGTTTTCAGGCGCTTGGGCGCCAAATTCTGACACTCCGCGAGAAAACGCCCGTGCGAGGAGGACAGGCCGCTTGCATCGCAGCCCCAGATATTATAATTCTGATTTTCAGAACGTCAAGGTTTTAGGCACGGGGCCGGGCGCGCCACGCCCGAATCGTGCTAACCGACCTGAGTGACGGAATTCACCGCATACGATTTTATCCGTAAGTGGAAGCCTGTCGCGCTCACCGAGCGCGCGACGGCGCAGGAGCATTTCCTCGACCTTTGCCGCTTATTCGGACATCCGACCCCGGCCGAGGACGATCCCGTCGGCGAACGTTTCACGTTCGAGAAGGGCGTCTCCAAGACGGGCGGCGGCGACGGCTTCGCCGATGTCTGGAAGCGCGGCTTTTTCGCCTGGGAATACAAGAAGAAGAAGCGCGACCTCGGCAAGGCGCTGGAGCAATTGACGCGCTACGCGGCGGCGCTGGAAAACCCGCCGCTGCATGTCGCCTGCGACACCCACATCTTCCGCATCGAGACGCGCTGGACCAACGAGGTTCCCGCCGTCTACGAATTCGAGCTTGAGCAGCTAACCGACCCTGACAAGTTCGAGATCCTGCGCCGGGTTTTCTTCGAGCCGGAGAAGCTGAAATCCGGCCGCGACCGCAAGGCGCTGACCAAGCTCGCCGCCGACAATTTCCAGCGCATCTCCGATGCGCTGCAAGAGCGCAACCCGGACAAGCAGGCGGTGGCGCATTTCGTCAACCAACTGGTGTTCTGTTTCTTCGCCGACAGCGTCGGCCTGTTGCCCGAAGGCATGTGGCGCAAGGTGATCGTCGCCTGCGACTCCGCCCCGCGCCGCAGCGCCGGTTTCTTCCAGCAATTGTTCGACAGCATGGCGGAAGGCGGTTTCATCGCCTTCGACGAGGTGCGCGCCTTCAACGGCGGCCTGTTCGACAAGCGCCCGGCGCTGGCGCTGGAGTTCGCCGAGATCCAGCGTCTGTTCAGCGCGCACAGCCTCGACTGGAGCCTGATCGACCCGACGATCTTCGGCACTTTGTTCGAGCGTTTTCTCGATCCCGACAAGCGCGCGCAGATCGGCGCCCATTACACCGATCCCGACAAGATCAAGTTGATCGTCGATCCCGTCGTCGCCCGCCCGCTCATGCAGGAATGGGAGGCGATCAAGGCCGGGATCGAGGCCGAATTCGCGGCTCGCGCCGCCGCCCCGGGCAAGCGCGAACGCGCCGGCGAGACGGCGCAGGCCAAGGCGATCGCCGCGCGCGACGGCTTCATCGACCGCCTCTGCGGCTTGCGCATCCTCGACCCCGCCTGCGGCTCCGGCAATTTCCTCTATCTGGCGTTGCAGACGGTGAAGGACATCGAGAATCGCGCGATTCAGGATTGCGCCGCCCTCGGCCTGCCCTATGTCGCGCCGCGCGTCGGCCCTGAAATCCTGCGCGGCGTCGAGATCAACCCGCTCGCCGCCGAACTCGCGCGCACCACGATCTGGATCGGCGACATTCAATGGCGGGTGAGAAACGCGGTGCTCAACCACCCGCGCCCGATCCTGCGCAACCTCGACAGCATCGAATGCCGCGACGCGCTGCTGACGGCTGACGGAACGGAGGCGGAATGGCCGGAGGCGGATTTTATCATCGGCAACCCGCCGTTTTTGGGTGGCAAGCTGTTGCGGCGCGGGCTCGGCGACGCTTATGTCGAAACGCTGTTTTCGGCCTTCGCGGGCAAGGTCCCGGCAGAAGCCGATCTCGTTTGCTACTGGTTTTCCAAGGCGTGGCGGGCGCTGGAGGCGGGCCGCGCGCTGCGCTGCGGGCTGGTGGCGACGAATTCTATCCGCGGCGGCGCAAATAGGCGCGTGCTGGAGCCGATGGCCGAGAAAGGCGCGATCTTCGAGGCTTGGAGTGATGAGTCTTGGACGGTCGATGGCGCGGCGGTGCGGGTGTCGCTGGTCATGTTCGCGAAGGACGGTGACGACGAGGTGCGGCTGGACGGTTCGGCAGCGAAGGGAATTTTCGCTGACCTGACATCTTCGCTAGATGTAACGGCAGCAAGACGACTGCGGGGCAACGAAGGGATTTGCATTGAGGGATTTAAGAAATATGGTCCATTCGACGTCTCAGGTCAGGTCGCGAGAAGCTGGCTGGCCGAGCCACTGAACGTAAATGGGCGTTCGAATTCCGATGTCATTCGACCGTGGCTCAACGCGATGGATTTGGTTAGGAATGGCTCCGATACCTGGGTAATCGACTTCAATGGCTGCACTGAGGACGAGGCCAAACTCTACGAAGCGCCTTATGAACATGCCTTTGAAAAGGTCCGCCCGATACGTCTGAAAGACCGCGCCAAGCGGACGCGGGAAAGGTGGTGGACTTTCGAGCGCGATCGGCCACCGCTACGGCGTCACCTTCGACGATTGCAGCGTTTCATTGCGACGCCCGTAGTGGCGAAGCATCGCCTATTCGTTTGGCTGGAACCGGACTGCTTGATTGCTAACCTCTTGGATGCTATCGCCCGCGACGACGACACCACCTTCGGCGTCCTGCACTCCCGTTTTCACGAGGCGTGGTCGCTGCGTCTCGGCACGTGGCTCGGTGTCGGCAACGACCCCCGGTACACGCCCACCACCACCTTCGAAACCTTCCCCTTTCCCGCCGGCCTGACGCCCAACCTGCCGGCCGCGTCCTACGCCGACGACCCGCGCGCGCAGAGAATCGCCGCCGCCGCCAAGCGGCTCGACGCCTTGCGCCGCAACTGGCTCAACCCGCCCGATCTCGTCGACATCGTCCCCGAGGTGGTTCCCACCGCCGCCCCCGGTGAGCCGCCGCGCCGCTATCCCGACCGTATCGTGCCGAAAAACGCCGAGGCGGCGCGGAAGCTGAAAAGCCGCAAGCTGACCAACCTCTACAACGAGCGCCCGCGCTGGCTGGCCGACGCGCACGAGGCGCTCGACCGCGCCGTCGCCGCCGCTTACGGCTGGCCCGAAGACATCGCGACAGAGGACGCCTTGCAGCGCCTGCTGGCGCTCAACGCCGAGCGGGCGAAGGGGCAGGGCGAGTAGGGATTCGCGAAAGCCGATTCGGCAAAGTCGCTGGTGGACGGCTGGCGGACCCATCCTTTCCGCCACCCACCGCCCTCGGTTGTTCGACCGCTTCCGCAATCAGGGGCCGCCACCACGCCGTTTGGCCAGTTTCGACAACCGCTCATAGTCGCCCTGATGTAAGCCGCCTTCTTGGCCCGCGACCATCCCTTGATCCGACGCTCGGCGGCAATGGCTTCGTCGATTCCTCCACCGACTTACGCGTATTCCCCGTGTAGTAGTGGCCATCGGCGCAAATAAGGATGTAGATTCTGGAGTGTCCTTCGAGGTCCCTTCGGGGCCTCAGGACGAGGGTAGTGGATGGCGCCGGCCGTGCGGGCGACGTATGGTTGGGCGCCAAGCGTCGGATTTGGACCGCTAGCTCAGTCGAACAGGCTGGAGACGCTTTCTTCCTTGTAGATGCGGGCGATCGCCTCGCCGATCAGCGGCGCGATGGTGATGACGCGGATGTTGTGGGCGTGCCGCACCGCCTCGGTCGGCGCAATCGTGTCGGTGAGCACGAGTTCCTTGAGGCTCGACGAGGCGATGCGCGCCACCGCGCCGCCAGACAAGACGCCGTGCGTGATATAGGCCGACACGCTCTCGGCGCCGGCGGCGAGCAGCGCGTCGGCGGCATTGCAGAGCGTGCCGCCGGAATCGACGATGTCGTCGAGCAGCACGCAATTGCGGCCCTTGACGTCGCCGATGATGTTCATCACTTCCGATTCGCCCGCCCGCTCGCGGCGCTTGTCGACAATGGCGAGCGGCGCATCGAGGCGCTTGGCGAGCGCGCGGGCGCGCACCACGCCGCCGACGTCGGGCGACACCACCATGGCGTTGCGGGCGATGCCGCGGTCCCTGATGTCGCGCACCATCGTCGGCGCGGCGAACAGATTGTCGGTCGGGATGTCGAAAAAGCCCTGGATCTGGCCGGCGTGAAGATCGACCGTCAGCACCCGGTCGGCGCCGGCGCGGCTGATGAGATTGGCGACCAGCTTGGCGGAAATCGGCGAGCGCGAGCCGGCCTTGCGGTCCTGCCGGGCGTAGCCGAAATAGGGGATGACCGCGGTGATGCGGCTCGCCGAGGCGCGCCGCAGCGCGTCGATGACGATCAGCAGTTCCATCAGATTGTCGTTGGTCGGAAACGACGTCGACTGCACGATGAAAGTGTCGCGGCCGCGCACGTTCTCCAGAATTTCGACGAACACCTCCATGTCGGCGAAGCGCCGCACATGGCAGCGGGTGAGCGGCTCTCCGAGATAGGCGGCGATGGCTTCGGCAATCTGCGGGTTGGAGTTGCCCGCCAGGATCTTCATCTTGTCCTGCATTCCGGAACACCCCGCCGCCATCCGCTTGCGCGCCGTCGCCGGCCAAGCGCGGCGCTCATACCAGCGCCCGCCGACGCAAACAATAATACATTTCCATGACTCGACGCAGGCGCCTCAAGCTTGGGCGGGGTGGTTAAGTTTTGCAGGCTCGGCCGGGGCGGGTCGTTCGCTTTCGGGCTCGTAAGGGCCTATGGGGAATCGACGGAAAAATGCGGTCGCCCTCTTGCCCGGCGGCGCGCAAGGCGTTAAGGGGCTTGACGCGGGGCTAGCGGCGCATGGGGCCCCTATGATCTTTCATGGCTTCCACCTTTGCAGACGAGCGTCACGGAACGATGGTCGCGCGTGAAGAGTGGTGGATAGGCCGGAGGACCCGGGGGCGACCCCGTGTCCAATCCGGCCATGTCCTGTCCGAGACTGCCGGCGTCGCTGACGGGTTCGCCCCGAAGCGACTTAAAACCTAGTCGATTCTAACCGAATCGCGGGAGCCTGCATAGACGGGGAAAACCAGATTTTGCTCCTCGGGCGACGCTCGCGGAGCCGAAAAGGTTCGAACCTTCTGTCCGGCGTCGGGCTTTGCGCCCACTCCGGGGACAGGCGCAAAACGTCGCGCGCGTCGGCTTCACCGCCGGCTGGCGCGGCATGACGCAGGAGGCGGGGTTTCCTCGCCAACCGGAGACAGCAACGTGGATAGAGCGGAAAAGAAGGAGGCTGTCGTCTCCCTCCACGACATCTTTTCGAAGATGTCGGTGGTGGTGGTGGCGCAATACTCCGGCTTGACGGTCGCCCAGATGCAGCGTCTGCGCAAGCAGATGAAGCAGGCTGGCGCCAGCGTTCAAGTCGCCAAGAACCGGCTCGCCCAGATTGCACTGAAAGGAACGGACGTCGCCTCGATCGGACCCTTGCTCAAGGGGCCGACCCTGATCGCTTATTCAAGCGATCCGGTGGCGGCGGCCAAGGCCGCCGTGGCGTTTGCAAAGGATCACGAGAAATTCGTGGTCCTTGGCGGCGCCATGGGCACGACGGCGCTTGACCCCAATGGGGTGAAGGCGCTGGCGACCATGCCGTCGCTCGACGAAATGCGCGCCAAGCTCGTGGGGCTGATCGCCGCCCCCGCGACCAAGCTCGCCCAGCTCGTCAACGCGCCGGCCGCCAAGGTCGCGCGCGTCATCTCGGCCTACGCCTCGAAAGATGCAGCCTGAGCCTCGGGCTCTTCACAATCCCAAAGTTCGAACCATATAGGAACACTCAGACATGGCTAATCTAGAAAAGATCGTAGAGGATCTGTCGAGCCTGACGATCCTCGAAGCGGCGGAACTCGCCAAGATGCTCGAAGAGAAGTGGGGCGTTTCCGCGGCGGCGGCGGTTGCCGTGGCGGCGGCCCCGGCGGCCGGCGCGGCGGCGGCCCCGGTCGAGGAGCAGACCGAGTTCACCGTCATGCTCACCGCGGTCGGCGACAAGAAGATCGAGGTCATCAAGGAAGTGCGCGCCATCACCGCGCTCGGCCTGAAGGAGGCCAAGGATCTCGTCGAAGGCGCGCCGAAGGCCGTCAAAGAAGGCGTCACCAAGGAAGAGGCCGAGAAGATCAAGGCCCAATTGGAGAAGGCCGGCGCCAAGGCTGAGCTTAAGTAAGCGCGTGCGGCTCTCCTCCCCGAGAGCCTTTAAGCGCCACCGACGGCCCGGGCTCGCGCCCAGGGCCGTTTGGTCGTCTTTTGGTCGAGATGCGGATAGGCGAAACGCAGAGCGTTTGGCCGCGTAACTAAGTTCGAGGTCGTCCCCGAAGTCGGGGATCATTCCTACGGTCACGGCGCCGGCCGCAAAGGCGCCACCCCTCGGCGGGGGCTGATCGCCGGTCAGAGGCCCAAACGGCCCGCCGGCGAAGACGATGAGGAGCGACATGGCGCAAACATTCACCGGCCGCAAGCGTGTTCGCAAGGTCTTCGGTCACGTCAAGGAGGTCGGCGAGATGCCGAATCTCATTGAGGTGCAGAAGGCGAGCTACGATCAATTCCTCATCATGGAGGCGCCGAAGGGCGGCCGTCCGACCGAGGGCTTGCAGTCCGTTTTCAAGTCGGTGTTCCCGATTTCGGACTTCGCGCAGACCGCCCAGCTCGAATTCGTCAAATACGAGTACGAGGCGCCGAAGTACGACGTCGACGAGTGCCGCCAGCGCGGCATGACCTTCGCCGCGCCGCTCAAGGTGACGCTGCGCCTCATCGTGTTCGATGTCGATCCCGAGACCCAGGCCCGCTCCGTCAAGGACATCAAGGAGCAGGACGTCTATATGGGCGACATGCCGCTGATGACGGCCAACGGCACGTTCATCGTCAACGGCACCGAGCGCGTCATCGTCTCGCAGATGCACCGCTCGCCCGGCGTGTTCTTCGACCACGACAAGGGCAAGAGCCATTCCTCGGGCAAGCTGCTGTTTGCCGCCCGCATCATCCCCTATCGCGGCTCCTGGCTCGACATCGAGTTCGACGCCAAGGACGTCGTGCATGCGCGCATCGACCGCCGCCGCAAGATTCCGGTGACGTCGCTGCTGTTCGCGCTCGGCCTCGACGGCGAGGAAATCCTGTCGATTTTCTACAAGAAGGCGCTGTATACCCGCCACAAGGACGCCTGGCGCGCGCCTTTCGATCCGGAGCGCATGAAGGGCGTCAAGATCGTCAACGATCTCATCGACGCCGACACCGGCGAAGTGGCGATCGAAGCCGGCCGCAAGTTGACCCTGCGCTCCGCCAAACAACTCGCCGATAAGGGCCTGAAGGCGTTCCGCGCTTCCGACGCGGACCTCAACGGCCAGTATCTCGCCGAGGATCTCTACAACCCGCAGACGGGCGAGATCTTCGCCGAGGCCGGCGACGAGATCACCGAAAAGCTGTTGCCTCTGCTGCTGGAGAAGGGCTTCGAGGAACTGCCGATCCTGGAGATCGACCACGTCAACGTCGGCCCCTACATCCGCAACACGCTGAAGGTCGACAAGAACTCCTCGCGCGAGGATGCGCTGTTCGACATTTATCGCGTCATGCGTCCCGGCGAGCCGCCGACCATCGAATCCGCCGAGGCGATGTTCCAGTCGCTGTTCTTCGACGGCGAGCGCTACGACCTATCCGCCGTCGGCCGCGTCAAGATGAACATGCGCCTCGACCTCGATGCGCCCGACACCCAGCGCACGCTGCGCAAGGAGGACATCCTCGCCGTGGTCAAGGCGCTGGTTGATCTGCGCGACGGGCGTGGCGAAATCGACGACATCGACCATCTCGGCAACCGGCGCGTGCGCTCGGTCGGCGAACTGATGGAGAACCAGTATCGCGTCGGCCTGCTACGCATGGAGCGCGCGATCAAGGAGCGCATGTCTTCGGTCGAGATCGATACGATCATGCCGCAGGATCTGATTAACGCCAAGCCGGCGGCGGCGGCGGTGCGCGAGTTCTTCGGCTCTTCGCAGCTCTCGCAGTTCATGGACCAGACCAACCCGCTCTCCGAGATCACCCACAAGCGCCGCCTCTCGGCGCTCGGGCCGGGCGGCCTGACGCGCGAGCGCGCCGGCTTCGAGGTGCGCGACGTGCATCCGACGCACTATGGCCGCATCTGCCCGATCGAGACGCCGGAAGGGCCGAACATCGGCCTCATCAACTCGCTGGCGACTTTCGCCCGCGTCTACAAATACGGCTTCATCGAGTCGCCTTATCGCAAGGTCAAAGACGGCAAGGTGACGGAGGACGTGCAATATCTGTCCGCGATGGAGGAGCAGAAATACGCCGTCGCTCAGGCCGACACGCCGCTTGACGCTGAGGGTCACATCAAAGGCGACCTCATCGTCTGCCGTCAGGCTGGCGACGTGGTGTCGCTGGCGGCCGATCGCGTCGACTACATGGACGTGTCGCCCAAGCAACTGGTCTCGGTCGCCGCGGCGCTGATCCCGTTCCTGGAGAACGACGACGCCAACCGCGCGCTGATGGGCTCCAACATGCAGCGCCAGGCGGTGCCGCTGTTGCGCTCCGATGCGCCGCTGGTCGGCACCGGCATGGAAGCGGTGGTGGCGCGCGATTCCGGCGCCGCGATTTCGGCGCGCCGCGCCGGCGTCATCGACCAGGTCGACGCGACCCGCATCGTCGTGCGCGCCACGGGCGAGACCGACCCGACCAAGCCGGCGGTCGACATCTATCGGCTGATGAAGTTCCAGCGCTCCAACCAGTCGACCTGCATCAACCAGAAGCCGCTGGTGCGCGTCGGCGATCGCGTCGAGAAGGGCGACATCATCGCTGACGGACCCTCGACCGATCTCGGCGATCTCGCGCTTGGCCGCAACGTGCTGGTCGCGTTCATGCCCTGGAACGGCTACAACTTCGAGGATTCGATCCTGCTCAACGAGAAGATCGTCAAGGACGACGTCTTCACCTCGATCCATATCGAGGAGTTCGAGGCGATGGCCCGCGACACCAAGCTCGGGCCGGAGGAGATCACGCGCGACATTCCCAATGTCTCGGAAGAAGCGCTGAAGAACCTCGATGAAGCCGGCATTGTCTACATTGGCGCCGACGTGGTCGCTGGCGACATTCTGGTCGGCAAGATCACGCCGAAGGGCGAGAGCCCGATGACGCCGGAAGAGAAGCTGTTGCGCGCCATCTTCGGCGAGAAGGCCTCGGACGTGCGCGACACCAGCTTGCGCGTGCCGCCGGGCGTGCAGGGCACGGTGGTCGAGGTGCGCGTGTTCAACCGCCACGGCGTCGAGAAGGACGAGCGCGCGCAGGCGATCGAGCGCGAGGAGATCGAGCGGCTGGCCAAGGACCGCGACGACGAGCAGGCGATCCTCGACCGCAACGTCTATGCGCGTCTGGCCGACATTCTCATCGACAAACGGGCGCTCTCGGGGCCGAAGGGCTTCAAGAAGGATCAGATCCTGACGAGGGAGATGTTCACCGAGTTCCCGCGCTCGCAATGGTGGACGTTCGCGCTCGAAAGCGATGCGACGATGACCGAAATCGAAGCGATGCGGAAGCAGTACGACGAATCGAAGAAGAGCTTGGAAAGCCGCTTCCTCGACAAGGTCGAGAAGCTTCAGCGCGGCGACGAACTGCCGCCGGGCGTGATGAAGATGGTCAAGGTCTTCGTCGCCACCAAGCGCAAGATCCAGCCCGGCGACAAGATGGCGGGCCGCCACGGCAACAAGGGCGTGGTGTCGCGCATCGTGCCAAGCGAGGACATGCCGTTCCTGGCCGACGGCACGCCGGTCGACATCGTCTTGAACCCGCTCGGCGTGCCGAGCCGCATGAACGTCGGGCAGATCCTCGAAACCCACCTCGGCTGGGCCTGCGCGGGTCTCGGCAAGCAGGTCGGCGATGCCGTCGACGCCTATATGCGTGCGCAGGAGATCGCCCCGCTGAAGCAGAAGCTCAATCAGATCTACGGCGACAACGACACCATCAAGGGGCTCGACGACGACGCGCTGGTGGAACTCGGGCAGAACCTGCGGCGCGGCGTGCCGATCGCGACGCCGGTGTTCGACGGCGCGCGCGAGAAGGACATCGTCGAAATGCTCGCCATGGCCGGCTTCGACGCCTCGGGGCAGGTGATCCTTCATGACGGGCGAACCGGCGAAGCGTTCGACCGCAAGGTGACGGTTGGCTACATCTACATGCTGAAGCTGCACCATCTCGTCGACGACAAGATCCACGCCCGCTCGATCGGCCCTTATTCGCTGGTCACCCAGCAGCCGCTCGGCGGCAAGGCGCAGTTCGGCGGCCAGCGCTTCGGCGAGATGGAGGTCTGGGCGCTGGAGGCTTACGGCGCCGCCTACACCTTGCAGGAGATGCTGACGGTGAAGTCGGACGACGTCGCCGGCCGCACCAAGGTCTATGAGTCGATCGTGCGCGGCGACGACACGTTTGAATCCGGCATCCCGGAGAGCTTCAACGTGTTGGTCAAGGAGATGCGTTCGCTTGGCCTCAACGTCGAACTGGCTTCGCTGAAGAAGGCGATCACCGATGAGACGCACGAACCGCCAGCCGAAGCGGCGGAGTGATTTTAAGCGTGAGTGCGCGAGGGCGGCAAGCCCTCGCCGTTCCCATCAGCGGGCGAAGTCGGCCTAGCCGCTTCGCGCGGGAGAGCAAACCATGAATCAGGAAATCGTCAATCCGTTCGCACCGCCTGCGGCGCCTTTGGCTTTCGACCAGATCCAGATCGCGATCGCGAGCCCTGAAAAGATTCTGTCGTGGTCGTTCGGCGAAATCAAGAAGCCGGAGACGATCAACTATCGCACCTTCAAGCCCGAGCGCGACGGCCTGTTCTGCGCGCGCATCTTCGGGCCGATCAAGGACTACGAGTGCTTGTGCGGCAAATACAAGCGCATGAAGTACAAGGGCATCATCTGCGAGAAGTGCGGCGTCGAGGTGACGCTGAGCCGCGTGCGCCGCGAGCGCATGGGCCATATCTCGCTCGCCGCTCCGGTGGCGCATATCTGGTTTCTCAAGTCGCTGCCGAGCCGCATCGGCCTTCTGCTCGACATGACGCTGAAGGACCTTGAGCGCGTCCTCTATTTCGAATCCTATATCGTGCTCGACCCCGGCCTGACGCCGATGAAGGAGCGTCAACTGCTCTCCGAGGACGATTACCTGCGCGCCCAGGACGAATACGGGCAGGACAATTTCACCGCGATGATCGGCGCCGAGGCGATCCGCGAAATGCTGAAGGGCATGAACCTTCAGAAAATCGCCGAGGACCTCAAGGTCGAGATCTCGGAGTCGAAGTCCGAGTTGAAGCCGAAGCGGCTCGCCAAGCGGCTGAAGATCATCGAGGCGTTCATGCATTCCGGCAACAAGCCGGAATGGATGATCCTGACCGAAGTGCCGGTCATCCCGCCGGACCTGCGCCCGCTGGTGCCGCTCGACGGCGGCCGCTTCGCGACCTCGGATCTGAACGATCTCTACCGCCGCGTCATCAACCGCAACAACCGCCTGAAGCGGCTGATGGAGTTGCGCGCGCCCGACATCATCATCCGCAACGAAAAGCGCATGTTGCAGGAGTCGGTTGACGCGCTGTTCGACAACGGCCGGCGCGGCCGCGTCATCACCGGCGCCAACAAGCGCCCGCTGAAGTCGCTCGCCGACATGTTGAAGGGCAAACAGGGCCGATTCCGCCAAAACCTGTTGGGCAAGCGCGTCGATTATTCCGGCCGCTCGGTCATCGTCGTCGGTCCGGAGCTGAAGCTGCATCAGTGCGGCCTGCCGAAGAAGATGGCGCTGGAGCTGTTCAAGCCCTTCATCTATTCGCGCCTCGACGCGAAGGGATTGTCGGCGACCGTCAAGCAGGCGAAAAAGCTGGTTGAAAAGGAGAAGCCGGAGGTTTGGGACATCCTCGACGAGGTGATCCGCGAACACCCGATCCTGCTCAACCGCGCCCCGACCCTGCATCGCCTGGGCATCCAGGCGTTCGAGCCGGTGCTGATCGAAGGCAAGGCGATCCAACTGCATCCGCTCGTCTGCTCGGCCTTCAACGCCGACTTCGACGGCGACCAGATGGCCGTGCATGTGCCGCTGTCGCTGGAAGCGCAGTTGGAAGCGCGCGTGCTGATGATGTCGACCAACAACATCCTTCACCCCGCCAACGGCCAGCCGATCATCGTGCCGAGCCAGGACATGGTGCTCGGCCTCTATTATCTGACGCTGATGTCCGACGGCGAGCCGGGGCAGGGCATGATGCTCGCCGAAATGGGCGAGATCGAGCATGCGCTGGCCTCCAAGTCGGTGACGCTGCACGCCAAGGTCAAGGGCCGCGCCTGGACCTATGACGAGAACGGCAAGCGGGTGTCGAAGGTGTTCGACACCACGCCTGGCCGCATGATCCTCGGCCAGTTGCTGCCCAAGCACCCCAAGATCCCCTTCGACGTCGTCAACAACCTGATGACCAAGAAGAACATCTCGGCGATGATCGACACCGTCTACCGCAACTGCGGTCAGAAGGAATCCGTCATCTTCTGCGACCGCATCATGGCGCTCGGCTTCCGCGAGGCGTTCAAGGCCGGCATCTCGTTCGGCAAGGACGACATGGTGGTGCCGGACACCAAGCCGAAGCGCATCGCCGACACGCTGGCGCTCGCCAAGGAATATGAGCAGCAGTACAACGACGGCCTCATCACCCAGGGCGAGAAGTACAATAAGGTCGTCGACGCCTGGGCGAAGTGCTCCGACAAGCTCGCAGAGGAGATGATGCAAGGCATCTCCTCGGTGCGCAAGGACGAGCATGGCCGCGACAAGCCGATGAACTCGATCTACATGATGTCGCACTCGGGCGCGCGCGGCTCGCCGACGCAGATGCGCCAGCTCGCCGCCATGCGCGGCCTGATGGCCAAGCCCTCGGGCGAGATCATCGAGAGCCCGATCATCGCCAACTTCAAGGAAGGCCTGTCGGTGCTGGAGTATTTCAACTCCACCCACGGCGCCCGCAAGGGCCTCGCCGACACTGCCTTGAAGACGGCGAACTCGGGCTATCTGACGCGCCGTCTCGTCGACGTCGCGCAGGACTCGATCATCACCATGCAGGATTGCGGTTCGCAGCGCGGCATCAAGATGCGCGCCATCGTCGACGCCGGCACGGTCGTCGCCTCGCTCGGCTCGCGCATTCTCGGCCGCACGGCCGCCGAACCCATCGTCGATCTCGACGGTAAGGCGATCGTGCCGGCCGGCAAGATGATCCTGGAAGAGCACATGGCGGCGATCAACGCCGCCGGCGTGCAGGAGGTCAAGATCCGTTCGGTGCTGACCTGCGAGGCCAAAAACGGCGTCTGCGGGTCCTGCTACGGGCGCGATCTGGCGCGCGGCACGCCGGTCAACATGGGCGAGGCGGTCGGCGTCATCGCGGCGCAGTCGATCGGTGAGCCGGGCACGCAGCTCACCATGCGCACGTTCCACATCGGCGGCGCGGCGCAGCTTGCCGATCAGAGCTTCATCGAGTCGAATTTCGATGGCGTGGTGACGATCCGCAACCGTAATCTGGCGCGCAACACCAACGGCGATCTGATGGCGATGGCGCGCAACGTCGCCATCGTCATCCACGACCGCACGGGCGCGGAGCGTGCGGTGCATCGCGTGCAATACGGCGCGCGGCTGAAGGTCGACGAGGGCGATCAGGTCAAGCGCGGCCAGCGGTTGGCCGAGTGGGACCCGTTCACCCGGCCGATCATGACCGAGGTCGACGGCGTCATCGGTTTCGAGGATCTGACCGAAGGCGCCTCGATGTCCGAGCAGGTTGACGAGGCGACGGGCATCGCCAAGCGCGTGGTCATCGATTGGCGCTCCTCGCCGCGCACGTCCGGCCTGAAGCCGGCGCTGGTGGTGAAGGGACCGGACGGCAAGGTGGCGAAGCTGGCGCGCGGCGGCGACGCGCGCTACATGCTGCCGGTCGAGTCGATCATCTCGTTCGAGCCTGGCGCGCAGGTGAATGCCGGCGACGTCATCACCCGCATCTCGATCAACTCGGCCAAGACCCGCGACATCACCGGCGGTCTGCCGCGCGTGGCGGAGTTGTTCGAGGCGCGCCGCCCGAAGGATCACGCGATCATCGCGGAGATTTCGGGCGTCATCCGCTTCGGTAAGGATTTCAAGAACAAGCAGCGCGTCAGCATCGAGCCCGCGGAGGAGGGCGCCGAGGCGGCCGAGTATCTGATCCCGAAATCCAAGCACATCCATCTTCAGGACGGCGACGTCATCGAGAAGGGCGAATATATCGTCGATGGCAACCCCGCCCCGCACGATATTCTCGCCATCAAGGGCGTCGAGGAACTGGCGGCCTATCTCGTCAACGAGATTCAGGAAGTCTACCGGTTGCAGGGCGTGCTCATCAACGACAAGCACATTGAAGTGATTGTCCGTCAGATGCTACAGAAAGTCGACATCACCGATCCCGGCGGCACCGACTTCCTGAAGGACGAGCAGGTGGACATCACCGATCTCGACCAGGCCAACGAGATCATGCGTTCGGAAGGCAAGAAGGAGGCCATCGGTACGCCAGTGCTGCTCGGCATCACCAAGGCCTCGCTGCAAACCCGCTCGTTCATCTCGGCGGCTTCGTTCCAGGAAACGACGCGCGTGCTGACGGAGGCGTCGGTCAACGGCAAGGTCGACACGCTTGAGGGCCTGAAGGAGAACGTCATCGTCGGCCGGCTGATCCCGGCGGGCACCGGCGCAGCGATCGCCAAGCTGCGCCAGGTCGCCACGACGCGCGACAATCTCATCCTCGCCCAGCGCGCGGAGGAATCGGCTGCGCAACCGGCGTTGCCGATCGCGGCGCCGACGATGGAGCAGGTCGCGCGCCCGCGCTCGCGCGCGCCGGCGGCCGAGTAATCCGGCTCTCGCCGATAAAGAAAGCCGCCTTCGGGCGGCTTTTTTTGCGGTTTTGGGAGCGCGACCCGCTCGAACGCGGGAAGCGGCGGCGGCGATTATCGCTGATTTCGTTTGCGCCGCCGCATCGCACGAGTGCGCGGCTTGTGGCGGCCTCGTTTCGACGCAGCGCGGGGCGCGGCCATCGAAACCCGCGGTCGGAGATTTTCCTGTTGACAGATCCGTGGATGGCGAAAGATAAGCCTCCCGCGCCTCGGGCTTCCCGAGGCGTTTTCGTCCTTCAAGGACGAAGCGGGGGAGTGTCCCGAGCGGCAAAGGGGGCGGACTGTAAATCCGCTGGCTTAGCCTTCGTAGGTTCGAGTCCTACCTCCCCCACCATCGCAAAACTAAGTATCTGATTTATCTTTGCTTCCGGACCTCACGCCCGCACCTTCCCGTAAGGTTGTTCGTCGAGCATCGCCCCACCCGGAAGCGCCGCCCACGGTCCGTCGGTGCGCCGCCATGCGAACGCGCCCATCCAGCGCCCGTCCCATGGCGTGCCGTCGCGCTTGCGGATCCCCATTTTCGGGAAATTATGGCGATCCGAGGCCGGCAGGCGGCGCTCGGGATAGACGAGCGCATCGGTTGTATTGGCGGCGACCAACACATGGCGCCCAAAGAGGAGGTGTTCACGCGCGGGCGTCGTCAACCGCGTCGCAAACAAGGTCCGGGCGTCGGCCGGCGTCTCCGCGATATTCGGCCAACGCATGCGGCCAAGGATTTCCGCGGCGCCTTCGTTCGTTCGCGCGATGACCAGCCAAGGCGTCTGCAAGCCGGCGAGGCGTTTGGCGAAGCGGCGCGGATGGTTGTGCGCGTCCATCAGTCCATTGGCTTCCCATTGCACGTCGTTGAGTTCGGTAATCACATAGCCGGAGATCGCGGGTTCCCATCGCAGCGCCTCGATCTGCGCTTTGCCGTCGAGATCGCCGAAGACCGGGGCGAGGCCGAAGCCGTCAACACGCTAGCTCAGCCTGACAATGTGGCGCCGAAGCCGGGTTCAGGCGCAACCGTCGCCGACGGCGCGCTGCAAGTAAAGTTGCCGCCGCATTCGTATCAGACGATTAGGTTGACGCTCACGAAGACATGAGGACGGAGCGGGATCGGGAGCTTGGCGAGCGTGCGAATCCCCGCGTCGCCTTTCGCGGCTATGCCCCGAGCAATTGCTATTTTTTTTTGTGGATCGAAATCAAGCGCCAACATATTGTGTCGCGAGCCTGCCGTCACCGATGGTTTTCGCCTTGAGCAATCCTGCTATCGACCAAAGCGTTCCGCCGTTTCCGTCGAGTTTCGTCACCAGCGAAATATCGACCAACGGCGTTACGATTCACCTGCGTTCTGGAGGTCAAGGCCCCGCTGTCGTGCTTTTGCATGGCTACGGCGAAACCGGCGATATGTGGGCGCCGCTGGCGGCTGAACTCGCGCAAGACCATTTCGTCATAGTGCCGGATCTGCGTGGTCTCGGCCTTTCCTCGAAGCCGGCGGGAGGATTCGATAAGAAGACGCAAGCCGGCGATATTTCGGGCGTGCTCGATGCGCTCGAGATCGCCAGCGCCGATTTGGTCACTCACGATATCGGCAATATGGTTGGTTTTGCCTTTGCGGCGATGCATCCGCAGCGCCTACGTCGCTTTGTGCTTATCGATGCGCCTGTGCCGGGAGTGGGGCCGTGGGAAGAGGTGTTGAAAAACCCGTTGCTCTGGCATTTCCGCTTCGGCGGACCTGACATGGAGCGGCTGGTCGCCGGACGCGAGCGCATCTATCTTGATCGCTTCTGGAATGAATTCTCGGCCGACCCAGCTAAATTTACCGAAGCATCGCGGGAGCATTACGCGCGGCTTTATGCGTTGCCCGGCGCCATGCATTCCGGTTTCGCGCAATTTGCCGCCTTCGATCAGGACGCCATTGATAACCAAGCCTTCCTCGCTGACGGCAAGTTGGCCATGCCGGTGCTCGCGATCGGCGGTGAAAAGTCGTTCGGGCCGATGATGGCCACCGTGATGCGTGCTGCCGCCCCTAATGTGCAGGAGGCCGTCGTTCCTAACTCTGGTCATTGGATCATGGAGGAAAACCCGACAGCGACGGTGAAAATAGTTTGCGATTTTCTGCGGGCGCCCGTAATCGCCAGTCGCTCACCTTGGGGGTGAGCAAAAGGCGCGGTTGCGCTAGAGCAATTACCGATCAAGACGAGCCGCCGTCATTGCGAGCGCAGCGAAGCAATCTATGCCTTCGCCGGGCCGCGCCCTCCGACTAATCTGCGATCTCGGCGAGATGGATGGCTTCGCTGCGCTCGCAATGACGGGTCCGCTGGTTCAATCTGTTCGGATACTACTCTGGCGCGACAGCACCTCCACCCCTTGCAAAAACGCCCCCACCGGCTCCGGCATATCCCTATCCGCTATATGCGCCACCGGCGTAGCCGTTCCTCGCCACGCCGCGCCCATCACCTGCATCGTGTTGTAGAGCCCGACCTTCCACCCCGCCTGCGCAAACACCGCCAGCCCCGCCGCCACATGCGGCGAGACGAGGTCGTGGAACATCACCAGCGCGTCGTCCGCCATGCCGCCGATCGCGGCCAAAGCGTCATCGCGCGGGCCGTCGCCCTCGTGCCAGCCGTCGATGAAGGCGAAGCTCCACGACGCCGGCCGAAACGCCCGCACCGCGGGCGTGACGCTCGGCGAATACCCCGCCCACAGCCGCGCCGGCCCGACGCGCGCCAACGATTGCCGCACGTCGCGCATCTGGTCGGGCTGGCCGAGCGCCGGGTCGATCACGTCGAGGTCGAGCCCGGCGGCGACCAGATGCGCGCTCGACCAGCCGTAATGGCAACCGATCTCCAGTCCGCGCTTGCCGCTGAACGGCAAAGCGTTGTTGTAGAGCAGCGTCGCCTCGTCGAGCGACAGCACGCCGATATAGGGGTTGCGCACGCCGCGCAGATCGCGGCGCCAGATATGCGGCGCGTTCTTGCGCAGATACGGCCATTGCAAATCTGTGACATCGCCCTCGGCGAGGTCGGGGAAGACGCGCAGCAGGCCGGGATTGCTGAAGCCCGGCGACACGTAGTCGCGGCGCGGCCCCGGCCACGGCGTCTTGGCGATCGGCGCGACGGCGGAGAAATCGAGGAATTCGGGTTGGCTCATGGGTGTCCTATAGGCGAGCCGGCCTGCGGCCGCTACGCCGCCTCCAGCGTCGGCGCCCACGGCAGTCGCAGCCGCGCCGTCAGCCCACGCGGACGGCGGTTCTCGATCTCGACGCCGCCGCCGTGACCTTCGGCGATCTCGCGCACGATCGACAGGCCGAGGCCGAAGCCGCCGCCGCCATGCTGGGTGCGCGCATGGTCGCCCTTGAAGAATGGCTCGAACACGTTGGCGAGCATCGCCGCCGGCACGCCGGGGCCGTCGTCGCGCACCTCGATCAGCACCTCGCCGTTGCGCGATGTCACGCCGACCTCGACCGCCGCGCCGAACTTGGTGGCGTTGTCGACGAGATTGGTGACGGCGCGCGTCAGGCCATGCGGGCGGCAGGTGAGCACCAACCGATCCGGGCCGCGATAGACCACGTCGTGGCCGGTGTCGGTGAATTGCCCGCAGATGGTCTGCAATAACGAGGGCAGGTCGGTCGGCGCGATGGCCTCGGTTTGGCCGACCTCGCGCATATAGGCGAGCGTCTCCGACAGCATTTCGTTGATGGTGGCGATCTCCTCCAGCATCGCCGCCTGGGCGGGGTGGTCGCGCAGGCGCTCGATGCGAAGCCGCAGCCGCGTCAGCGGCGTGCGCAGATCGTGGCTGACGGCGACCAGCATGCGGGTGCGCTCATCGACGAGGCTGCGCACACGGCGGCGCATCTCGTTCAGGGCGCGGGCGGCGTGGGCGATCTCGATCGGGCCGTTCTCGGCGATATCGTCGGCCTCGCCGCCGCCGGGTCGCCCGAAGGCGCGCGCCGCCGAGGCGATCGAGGACAGCGGCGCCGTAACCAATCGCACCGCCCAGGCCGAGACGAACAGGATCAGGAAGGTGATGACGCCGAGCGTCACCAGCGTCTGGGTCAACAGCAGACTGCCGAGGCCGCCGTGCGTCGCCACCGAGAAGCGCAGAACCTCGTCATGCTTCACCGGGATGTAGATGGCGTCCGCGTCATCGCCGGCGTAATCGTGCGGGAGCGTTTGCAACCGCCAGCCTTTCTGCAAATCCTCTTCGACGGCGGCCACCATCGAATGCTTCGGCGGCGGCTCGGCGTCGCCGCGGGAAGGCGGCTTGGCCCAGGTCACGGAGACCGGCTCGCCGCTGGCGTGCTTGGTGATGTAAGTCGATTCGTCGAGGCTGCGCGCCTCCAGCACGCCATTGACGACCGCCGCGATGCGCGCCGCGCGCACCTGCACCCGAGTTTCGTGCGAGGGGCCGATGCCGCCGGAATAGACGAGATAGAACATCACCGCCGAGGACAGCCCGACGCCGATCAGCACCGCCGCCACCACGACGCTGGTCAATTGCCCGGCGGCGGTCTTGGGCAGGATCTTGGGCAGGAAGCGGCGCGGAGCGATCATCATGCTGGCGTCACCTCGGGCGTGAAGATATAGCCGCCGAGCCGGATCGTCTTGATGAACGTCGGATCGCCGGCGTCGGGCTCGATCTTCTGGCGGATGCGGCTCACATGCACGTCGACGCTGCGTTCCACCGGCCCGGCGACGCCGCCGTGCGTGAGATCCAGCAATTGCTCGCGCGACAGCACTTCGCCGGCGTGGGTGCAGAAGGCAAGCAGCAGGTCGAACTCGGCGCTCGTGGTGGTGACGAGCGCGCCCTGCGGGTTGATGAGCTTGCGCTCGGTGGGGTGAAGCAGCCAGCCGGCGAAGCGCAGCGGCGCTTGGCGGGCGCGGGGGGCGCCCTCGTTGGCGCGGGCGCGGCGCAACAAGGCGCGTATGCGGGCGATGAGTTCGCGGGTGTTGAACGGCTTCGATACGTAATCGTCGGCGCCGATCTCCAGCCCGACGATACGGTCGATATCGTCGCCGAGCGCCGTCACCATGATGATCGGCAGATTGGCCGAGGCGGCGCGCAACCGCATGCAGATCGACCGCCCGTCCTCGCCGGGGAGCATCAGGTCGAGCAGCAACAGGTCGACCTTTTCGCGGCTCATCGCCCTGTCCATCTCCGCCCCGGAGGCGGCGATGCCGACGCTGAAGCCGTTCTCGCGCAAGGCGTCGGCCAGCATGTTTTGAATGGTGGCGTCATCTTCGACGAGCAGGATGCGGGCCTCCGCCTCGCTCGTCGCGTCGCCGTTGCGGGACCGATCTAGACTCACGTCGCCAAATCCCCGGGTCGCATCGTCGCGCCAGTGCTGATTTACACCATTCTTCAACCGGCGCGGCTGGTTACGTTCGCCTCGCGACAATCGGTTTCGATCATCGAATCCTCATATTTCGGACCAACATAGGCATTCGCAAGGCCGCGCGCAAAGCCGGCGTCAAAGAGGTGCGCGATGATGTATCGCAGCGAAGGCGGCCGCGAGCTTTCGATCAGCCAGCCGGCACACGCCTGGATTTCCGGCCAGTTGCTGCGGCGCTTCGCCGAGCCGCTTTCGGAACAACTGCTATTCGCCGCGGAGTTGCACGATCTCGGCTGGCTCGATTGGGAGCGCGCGCCGCCGTTCGATGCGCGCGCCGGCAGGCCGCCGTCGTTCCGCGAGGTCGGCGCGGCGGCGCATGCGCCGATGTGGACGGCGGGCGTCGAGGCGGCGCTGGCCGCCTGGGGGCCGCAAGTCGCGCTGCTGATCTCGCGCCACGGCGGACGCATCTACCGCCGCTTCGGCCTGCCCTCATCGGGGCCGCAGGACGCCGCGGCGATCCACGCCTATCTCGCCGCGCAGGCGCCGCGCGAGGCGGAATGGGCGCGCGCGGCCGGGCTCGACGCCGCCGAATTGGAGCGCCAGTCGACGCTGATCGCCTTCGTTGATGCGCTGTCGCTTGCCGTCTGTGGGGCGCTGCGCGCGCCGGCGAGGCTGGAACTACCCGGCGTCGAGGTTCAACTCGCCGCCGCCGGCCCCTATGATCTCAGCCTGACGCCGTGGCCGTTCGCCGGCGGCGCGTTCGAGATCGAAGGCCAGGGCCGGCCGCTGCCCGCGGGCGGCCGCTTCGTCAATGAGGCCGCGATGCGCGCTTGGTTCGCCTCGCCTGAGCGCGAGAGCTTCCGCACCCGGCTCGCGCCGGGCTAGAACACCACGACGTTGCGCAGCGCCGCGCCGGCCCGCGAGGAGGCGATGGCCGCGTTGATGTCCTTGAAGGCAAAGCGCTCGGTAATGAGTTCGTCGAGCTTCAGCCGGCCCTGGCCGTAGAGTTCGACGATTTTCGGCACATCGACGGGCAGCCGCGCCGAGCCCATCTTCGAGCCGAGGATGCGCTGGCCGTTGCCGGCGAGCCAGCCGGGATCGAAGGTCGCCTTGACGCCCGAAGGCGGCATGCCGACGAGCACGGCCGCGCCGTTGAGCTTCGCCAACGAGATCGCCTGCTCGGCCGCGCCGTCGACGCCGACGGTGACGAACACATAGTCCGCCTTCGCGCCTCCGTTGATCTCTCTGACCCGCGCCTTGACGTCCTCGCGCCTGGCGTTGATGGCGTGCGTGGCGCCGAACGTCTTGGCCGCCTCCAGCTTGTTGTCGGCGATGTCGACGGCGATGATCGGCGAGGCGCCGGCGATCCGCGCGCCTTGCACGGAATTGAGCCCGACGCCGCCGCAGCCGATGACGACAACGCTGCGCCCGGCGCCGACGTTGGCGGTGTTGACCACAGCGCCGAAGCCGGTCAACACGCCGCAGGCGATGAGCGAGGCGACGTCGAACGGCAGCTCGGCCGGCACGCGCGCGACCTGGCTGTGATGGACGACGATATGCTCGGCGAAGGCGCCGATGCGCATCCCGTGGACGAGGCTCTCGCCGCCCGCGCCGCGAAGCGGGCTCTTCTGGTCGAGCGGGAACACTTCTTCGCAGAACACCGGCACGCCGCCCGCGCACGAGGGGCAGAAGCCGCAGGAACGGATCAGCGTCGCCACCACGGGATCGCCAACCTTGACCCGCGTCACGCCGGGGCCGACGGCCTCGACGACGCCTGCCGCCTCATGGCCGTAGACCGCCGGCAGGTCGCCGCCCCACGCGCCCTCCCAATAGAACACATCGCTGTGGCAGATCGCGCAGGCCTTGATCTTGACGCGGATTTCGCCTTGGCCGGGCTCGGCGAGATCGACCTCCTCGATCGTTAAAGGCTGGCCGAAGGTGCGGCAGACGGCGGCGCGGGTTTTCATGACACACTCCCGATTCAGGCGAAAAGCGCCGCGACATGATCCCGGCGGGGCGACGCACGCAAGCGCCGCCTGCGACGGATTTTTGTCTGGCGCCATGCCTTGCCCGTCAGCGCAAAGGTGGCAGCTTCGAGATGGGGAACAATATTGGCGGGGAAACAACGGTCGAAATCGACAAACCCGCACCCCTTTCAGCGACAACACCGCCAAGCAGGGGATATCGCCCCCTTGCGCGACCCGCATTGCGTCGCCCGGCTACCACGAATCGCCGGCTTCGCGCATAGTCCGCCGTCATGAAATCGTTCCGCCTCCTGTCCCAGGCCGCCGTCGATCCCCGCCTCGCGCTGATGCTGGGCCTCGGCTATTCCTCGGGCCTGCCGTTCCTGCTGATTTTCTCGACGCAATCGGCGTGGTTGCGCGAGGCGAAGGTGTCGACCGCCGAGATCGGGCTGATGAGCTATTGCGCGCTCGCCTTCTCGTTTAAATTTCTCTGGGCGCCGGTGATCGACCGCTTCGACATTCCGGGCCTGGCGCGGCTGCTCGGGCGGCGGCGGGCGTGGATGCTGGCCGCCCAGTTCGGCGTCGCCGCCGGGCTGTTCGGCCTGGCTTTCGCCAAGCCTTCGGCGGGCCTGGCCTGGAGCATCGGCTTTGCCGCGCTCACCGCCTTCGCGGCGGCGACCCAGGACGTCACCATCGACGGCTGGCGCATCGACGCCGCGCCGCCCGAGCGCCAGGGCATGATGACGGCGGTCTATAGTTTAGGCTATCGGCTGGCGATGATCTCAGCCGGGGCGGGGGCGTTTTATCTCGCCGATTTCGGCAGTTGGCGGCTCGCCTATCTCGTCATGTCGGCGCTGACTCTGATCGGCATGATCGCCTGCGTTTTATCGCCGAGGCTCGACCGCGTCGCGACGGGGCCGGCGCCGACCTTTCGGACCTCGTTCGTCGAGCCGCTCGCCGATCTCGCGCGCCGTTATGCGGCGATGATCGTGCCGATTCTGCTGCTGGTGGCGATCTATCGGCTGCCGGACTTCGTCTCCGGCGTGATGGCCAATCCGCTTTACATCGACCTTGGTTTCACCAAATCCGACATCGCCACGGTGTCGAAACTCTATGGCGTATGGATCGGCATCGCCGGCGCCTTCGCCGGCGGCTGGCTTTCCGGCCGCATCGGGTTGATGCCGACGCTGCTGATCGGCGGCGTGGCGGCCTCGGCTTCGCATCTGTCGTTGGCCTATCTCGCTGGCCACCCGGGCCGGCTCGATCTGCTGACGCTCGCCGTCAGCGTCGAAAGCTTCGCCAGCGGCTTCGCCGGCGCGGCGCTGATCGCCTATATGTCGTCGCTGGTCTCGCCCGGCTATGCGGCGACGCAATATGCGCTGTTGTCCTCGCTCTACGCGCTGCCGGGCAAGTTCGTCGGCGGCCTGTCGGGGTTCATGGTTCAGGCGGTCGGCTATCCCCGCTTCTTCGCCACGACGGCGCTGATCGGCGTGCCGGTGGCGCTGCTGTGTCTGATGGTGTGGCGGATGCAGGCGCCGGCGCGCACCGTCACGTCAAGCTGAATCCGGGCATAAGACCGCTATCCCTTCGCCCGGTCCGCCCTCAGCCGCGCCCAATAATCCAGCCGCTTCCTCACATCGCGCTCGAACCCGCGCTCCACCGGCTCATACAACCGCCGCCGTCCGATCGCCTCCGGCCAGTAGTTCTGGCCGGAGAAAGCGTCGGGCTCGTCGTGGTCGTAGCGGTAGTCGGCGCCATAGCCTTCACGCTTCATCAGTTTGGTTGGCGCATTGAGGATCGTCTTCGGCGGCGCCGGCGAGCCGCTGGAGGCGGCCAAGGCCCGCGCCGCCTTATAGGCGGTGTAGAGGGCGTTCGATTTCGGCGCGGTGGCGCAATAGACCAGCGCTTCGGCGATGGCGAGTTCGCCCTCCGGCGAGCCGAGGAAATCATAGGCGTCCTTGGCCGCGTTGGCGACGACCAGCGCCTGTGGGTCGGCCAGGCCAATGTCCTCGCTCGCCATGCGCACGATGCGGCGGGCGAGAAACAGCGGCGCTTCGCCGGCGTCGAGCATGCGCGCGAAATAATACAGCGCCGCGTCGGGATCGGAGCCGCGCACGCATTTGTGCAGCGCCGAGATGAGGTTGTAGTGGCCATCCTGGGCCTTGTCGTAGATTGGCGCGCGGCGCTGCACGATCTCGGCGAGGCCCGCGGTGTCGAAAGTCTCGCCCGGCCGCGCCGCCCGCCAAACCTCCTCGGCCAGCGTCAGCGCCGCGCGGCCGTCGCCGTCCGCCATGTCGATGAGGGCGGCGCGCGCGGCCTCGTCGAGCGGCAGCGGCTTGCCGGTCTCGGCCTCGGCGCGGGCGATGAGGCGGCCAATCGCCTCGGCGTCGAGCGGCCTGAAGGTCAGCACCCGCGCCCGCGACAAAAGCGCGGCGTTCAGCTCGAACGACGGGTTCTCGGTCGTCGCGCCGATGAGCGAGATCGCGCCATCCTCCATCACCGGCAGGAAGGAATCCTGCTGGGCGCGGTTGAAGCGGTGGATTTCATCGACGAACAGCACCGTCCGCCGACCCTCGGCGCGGCGGGCGCGCGCCGCCTCGAACAGCTTTTTCAGCTCCGCGACGCCGGTGTGGATCGCCGAGACCTGCACGAACTCCGCGTCCGCCTGGGCGCCGATGAGCCGCGCCACCGTCGTCTTGCCGGTCCCCGGCGGCCCCCAGAAGATCATCGAGCCCAGCGATGGCGCCGCCAGCAACCGCGTTAGCGCGCCGTCCGGGCCGGTCAGATGCGGCTGGCCGGCGACCTCGGCCAGCGTCTGCGGGCGTAGCCGGTCGGCGAGCGGGGCGGCGGTGGTCACCCGACCTGCCCCCTATGGCGCAGGAAGGCGTCCGCCAGCACGCAGGCGACCATCGCTTCCGCGATCGGCGCGGCGCGGACGCCGACGCAGGGGTCGTGGCGGCCTTTGGTGGAGATCTCCGTCTCCTCGCCATCGCGCGTCACCGTCTGGCGCGAGGCGAGAATAGACGAGGTCGGCTTGACGGCGAACCGCGCCACGATCGGCTGGCCGGTCGAGATGCCGCCGAGCACCCCGCCGGCGTGGTTGGCGAGGAAGCGCGGCTTGCCGTCATTGCCGGAGCGCATCTCGTCGGCGTTCTCCTCGCCCGTCAAGGCGGCGGCGGCGAAGCCGTCGCCGATCTCGACGCCCTTGACCGCATTGATGCTCATCAGCGCCGCGGCGATCTCGGCGTCGAGCTTGCCGTAGATCGGGGCGCCCCAGCCGGCCGGCACGCCTTCCGCCACCACCTCCAGCACCGCGCCGACCGACGAGCCGGCTTTGCGCACGGCGTCGAGATAATGGGCGAAGCGGCCGGCGGCCTCGGCGTCGGGCGAGAAGAACGGGTTGCGGGCGACCTCGTCCCAATCCCAACGGGCGCGGTCGATGCGCAATTTGCCGATCTGCACCAGCGCCGCGCGCACCCGCACCCCGGCAATCACCTTGCGCGCCACCGCGCCCGCCGCCACCCGCGCCGCCGTCTCGCGCGCCGAGGAGCGGCCGCCGCCGCGATAGTCGCGGATGCCGTATTTCGCCTCGTAGGTGAAATCGGCATGGCCGGGCCGGTACTTTTCTTTAATCTCGCCGTAGTCCTTGCTGCGCTGGTCGACGTTGTCGATGTGGATGCAGATCGGCGTCCCCGTCGTCACCTGTCGGCCGCTGCGCTCGTCGAACATGACGCCGGAGAGGATGCGCGCCTCGTCGGGCTCGCGGCGCTGCGTGGTGAAGCGCGAGGTTCCCGGCCGCCGGCGGTCGAGATCGGCCTGCACCTCGGCGACGTCGAGCGCAATCAGCGGCGGGCAGCCGTCGATGACGCAGCCGAGACCGGCGCCGTGGCTCTCGCCATAGGTGGTGACGCGAAACAGGTGGCCGAACGTGTTGTGCGACATGAGTGGGGCTCCGCGCTTCCTAAAGCGCGGCGGCGGGCGCACGTCAAACCCTCGGCCCGCGTGCGCCGTTCATGTCCAATTCATGTCTGGTGAACCAAGTTCCCAGGCATCCGACGAAATGTTGGAATCGATCATGGAGGCCAAAATGCTAAAGACATTCGCCGCGCTGGGACTTGCCGCCGCGTTCGCGTTGACGCCCATCGTCGCTTTCGCTGACGACGCCGCTCCGGCCGCGCCCGCCGCCGACGCCGCCGCCGCCCCGGCGCCCGACGCCACGCCGATGAAGCACAAGGCGAAGCATCACGCGGTG
Organism: Roseiarcus sp.; assembly: GCA_035606915.1. GTDB lineage: Bacteria > Pseudomonadota > Alphaproteobacteria > Rhizobiales > Beijerinckiaceae > Roseiarcus. The sequence continues at coordinate 20,187 of DATNDU010000049.1, read as the reverse complement.
AAGCATCATGCGACGAAGCATCACGCGACGAAGCACAAGGCGAAGGCGCACAAGATGAAGAAGATGGAAGAGCCGAAGGCAGAGGCCACCCCGGACGCCGACGCGCCGAAGTAACCCGCGCAGCGCCGCCCTGCGCTGAGCGCGGGGCGTTTCCACATTAAGGCGTCGAGGTTGCCGCTCGACGCGCGACGCGGCAAGATGCACGTTCCGCCTCCAACGGGGGACGCGCCTATGCATGACCCGAAGCCCGCGCTCGACTTCTGGTACGAATTCGCCTCGACCTATTCCTATCCGGCGGCGATGCGCATCGAGGCGTTGGCTGCCGCGCGCGGGGTTGCCGTGCGCTGGCGGCCATTTCTGCTCGGGCCGCTGTTTGCCGAACAGGGCTGGCGCGATTCGCCTTTCAACATTTATCCGGTCAAGGGCCGCTACATGTGGCGCGACCTCGCGCGCGTCTGCGAATCGCTCGGCCTGCCGCTGATCCGCCCGGAACCGTTCCCGCAGAACACGCTGCTCGCCGCGCGCGTGGCGCTGGCGCTGCCGGAGGCCGAGCGCGCAGCCTTCAGTCGCGCCGTCTACGCCGCCGAGTTCGGGCAGGGGCGGGCGGTCTCGGAGCCGGCGGTTGTCGCCGAACTCATTGGCGCGGGCGCTGAGGCGACCTTGGCGCGGGCGCAATCGCCGGACAACAAGGCGGCGCTGAAGGCGGCGGGCGAGCAGGCGAAAGCGCTGGGCCTGCCCGGCGCGCCGTGCTGCGTCACCGCCAGCGGCGAGATTTTTTGGGGCAATGACCGCCTGGAGCAGGCGGTGGAATGGGCGTTGCGCGGCTGAGGCGGAAAAGGTTGCGCGTTTGCGGATTCCCAAGCGGGCGGGATCGGGATATGCTGGCGTTAACGACAACCCCGCGCGAGGGAGACGACATGACCGTGTATGACGTTTCCGCAGCCTCGCCGCTGTGGCTGGCCGCGGTCTGATCCGCCGCCGCGCGACTCGCGCTGTTTCGCGAATCCTCTAAATCCGCCGCGCCGCAAGCGCCGCCCGAGGCTCCTCCATGTTCGCTGCGTTCGAACGCCTCATCGACCCGTTTCGCGCGCATGACGAGACCATGCCGCCGACCACCATCGTCGCCTTCTACCTGCGCTATTGCCGGCAGATCTCGCCGCTGATCGCGGCGCTGACCGCCCTCGGCCTGGTCATTTCGCTCATCGAGGCGTCGATCCTGGCGTTCTCCGGCACGCTGATCGACATGCTGCGCGCGAGCCCGCCGGCGGAGGTTTTCGCCCGCCAACGCCTGACGTTCATCGGCATGGCGGCGCTGGTGCTGATCGTGCGGCCGCTGGCCAGCTTCACGCATGATCTGCTCACCCAGCAGGCGGTCGCGCCGGGCTTCACGAACCTCATCCGCTGGCAGACGCACCGTTGGACGCTGCGCCAGTCGATGGGCTATTTCGCCAATGATTTCGCCGGCCGCATCGCCTCCAATATCGTGCAGAGCGCGCCCGCCCTGCGCGAGAGCATGGTGCAGATCGTCGATTCGCTGTGGTTCGTCACCACGTTCGCGGCGACGACGCTGGTCATCTTCGCCCGCGCCGATTTGCGGCTCGCCGTCCCGCTCGTGCTCTGGGTCGCCTACTACCTCGCCGTGCTCAGCGTGCTGGTGCCGAGGATTCGCCGCCGCTCCGAGCAACTGGCGCACGCCCGCGCCGATCTAACCGGCCACATCGTCGACGCCTATTCCAACATCCAGACCGTCAAGCTGTTCTCCCGCATCGAGCGCGAGGACGCCGACGCCAGGGAGGCGCTGAGCTTCCACCTCGCCGCCTTCCGCCGCCAGACGCGGCTCATCACTTGGCTCAACCTGTTCGTGTCGCTCGGCAACAGCCTCGTCATCGTCGTCGAGGGCGGGCTGTCGGTGTGGCTGTGGAGCCGCGGCGCGCTGACCCTCGGCGACATCGCGATCGCCATCACGCTCACGGTGCGCGTCGTCACCATGTCCGGCTGGGTGATGTGGATGGCGATCGGCATTTTCGACAGCATCGGCCAGGTGCAGGAGGGCATGCGCACCGTCGCCAAGCCGCGCCTGGTCGACGATGCGCCCGCCGCCCAGCCGCTCGCCGCGCCGCGCGGCGACATCCGCTTCGACAACGTGTCCTTCCATTATGGCAAGGGCAGCGGCGTCATCGACGGCCTGTCGCTGCATATCGCGTCGGGCGAGAAGGTCGGGCTCGTCGGCCGCTCGGGCAGCGGCAAATCGACGCTGGTCAACCTGCTGTTGCGTTTCTACGACGTCGAGGCGGGCCGCATCCTGGTCGACGGCCAGGACATCGCCGGCGTTCGCCAAGAGAGCCTGCGGCGCCGCATCGGCATGGTGACGCAGGACACCTCGCTGCTCAACCGCACCATCGCCGAAAATATCCTCTACGGCCGGCCCGACGCCTCGCGCGAGGAGATGATCGCCGCCGCGCGCGCCGCCCACGCCGACGCTTTCATCGCCGGACTCATCGACGCCGAGGGTCGCGCCGGCTATGACACGATGGTCGGCGAGCGCGGCGTCAAGCTGTCGGGCGGCCAGCGCCAGCGCATCGCGATCGCCCGCGTCATGCTGAAGGACGCGCCGATCCTGGTGCTGGACGAGGCGACCTCGGCGCTCGATTCCGAGATCGAGCAGGCGATCCAGGAAAACCTCCAGGCGCTGATGGCCGGCAAGACGGTGATCGCCATCGCGCATCGGCTCTCCACCATCGCAGCGATGGACCGGCTCGTGGTGCTCGACGGCGGCCGCGTCGTCGAGATGGGCTCGCATCGCGACTTGATTGCCCGCGACGGGCTTTATGCGGCGCTGTGGCGGCGCCAGTCGGGCGGTTTCCTCAAGGCGGCGGAATAGAGCCTATCCCCACATCGCCCGCATCCGCGCTTTCAGGTCGATGCGCGGGCCGTCGCGCGCCGGCGCCGGCGCGGCGGCGGCGACCGGCGGCCACGCGACCTGTTGAAAATGCTTCAACGTCGAGGCTGGAAGGAAACGCGAGCGCGCCGCCAGCACGTGGCGGTCGCCGTTGCGAGGCTGGCCGTGGACATGGAAACGGCGCGGCACGATCAGTTCGAGATCCTCCTTCGCCCGCGTCATCGCGACATAGAGCAACCTCCGCTCCTCCTCGATCTCGTCGCGCGTCCCGGTGGCGAGGTCGGCGGGAATGCAGCCGTCGACGCAATTGAGCACGAAGACGCTTTTCCACTCCTGCCCCTTGGCGGAATGAATGGTCGACAGGATCAGGTAATCCTCGTCGCGCAGCGGCGGGCCAGATTCGTCGGACGTCGCCTCGGGCGGATCGAGCGTCAGTTCGCTGAGGAAACGCTCGCGCGACGGATAGGTTTCGGCGATGCGTTCCAGCGCGTCGAGATCGGCGGCGCGCGGGGCGATATTGTCGTAAGCGTCCTCCAGCGTCGCCCGTCGCCAGGCGAGGATCTCGGCGAAATCGGCGGGCCACGGCAGGCCGCGGGCGACGCGCTGGACGAGGGCGGCGAACTCGGCGAAGGCGGCGCGGGCTTTCGCCGGCGCGGCATAGGCGGCAAGCGTCGCGAAAGCATCGCCCGCTGACGCCGCGGCGACCATCTTCTCGGCATGGCCGGGCCCGACGCCGGGCAGAAGCTGCATGACGCGGAACCCCGCCACCCGGTCGCGCGGGTTCTCGACGAAGCGCAGCGCGCTGAGCGCGTCCTTGACATGCGCGGCATCGAGGAACTTCAGGCCGCCGAACTTGACGAATGGGATGTTGCGCCGCGTCAACTCCAACTCCAGCGCGGCGGAATGGCTGCCGGTGCGGAACAGCACCGCCTGCGCCTTGAGGCTCGACCCCGCCTCGCGATTGGCGAGCACGCGGGTTGCGACATAGCGTGCTTGCTCCGTCTCCTCGCCGACGCTGACCAGCAGCGGCGGCGCGCCGTCCTGCTTCTCGGTCCACAGCGTCTTGGCCAGTCGCTGCGGGCTCAGCGCGATGACGGCGTTGGAGGCGGCCAGGATCGGCGCCGTCGAGCGATAATTGCGCTCCAGCGCGACGACGCGGGCCGGCGGATCGAAACTCCCCGGGAAATCTAGAATGTTGCGCACGGTGGCGGCGCGGAAGGAATAGATCGACTGGGCGTCGTCGCCGACGACGGTGAGGCCGCGCCCGTGCGGGCGCAGCCGCAGCGCAATGTCGGCCTGCAAGCTGTTGGTGTCCTGGTACTCGTCGACCAGGAGGTGGTCGAAGCGGCCGGAGATTTCCTCGGCCAGCGCCGGTTCTTCGAGCGCCTGGGCGAAATACAGCAGCAGGTCGTCGTAATCGAGCACGCCCTCGGCCTGCTTGGCCTCGACATAGGCGGCGAACAATTTGGCCAGCGCCGCCTCGTGCGCGACGGTCCAGGGGAAATGGCGGCCGAGCGCCTCGGCCAGCGTCGTGCGGGCGTTGACGACGCGCGAATAGATGGCGACGCACGTCGCTTTGGTCGGGAAGCGGCTGGGGCTGTCGGTGAGGCCGGCGGCGTGGCGGGCGAGCGCCATCAGGTCGGCGCTGTCTTCGCGGTCGTGGATGGTGAAATTGGCCGGCAGGCCGATGCGCTCCGCGTATTCGCGCAACAGCCGCGCGCCGATGGCGTGGAACGTGCCGGCATAGGCTGGCGTCGCCGCCGCCGCGGCCTCCGGGCCGAGATCGCGCCGCAGCAACCGCTCGACGCGGCGGTTGAGTTCGGCGGCGGCGCGGCGCGAGAACGTCGCCAGCATGATGCGCTTGGGATCGGCGCCCTTCAGCACCAGGCGGGCGACGCGGTGGGCGAGCGTGTTGGTCTTGCCGGAGCCTGCGCCGGCGATGACCAGCAGCGGCGTCTCGCCGTCGTGCTCGACGGCGGCGGTTTGCGCGTCGTTGAGGCCGCTGTCGCGAATCGGGGGGCCGGGCATGGCGGCAGGGTCGCCCGTTTAGGCTTTGTTCGCAAGGCCCCGCTGTGTTACCCCTGCGGCGCTCGGACTGGCCTTCGGCCGGCAACGCGACGAGAGAGGCGGCATGGACGATCAGACGAAATCCCAACGCGCGGTCAGCCAGGCTGACGCCGAAGCCGCCGTGCGCGTATTGATCGAATGGGCCGGCGACGATCCCGAACGCGAGGGCCTGCGCGATACGCCGGCCCGCGTCGCCCGCTCCTACGCGCAATTGTTCGCCGGCTACAACGAGGACCCGCGCCAATATCTCGAACGCACCTTCGAGGAGACCGGCGGCTATGACGAGTTGATCGTGCTCTCCAACGTGCGCGTCGTCAGCTTCTGCGAACACCACATGCTGCCGGTGATCGGCGTCGCCCATATCGGCTATCTGCCGCGTGACCGCGTCGTCGGCATTTCCAAGCTCGCCCGCGTCGTGCAGGGTTTCTCGCGCCGCCTGCAAATCCAGGAGAAGCTGACGCTCGACATCGCCGAGGCGATCCAGGAGGTGCTGAACCCGCTCGGCGTCGGCGTGCTGATCGAGGCCGAGCATTCCTGCATGACGCTGCGCGGCGTCAACACGCCGGGCTCGCGGCTCTCCACCAGCCGGCTGCTCGGTGAAATTCGCGACGATCCGCGCACCCGCGGCGAGTTCCTGCGCGCCGTCGGCGGGTGAACTTTCCGCCGCGCCAAACGTTAAAGGCGAGGGAGGCGGCGGCCCATGCATTTGGAAATCGAGGGTTTCGCGATCGTATCGAACGACGGCCATCTGGCCGGCGCCGATGGGCTGATGCCGAACTCGCTGAAGTTCGATCCCGATCAGAAATTCCTCAACCATGCGCTCGACGGCGCGACGCTGCTCGTTCACGGCCGCAAGAGCCATGAGGGACAGCCAAACTCCAGCAACCGCCGCAGGTTGCTGCTGAGCCACTCCACCGGCGCGTTTTCAGCCGAGCCGATCGAGCCCAATGTCTGGCTATGGAACCCCGCGGCGACGTCGTTCCGCGACGTCTGCACGGTGCTGGGGATCGAAAACGGCGTCGTCGCCGTGCTCGGCGGGACGGCGGTCTACGACATGTTTCTGCCGGTCTATGCGAGGTTCCACCTCTGCCGCGCCGGCAACGTGCGCTTGCCCGGCGGCGTGCCGGTGTTCAGCGCAGTCAGGCCCGGCCGGACGCCCGACGACGTGCTGCGCGCTGCCGGTCTCGCCCTCGTCGATGAGATCACCCTCGACGCCAGCCAGGAATTGCGACATCAGACTTGGGTGCGGGAGGGGTAGTGGTTCAAACCTAACGGCGGCGCATGCTCGCGGATGGGGGTAAGGGGTTTTTGTGCGAGGCGCAGCCCTCGCGCTGAGGTGGCCGCGAAGCACGCTCCAACTCGCGCCGCCATACGCGCCAGCCTGCGGCGCGGTGTTGCGGAAACGCCGGCGTGAACCGAGTGGGCTTCGAGGCTTCGCTTCGCTAGGCGCCTCAGCACGAGGGAGTTGGCGGCAATTGCGGCTGTTTCGCAAAGGGTCGAAGGCGGGCATCGCAAGCGACCGGCGGCTGGGTTTACGAGGACGTAATATACATTGCATATACATTGCACGATCTCTCGCGCTACGCGCCGTATACCCTCGCCTTACCCCCGATCCCGCAGCAACCGCCCCTTATCTCTGTTCCAATCGCGCTCCTTTTCGCTCTCACGCTTGTCGTGCAGCTTCTTGCCGCGCCCGAGCGCGATCGCCACCTTCGCGCGGCCCTTTTCGTTGAAATAGATGCGCAGCGGCACCACCGTCATGCCCTCGCGCTCGACCCCTTTGGCGAAACGGGCGATCTCGCGCGCGTGCAGCAACAGCTTGCGCGGCCGCTTCGGCTCGTGGTTGAAGCGGTTGCCCTGGAGATATTCCGGGATATTGGCGTTGTAGAGCATCATCTCGCCTTTGCGGTCGACGCCCGCATAGGCTTCCGCGACCGTCGCCTTGCCGGCGCGCAGCGATTTGACCTCGGTGCCGGTCAGCATGATGCCGGCCTCCACCACTTCGCCGAGTTCGTAATCGAAACGGGCGCGGCGGTTGTCGGCGGCGGTTTTGCTGTTGGGATCGGATTTCTGCGTCAAGGCGTCACGCGTTCAACAGGCCCGCATGCACCATGGCGCGGCGGATGGCGCTCGCCACGCCCTCGGTCACGGCGAGGATCGGCAGCCGCATCTCATTGTTGGCGCGCCCGACCAGGCTCAGCGCGTATTTCGCCCCGGCGACGCCTGGCTCCAGGAAGATCGCGGCGTGCAGCGGGATCAGCTTGTCCTGAAGCGTCAGCGCCGCAGCGTAATCGCCGTTCAGCGTCGCCTCCATCAGTTGCGCGCACAGTGCCGGGGCAGCGTTGGCGGTGACCGAGATGCAGCCGTGGCCCCCCGCCGCCATATAGGCGAGCGCCGTCATATCCTCGCCCGAAAGCTGGATGAAATCGGCGCCGAGGGCGTGGCGCTGCTTCGACACCCGCGCCAGGTCGCCGGTCGCGTCCTTGACGCCGACGATGTTTTCGAGCCCGTAAAGCCGCTTCATCGTCTCGACCGACATGTCGACGACGCTGCGGCCGGGGATGTTGTATATGAAGATCGGAATGCCGATGGCGTCGTTGACGGCCTTGAAATGCTGATAGAGGCCCTCTTGCGTCGGCTTGTTGTAGTAGGGCGTCACCACCAACACCGCGTCGGCGCCGGCCTTCTCGGCGTGGCGGGCGAGTTCGATGGCCTCCACCGTGTTGTTGGAGCCCGCGCCGGCGATGATCGGCACGCGCCCGCGCGCCTCATCGATGCAGACGTCGACGACGTGGCGGTGCTCGGCGTGGCTCAGCGTCGGGCTCTCGCCGGTGGTGCCGACCGGCACCAGGCCATGCGAGCCGGAGCTGATCTGCCAATCGACCAGGGCGCGAAAGGCCGGCTCGTCGAATTTCCCGTCCTTGAATGGCGTCACCAGGGCCGGCATCGAACCGTGAAACTTCGCCCGCTTCTCCATCTCGCCCTTCCCGCCGCCGCGCCGATCGCGGCGCAAACCCGCGCGACACATAGTCCCTTGCCGGCCGGCGCGAAAGAGGCGTTGCGGAATGCTGGGATTTGGTTAACGTTTCCGATACGTCGGCCGGGTAGCCTGGCGACGGAGGTTCGCATGGCGCCATCTCGCCTTGAGCCGCGCTGGCCTGTCGGGCCGGCGGCGGCGCTCGCGGTCGTCGCGCTCGGCGTCGGCTTCGCGTTGATGCGGCCGAAATCGGCGCCGCGGCTCGCCGAGATCGCGCCGCCGGCCAGGATCGACGCGGCGCCGACGGGCGCCTTGCCGCCGCAACCCTACGGCCGCCTGCACGTTCCGGATTTCTCGCAAGTTCCAGCGCCGTCGCAGGAATTTGCGCCGCAGATGCTGGCGCGCTTCACCACGGCGGCGAATTTCTATCGCAAGGGCCAGTTCCCGCAGGGCGACGCCGCCGCCGCGGCGGTGAGCGACCCGATCGCCCGCGCCGGGCTCGATTGGATGGCGCTGCGCGTCTCGCCGACGCCGGCTCGCCTCGACGCCTTCGCCAAGGCCTATCCCGACTGGCCGGTTTCCGCGTGGATGCGCGCGGTGCGCGAAGGCTGGCTGTTCACCGGCAAGCCGACGCCGACCGAGACGCTGGCGGCGCTCGCCGGCAAGCCGCCGGTCAGTGCGCAGGGGCGCATCGCGCTGGCGCGCGCCGAGTTGGCGCTCGGCAAGCGCGACGAGGCGCTGGCGCTGGTGCGGGCGCTGTGGCGCGACGGCGATCTCGATGCGGCCTGCGAGGGCGCCGTGCTACGCGAGTTCGCCGCCGTGCTGACGCGCGACGACGATCGCGCCCGCGCCAGCCGGCTCGCCTACGCCGGCCGCGCCGCCGCCGCTCGGCGGGCGGCGGCGCGCGCCGGGGCGGATGTCTTGGCGCTCATCAACGCGCGGCTCGAAGCGGCGCGCGGGCCTTTGTCGGCGCGCGCGTCTTCGGCGGTGCCGCAGGCGCTACGCGCCGATCCCGGCTATCTTTTCGCCCATGTGCAGGACGCGCGCCGCTCCGGCCGCTACGACGAGGCGATCGGCTGGCTCAAGCTGGCTCCGAGCGATCCCGCCAAGCTCGTCGATCCCGACGCCTGGTGGGACGAACGGCGGATGATCGCGCGCGCGCTGCTCGATCGCGGCCAATACCAGAAGGCCTATCGGCTGTGCGCCGAGGCGGTGACGTCTTCCTCGCCGGCGCGGGTCGATGCGGCCTTTCACGCCGGCTGGATCGCCTTGCGCTTCCTGCACGACGCCGCCAGCGCCGCGCCGCATTTCGCCGCCGCGGCGCTTGCCGCCGAGACGCCGATCTCGATCGCGCGCGGCTACTACTGGCGCGGCCGCGCCGCCGAGGCGCTCGGCCGCATGGACAACGCGCGCGGCTATTACAGCAAGGCGGCGGCCTATCCGATCGCCTATTACGGGCAACTGGCCGCCCGTAAGCTCGGCGCCGACGAGGTGACGCCGCGCCGGCCGGCCGAGGCCGCCACCGGCGAAGCGCGCGCCGCGGCGACGCGGGTGGTGGCGCTCTACCTCGCCGCCGGACTGGAGGATTTCGCGACGCCGATCGCCTATGCCGCGGCGCAGACCTGGACCGACGGCGCGCAACTCGCCGCGCTCGCCGACGTGCTGAAGGCGAAGGCGAGCGCCTCGACCAACGTCACCTTCGGCAAACTGGCGACGATGCGCGGCTATCCCCTCGACGCCGTCGCCTTCCCGACGTTCGGGCTGCCGGATTACCAACCGCTGCCGGGCTCGGCCGGGCGGGCCGAGGTGCTGGCGGTGGCGCGCCAGGAAAGCGAGTTTTTGTCGCACGCGGCCTCCGGAGCGGGCGCTAAGGGCCTCATGCAGATCATGCCGACGACGGCCGCCGACACCGCGCGCAAGGTCGGCTTGCCCTATAATTACGCCCGCCTGATCTCCGACCCCACGTACAACATTCAACTCGGCGCCGCCTATCTCGGGCAGCTTATCGCGGGCGAAGGCGGCTCGCTGGCGCTCGCCGCCGCCGCCTACAATGCCGGCGCCGGCCGTGTCGCGCAATGGCTCAATGCGTTCGGCGATCCCCGCGACGGCGCCGATCCCGTCGATTGGGTCGAGCGCATCCCCTATGACGAGACGCGCGACTATGTGATGCGGGTGTTGGAGAATTACGGCGTCTATCAGGCCCGGCTGGCGCAGCTCGACGAACCGGCCGCCGACGGGAAGCTGGCGCGGCGTTGAGCGGGCCAAAATTTCATGTCGCGGCGCAATTCCTGCGGCCGGGCAACGGCGGCATCGCCGAGGTGGCGCGCATTTCGCTGAAGGCGCTGGCGCGCCAGGCTGCGACACATGGCCACGCCTGCCTGGAAAGCGGCGACTTCGCCATCGAAGGCGCCACGGTCAGCGCCTATGGCGGCTCGCGCGCGCGCTTCCTGCTTGGCCTCGAACGCGCCAGCCTGGCGCGAACGCGGTTTCTCTACGATTTTGCCGGCACGGCGCGCTCGGCCCGCCTGCTGTGGCCGCGTCGCCCCTATGCGGTGTGGGCGCACGGCATCGAGGTCTGGGACGAGGTGCGCGTCGACCGCGCGCAGGCGCTCGCACGGGCCGAGATCGTGCTCGTCAACAGCGCCTATACGCGCGAGCGCGCCGCGCCGACGCTCGGCCGGCTGCGCGACGTCAGGCTGTGCCGGCTCGGCGCTTACGCCGACGACGCCGCGCCGCGCGCGCCGGCTCAGGGGCCGCCGACGGTGCTGCTGCTCGGCCGGGTCGAGCCCGGCTGGCCGAAGGGGCAGGGCGTGCTGGTCGCGTTATGGCCGCGCGTCGTCGCCGCCGTGCCCGAGGCGCGGCTGTTGCTGGTCGGCAAGGGGCCGGGGCTGGAGCCTTTGCGCGCGCTCGTGCGCCAATCCGCCGTCGCGGCTAATATAGACGTCGCCGGTTTCGTGCCAGAGGCGGAGATCGAGGCGGTTTGGGCGCGCGCCAGCGTCTTCGCCATGCCGAGCCTGACGGAGGGCTTCGGGCTGGTGTTCATCGAGGCGATGCGGCGCGGTTTGCCGGTCATCGCCTCCAGCGCCGACGCCGGCCAGGAGGTCAATGTCGACGCCATCACCGGCTACACGATCGCGCGCGACAATGCCGGCCGGCTCGTCGACGCCATCGTCGCGCTGTTGCGCGATCCCGACCTCGCGGCCCGATTTGGGCACGCCGGGAGCGAGCGCTGGCGGGCCGAGTTCAGCTTTTCGGCCTTCGAGAGCCGCCTCGTCGCCGCACTCGGCGATTTCCTGGCTTGAGGTTCTATGCGCGTTATCCGGCGGCGCGCTGGATCACCGGTTCGGCGGACGGCGCGGCGTTCTCGACCCGATTGCGACCTTGCGTCTTGGCGGTATAGAGCGCGCAATCGGCGCGCTCGACCAGCGCCGTGCCGTCCTGGTCAGCGTCGGCGAAATCGACAGAGGCGACGCCGACGCTAACCGTCAGCCGGCCGAAGGGGCTGCCGCTGTGCGCAATCGCGAGCGCTTCGACTGCCTTGCGCAAACGTTCGCCAACCACGCGGCCGCCGTTCTCGTTGAGGCCGCGGGCGATCATCGCGAAGCTCGCGCTACGATAGCGGGCGGGCAGGTCGCTGGCGCGGAACGCCGCCTGACGAATGGCCTGGGCGGCGCTGCGCATCGCCGCATCGCCGGCGACGTGGCCGTAGAGGTCGTTGTACGGCTTGAAATGGTCGAGATCGACAATCAGCAGGCCGAGCCGTTCGCCGCCATTCCGCGCGCGGCGTCGCTCGCGCGCAAGCGTATCCTCGAACATCCGCCGGTCGCTGAGGCCGGTCAGCCGATCCTCGCCGCGCAACGCAGCGAAGCGGCGGTTGGCGAAGCCGCGCGCGCCGCCGGAGAGAACGTTGGTCAAGGCGCGGGCGGCCGAATAGCTTAGCGAGCGCAGCGACCTTTCGGCCCAGGTCCATCGCCCTTCGCCGCGTAGCGGGGCAGCAGCGCCGTGTTCGAGCGAGGTCAGCAGGATAAGCCAAATCGGCTCGCCCGCCCGCGTCACCAAGCGCACACTGCGCGATTGTGCGTTCAATACACGGCCGTCGGCGGCCTGGAAGCGCCAGTGCGCCTCGCCGCCTTCGCCGGACATCGCGGCGGCGGGAAGCGGCCGGCCGAGCGCCAGGGCGTCGATGCGGCGGCCGACGAGATCGGCTGCGGCGCGTCCGATCGCCTGTTCGAATGTCTGGGTAATCAGCAGAATCCGCCGCTCCGCCGTCAGCGCGAAACCTGGCACGGGGATCGCCGACAGGTCGGAAAACGCGATGTCGAAAAGCGCCTCGTTGGCGGAGCGGGCCATGCTCTCCATCAACGTCACCGTCTCGATCCTGTTTCCGTCGGCAAGTTGGCGATCCTCCCAGAAGAAATTCGGTGCGCGGCTAGCGTTACGTCGCCTTTCTATCCTAACGCCAAAAACAAAGACTTAACGCAGCGGCCTGGGGCGAGTCAGGGGTGCGGCCACAGCGACGAGGTGCGGCCGAGCAGACGATAACTGACGAGGCCAAAGTATTCGTGCACGGCGACGTCAAGGTCGTCGAGGCCGCCAACGACATCGAAACCGAGCGAGTTGGAGCCGAGCCAGCGGTAATCCACGGGATCGGCGAGCGGCGCGAAGCCGGCGACGCGGAAACACCCCATCGCCCGCGGCATGTGGAAGGCGGAGGTAATCAAAACCCAGACTTGGCCGGGCTTGGGATTGGCGATCGCCGCCGCGTTGACGGCGTTCTCATAGGTATTGCGCGAGCGCCGCTCGATCTCGATGCGCGAGCGCGGCACGCCGAGAGCGACGAGCACGTCGGCGGCTTCGTCGGCCTCGGCGCGCAGGCCGCGCTCGCTGGGCGTCGGGCCGCCAATGTCGATGAGGCGGGCTTGCGGGTAAGCCTTGGCGAGCCGCGCCGCCTCGTAGAGTCGGCCGACGGCCGGGCCGAAGCCGGAGGCCGGCCATTCGTCGAAGGCGCGCGCATCGAGCGCGCCGCCGATGACGAGGATGCCGTCGACATGGGCGGGGCTGCGCAGCGGCGGAAATGTCGCCTCCAGCCGCGCCAGCCCCAGGCCACCGACGGGGACGATGGCGACCGTCGCAATGATCGCCAACGCCGCCCACAAAAGCCAGCGCCCGCGCCGCCGCAGCGCCGCGCCGGCGACGGCGGCGAGGAACAGAATGCCGCTCGGCGCGGCCAACAGCCAGCCGATCTTGGAGAGGTCGAACAGCACCTAGCGCGAGGCCCCCGACCGCGCCGACATCAAACGCGCGCGGGCGGCGCGCTTCAATCCGGCGGGCAGCGCGACATAAACCAGCGGCAGCACCACGAGGCAACCCCAAAGCACGACCTCGGCGGCGAAGGTGATGAGCCGCGATGGCCGCGCCAGGGCGTCGAGAGCCAGCGCGGTCGCCAGGCAAATCGCCGAAGTGGCGACGCCGAGCGCCAGCGCCTGGCCGAAATAGCGCCAGAAGCCTTTGAACGCCGGCATCGCCGCCAATCGCGGCGTCAGCAGGGCGTAGGAGAGGATCTCGGCGATCCCGAGCCCCGCCGCCAATCCCGGCGGCCCGGCGAGCCTCTCGCCGGCGAAGCAGCCGAGCGGCCCGAAGACGATGAGCCCGAGCCGCAGCAGGCCGATTTCGCGCGAGCGGTTGGTGTATTGCAGCAACGCCACCGGCTGCTGAAGCGGCGCCACCGCCAGAAGCGGGATCAGCATGGCCAGTGCGATGCGGGGGTCGTAGAGGCCGGCATTGCCGGCCCAATAGCGCGTCACCGTCGGGCCGAAAGCGAGGATGCCGCCGACGAAGGCGCCTGAGATCACCGTCGTCAGCCGCCCGACCTGCGCCGTCAACTCCCAGGCGCGGGCGAGATCGCCGGCATGGCTGAAGGTGGCGATCTCCAGCCCGGCGCCGACGGCTGCGAACTGGAACGATTGCCGGATCTGGTTGACCATCGTGCGCATCAACAGAAACGCCGTGATCTGGGCCCCGGCGACGCCGCGCGCGGCGAACACCAGCACCGGCGCTTGCAGCCAGATGGTCGGCGCGATCATCTGCAACGAGAACCATTTGACGTGGCGGATGGCGGCGGCGAACTCCTGGCGCGTCGGCAGCGCCGGCGGCGCCATCCACTGCCGCCGCCGCGCCCGCACGTCGAACTGGAAATAGGCCGCCGCGCCGACGCCGTAGAGCGCAAAGAACAGCCCCGCCACGGTGAGCGGCGCCGCGCCCAGACTTACCGCCGCGAAGGCCGAGAGCGTATTGACGACGACCGAGCCGGCCGAGATCAGCGTCCCGTGGGCGAACTCGCCAGTCGCCGAAAACACCGCGCTCGCCGGCGCGCGCAGCACCGACAGCAGGTTGCCGAAGCCCAGCAGCAGCAAAATCCAGCGCGCCCGCGCAAGTTCGATGTTGGGCAGATGCAACGCCCGATCGGCGCCGCCGCTGGCGACGAGCAGCGTCAGCAGGATCGCCAGCGGCGCGACGACTGCCAGCGACAGGCCGAGATGGATCGCCGCCAGCCGCCGGAATGCCGGCTTGTCGTCGCGCACGAAGGCGCGCTGCTCCTCGTTCTGGAAATAGATCTGCGCGCCGAGTTCGACGATCAGCAGCAGCGCCGCCCAGGATTGAACGATGGCGTAATCGGCGAACGTCTGCGCGCCCCAGACGCGCAGCAACAGGCCGACCAGAACGATGCGGTCGAACACGCCCGCCGCAAGGCTTACGATCTGGGCGGCGATATTGGAGGTCGCCCGCCGCAAGCTCGCCATGACGCCGAACACTCCTCGCGCCGAACGGCGCGCTGGCGAGCGCGCACGGAAGGGTCGACTTCGCAACGAAATGCCCTAAAACAGCGTTCGCGCCGAAAGGCAAGCGCCGGGGGCCGCAGCGTTCCCGTTGAGCGACGGCGCGGTCGGCCCGTCGGGGCGGAGGCTATGCGTATCGGGCTGCTTGCGCCATCGCGGCGCTTTGAAGATTCGTTTCTCCACCCGTCGGAGGCGCTGTTTCGCGCCAGCGGCGAAAATCTCGGCAATTTCGCCTTCGTCGAAGCGTTGTGGCGGCATCTGTCGCCTCATGCGACGATTCTGCCTTGGCATGTTCCCGTCGCCGAGGCGCGGGAGAAGTACGACATTCTGGCGTTCGCCGCCGCCAACCAGCTTGGCGCCCACAACGATCTCGGCGGCTTTGCCGCGCATCTCGAAAACATCGGCCTGCCGATCGTCGTCGCCGGCCTCGGCGCGCAGGCCGCCAACATGGCCGCCGCCGTTCACCTGCCGGCCGGCACCGAGCGCTGGGCGCGGGTGCTGGCGGCGCATGCGCCGTCGCGGCGGCCCAATATCGGCGTGCGCGGCGAGTTCACCCGCCGCGTGCTGGAGAAGCTCGGCCTCGGCGACCACGCCGCGATCATCGGCTGCCCGTCGAATTTCCTCAACGACCAGCCGGATTTCTACCCGGCGCTGAAGCGCCGCTTCGACAAGCGGCGCATCGACAGGCTGGCGGTGGCGGCCGGCAGCCGGCACTTCGGCGCGACGCGCGACATCGAGCGCCGGCTGGCGCGGCTCGTCGAGGCGACGGGCGGCGCCTATGTCGCGCAAGCCGATCTCGACATGGTGCGGCTGGCGCGCGGCGAGAGCGCGCGCAGCGAACCGGCGGAGCGCCAGGCGATCCGCGAATTCATCGCCCCCGAGCGCTCGGCGGAGGATTTCGAGCTTTGGCGCCTGCGCCACGCCGCCTGCTTTACCGACGCGACGTCGTGGATGGAGGCGATGCGCGGCTTCGATTTCGTCGTCGGGGCGCGCTTTCACGGCGTCATGCTGGCGATCCAGGCCGGCACTCCCGGCGGCGTCGTCGCCCACGACAGTCGCACGTTGGAACTCTGCCAGACGACCGGCGTCCCGGTGCGACTCGCCCAGGAAATCCCGGCCGATTTCGGCCTCGCCGATCTTTATCGGCTATTCGATCTCGACATCGCCGCCTATGCCGCGACGCGCGAGCGCATGCGGCGCGCTTATGTCGAGTTGCTGCGCGGCGCCGGCGTCGAGCCGAGCCCGCGGCTGACGACGTTGCAGGCGCGCGCATGAACGACGCCGACGTTCTCGTCATCGGCGCCGGCGTCGTCGGGCTCGCCATCGCCCGCGCACTGACGCTCGCCGGCCGCTCGGTCGTCGTCGTCGAGGCGCGCGGCGGCTTCGGCGAGGAGACCTCGTCGCGCAACAGCGAGGTCATCCATTCCGGCATCTATTATCCCACCGGCAGCCTGAAGGCGCGGCTGTGCGTGCGCGGCCAGGCGCTGCTCTACGGCTTTTGCGAAGCGCACCGCGTTGCGCATCGGCGCTGCGGCAAGCTGATCGTCGCTGCCGACGCGAGCGAACTCGCGGCGCTTGAAGCCTTGGCGCGCAAAGGCGCGGCGAATGGCGTCGAGGACTTGCGGATGCTCTCGGGCGCTGAGGCGACGGCGCTGGAGCCGGCGCTCGCGGTGGTTGGCGCGCTGCATGCGCCCTCGACCGGCATCCTCGACAGCCACGGTTACATGCTGGCGCTGATCGGCGACGCCGAGGGCGCGGCCTTCGCCTATCGCGCGCCGTTCCTATCGGCGCGGGCGACGCGCGGCGGCTTTGTCGCCGAGGTCGGCGGGGCGGAGCCGATGCGGTTGGCGGTTGGCGCGTTGGTCAACGCCGCCGGTCTCGCCGCCTCGCGCGCAGCGCGCGCCATCGACGGGCTCGATGCGCGCTTCATTCCCGAGACGCTTTACGCGAAGGGCAACTATTTCGCGCTTGCCGGCCGCGCGCCGTTCCGCCGACTGATCTATCCGGCGCCGCAGACGCATGGGCTCGGCGTGCATCTGACCTTCGATCTCGGCGACCAGGCGCGTTTCGGGCCGGACGTCGAATGGGTCGAGGGGCTGGATTACGACGTCGACGTCGCCCGCGCGCGCGGTTTCGCCGAAGCGATCCGCCGCTACTGGCCGGGCCTGCCCGACAACGCGCTGACGCCGGCCTATGCCGGGATCAGGCCGAAGATCTCGGGGCCTGCCGAGCCGGCGGCGGATTTCCGCATCGACGGGCCGGAGATGCATGGGATTGCCGGCCTCGTCAACCTGTTCGGCATCGAGAGTCCGGGGCTCACCGCGTCGCTGGCGATCGCCGAGGAGGTGGCGAGGAGGCTTTAGGCCGCCGCCCGCAGCCGGTGCGCCGCCAGCGTCTCGTAGAGCGGCCGCGCCTTTTCGGCCAGCCGCTTCAGCGCGTCAGGGAGATCCTCGAAGGTCGGCTCCGGGCGGGGCGGCGAGAAGCCGGTCGATTGCTCGACCGCGCCATACCACGCCGGCGCCCAGGCGCCGTCGGTGTCGCGCCGCCCCGGCGCCCAGGCGAGCATCGCCGGGTCGAAGGCGATCTTGCAGGCCGCGCACAGCGCCTTCAACATGCCCTCGGGGTCGGCGAGCACGTCCTGGCCTTCAATCACCGGCGGCGTGTGGCCGAGCCGGTCGCCGGCGCGGAAGAATAATTCCACCTGCATCGGCAGACCGATCTCGGCGAGGGTGAAATCCTCGCGCACACGGTGATAGGAGGCGAGCACCGCCTCGGGCGCGCGGATCAGGAAGGCATTGACGCAGGCCGCGATCCACTCGCGCCCGAACCCCTCGACCATGTGATGGGTCATGTGTTTCTGGTACCAGATCGGCTTGGCCTGCGGGACCGGGCCGAGCAGGGCGTCGGCGACCGCTTGCCATTCTGTCGGCTGCGAGCGGATCACCTCCTCGTGCATGGGGTGGATGAGGCCGGTGGCCGAGAGATAGGCGGCGTAAAACGGTTCGTCGGAAACGGCGCAATCGGCGCGATTGCCGAAGGCGCGCATCATCGCGGTCGAGATGTTGCGCGGCCCCGACCACATGGCGATGCGGATGGGCTTCATGGGCGCGCCCTGGCTTCCTCGCGCTCCAACTCCTTGTAAAGTGCGCGCAGGCGCCTGGTCATCGGCCCGGAGGCGTCGGCGGGATCGTCGCTGCGCTCGCCGATCAACCGGCCATCGACTTTGCGCACCGGCGTCAGCCCGGCGAAGGTGCCGGTGCAGAACGCCTCCTCGGCGCCATAGACGTCGAACAGCGAGAAATCCTTTTCATAGGCCGGCACGCCGGCGCGCCGCGCCGCGCGTAGCACCGCGTCGCGGGTGATGCCGCCCAGGCAATAGCCGCCGGCCGAGGTCCACAATTCGCCGCCGCGCACGATGAAGAAATGCGTCGAGTTGCAGGTGGCGACGAAGCCGCGATCGTCGAGCATCAGGCCCTCGTCGGCGCCGGCCTCCATCGCCTGGATGCAGGCGAGCACGCAATTGAGCTTGGAGTGCGAGTTAAGCTTCTGATCCTGCTCGGCCGGGCCGGTGCGACGGATATGGACGGTGAACAGGTCCATGCCCTTGGCCAGCATCGCCGGCTGCGGCAGTTTCCACTCCGGAATGATGACGATGGTGGCGGCGCCGAGGGTCAGGCGCGGGTCCTGATAGGGCGAGCGCTTCACCCCGCGCGTCACCATCAGCCGGACATGCACGCCGTCGTGCATATCATTGGCCTCGAAGACCTCGAACAACCGCTGCGTCAACTCGGCGCGCGTCAGGCCGATGTCGATGACCAGCATTTTCGCGCTCGCCCACAGCCGGTCGAGGTGCTTGTCGAGGAAGGCGACGCGGCCGTCGTGCAGTCTCAGGCCTTCCCACACGCCGTCGCCGAGCACGAAGCCGGAATCGAACACCGAGACCTTGGCTTGCGCACGCCGGACCAGTTCGCCGTTGACGGAGATGAACACGTCGTCGTTGCGGGAATCGCCGACATAATCCTGGCTGCCGGCGCTGGGTTCGGGTGACATGGCGGCCTTGAGGTTGAGAGACGGGCCGAGGTTTAAGGCCGGCCCACGCGCCGGGCAAGGCGCGTTGCCGCGTGCGTGCGCGCAGGCTAGCCTTGCCCACGCCAAGGAGAAACGCATGCAACGGCCGCTCATCGTCATCGACCCGCAGCCGCGGGGCTTGACGGAAATCTTCGAGCCCGAGGTTTTCGCTCAACTACAAGCACTTGGCCGGCTCGAAATCCACGACGGCGCCGGCCGCATGCCGGCCGAGCGGCTCGACGCTTTGCTGCCCGACGCCGCGCTGCTGATCGGCCAATCCGACATGCCGCGCGAACGGCTAGAGCGCGCCAAGAGCCTCAGCGCCATCATCAACGTCGAGACCAACTTCCTCCAGAACGTCGATTATGAGACCTGTTTCGCGCGCGGGATTCACGTTCTGACGCCAAGCTCCGCGTTCGCGCGGCCGGTGGCCGAGATGACGCTGGGGCTGATGATCGATCTCGCGCGCGGCGTCACCGCCGCCGACCGGGCGATGCGGGCCGGACACGAGAAGTGGCTGCTCGACGGGGCGGCGGGCTGCTTTTCGCTCTATGGCGCGCAGGTCGGGCTGATCGGCTTCGGCGATCTCGCACGCGCCTTCGCGCCGCTGTTGGCGCCGTTTGGCGTTAAGATGAGAGCCTACGATCCCTGGGTGTCGGCGCATTTCATGGCACAGTATGGGGTTGCCGCCGCCTCGCTCGATGAGGTGCTGGCGGGTTCGCAGGCGATCGCCGTGTTCGCCTCGGTGACCAGCGAGAACCAGGGTTTCTTGGGCCGGCGCGAGTTCGAGCTGATCCGCCCGGGCGCGATCTTCCTGCTGATGAGCCGGGCGGCGGTGGTCGATTATCCCGAGTTCCTGCGCCAGGTCGAGAGCGGGCGGCTGCGCGCCGCGACCGACGTGTTCCCCGTCGAGCCGGCGCCGCGCGACGACCCGGCGCGGCGCGTCGAGGGCCTGGTGCTGTCTCCGCATCGCGCCGGGGCGATGGTCGATGCGCTCTACGAGATCGGCCGCCAGACGGTCGCCGACGCCGAGTTGATCCTGAAGGGCTTGCCGCCGCTGTCGTGCCGGCGGGCGCAGCGCGAGACGGTGTTGCGGGCGCGCTCGAAGCCGATCAAGGCCGGCTAGGGGTTCAAATCTGACGCTCGGCGCCCGGTCGGGATGGGCGGCAAGGGGCTTTGTGCGAGGCGCAACCCTCGTGCTGAGCGACTGTCTGCTTTGTCAAGTTTGTTTTCGGCGCGTTTTGCGCCATGCGCGCGCGTCGAAGCTCGCGCAGCGCGGCCTCGACGCGCGCGCAGGGCGCAAGGACGTGTCGCCCGGTCAGCAGCGGCGATGTCAGGCG
>DATNDU010000069.1:0-2673 GCA_035606915.1 Roseiarcus sp. | reverse complement strand
AGGCGGCCGCGCGCATAGAGGCCGTGGCTGTCCTCGCGAAGCTCGAGCCAGATGCCGATGGGCTCGGCCGGATCGTGCTGGAACAGCATCGGCACGCGGCGCGGACCGCGCACGGCAAGCGAGTCGCGGAAGGCGCCTTTGAGCACCATGTCGCGTGCGGCGTCGATTTGGCCGAACAGGCTGGCATAGCCTTCGACGGTGCCGTCGGCGGCGATGCGCGTCTTCGGCGCGAACACGTCGGCGAGCGTAGGATCGGTGAGCGGAGCGAGCATGGCACGTCCTTCACCTCTCTCCGCTTGCGGGGAGAGGTCGGCATCCGAGCGAAAGCGAGGATGACGGGTGAGGGGGCGGTGAGGTCCGACGAGGCCCCTCACCCGGCTCGCAGCAAAGCTGCTCGCCACCCTCTCCCCGCAGCGCGGGGAGAGAGAAGAAAGCGTCAGCGCTTGCGCCCGCGCTCTTTCAATTTCGTCTTGAGCGCGCGCGGCGGCTGCGCCCGGCGGCGGGCGGCGCGGTCGAGGTGATCGAGGAACTCGCGGAACACGTCGAGATGCGTGTCGCGGCGCGATTTGGTCTCGCCGCGCAGCGAGCGCAGCACGGTATGCAGCGTGTCCATCATTTGCCTCCGAACAGGTCGTTGAAGCGCGCCAGCTCGCGCACGAAATCGTCGAAGCGGCGGCTGGCGGCGGCCAATTCGCGCAGCGCGAACCAGGCAAGACCCGTCGCCGACAGCGCCCACAAGAGCAGCGCCAGATGCGCGAGATCGCCCCGCTCGGCGAAGGTGGCGATCACTTCATTCATGAATTGGAACTCGAATAACGCCGTTAAGCGTTTCTAAAGCGCACCGGAGGAGACTCGCCCCCATGGCTGCGCTCGTCGCCCTCGCCCTGCTGGCGATCGCCCTCGCCGGCTATCATTATGCCGCGGCGCTGGCCGCCCTGCCGCAGGCGGCGCGGCCGGCCGCGCGCAGCGTCGTCAACGCCCTCGCCTGGACCGCGGCGCTGCCGCCCGCCGCGCGCCGGCACTACGTCCTGCACCTGATCTGGGGCAACGCGGCATTCCTCATGCTCGCCGTCGCGCTCACCCGCGACGGCCCGGTCTGGGGCGCGCTCATTGCGCTCGTCCTGACGATCGCCGCCGCGGTGGTCGCGCTGCACCTGTGGCAGAAGACGCGCCGCCTCTCCTCCTGAGCGCCCCATAAAAAATGACGCCCGCCGGCGGCCTCAGCCGCGCAACGGACGTCATCCATCGGACGCCGGGCGCAAACCCCGGCGTAATAACTGGACTTACTTGCTCATACCGCCGGAGCCGGTCGCCGCGCCCTTGTTGGCGATCGCTTCCGCCATCTGCAGATGCTTGCGCAAGGTCGGGATTGTCTGCTCGGCGAGCGAGGCGAGCGGGCCCTTCGCCTTGGCTTCGCGGTCGTACTTGGCGATGTCCTGCTTGTGGTCGCTGACCATCGCCCGCGCGAAGGCCGTGTCGAAGCGCGCGCCGTGCTCCCGGCTCAGCCGTTCGTACAGTGCCTTCTGTTTGGCGTTAGGCTGCTTCGGCGGCGTCACGCCCATCTGCTCCGCCATCTGCACCACCTGCTGCAGATGCTGGCTGTGATCCTGCTCGAGCGTCTGGCCGAACTGCTTGACGTCGTCGGCCGCGCCGTTCTTCTGCGCGAGCTTGCCCATCTCCACTTCGGAGCGATCGCCTTCGATCGCCTCGTCGAGGAACTTCTTTTGCGCCCTGGTCGCCTTCGCCGTCTTGGCGCCGGCCATCGCGCCGCCGTTCATGGCGCCGCCGGACGATGACGGGCTCATCTTGGACGGCTGCGACGTGGAATTCGGCGACATCGTGTTCGGCGCCGTCGAGGTCTGCGCCTGCGCCGCGGTGACGCCGAGCGCCATGGCCGCGGTCAGACCGACGGCAAGCATCGTTTTCCTGCTCATAGTTCCTCCTGTGTTTGGTATTTGCGAGCCGGGCACACGCGGGGCTCACACCAGAAACCACAGGCGGAACGACTCGTTCCGTCGGCTATTGCGGCGACACGGTATCGCCGCCATCGAGCGCGCCGTAGCCGGTCGCCGCGCGCTTTTCGTTGATGGTGAGGAACGGCGCCTTGCTGACGCGGTCCCACAATGCGGCGCGATCGGGGCTCAAGGCCTCGATCCTGTCGATATCCGGCGCCAGCGTCAGATCCACGCCGAAGCTCGGTGAAAGCCACTGCGTCAGCGCGCCGGCGATGCGGTTCGCCAAGGGCAGCACGGTCTGCCGCCAGAACACGCGGTTGGCTTCCTGGTAATTCGAATAGGTGTTGTCGCCGGGGATCGCCAGCAGCATCGGCGGCACGCCGAAGGCCAGCGCGATTTCGCGCGCGGCGGCGTGCTTGGCCTCGAGGAAATCCATATCCTTCGGCGACAGCGCCATCTGCTTCCAGTCGAGCCCGCCTTCCAGCACCAGAGGCCGCCCTGCATTGGCCGTGCCCTGATATTGCCGCTCCAGCTCGCTCTTGAGCCGTTCGAACTGCGGCTCCGACAGAGGCGCGCCGCCGGCGCCGTCATAGACCAGCGCGCCGGACGGCCGCGCCGCGTTGTCGAGCAGCGCCTTGTTCCAGCGCGCCGCGGCGTTGTGCAGGTCGACGGCGCAGGCCGCCGCCTCGAGCGGCGACAGGCCGTAATAGTCGTCGAG
>DATNDU010000038.1:0-23744 GCA_035606915.1 Roseiarcus sp. | reverse complement strand
GCCGAGGCCGACCGGGTTGGCCGCGATCGCCCAGCCGGTCTCGGTCTGCCACCAGTGATCGACGATGGGACGCTGAACCACCTTCTGCGCCCAGGCGACCGTTTCCGGGTCGGCGCGCTCGCCGGCCAGGAACAGGGTGCGGAAGACGGAAAGGTCGTATTTTTCGAGGAGCTTGGCCTCCGGATCTTCCTTGCGAACGGCGCGCAAGGCGGTGGGCGCGGTGAAGAAGGCGACGACCTTGTATTCGCTGATGACGCGCCAGAACGCGCCGGCGTCCGGGGTGCCAACCGGCTTGCCCTCGTAGAGCACGGAGGTCGCGCCGAGGATCAGCGGCGCGTAGACGATGTAGGAATGGCCGACGACCCAGCCGATGTCGCTCGCTGTCCAGAACGCCTCGCCGGGCTTGACGTCGTAGATATTCGCCATCGACCAGTAAAGCGCGACCAGATAGCCGCCGGTGTCGCGCACGACGCCCTTGGGCACGCCGGTCGTGCCGGACGTGTAGAGAATATAGAGCGGATCGGTCGCCAGCATCTCGACCGGCGCGGCCTTCTGGCCTGCGGCTCTCGCCGCCGCCATCGCCTGCGCCCAATCGTGATCGCGGCCCCGCGTCATCGCGGCCTCGGCCTGCGGGCGCTGCAACATCAGGCAGGCGGCGGCCTTGTGGCGGGCCAGATCCATCGCCCGGTCGAGCAGCGGCTTGTAGGCGACGACACGGTTGGGTTCGACGCCGCAGGAGGCGGCGAGGATCAGCTTCGGTTCGGCGTCGTCGATGCGGCTGACCAGTTCCTTGGCGGCGAAGCCGCCGAACACCACCGAATGCACGGCGCCGATGCGCGCGCAGGCCAGCATCGCCGCGATCGCCTCGGGAATCATCGGCATGTAGATGACGACGCGGTCGCCGGCGGCGACGCCGAAGCCGGCGATGACGGCGGCCAGCGTCTCGACCTCGGCCAGCAGTTCGGCATAGGTGACGCGCCGTTTCGTCGCGGTGACGGGGCTGTCGTAGTAGAGCGCGACCTGTTCGCCGCGCCCGGCGGCGACATGGCGGTCGAGCGCGTTGTAGCAGGCGTTGCAGGTGGCGTCGGGATACCAGCGGCCATAGACGCCGGCTTCGGGCGCGAAGATGCGCTGAGGCGGTTTGATCCAGTCGATCGCCTTGGCGGCCTCGGCCCAGAAGGCCTCCGGATTCTCCCGCGACGCGGCATAGACGGCGGCGTATCGGCTCATCGTGTTCATCCTCCCGAGCCGCCGTCATCGCGCCTGCGCGCGCGGAAGGCAACTTCCGGCGTCGTCATCAATTCGACATCTCTAGCCGGCGGGCGACGCAAAGGAGATGGCGCCACGCCTCGATCAGCATTTCAAATTCAAGGGCCGGCGTCCCTCGCCTGGGCGCGCTCGCGCGCCGGCCGGCTGACGCAGCGGGCGACATAAGCCTCGAGTTGACCGGTCTTCTTCTCGCCCAGCAACGGCGAGTTCATGAACATTGCGAATGCGCCGGCGTAGAGCACGTCGGCGGCCGTGAACGTCTCGCCTGCGATATAGGACTGTTCGGCAAGGCGACTGTTGATGAAATCCATCGCCTCGTCCGCATCGACCCAGCCCGCCGTCCCGCGCGGCACGAGGAAATTCCGGAACTTGGAGACGAACGCGGGTTCGATCACGCCGCCATAATAGGCGAGCATGGTGACAAAGGCGCCG
Source organism: Roseiarcus sp. (assembly GCA_035606915.1). Lineage (GTDB taxonomy): Bacteria > Pseudomonadota > Alphaproteobacteria > Rhizobiales > Beijerinckiaceae > Roseiarcus. The sequence goes on along the minus strand of DATNDU010000038.1, from coordinate 22,043 downwards.
CGTCCGGCATCGGCGATTCCTGGGCCGAGATGCGCCTGCGGGAACCTGTCGGAAAGGTAGAGCGCGATGGCGCTCTGCTCGAAGACGGCGACGCCGTCGTCAAGCAGGAGCGGCACTTTGCCATGCGGATGCGGATTGGAGTCGTCAAGCGAACCCGATCCGTCGCCCCGGCGGATGGAGACGTATTGAACCCGGTAGGGCTCGCCGATCTCTTCGAGCAGCCAGAGCATGCCGGACGAGCGGGATTTCGGCGCGTGGACGAGCGTGAGCATCCATTATCCTTGAGCGTTGGCCCTCGACGTCTCAAACGATAACCCGTTGACGCGGATTTGTCGTCCCGGCGCGCTTCGCGTTGACTTTTTCGCTCCCGTCGTCGTTATGCCGCGTCCATGATGGACAAGACCTTCGACTTCGTCGCGGCGGAACGCCGCATCGCCGCCTTTTGGGAGGAGACGGGCGCCTTCCGCGCCGGTCGACCCGAGCGCGCCGGGGCGGAGCCGTTCTGCATCGTCATCCCGCCGCCGAACGTCACCGGCAACCTGCACATGGGCCATGCGCTCAACAACACGTTGCAGGACGTGCTCTGCCGCTACTGGCGCATGAAGGGCCGCGACGTATTGTGGCAGCCCGGAACCGACCATGCCGGCATCGCGACGCAGATGGTGGTCGAGCGCCAGCTCGCCGCCCAGGGGCAGGACCGGCGCCAGATCGGGCGGCAGGCGTTCCTGGACAAGGTCTGGCAGTGGAAGGCCGAATCCGGCGGCGCCATCGTCGGCCAGTTGCAGCGCCTCGGCGCCTCCTGCGACTGGAGCCGCCAGCGTTTCACGCTCGACGAGGGGCTGTCGAAGGCGGTCGCCAAGGTGTTCGTGCAACTGTTTCGCGAGGGGCTGATCTATCGCGACAAGCGCCTGGTCAACTGGGACCCGAAGTTCCAGACCGCGATCTCCGATCTCGAAGTGGCGCAGGTCGAGTGCAAAGGCGCGTTCAAATGGTCGCGCGCCGACGGCGAACCGCTCGACGAGGCGGCGCTCGCCAAGGCGCTGGCCAAGAACCCGAACGGCCATCTCTACCATTTCGACTATCCGCTGGTCGACGAGGCGGGGGAGGAAACCGGCGAGGCGCTCACCGTCGCCACGACGCGGCCCGAGACCATGCTCGGCGACACCGCCGTCGCGGTCCATCCCGACGACGAACGGTTCATTGCCCTGCACGGCCGCAAGCTGCGGCTGCCGCTGGTCGGGCGGCTGATCCCGGTCGTCGCCGACGCCTACGCCGACCCCGAGAAAGGCTCCGGCGCGGTGAAGATCACGCCGGCGCACGATTTCAACGATTTCGAGGTCGGCCGTCGCCACGAGGGCGAGGGCGTGCGGCCGATCAACATCCTCGACGCCGCGGCGCGGGTGACGCTGGCCGGCAATGTCGCCTTCTTCGAGGGCGTCGAGGCCGGCGACCACGAGTTGACCCGGCTCGTCGCCGAACTCGACGGGCTCGACCGCTTCGTTGCGCGCTCCAAGATCGTCGGCATGATCGCGCGGGAAGGGCGGCTCGCCCGCATCGAGCCTGCCGCGCACATGGTGCCGCACGGCGACCGCTCCGGCGTCGTCATCGAGCCCTGGCTCACCGACCAATGGTATGTCGACGCCAAGACGCTCGCCCAACCGGCGCTGGCGGCGGTGCGCGAGGGCAAGACCATCTTCACCCCGAAGACCTGGGAGAAGACCTATTTCGACTGGCTGGAGAATATCCAGCCGTGGTGCATCTCGCGCCAGCTCTGGTGGGGCCATCAGATCCCGGCCTGGAGTTCGCCGTGGGGCGGAACCTACGTCGAGGAGGACGAGGAGACCGCCTTCGCCGTTGCGCTCGCCGACGGCGTCGAGCGCGGCGTGCTCACCGACGCGGAAGGCGAGGCGCTCGCCAACCAGCCGGAAAAGCTCGCCGGGATGTTCCCGCGCGACGAGGATGTGCTCGACACCTGGTTCTCATCGGCGTTGTGGCCGTTCTCGACCCTCGGTTGGCCGGACGAGACGGCGGAACTGAAGCGCTTCTACCCGACCAGCGTGCTCGTCACCGGCTTCGACATCATCTTCTTCTGGGTCGCCCGCATGATGATGATGGGGCTGCATTTCCGCGACGAAATCCCGTTCCGCGACGTCTACATCCACGCCCTCGTGCGCGACGAGAAGGGCGCGAAAATGTCGAAGTCGAAAGGCAACGTCATCGATCCCCTGAGCCTGATCGAAAGCCACGGCGCCGACGCCTTGCGCTTCACGCTGGCGGCGATGGCGGCGCAGGGGCGCGACATCAAGCTCTCGACGGCGCGCGTCGAGGGCTACCGCAATTTCGCGACCAAGCTGTGGAACGCCTCGCGCTTCGCCGAACTCAACGGCTGCGCGCGGGTCGCGGGCTTCGACCCGTTGAGCGTCCGCGATCCGCTCAACCGCTGGATGCTCGGCGAGGCGGCGGCGGCGCTCGGCCAGGTGGCGGGCGGCATCGAGGAATACCGTTTCAACGACGCCGCCAACGCCGCCTATCGCTTCATCTGGAGCGTGCTGTGCGATTGGTGCCTGGAGCTTGCCAAGCCGGTGCTGCAAGGCGAGGCGAGCGAGGCGGCGAAGGCCGAGACGCGGGCGACGATCGCCCACGTGCTCGATCTCTCCTACGCCATGCTGCATCCGTTCATGCCGTTCCTCACCGAGGATCTGTGGGCGATCAAGGGCGTGGACGGCCCGCCGCGTTCGGGGCCGCTGGCGCTCGCGGCGTGGCCGCAGATGTCGTTTCCCGCCGACCCCGAAGCCGAGGCGGAGATCGGCTTCGTCGTCGAACTGATCGAGGCGATCCGCTCGATCCGCTCGGAAATGGCGATTGCGCAAAATGCGCCGCTGCGGCTGGCGCTGGTCGCGCCGAGCGCCACAGTCGAGGGCTATCTCGCGCGCTGGCGCCCGACGCTGGAGCGGCTGGCGCGCATCGAGGGCGTCGATGTGACGGCGGAGCCGCCAACCGGCGCGGTGGCGATCCTGGTGCGCGACGCGCAAGCCGCGCTGCCGCTCGCCGGCCTGGTCGATTTTTCCGCCGAGCGGGCGCGACTCGCCAAGGAGATCGCCAAGGAGCAGTCGGAGATCGCCAAGGTCGACGCCAAGCTCGCCAACGCCGATTTCCTGGCGCGTGCGCCCGAGGAGATCATCGAGGAGAATCGCCAGCGCCGCGAGGCGGCGCTGGCCCGCATCGTCAAGTTGGCGGCGGCGCGGGAAAGGCTTGCGAATCTATAACGGCGATCGATCTTCACGCCGGCGATCGTGGCATTTGCGCAACAACCTGAGATCAACTCGGAGAGTTCGAATTTAGCCCGAGTTCACGCCGCGATTGCGCCATAAACCCCGAGCTTTACTCGACCTCGGACCACAACGGGCGAAAGCCTGCGCGGCCCGAGAGTTTGCAGTTAGAGGGGCGGCGGCGCGTTCGCGCGAATGTGGATCGGATCGTAGGACATGTTTGCGGGTTCGGTTGCGGGAATAATGTCGTCCGCTGGCAAGAGCCTCTTGGGGCTCAAGGTCGCCGCAGGGTTTGGGCTCGCGCTCGCCCTGTTTGCGACGCAGGCCTCGGCGCTTGACGGTTCAAACACTTCGAACGGGCAGAAGATCGTGCCCAGCCGCACTTTCAAAAGTGCGCGCGAGGCGCTGCGGGTCGGGGTTCTCGACCTCCACGCCGGCGATGCGCAATCCTCCGTCCAGGCGCTCACCTACGCCGCCGAGGGCGGTGAGACGCTCGCCCAGTGGAAGCTCGGCTCCATCTACGCCACCGGCGAGGTGGTGCCGCGCAACGATGTCCTCGCCTACAAGTATTTCGAGCAACTCGTCGACAACTACGACGAGGACGAGACCGATCGTCGCTCGCTCACCGCCATCGCCAACGCCTTCGTGCAGATCGGCGTCTATTGCATGAACGGCATCGCCGGCTCCTCGATCAAGCCGGACCCCGAGCGCGCGGTCGAAATGTTCGAGATCGCCGCCACCCGCTTCGGCGACGCGGACGCCGAATACCATTTGGCGCGCATGTTCATCGCCGGCGAGGGTGGGCTGGAGAAAGACAAGCTGCGCGCCGCCAAATGGCTCGGTCTGGCGGCCGAGAAGGGCCATCACGGCGCCCAGGCGCTGCTCGGCCACATGCTGTTTCGCGGCGACGGCGTGCCGCGCCAGACCGCGCGCGGGCTGATGTGGCTCAGCATCGCCAGCGTCAACGCCAAATCGCCGAAGGAGGAGTGGATTCGCGACCTGCGGGCGAAGGATATCGCCGCCGCCAGCGAGAAAGAGCGCAACGCCGCCGCCGCCTTCCTCTCCGCGCGCGGCAAGCGCGAGATCGCCGCCGAACTGATCGCGCCGCCCCGCGCCGCCGCGCCGCCGCTGCAACTGACCGGCGCCGCGACCGCGGCGCAATAGGCTCAGGCCGCCGTTAGCCGCTGCGCCGCCCGCAGCGCGTCGGCTCGCCGCTCCGCCGACCCCGCCTGCATTGCCCGCAGCGTCGTCTCCAGCACTTCCGGCGGGGCCGTCTCCGGCCTGCCGGCGTCGAACGGCGGGCTCGGCGCATAATCCAGCGCCAACTGCACGCCTTGCGCCAACGCCGGGCCGGCAAGCTCCGCTGCCACCGTTAGCGCGAAGTCGAGCCCTGCGGTGACGCCGGCGCCGGTGAAGATGTCGCCGTCGCGCACGACCCGGCCGCTATCGGGGATCGCGCCGAATAGCGTCAGCAAGTCGCGCCAGGCCCAATGGCAGGCGGCGCGGCGGCCGCGCAGGCGCCCGGTGGCGGCGAGAATCAGCGAGCCCGTGCAGACCGAGGTGAGATAGCGCGCCCCCGCCGCGAGGCGGTCGAACGCGTCCATGAAGGCGCGGTCGTTGATGACGACGGTGGCGTTACGGCCGCCGGGCGCGAACAGCAGATCGCAAGCGTCGATCTCAGCCAGGCGGCGGACGCCGGCGAAGGTCAACCCGCCGTCGGCGCGGACCTCGCCGCCCTCGGCCGAAGCGACGACGACCTCGACGCCGGGCAGCCGCGAGAACACCGTATGCGGCGCGGTGAAATCGAGTTGCGTCATGCCGGGATAGATCGCTTCGACAATGCGGAAGGGCGGGTTCATGGGCAGCTCCTGTTGTCGGACGCCTGGTTTTGACGCACGACCGCTTTGGCGTAAATGACATGTTTCCCTCGTTTCGAGACAACGATGACGAACCGCATCGCCATGCTGGTGTTTCCCGACTTTCAGATCCTCGACGCCGCCGGTCCGATCGCAGCCTTCGAGATCGCGGCGCGCTATCGCGAGGGCACCTATGTGCTTGAGGTCGTCGCCAAGCACGCCGGCGCGGTCGAAAGCTCCTCGGGCGCAGCGATGCAGGCGCGCGCGCTGGGGGAGGCCGGCCCGCTCGACATGCTGATCGTCGCCGGCGGCGACGGCACGCGCCAGGCCGTGCGCGACGAAGAGCTTATCGCTCTCATCCGCGTCCGCGCGCCGCAGGCGCGGCGCATCGCCAGCGTCTGCTCCGGCGCCTTTCTGCTCGCCGAGGCGGGGCTGCTCGATGGCCGCCGTGCGACCACCCATTGGCAGCGTGGGCCGCAATTCGCGCGCGACTATCCGCGCGTGCGGCTGGAGGCGGATCGCATCTATGTGCGTGACGGGCCGGTGTGGACCTCGGCCGGCATCACCGCCGGCATCGACTTGGCGCTGGCGATGATCGCCGAGGATCTCGGCGAGGAGGTCGCGCGGCGCACGGCGCGTCAGCTTGTCGTCTATCGCCAGCGCGCCGGGGGGCAGTCGCAGTTCTCGGCGCTGGCGGAGATCGAGCGGCAGGAGGGACGGTTTGCAAAGCTGCTCGGCTGGGCGCACCAGCGGCTCGGCGAATCGCTCAGCGTCGAGCGCCTCGCCGAGCAGGCGGCGATGAGTCCGCGCCATTTCTCGCGCGCCTTCGCGCGCGGGACTGGGGTGTCGCCGGCCCGCGCCATCGAGCGGCTGCGGCTCGAAGCGGCGCGGGCGCTGATCGAGACCAGCGCCGAGCCGATCGAGCGCGTCGCCGGCCGCGTCGGCTTCGGCGATCCCGAGCGCATGCGCCGGGCTTTCTTGCGTGTCTATGGCCAGCCGCCGCGCGCTTTGCGACGCGCGACGCAAAAATGACGGCGGCGTCTTTCGGGCCGCAGATTTTTGGTTATGCTGGGGATGACGCTGGGTTGACATGGCGCCGGCGTCGCTACGCCTGGATTGGGCGAGGGGGGATCACTTGCGAATATCGATGACCACGGCGGCGCTCTGCGCCTTGCTTGCTATTTCCGCCTGTGCGAAGGGCGACCCCGGCGACAAAGGGCCGCCGGGCGCGAAGGGCGATTCCGGCGCCGTCGGCGCCGTAGGACCGGTCGGCCCGAAGGGCGACGCCGGGCCAAAGGGCGACGCGGGCCTTGCAGGCCCGGCGGGCCCGGCCGGCCCCGCCGGGCCCACCGGCCCCGCCGGCGCCAAGGGCGATAAGGGCGACGCTGGCCCCGCAGGGCCAGCCGGCCCTGCGGGCGACAAGGGCGACAAGGGTGACAAAGGCAATGCCGGCCCTCCCGGACCTGTCGGCCCCATCGGTGCGGTCGGCCCGGCAGGCGCGACCGGCCCCGCTGGCGCCGCCGGCCCTGCTGGCGCCGTTGGCCCGGTCGGAGCCATCGGCCCCGCTGGCCCCAAGGGCGAGGCTGGCCACGCTGGCGCGAAGGGCGAGGCTGGTCCCGCTGGTCCCGCCGGCGCGAAGGGCGACGCCGGCGCGACGATCAACGTCGTCACCGGCGACGGCAAAGCGTCCTGCGCCGATGGCGAGACGATGATCAGCGCCTATTGCATCGGCGACGACGCGGCGCCGAAAATCTCCGACACCAGCGGCGCGGCTTGCGAGGGCGGCAAGGCGGTCATCGCTTGCGTAAAGAAATAGTCATCTGCACGAAGGGATAGCGCCAGCGCCCGGGGCCAGCCCCCGGGCGGTTCAGGGCGAGGCGTGGGCGAAAATGTCCACCGCCTCGAAGCCTGCGAGATCGAGCCGCACGCGATCGGGCAGATAGGCGAAGGCGGCGCGCGCCAAGGCGTCGCGGCTTTCGCGCTTCAGCATGGCGTCGAGCTTGTCGCGCAGCGCGTGCAGGTGCAACACGTCGGAGGCGGCGTAGGCGAGTTGCGCGTCGCTCAGCGTCGGCGCGCCCCAATCCGAGCTTTGCTGCTGCTTCGACAGATCGACGGCGAGCAGTTCCTTGACGAGATCCTTGAGGCCGTGCCGGTCGGTGTAGGTGCGCGCCAGCTTGGAGGCGATCTTGGTGCAATAGATCGGCGCCGGCATGACGCCGAAGGCGTGGGTCAACACGCCCATGTCGAAACGGCCGAAGTGGAACAGCTTCAAGATCGTGGCGTCGGCGAGCATGGCGGTGAGCCGCGGCGCCTGGCGCTGGCCGGGCTTGATGCGCACGACTTCGGCGTCGCCATCGCCACGGCTCAACTGGACGACGCACAATCGGTCGCGGCCGACGGCAAGCCCCATCGTCTCGGTGTCGATCGCCACCGCCCGGCCGAAATCGTAACCCTCCGGCACATCGCCTTCGTGAAGCCTGATCGCCATGCCACTCGTCATTCTTCTCAAACTATTGACAGGAAAGGATTTTTCCGTCCTCCATAGCGATGCGGGAATTAGCAGCGGCGGGCGAGCGCGTCAAGACGCGCGCCGCTGCGCGTCCAGCCAGAGCGCCTGGGCCGCGGAATCGTGCAGGAAGGTCAGCACGCAATAGCGCCGCCCGCGCGTCACCGCCGCCGCCTCGTGCAACAGCGAGCAGGAGAACACCACGCCGGCGCCGGCGCGCGGTCGGTAGCGGCGGCGATTGTACTCTGGGAACAACACGCAGCCGCCCTCGTAATCGTCGTTGAGATTGATGGACAGCGCGAACTGGCGGAAGGCGACGCTCGGCGCGGAATTGTCGCGATGGCGGCGGAAGTAGCCGCCGCTCTCGTCGTAGCGCGCCAGCAGAATGCGGTCGGTGTGGGCGATATCGATCTGGAACGCCTTCTTCATCTCCGGCAGGCAGCGCGTCAGGATGCCAGCCATCACCGGGCTGAGGAAGCGATCGCGCGGCCCCAGCACCAGATCGAAGCGGTGCTTCTTGCCGCCGTCGACCTTATGGACGAGCTTGCCGTCGCCATCGACCGACGCCATGCCGCCGAACTGCGGCTCGCTGGCCTCGAAATGCGCGATCAACTCGCGACACAGCGTCGGGCTCAGGATATTGGGCACGGCGAGCACCGGGGCGGGACAGGCGTCGTCGAAAGCCGCCTCGCGCGGCAGCGCCGTCAGGGCGGCGAGCAACTCGCCGTCCGACGCCGGGCCGCCGTCGAGCGGCCCGGCGACAATGCGGCCGCCGCCGTCGAGCGCGAACAGGGCCGGCGCGGCATGGGTGAAGCGCCAGGCGGCGAACACGTCCGGGTGGGAGAAGATGAGTCGCGCCTCGGGGGCAACGGGCTCCAGAAACTCGCGCGCCGCCCCCGTCTCAATCTCGATGAGCGCCACCAGGTCGGCGTCGAGGGCGGCAAACTCGTGCGCGCGGGCCTGGAGGGCGAGCAGCGCGCCTCGCGCCTGCGCCACGCCGAGACGGCCAATCAGCGCCAGCACGCAGGGCCGGCCTGCCTGCGCGTCGAGCGAGTAGAAGGACTGGTCGAGCGCCACGCCATGCGTCGTCGGCGCGTAGCCCGCCCCAGGAGCCGCGAGCGCCGCCGCCGCCATTCTTGCCGTCATCATCCGCCGCCCCCTGCTGTGCGTAGCGGCGTTTTTGCGCGGCGCGCCTTGCCTCGGGCTTGAGCCCTCAATGCCCGCCGCCGCCCGCCATCTGCGGTCGGCGCATGAGCACGGCGAGCCAGAGGGTGCTGAGATAGATCACGGTCAGCACCAGGAAGACATCGGCGAGCGCCATCACCTCGGCTTGCCGGCGCACCATGAGCGACAATTGTTTGGTCGCAGCGAGCGCGGCGTCGGAGCCGCGCGCGGCGAGCGCGGCGGTCAAGTTGGCCATCGTCTCCTCGGCGACGTTGCGGCCCCAGGCGACGGAATCGTGCAGGCGCGCCAAATGCAGGTCCATGCGCTTGTCGAGGATCGTGTTGATGATCGCCAGACCGATGGCGCCGCCGAGGTTGCGCGTCAGGTTGAACAGGCCGGAGGCGTTCTTCATCTTGGCCGGCGGCATCGTGCCGAGCGCGAGATTGTTGATCGGCACCATGCACAGCATCATGAACACGCCGCGGAACACCTGCGGCCACAGCAACTCGTAGAAGTCCCAATCCGACGTCACTTTCGAGGCGAGGTAAGTGCCATAGGCGAAGCCGGCGAAGCCGATGGCGATCATCTTGCGCGGATCGACCAGGGTCATCAGCCGGCCCGAGATCGGCGCGGTGAGGAACATGCAGACGCCGGTGACGAACATCGTCTCGCCGATCATCAGCGGCGTGTAATCGCGCACCGTCGCGAGATAGACGGGATAGATGTAAGTGAGCCCGTAGAGCCCGACGCCCATGATCGCCGAGAACATCGAGCCGGTCCAGAAATTGCGATCGCGGAAGGCGGAGAGGTCGACGATCGGCTGGCGGGCGGTGAAGGCGCGCCAGAAGAACACGACGGCGCTGACGCCGGAAATGACGATCGCCGCGGTGACGGGCTGGCTCTCCAGCCAGTCTTTCGACGGGCCTTCCTCTAGCGCATATTCCATCGCACCGAGAAAGCCGGCCATCGCCGCCAGCCCCGTCCAATCGAAACGCGGCGCGAGGCTCCAATCCGGCTTGTCGAAATCGATCAGCACCCAGGCGGCGATCGTCACCACGATGCCCGGTGGCACGTTGACCAGGAACAGCCAGTGCCAGGAATAGAGATCGGTCAGATAGCCGCCGACGGTCGGGCCGATGGTTGGGGCCAGCGTGGCGACGAGGCCGATGATCGGCGACACGATCGGCAGTTTCGAGCGCGGAAAGATCGTATAGGCGGAGGCGAACACGGTCGGGATCATGCCGCCGCCGATGAAGCCCTGGAGCGCGCGCCAGACGATCATCGAATCGATCGAGGTCGCGGTCGAGCACATGAGGCTCATCAGCGTGAAGCCAGCGGCGGAAATGGTGAAGATGACGCGCGTCGACAACATCCGCGACAGGAAGCCCGACAGCGGGATCATGATGACCTCGGCGACGAGATAGGCCGTCTGCACCCAGATCACTTCGTCCTGGCTCGCCGACAGCCCGGCCTGGATCTGGCTCAGCGACGCCGAGACGATCTGGATGTCCAGGATCGCCATGAACATCCCGAACACCATGAAGATGAAGGCGACGAGCTTGCGCTTGTCGAACGCCTCCGCCGTCGCGGTCGCCGCCTCGCTCATGGCCGGCCGGCGACGAGCGAGGCGCTCTTGGCCCAGACCCCGTCGAGCCCGAGCGCGCTGATGAGCGAGGGCTTCGGCAGCGCCTCGTCGCGGCTATGTATGGTCGCCACCACCGACAGTCCCGGCCGCAGCTTATGCGACTTGATCGCCTGCGCGTCGAAGCCGATGCGCACCGTCACGCGCTGCACGATCTTGGTGAAATTGCCGGTGGCGTTGTCGGGCGGCAGCAGCGAGAACTGCGCCCCCGAGGCCGGGGCGATCGAGCGCACGTAGCCTTCCAAAGTCTTGCCGTCGAAGGCGTCGACGGCGACATCGACCTTTTGGCCGGGCGCGATGTCGGCGAGTTGCGTCTCTTTGTAATTGGCGTCGACATAGACCTTGTCGAGCGGCACGACGGCGAGCAGGCGCGTGCCGGGCTGCACATATTGGCCAACCTCGACCGCCTTATTGCCGATGACGCCGTCGAACGGGGCGCGAATTTCTGTGAACGACAGATCGCGCGCGGCGCGCTCGACGGCGTTGGCGAGTTCGGCGCGGGTGTGGACGGCTTCGCTCTTCTGCGTCGCCAGCACGTCAGTGTTGGCCTTGGCGTAGGCCAGTTGCGCCTCAGCCGACTGAAACGTCGCCTTGGCCCCGGCGACGGCGGCGGCGGTGCGCTTCTTGTCGGCATTGGCCTGTTCGAGCCGCTGCTGCGAGCCGAAATTGGTCTGCGCCAGCTTTTGCGCGCGATCGAATTCGAGCGCCGCGCGCTGCTCGTCGGCGGCGGCGCTCGCCGCATTGGCGGCAGCCGCCGCAACCTGCGCCTGGGCCTGGGCGACCATCGCCGCCTGGGCGTCGATCTGCCGGCCGATGCGGGTGATCGTCGCGTCCTGGGTGGCGACCTTGGCCTTGGCGGCGTCGAGCGCGAGGCGATAGTCGCCGGGGTCGATCCGCGCCAGCACCTCGCCCTCGCGCACTTCCTGGTTGTTGCGCACCTTGACGGCGACGATATAGCCGGCGATCTTCGGCGCGACGATGACGCTGTCGGCGCCGACGTAGGCGTCGTCGGTCGACACCAGGAAACGGCCGTCGGTGAAGTAATAATAGCCGTAATGCACGCCGAAGGCGGCCGCGGCGATGACGACCAGCGGCAGAATCAGGCGGCGCGGCGACCGCCTGGCCTTGGGCGGCGCGGCGGCCGTTTCGGCGGGGCGGACAAAGGCGGCAGGGGCGGCGGCGACGTCTTGAGCCATGACAACTCGTCTCCGACCGAACCGTTCGGTCAATACAGCGTTGACATACAGGACTGACAGGGTTACGGCAAGGGTGAACCGAACGGTTCGGTCAAAAATTTTGAGCCGACTGGATCTGGAGGCAGGCATGACGATCGAAGCGCGCGAGGCGGGGGCGGATTCGGCCAAGCGGCGGCAGATCCTCGACGGCGCGCGGCGCGTCTTCCTCGCTGACGGCTTCGATGGCGCGAGCATGAACGACATCGCCCGCGCGGCCGGCGTGTCGAAGGGCACGCTCTATGTCTATTTCAACTCCAAGGAGGACCTGTTCGAGGCGTTGATCCGCGAGGACCGCAAGCAGCAGGCCGAACGCATCGTCTTTCCCGCCGACGACGGCGATCCGCGACCGGCGCTGGCCTCGTTCGGCCGCCAACTCATCGCGCTGATGACGCAGCCGGAACTGATCGCGCAAGTGCGCATCGTCATCGCCGCGACGGCGAAATTTCCCAACCTCGGCCGCGTCTTCTACGAATCCGGGCCGCGTTATGGCGTGATTAAACTCGCCGAGCGCCTGGAAGCATGGCGCGGGCAGGGCGTGTTGCAATTCGGCGACGGACATTTGGCGGCGCGCCAGTTCATCGACCTCTGCAAGTCCGGCGTGTTCCAAGGCTGCCTGTTCGGCCTCTCCGAGACGGCTTCTCCGGAGGCGATCGCGCGATCGGTCGACGCGGCGGTCGAGGTGTTCATGCGCGCCTATGGCGTCGGGGAAGCGAAGACGACAGGCTGAGGCGCGCGCAGCGCCATTTTCATCAGGCGCGGGCGTGCGTGCGCGCCTTGGCGCAACCCAAAGCCGCTTCGATGTCGCTGGCGAGCCAGGCCGGTGCGGTAAGCGGGGCGAAGCGGCGCCGCACCTCGCCGTCGCGGCCGACGAGGAATTTGGTGAAGTTCCACTTGATCGCCTGGCTGCCGAGCAGGCCCGGCGCCGCGCGTCTCAAGGCGGCGAACAGCGGATGCGTCGCGGGGCCGTCGACCTCGATCTTGGCGAACATCGGGAAGCTGACGGCGTAGTTCGCCTCGCAGAACGCCTTGATCCCGGGCTCGTCACCGGGCTCCTGATGGCCGAACTGGTCGCAGGGAAAGCCGAGCACGCAAAAGCCTCGCGCGCAAAAGCGCTGGTGCAGCGCCTCCAGCCCCCGATATTGCGGAGTGAAGCCGCATTTGCTGGTGACATTGACGACCAGCAGCGCGCGGCCGGTGAAGTCGGCGAGGGTCTTGGGTTCGCCGTCAATAGTGACGAGCTTTATGTCGGGACTGAGCGGCATCGCGCACCACGTCAAGGGAGGCGGGTGTTCCGCCGGTTACGCTTGGACGCCGGGCGCCTTTGCTCAGAACGGAATATCGTCGTCGAAGGGCTCGCCGCCACCGCTGCCGCCGGTCATTGCCGGGCGGCGCTCGGCGGGAGACGAGCGGCCGAAGGAGGGGCTGCGATCCTCGGCGCCGATGCTGTCGCGGCCTTCGCCGCCGCCGCGCGAGTCGAGCAACTGCAATTCGCCACGGAAGCGTTGCAGCACGATCTCGGTGATGTATTTCTCGGCGCCGGATTGGTCGTTATATTTGCGTGTCTGAATCTGCCCCTCGAGATATACCTTCGAGCCTTTCTTGCAATACTGCTCGACGACGCGGCCGATATTGTCGTTATAGATCACAATATTGTGCCACTCGGTCTTCTCGCGACGCTCACCGCTGTTCTTGTCTTTCCAGGTCTCGGAGGTGGCGAGCGTGAAGCTGACGACCTTGTCGCCGGAGTTCAACGTGCCAACCTTGGGATCCTTGCCCAAGTTGCCAATCAGAATGACTTTGTTGACGCCCGCCATGACGCTCTCCTCGATCTCTCAGCCGCCTTCCTCGTCCCGCCGGCCGCGAAAGGGAAGCTTGCCCGCTCACTTGTCCACAGCCGAGCGCTTTGGCTTCCGGGCGTGACGCACTAAATAAGGGCGGGGCGCTGGCCTTTGTTCTTTTTTTGTTCTAGCCTAGCGGAAGCCTCGGCGCAAGTCCCCGCCGGGCGATTCGCTGATCCAGGGTTCGCATGGCGAGCAGAAGCGTCAAATCCGCGTCGCTGAAGGGCGCTGAGAGTCCGGCCTTCGGCGGCCGCGCCATCGTCGTGCGCGGCGCGCGCGAGCACAACCTCAAGAACGTCGATCTGACGATCCCGCGCGACAAGCTGGTGGTGTTCACCGGCCTTTCCGGCTCCGGCAAGTCCTCGCTCGCCTTCGACACCATCTATGCCGAGGGGCAGCGCCGCTATGTCGAGTCGCTGTCGGCTTATGCGCGCCAGTTCCTGGAGATGATGCAGAAGCCGGACGTCGATCAGATCGACGGCCTGTCGCCGGCCATCGCCATCGAGCAGAAGACGACCTCGAAAAACCCGCGCTCCACCGTCGGCACCGTCACCGAAATCCACGATTACATGCGCCTGTTGTGGGCGCGCGTCGGCATCCCCTATTCGCCCGCCACCGGCCTGCCGATCGAGAGCCAGACGGTGAGCCAGATGGTCGACCGCGTGCTGGCGCTGCCCGAGCGCACGCGGCTTTATCTGCTGGCGCCGGTCGTGCGCGGCCGCAAGGGTGAATACCGCAAGGAGATCGCCGAGTTCATGAAGCGCGGCTTCCAGCGGCTGAAGATCGACGGCGAGTTCTATGAGATCGCCGATGCGCCGACGCTCGACAAGAAGCTCAAGCACGACATCGAAGTGGTGGTCGACCGGCTCGTCGTGCGGCCCGACATCGCCAGCCGGCTGGCGGAAAGTTTCGAGACGGCGCTGGAACTCGCCGATGGCCTCGCCTTCATCGAGTTCGCCGACGCCGCAAAGGCCAGGGCGGCGGAGCGCATCACGTTCTCGGCGAAATTCGCCTGTCCGGTGTCGGGCTTCACGATTCCCGAGATCGAGCCGCGGCTGTTCTCGTTCAACAACCCGTTCGGCGCCTGCCCGGCCTGCGGCGGCCTGGGCAGCCATCTGACCGTCGATCCGGCGCTGGTTGTTCCCGACGCCAAGCTGACGTTGAAGCGCGGCGCCGTCGCGCCGTGGGCGAAATCGTCCTCGCCCTATTACCTACAGACGCTTGAGGCGCTCGGCCAGCACTACAAGTTCCGTCTCGACAAGCCGTGGAGCGAATTGCCGGAGAAGGCCCGCGCGGCGATCCTGCATGGCTCCAAGGGCGAGGAGATCCGCTTCTCCTACGACGACGGCATGCGCGCTTATGAGGTCAGGAAGCCGTTCGAGGGCGTCGTCACCAATCTGGCGCGGCGCTACAAGGAGACCGAGAGCGAGTGGTCGCGCGAGGAGATCGAGCGCTACATGACCGCCACGCCCTGCGACGCCTGCCACGGCTATCGCCTCAAGCCCGAGGCGCTGGCGGTGAAGATCGACGGCAAGCACATCGGCGAGATCAGCGAGCTTTCGGTCAAACACGCCGTCGAGTGGGCGAAGGCGCTGCCGGAAAGACTCGACGCCAAACGCAACGAGATCGCGCATCGCGTGCTTAAGGAGATCGTCGACCGGCTCACCTTCCTGCGCGACGTCGGGCTCGATTATCTCAGCCTGTCGCGCGCCTCGGGCACGCTGTCGGGCGGCGAGAGCCAGCGCATCAGGCTCGCCTCGCAGATCGGCTCGGGGTTGACCGGCGTGCTCTATGTGCTCGACGAGCCTTCCATTGGTCTGCATCAGCGCGACAACGCGCGTCTGCTCGATACGCTGCGCCGACTGCGCGAACTCGGCAACACCGTCATCGTCGTCGAACACGACGAAGACGCGATCCTGGCCGCCGATTATGTCGTCGACATCGGCCCCGGCGCCGGCGTACATGGTGGCGAGATCGTCGCCGAAGGGACGCCGGACGAGATCAAGGCCAACCCCAACTCGCTGACCGGGCATTATCTGACCGGCGAGCGTTTCGTCGCCGTGCCGCTGAAGCGCCGCAGGGCGCAGCCGGGACGGGAACTCAGAATCGTCGGCGCGCGCGGCAACAATCTGAAGAGCGTCGATGCGGCGGTTCCGCTCGGCCTGTTCACCTGCGTGACCGGCGTCTCGGGCGGCGGCAAGTCGACGCTGGCCATCGATACCCTCTACAAGTCCGTGGCGCGCCAGCTCAACGGCGCCAGCGATCCGCCGGCGCCGCACGAGCGCATCGACGGGTTGGAAGAGATCGACAAGGTGATCGAGATCGACCAATCGCCGATCGGCCGCACGCCGCGCTCCAATCCCGCCACCTACACCGGCGCCTTCACGCCGATCCGCGATTGGTTCGCGGGCCTGCCGGAGGCCAAGCAGCGCGGCTATCAGCCGGGGCGGTTCTCGTTCAACGTCAAGGGCGGGCGCTGCGAGGCCTGCCAGGGCGACGGCGTCATCAAGATCGAGATGCATTTCCTGCCCGATGTCTATGTCACCTGCGATGTCTGCAAGGGCAGGCGCTACGATCGCGAAACGCTGGAAGTGCGCTACAAGGACAAGTCGATCGCCGACGTGCTCGACATGACGGTGGAGGAGGCGGCGGAACTGTTCAAGGCGGTGCCGTCGATCCGCGACAAGATGGAGACCTTGAAGCGCGTCGGCCTCTCCTATGTGAAAGTCGGCCAGCAGGCGACGACACTGTCGGGCGGCGAGGCGCAGCGGGTCAAGCTTGCCAAGGAACTGGCGCGGCGCTCGACCGGGCGGACGCTATATATCCTCGACGAGCCGACGACGGGGCTGCACTTCCACGACGTGGCGAAACTGCTGGAAGTGCTGCACGAACTGGTCGATCAGGGCAACACGATGGTGGTCATCGAGCACAATCTGGAGGTGGTGAAGACCGCCGATTGGATCATCGACATGGGGCCGGAAGGCGGCGACGGCGGCGGCGAGGTGGTGGCGATGGGCACGCCCGAGGAGATCGCGCGCAACCCCAGGAGCCACACCGGCGCCTATCTGAAAGAGGCCGTGGCCCGCCGCCCGCCCAAGCGCCGCGCGGCGGCGGAATAGCCGAACGCGAGGGCGAAGCGGCGTTTGGGGCGTTCTGAGTTTATGCGCCCTAGCCCTCGGCGGTCGTCGGTTTCCGGGGGGCCGGCGACGAGGGCGCGGCGGCGTTGGCCGTCGGCGGGGCGCTTTTCGACGCCGAAGGGTGCGCCCGGTTGCACGCGCCGCCGGCGATCCCGTCCTGAGCGGCTTGCACTGAACAGATTGGGCCTCTAGGCAGGGCGTCCCTGTGCGCCAGAGGAAACCGATGTTTGAAGAGGCCGAGATCTCGACGCCAGCGGTCGAAACTTCGCGCCAGGCCACCGCCCGGTTCGTCCTCGGCGCGGCCCTGGTGCTGCTGGCGCTGTGGACTTTCGCCAATTATCTGCCGGCGCTCGGCTGGGCGGGCGTCATCGCCATCGCCTCCTGGCCCTTCTACAAACGTATGCGGGCGCGGGCGGGCGCGGGAGCGCTCGCGCACGCCATGCCGGCGCTGTTCGCCATCGTCATCGGCCTGGTGTTCCTGGCGCCGGTCGTCGGCGCCGGCTGGTTCCTGAGCCGCGAGGCGCAGGCGGCGGTGCATTGGCTCGACGCGGCCCGCCGCAACGGCGTCGCGCCCCCCGACGGGCTCGACAAGCTCAAGTACATCGGCCCGAGCCTTTCGGCGTGGTGGCGCGACAACCTCGCCGATCCCGCCAGCGCCGCCAGCCTGATCAGGGGCTTCGACAAGAAACCGCTGATCGCGATGAGCGAGCACATCGGCGCCGCCGCCGGCCGCCGCGTCATCGTGTTCCTGTTCACGATCCTCGCGCTGTTCTTCATCTACCGCGACGGCGACAGCCTTGCGGCGTCGCTCGGGCGGCTCAGCGAGCGCGCCTTCGGGCCGCGCGGGCGGGCGATCGGCGAGCGCATCGTCGTCTCCGTCCACGGCACGGTCGACGGGCTGGTGCTGGTCGGCCTCTGCGAGGGCCTTGTGCTGACCATCGCCTATTACTTCGCCGGCGTGCCGCAGGTCGTGCTGATGGGCGTCGCCACCGCGATCGGCTGCATCATCCCGTTCGGGGCGTTCGTGATGTTCTCGACCGCGTCGCTGCTGCTGCTCTACAAGGGCGCGATCGTCGCCGCGCTGTTCATCTTCGCGTTCGGCTTCGTGGTGCTGGCGGTGGCCGACAACATCGTGCGTCCTTTCGTCATCGGCAACGCCACGCGGCTGCCGTTCCTGTTCGTGCTGGTCGGCATCCTCGGCGGGGTCGAGTCGTTCGGCATGCTCGGGCTGTTCCTCGGCCTCGCCATCATGGCGGTGCTCATCGACCTCTGGCGCGAGGCGACGAGCTAGCCGGCGCTCAAGGAAACAGCCCGCGCGACAGCTTGGCGGCGCGCACGCGCTCGACGCCGATCGCCATCGCCGCCGTGCGGGTGGAGACGCCATCCTTCTCGGCGCGCTCGACCACCTTGTTCCAGGACCGGTCCAGCGCCCGCTCCAGCCGGTCCATCACCTCTTCGCGCGACCAGAAATATTGCTGGAGATCCTGTACCCATTCGAAATAGCTGACGATGACGCCGCCGGCGTTGCAGAGAATGTCCGGCACGACGAAAATCTCCTTGCGCTGCGCCAGCGCCTCGTCGGCCTGCGGCGTCGTCGGCCCGTTCGCGCCTTCGGCAATGACGCGGCATTGCAGGGCGGCCGCCACCTCGCCGTCGATGACGCGCTCGACCGCGCAGGGCGCGAGCACGTCGCAGGGCAACGTCAGGAACTGGCGCGGCGACACCGAGGCGGCGTCGGCGAAGCCCTTCAGCACGCCGTGGCGCGCCGCGTAGGCGGCCGCCGCCTTCACGTCGAGCCCGCGCGCGTCATAGAGCGAGATCGTGTGGTCGCTGATCCCGATCACGCGCACGCCGCGCGCGGCGAGCCCGAGCGCCGCGTGCGAGCCGACATTGCCGAAACCCTGGATGATCGCCGTCGCTTTGTCGGGCGCGATTCCCAGCCGGTCGAGGGCGCGAAAGGCCAGGAAGGCGACGCCGTGGCCTGTCGCCTCCCGCCGCCCCAGCGTGCCGCCGGAGCCGACCGGCTTGCCGGTGACGATCTCCGGGATGGTGACGCCCTGGTTCATCGAATAGGTGTCCATGAACCAGGCCATCACCTGCTCGTTGGTGCCCATGTCGGGGGCCATGATATCGGTGCGCGGGCCGACAAAGGGGATCATCTCCTCCATGTAGCGGCGCGACAGGTTCTCCAACTCGCGCAGCGACAGGCTCAAGGGATCGACGGCGACGCCGCCCTTGCCGCCGCCATAGGGCAGTTCGGCGAGCGCGCATTTCCAGCTCATCCAGATCGCCAGCGCCGCGATCTCGCCGAGATCGACGTCGGCGGAAAAGCGCGTGCCGCCCTTGGCGGGACCGAGCGTCAGATGGTGCTGGACGCGGAAACCCTGGAAAACTGCGGTGCGCCCGTCGTCCATGTGGATCGGGCAGGAGACCGCGATGGCGCGCTTGGGCATCAGCAGGCGCTCGCGTTCGTCGATGGGGATGTCGAGGTGATCGGCGATGATGTGAAACTGCTGCTTGGCCATTTCGAACACGGGGCCGGCAAATAGCGTCATCTTCGCCTCCTTGGCCGGCGCGCAAGCCCGCGCCGGCTTTGCGGAAAGGGACGGCGCGCCTGGGCGCCGCCGCGCCGACAGGGTTACGCGAGGCGTGGGCCGACGCGCAAGCCTGCACGGCCCGCGCTTGGCCGGATCGCCTCGGGCGAGTTACGATAGGCCGCGCCGCCCGCAGAGAATCGCCATGAAACCATCATCCCGGCTCCTCGCCTTCGCCGCCGCGGGGCAGCGCGCGAGGGCGGCGGCGCCGTTGACGGTCAGCTTCGTCAGCCAGAAGGGCGGCGTCGGCAAGAGCACGCTGGCGCGGCTGTTGGCGGTCGGCGCCGCGCATCGCGGCCTGAAGCCGCTGCTCGCCGATTTCGACCTCGAACAACTCACCTGCGTCGAATGGAACGCCATCCGCCTGCGACACGCCGTCGAGCCCGACATCGACGCCCGCGCCTTCAAGAGCCTGAAGAAGCTGCGCAAGAACGAAGCCCAAGCCGGCATCGTCGTCGCCGACACGCGCGGCCTCGCCGACGATCTCGCTCACGAGATCGCCAAGGATAGCGACGTGGTGTTCCTGCCGACGGGGGCCTCCGGCGACGATCTGCGCCCGACGCTGGCGCTCGCCCGCAAGCTCGCCAAACATGGCGCCGAGGGGCGACTCGTCATCGTGCTGTCGAAGGTCGGGCGCTCGCAGGGGCAGTTGCAGAAGGCGGTCGAGGCGGTGGCGGCGGCGGGTTTCGAACTGCTGGCGGAATATTGGCCGCAGCGCGACGGCTTCCAGAGCGATCTCGACATCGGCCGCGCCGGGCGGGAGGCGCGCAACCCCTATCTGCGTCAGATGGCTGAGAAGATGGAAGCCGCCATGTTGGCGCGCGCCGCGCGCGCCCGGCCGCGCTGATGGCGGCGCGTTCCGGCAGCGCCGACCTGCCGTTGCACGGCGGCCGCGTGCCGGCCTGGCTCGGGCAGCGGATGACGAAGCTCGGCGCCGTCATCGCCGAGGCGATCGTCATCGAATACGGCCGCGACGCCTTTCTCGCCCGGCTCGCGCATCCGTTCTGGTTCCAGGCGTTCGGCGCCGTGATGGGCATGGACTGGCATTCCTCGGGCGTCACCACCTCGGTCATCGGCGCCTTGAAGCGTGGCCTGGCGCCGCGCTCGCGCGAGCTTGGCTTGCATGTCTGCGGCGGGCGTGGCGCCCATTCGCGCCAGACGCCGGGCGAACTCGTCGCCATCGGCGAGCGCGTCGGCTTCGACGGCGCGGCGTTGGCTGAGGCGAGCCGGCTGGTGGCCAAGGTCGACAGCGCGGCGGTGCAGGACGGGTTCGATCTCTACCTGCACGGCTTCGTCGTCGCCGACGATGGCCATTGGGTGGTGGTGCAGCAGGGCATGAACGGCGAGGCGCGGCAGGCGCGGCGCTATCACTGGCTGTCGGAGGGGCTGAAAAGCTTCGTCGAGACGCCGCACGCCGCCATCGACGGGCCGGGGCAGGGCGTCATCGTCAACCTCACCGATGCGCGCGCCGCCGCCGCGCGGCAGGGCGCGGTCGACGTGCTCGCCGATCTCGGCCCCGACGGCGTGGCGCGGGCGCTCGACCACGATTCCCAGCCGCTGCTGCCGCATCTCGTCATGCCCGCTCATCACGACGTGCGGGCGGGCGACATCGTCGGCCGGCGTCTGCGCGGCAACCTCGCCGCCGCCGCCGACCGTGGGCCGCAGGATTTCGTCGCGCTGTTGCGGGTTCCCGGCGTCGGCGCGCGCACCGTCAGGGCGCTGGCGCAGGTCGCCGAGATCGTCCACGGCGCGCCCTATCGCTTCTCCGATCCGGCGCGCTTTTCGGTCGCGCATGGCGGCAAGGATCGGCATCCGTTCCCGGTGCCGCTGAAGGTGTTCGACCGCACGATTGCGGTGATGAAGAGCGCCGTCGTCAAGGCCCGCCTCGGCGCGACGGAGGAACTGGCGGCGCTGCGTCGGCTCGATGCGCAGGCGCGGCGATTGGAGGTCGAGGCGGACGGACCTTCCGCGGAGGCGCTGTTTGCCGAGGAGCGGGCGCGTTCGCATGATTACGGTGGGCGCAGCGTGTTCGGCTTTGAGCCGCCGCCGCAGCGCCGCTCACGCGGCGCCTGAAGCCGCGCCGAAACGGTGCAGGCCGGAGCCGTGCGCCTTCAGCCACGCCTCCGCCCGGTCGGTGTCGGCAAACAGGCGGCGCGTCAGCGCCCAGAACAGTGGCGAATGGTTCATGTGGACGATGTGGGCGACTTCGTGCGCGGCGAGATAGTCGAGCACCTCGGGCGGGGCGAGGATCAGCCGCCAGGAGAAATTGAGCGCCGCCGAGGACGAGCACGAGCCCCAGCGGCTGGTGGTGTCGCGCAGCGCGATGCGGCGCGGCTTGACGGCAAGCGTTGTGGCGTGGCGGGCGACGGCGGCTTCGAGATCGCGTCGCGCCTCGCGCTTGAGAAAATCGGCGACGCGGCGCGCCACATGCGCCGCCTCGCCGGCGACGCAGATCGCATCCGCTTCCAGCCAGACGACGCCGCGCGTGTTCGGCCGGTGGACGATGCGATGCTCGACGCCGCGCAGCGGCACGGTCTCGCCCGGCGCGAAGGCGATGGGCTTCGGCAGCCGCGCGAGCCGGACGCCGATCCAGGCGGCGTGGCGCTCGGCGAACTCGCGGGCGGCTTTGAGCGTTCCCCGCGCGGGCATGGTCAGTAGCGCGTCGCGCGAGGCGGCGCGCACCCGCAGCGTATAGCGGCGCGAGGTCGCGACCCGGCGCAGCGCGACGCGATAGACCTCGCCCGCGTGGGCGATCTCGATCTCGGACGCCGGCCGGCGGTCGAACAGGGAGAGCATGGCGGG
>DATNDU010000021.1:0-5099 GCA_035606915.1 Roseiarcus sp. | reverse complement strand
ACGGCGGCGCCGTTGCGGTCGAGCGGCTTCATCGGTCTGCGCGTCGAGGCCAACTGGGGTTCGTGCTAAAGGCGCCGCTCTCGGGTGCTGATCTCACAATCGAATACCTGATCGCCGCAACAGGCTATGTGACCCGCCGCTGGAAATTCTCGACGCCCGTATCTTCCACGTCGATCCGCAAACGAAGCGCACGCGTACCGTGTTCGACACGATGTCAGACAACGCCACCAACGCCGGCATCGTGCTCGGGGGACGCTGGTTCGATCCCAGCGGCGTCGACTTGCACCGCATCGCGCGATAGTTGCCAAAACGGCGAGATCGAGGAAACGGGCCTCACCGCTGGCGTGCTTGGCCATCCCGCCAAGGGCATCGTCTGGCTTGCGGCCCGGCTCGCTGAGAACAATCAAGCATTGAAGCCCGGCGAAATATTGCTGTCGGGCTCGTTCATCCGCCCATTGAGATCGGGCGCGCCGACCGCATTGTCGCCAATTATGGGCCGTTCGGCGAAGTCGCCATCGGCTTCGTCTGAGACAGATAGGGGGAAATACAATGGGCGAAATCTTGCTAGCGGCCAAGATCGCGCATGTACCGTCGATTCTGATCTCGGAACGGCCGGGCCCGCTCTACGGCAAGCGCGCCGACGCGATCAACGCGCTGAAGGAGATCAGGGTGCGCGCGAGGGCGCGCGGCGCCGCACACGATCCAGAACATGGCCTATGAATATCGCGGCGATCCCGAACTCGCCGACGCCATTGCGGCGGAGTCCAAAAACACGGGCTCGAAGTGCTCGCGCACAGGGTTGAGACGCTGGCGCTCAATACGGCAAAATCGTTCCCGCGCGTTACATGAGCACCGATGGTTGGGCGCGCGTGCTTTCGGTGGCGGCGCCGATCTTCGCCTCGATCGAAGAGAACCGCAGGTTCGGTGAGGCTTGCGCGGAAGCAAACGTGGCCTCGGGGCGCAAGGTCGCGGTGCTGGCTTCCGGTGCGACAAATACGCTGGCGAGACGGAAATTCTCTGCCCCTATTCTCCTCGTCCGGCAGCGGCCGGATCGTCTGCGAATGTCATTTGAATTGACCCCATGCGCGTCGTCAGCTTCCGCCGCGCCGGCCGCGCGTCATTCGGCCTCCTGAACAATGGCGCGATCGTCGAAGTCGGGCGCCGCCTCGGCGGCGTCTATTCCCGCCTGCACGACCTCCTGCGCCGTGTCGGGGCTGAGGAGACGCTAACGCTCCTGGTCGCCTACGAGCAAGCGCCTGCCGACGCTGCGCTGGCCGAGCCTGAACTCGACAAGCCGCTGACCGAATGGGGCGAGTGCTTCTGCGTCGGCGTCAATTATCCTGAGCGCAACGCGGAATGCCGCGACAATTCGACGGCGCCATCTTATCCGAGCCTGTTCGTCCGCATCCCTGAATCCTTCATTGCGCACGGCCAAGCGCTGGTGTGGCCGCCCGAGAGCCCGCAACTCGATTACGAGGGCGAGAACGTGATGGCGATCGGCGAGCTAGGCCCGCGCATCGCGCCGGAGACCTGGCGCGAACACGTCTTCGGCTGGACGCTCGGCGACGAGGGCACGATCCGCGATTGGGTGCGGCACGGCAAGTTCAACGTAACGCCGGGCAAGAACTGGCCGGGCTCCGGCGCCATCGGGCCGTGGATCGTCCCGTTCGCGGAAACCGGCGCGGGACCGTTCGACATCGTCACCCGCGTCAATGGGCAGGAGCGCCAGCGCGATTCGACGGCGCGGACGATGTTTTCGTTCGGCCGCATCGTCGAATATATATCGGCCTTTTGCACTTTGCAGGCTGGCGACATAATCTTCATCGGCACGCCCGCAGGCGCCGGCGCGCGCATGAACCCACCAGTCTATCTGGCGCCCGGCGATATTGTGGAGGTTGAGTGCGCGCAGATCCGGCGGTTGCGGAACTCGGTGCGGGAGGAATAGACGAAGTGGCCCCGCTGCGGCCGTTCTCGCACTCGCTGCCGATAGCGCTGCTGCGCGCGCGCGAATCGGTGATGCGGCATTTTCGGCCGTCGTTGCAGGCCGCCGGCCTCACCGAGCAGCAATGGCGGGCGCTGCGCGCATTCAACGGTCAAAAGGAGATCGACGCGACGCGGCTTGCCGGCGCGACCTTTCTGCTGGCGCCGAGCCTGACGCGAATCCTGCGCGATCTCGAAGGTCGAGGTCTGGTGAGCCGACGCCCCGATCCCCGCGACGCGCGGGTGGCGCTGATTGCATTGACGGGGCAGGGCGCGGCGCTGTTACGCGAGGTCGGTGCCCGTTCCGAACGCATCTATCAGGCGATCGAAGCGCGCGTCGGCGGCGAGAAGCTGGGGCGGCTGATGTGGGCGCTCGCCGAGATAGAGGCCGATCTCGGCGAGCGGTTGGAGATTTAAGCGCTCGCGCCCAAAAGCCGCGCGGCCTCGGCGAAACTCTCGCCCGGCCGCGTCACATCGAAGTATACAGTTGCGAGCGCGGCCTTGCGTGCGTCCTTGACGTTGCGAGCCTGATCGTCGACGAACACGATCTCGGGCGCCGGCAGGCCCGTCGCTTGCACGCCAAGCCCATAGGCGCGGAGGTCCGGCTTCAGAATATGAGCATGGGTCGCGTCGATTAGACAATCCGAGACCTTGAGAATGTGCAGGTTCTCGATAGTCTCGCGGCCGTAGAACAGTTCGAGTTCATTGGAGAGAATTCCGACGCCGGCGCCGGCCGCCTTAGCCCTGCGCACCGTGTTTAGGGCTTCCGGCCGCACGTTCAGGCTGGGGTTGAGCCCCTGCATGCGGCACAACAGCGTCAGCGTGCTCCAATTCTGCGCGAACAGGCGGCCGATTTCAGCGGATTGTCTCATATTTGGCAGCGAGTTGGCGGAAACCTTCGAACAGATAATCGCCCTGCCTTCGCGTTGCCGGGCAGGTCCTGCGCGAAGGTCTCGTCGAGGCAGCCGAGGGCCGAAGCCCAGCCGACGCGATGCCTGGAATAGGTATAGCCGTGATAGATCGCGCCGAGCGCATCTTCGTTCGCCCTGAACGCGCTTTCGATCTTCTCGTTCATCACCACGGCGCTGAACGGGAAATAGCCCGACGTGATTGCCTTGGCGATGCACATGAAATCGGGCTTCACGCCGTCGAGCCGGCAGCCGAACCAGGCGCCGATGCGTCCGAAGGCGGCGACGACCTTATCGGCGATCAAAGGGATATCATAGACGTTGAGCGGTTTCTTCAGCGCGGCATAGAAGCCCTTGGGAACACGACGCCGCCGCCGGCGCCCTGCACGGGTTCGGCGATGAAGGCGGCGATGGTGTCCGGCGCCCCGGAACTTGATCTCATCCTCGATTGCGTTGAGACAAAGCGCAGCAAGTTTTCGGGATCGCTCTCGTTGAATGGATTGCGGTAACTGAACGGCGTGGCGCATGGAAGACGCCCGGCAGCAGCGGCTCGTGGGCGCGGCGGAAACTGGAATTGCCGTTGATCGAGGCACCGCCGAAATGCGTGCCGTGATAGCCTTTCCTCACCGCAAGAAATTTGACGCGGTCCGCTTGGCCGCGCACCTTCCAATATTGCCGAGCGATACAACCAGGCGGTGGCCGAGCCCGATCATGCGCGGATGCGTCGTGCCGCGGAAGGCGGAGTAATAGGGCAGCTTCGCGAACTGCTCGGCAATGGCCTGTTTGATAGCGGTATTGGAATAGCCACGATTAACGTTCCATAGGCCGGCGACTGCGTCAACCACGCACTTGCCGTCGATGTTCGTGACGGTCGAACCTTCGCCGGAGACGGCGATGCGCGGCTGCGGGCTGTCCATCTCGTTGGGATGCGCCATCAGGCGCCGGACCTGCCGCGTGTTGTTTTCGCGCAAGAAGTTGGAGGTCGCTCTCTCGGCCATGTCTTGAAACCTCTCAGACACATCAGGCGGCGTGATCGCCGAGATAGAGACGATGCAAAAGGTCCGGCGCGCGCGAGCGCGGGACAGGCGCCGTCATAGACGATCTGATCGTGGCGCAGAACATAAACGCGGTCGCTGCTCGACCGGCAGCACCGCGAGGCCGCCGTCGACGAGCTTGCGCACGGCCGCCATCAATTGGCTGACCACCATCGGCGCGAGGCTCGCCGACATTTTGTCGATGGGGATCGCCTTCGGCCGCATCAGCAAAGCGCGGGCAATCACCGGCATCTGCTTCTCGCCGCCGGACAGCAAGCCAGCGCGCACGTCCCGGCACTTCTCAAGTTCGGGAAAGAGCCCATAGGCGTGGCGCGTATCGGCGTCGCGGCGGGCGGCGTGCAAGTTCTCGTGCGTCGTCAGCGCGCGGAACACGGTGCGGCCTTGCTCGACGTGGGCAAGGCCCCAGCGCGCCCGCGCGCCAGGGCGCAAACCCTCTATCGCCTCGCCGCTGAGCGCGATGGCTCCGCTCGCCTGCGGCGCCACGCCGGACGGCGCCTCCTGCAGCGTCGTCTTGCCGGCGCCGTTTGCGCCAGGTGGCACACTGATGCTCGCTGGTTCAACGCTAAGACTCAAGCCGCGCACGACTGGCCGTCCCGTGCGGTTGACGATTAGAGCTCGAGCACTTTCGTCGTTGGGCCGCTAGCGATGACCTTGCCGAAATTGAACACCGTCGCGGCCGCGCAAGCCGCGCGCACCAGATCCATGTCGTGATCGACGAGCAGCACGGCCGGACCGAAAGCCTCGGGATTTTCCACGATGCGTTTGGCAAGCCGCAAGGCCTCGTCATAGGGCTGGCCGGCGGTGGGCTCGTCGAGCAAGACAGCGGCGGGCGCGCTGCGACCACGCCGGCGACGTCGAGCAGTCGGCGCGCGCCGGCGTCGATGGAGGCGACGCGCACACGCGGGTCGGGACAGCCGATCCAGGCGAGCGCGGCTTCGAGTTGGGATTGCGTAAGGCCGCCGACGGCGAGATCAAGACAAGCCCCCACAGTGGGATTGGGGGCGATACGATTGGTCTGCCAGGTGCGGCGTACGCCCGCGCGCGCCCGGGCGTGCAGGGTTTGCTCTTCGAGCGCCCGTCCGCATAGCGAAACGCTGCCTTCGTAGCACGGCAGGAAGCCTGTCACGGCGTCGATGAGCGCGACGCCGCCAGGCGC
>DATNDU010000001.1:0-2406 GCA_035606915.1 Roseiarcus sp. | reverse complement strand
CATCGCGCAGCGCGCCGGCCGCCAGGGCTTCGGCAGCGGCGCCCGCAAGGTGCTCGACGAGCTGGCCCTGGACATTCACGAGCGCGGCGAGGATCTCATCGCCGATCTCAGGGCCGACCCCGCCAACGCCGCGCTGCGCGCCCTGCTGCCGCCGGCGATCTGGCTCGTCGAGGCGCTCTTCCAGGACGAGCGCGGCAAGACCCTGCTGCGCCGCCTCGCCAACGAGCTGGGCGCCGCCGATTAGCGTCTCCCGGCGGTAGCTGTTATCGTTTCGTCCGTCATGAGAGCGGGTTGGTCGAACGGAATGTCGTCGCTGGGCCATCGGCTCGTCCGCGGCATAGATTTCGTTTCGCGCCGGATGCAGCACATCCGCGAGTTCGACGCCGGCGACGATTGCCTGCTGCGGATCGCGATGGGGCGCGTCGACCGCGGCCTCACGCTAAGCGACGGCGTCGTGCTACGCGCCGGCGACGCGTTCGTCGAGCTGCATCTCTGGAACGAGCATCTGGCCGTCCCGCCGCACGGGGCGGATCTGCGCTGGGCGGCCGCCAGGCGACGACAATTCGCGCGCTCGCTGCGCGGGCTCGCCGATCACATGAGCGCCGGCCCGGAATTCGCCGAGGTCCGTGCGCTGATGATGAAGCCTGCCTTGCCGGATCCGAAGCTCGAGCGGGCGGTGGGCCGCATCGTCACCCTCTTCGGGTTCGAGTGGCATCCCGCTGCCGGCGCGCATCGCGAGGGTTTCGCTCGGCGCTGCGCCGACAATCTATGGCTTTGGATGCTGACCTGGGCCTTCAACCCGCGCAGCTTGAAAGGCCGGCATTTCGCGCGCGAGCGTCAGGAATTCTGGATTTCCCGCGCCCGCCTGATCGCCCTCTACGGCGGCGACGATCAGGCGGCGCGCGCGCGGGCGTGGCGCAGCGAGCTGCGGGCGACGGCGCGCGGCATGAGCTGACCGGGCGGCGGATCGAGCGCCTCGACCATCATCTCGCCGCGTTTCGCGTTGGCGATGATGCACATGACGGTCTGGCTGTTGAGGACCGGTTCCGGCAGATCGGCGCTGCCGCGGAAATCGGCGCCCTGCAGACGGCGGATGATCGCCCGCCGCGCCGTGTTGTTCGCCTCCGCCGTCATCGGCGCCGCCGTCGTCAGCGCTTCGTTGCGCGCCCTGCCCTTGAAATCGGGGCTCAGCCACTGGTTCGCCATCCCCAGCACGCCGGCCGCGCCGGGCCGGCCGCGATGGAGGCGCCGCTCGTTGCCGAGCGCCTCGACGATGCAGGTCTCGTCGGGCTCGGTGCCGGCGAGGGCGAAGAGCGCCGGCATGGCGACGTTGACGCTCTCGTCGGTCAGCATGGCGACGGCGGTCGCGAAATCGGGCGCCTCCTCGAAGACGCGCCGCAACAGATGGCTGGCCAAGAGGGTGTCATCGGAACACAGCACCTTGAGGTGCGTCAGGACGTCGTCGACGAGCCGGATGCCGAGCACGGGGACGCGCGGCGCCTGGTTGATCGCGGCGGAGAAGCGGCCGGGCGCCATCGCGTTGATGACGCCGGCGTATCCCGGCCAGGTCGCATTGTAAAAGGGGCCGTGCGGTGTCTCGTGGCGGGCGATCACGACATGGCGGCCGAGCCCGGACAGTCCCCAGTCGAGCACCCGGATCATGCGCGCGCCGTCGCCAGCGGGATCGGCGGCGACGCTGGTCGAGCACGCCCATTCGTAGATCGTGTTGAGGAAGAACGCGCCCGGCCGGCCGAGAAGCTCGGCGACGTGGCGGATCTCCTCGAGGTAGTCATCGGCCTGGCGCGCCAGCCAGGAATGCGAGACCTGATCGATGAAGCGCGTGGCGAGTGGCAGCAGCACATGGCTGCGGCGGCTCAGCGCCGCGGCCACGAGATCGCGGACGCGTTCGAGGTCGTGGCGGCAGAGATCGGCGCTCGCCAGATGGCGCACGTCGACGACCGGAATTTCCGGCAAGGTCTCGCGTTCGAAAAACAAGTTCGTCCACTCTCGCAGGAGGAAGCAAGGTTTAGCATCATTTCGGGACTTGCGCGCTAGTGTTGATTCGCCGCACCCGCACCGGCCGGGCGCCGCGGCGGCGCCGCTCAGCGCACGGCGTTGTGGATGAGAAAAGCGCCGAAATCCGCGGGTTTCAGCTTGATTTCAACGCGCTCGGCGGCGCCGGCAAGAGCGCGGGTCATCAACATGTGATTCTCAACATGCGCCGGCAGCACCTTGAAGACACCGCGCGTTCCCTTAAGCCGGGGATAAAAGCCGGGATCGATCAACTTTTGCTTGCGCGCGACGCGGGCGATGATCTCGTCCTCGTCCAGCCCTTCCACCGCCTGTTGCGCGACCAGCGCCCAATCGTGCTCGCCCGCCCAGTCGGCCGCGATCTGCTTCTTCAGC
>DATNDU010000215.1:0-2298 GCA_035606915.1 Roseiarcus sp. | reverse complement strand
TACGGCAGCCCGCTAAGTCGGCGGCTTTTGGCACAGCCTCGCCGGCAAAGCAAGATTCTCGGCGCCGCGCCGGCGCTCACGCCGCCCCAAGCCGCAAAAGGTCGTGGAAATGCACGATTCCCACCACCTCGCCGCGCTCGGTCACCAGCAGATTCGAAATCTTGTGACTCACCGCCTCCAGCGCCTCCGCCACCAGCGCATCCGGCGCGATCACCCGCGGGCGGCGCGTCATCACCAGCTCGACCGGCGTGTCGAGGCCGAGATCCCTGCGCAAATGCCGGCGCAGATCGCCATCGGTGATTAGCCCCGCCAGCGTCCCGTCGGCGGCGAACACGCCGACGCAGCCGAAGCCTTTCGACGTCATCTCGACGATCGCCTGCGCCAGCGTCGAACCGACGACGATGCGCGGGATCGCGTCGCCTTTGTGCATGATGTCGCGCACGAAGGCGAGCCGCGCACCGAGCTTGCCGCCGGGATGAAGGTCGCGAAAATCGCGCGCCGTGAAACCCTTGGCCTCCAGCAGCGCCATCGCCAGCGCATCGCCCAGCGCCAACTGCATCGTCGTCGAAGTCGTCGGTGCGAGGCCATTCGGGCACGCCTCCTGCGCCACCGGCAGGCAGAGCACGATATCGGCCTGCCGCCCGAGCGCGCTGTCGCGCCGCGAGGTCAGCGCGATCAGCGGAATCTTGAACCGCTTGGCGTAGGTGATGATCGCCGCCAGTTCCATGCTCTCGCCGGACCACGAAAGCGCCAGCACAACGTCGCCGTTCTGCACCATGCCGAGGTCGCCGTGGCTCGCCTCGACCGGATGCACGAAGACGGCGGGCTGGCCGGTCGAAGCGAGCGTCGCGGCGACTTTGCGCGCGATCAGGCCGCTTTTGCCGATGCCGGTGACGATGACGCGCCCCGGCGCGGCCAGCAGCGTGTCGATGGCGCGCTGGAGCGCCTCGGCGAGCGAATTTTCGCCGGGCGCCGCCAGCGCCTCCTCCAGCGCCATCAGGCCCTTGCGCTCGATGGCGAGGGCGCGTTGCGCGGCGGGGACCGCTGTCGCCGAATTGTTGCTCATGTCGCCCGTCTAACACCCGGCGCGCGAAAGCGCGAATTAGTGCGGCGTTAACCATGTCCGCCTACCCCTGGGACAGCGCGGGCGCGCGAGAGGTCGATCAGGTGGTGCGTAACAGAGGGCGATGGGCTGGCGCTTGCTGGGCGGCCGCGTTGGCGGTCGCCCCGGCGCTCGCCCAGAGCGCGCCGCCCGATGTCCCCGAATTGCGCGGCGCCGAAGCCCCCCTCAACGGCCAATCCGACGCCGACGCGCTGCCCGATCTGCCCGCCGTCGCGCCCGCCGCAAACGAGCGCCCGCGCGCCAAGCCGGCGCGAAAGCGTGGCGCTCTGCCGGCGCTGAAGCCTTACCGCGGCGCCGATCGCCTCGGCCTGCGCGGCGGCGTCGATGCGACGGCGGCGACGCCCGCCCCGACCGTCGCCGCCTTGCCGACGCCGCCGCCGCGCCGCAAGATCAAGCGCGACGACAAGCCATTCGAACCCGTCGGCGTTTATGTCGGCAATCTACGGCTGACGCCCTATCTCGAACAGGACGTCGGATACGCCAGCAATCCGTTTGGCGTCGCTTCCGCCGCCAAGGGTTCGGCGCTGTCGCAGACCGAGGTCGGGGTCGCCCTGCAATCGGATTGGAGCCGCGGCGAACTCACCGGCGCGGCCAAGGTTGGCTACAACAAATATTTCCAGACTCCGGAGGCGAGCGCGCCCTATGGCTCCGGCGTCGTCGACTACCGCTACGACGCCTCGCGCGATCTCTCCTTCGACAGCGAGGGGCGGTTCAGCGTCGCCAACCAGACCAACGCCCAGCTCGGCCTCGGCGCCAACACCGCGCAATCGCTGACGATGGTCTCCACCTATGGCGCGACGCTCGGCGGCGTCGACAAGTTCGGCGATCTCTCCGTCGGCCTGCACGGGACCGTCGACCGCTTGCAATACAGCGGCGGCTCGCTCGCCACCGACGATTACAACGATTACGGCCTGAAGCTGAGGACCGGCTATCGCCTCAGCGAGGCGGTGCAGCCGTTCGCCGAGATCGGCGGCGACGCCAGGGCCTACGACGACCATTTCGACGCCTCCGGCTACGACCGCGCCTCCGACGGAGTCTATGGCAAGGCGGGCGTCAAACTGTCGTTTTCCGAGATGCTGAGCGGCGAGGCGAGCCTCGGCTATGGCGTGCGCGCCTATCGCGACCCGCGGCTGCCCAATGTCGGCGCGCCGCTGTTCGACGCCTCGCTGATCTGG
>DATNDU010000208.1:0-40564 GCA_035606915.1 Roseiarcus sp. | reverse complement strand
GCCGCCGATTGCGCGTCCTGGCGCGGCATATCGAGCCCGGCCTCATGGGCGAGCTTTTCCACCGCTTCGGGAAACGACAGCCCCTCGACCTCCATCAGAAAACGGAAGACGTCGCCGCTCTTGCCCGAGGAGAAATCGTGGTAAAATTGCTTCTGATCGTTGACGTAGAAGGACGGCGTCTTCTCGGCGTTGAACGGCGACAACCCGCGCCATTCCCGCCCCTGCTTCTTCAGCTTGACGCGCTGACCGATGATCTGGCTGGCGGGAAGCCGCGCCTTGATCTCATCCAGGAATTCAGGCGGGAATTTCATGCCGACTGAGATCGGGAGCGCGGGCGCGGGATGCAAGCGCTAATCTCGCCCCCTCCCCGTTGTCCACAGGGGCTGCGAAGATGTATCGGCGCTTAGCGGGGGGCGAGCCCTGGGCTCGTCGTTGGGAGCGTCTTATCGCGGATGCGGCTTTGGGGGCCGAGAGCAGGTTTGCATCATCCACCGCCCTCGTCCTGAGGCGCCGCGAAGCGGCCTCGAAGGACGCTCCAGCAAGCGCAGCGCGATGTGCAAATCGCCGCCGCTGGCGTTAGGCTCGCCGCAGGAGGCTGCGAGATGAACGGCGGGGCTTCGATCTCTATCTTGCGTTGCGCTGACGGCAGTTACTACACCGGGATAACCCGGCGGTCGGTGGAGGAGCGCCTCAGCGACCATGTGAACGGCCTCTATCCCGGTTGTTACACCTACAAGCGCCGTCCCGTCGCGCTGATCCATTCGGAATTCCACGAGCAGATCGCGGAAGCCGTTGCGACCGAGCGCCGAATCAAAGGTTGGTCGCGGGCCAAGAAGGAAGCCTACATTCGCGGCGACTACGAGCGGCTGTCGGAATTCGCAAGGCGGCGTGGCGGCAAGGTTTGATGGCGGAAACGGTCGGGCCAACCAGCGTCCTTCGAGGCCGCTTCGCGGCGCCTCAGGACGAGGGTGTTGATTGCCCAGCCAATAACCGCAACGGGCGATGGCTGCATTGTCCGCCGAGGGCGCCTGCGCCGCCCTCCGCCCTCGTCCTGAGGCGCCGCGAAGCGGCCTCGAAGGACGCTCCAGCTTGCGCCGCCCTATGTGCAGTCTGCGCCGCTTACGTTAAACTTGCAGCGGGAACCACCTAACCCTTTGATATTTACGCCGCCAAGTTTCGGTGCAAAATCTTGAATTCTGCGCCGGTTGAAGCTCGCCCGCTTTTGCCGGAAGATCGCGCCAGCCTGTCGCGAGAGGAGCCGACCAGTGACGCCCAAGTTGAAACGGCTCGTATTCGCAGCATTGCTAGTCGGCTCGACTCTGGATTCCATTTATCGTGGCGTCAACGTCACAGATTTTGAAGGTAAAGGATGGTTAGTATAATGGCTCCGTTTGGATTTTTTCGCAGATATAATCACCAATCATATAAATCACGTTGGCGCGTCATCGCGAGAAATTTTGCTCTACCTATCTACGCTATCTTTTGTATTTCCCAACTATATATGGTAATCAGATATGGCAGCATTATACCTTTTGCACGCCATCATCCTGGCGCGCCATGGGTTATATATTACAGCGAGGAAAAATCCGCTTTTATTTATAGTCTAGTGATGTGGGAATTTCCATTTGCATGTATATCGGCATTCTTCATTCCGATTTCTGTTATAATGCGTGCTCCTTGGGAGAAAAAGATCGTCAAAGAGAAGGTGAGGCAGGAACTGACCGGAGCGCGGCCTCACTTCGAAGATGAGAGCAAGGTTGAGCCATTTCAAACAAATAAGCCGGCACAATAATCTTGATTTTTGTGCCGTCCGCAAAGGCCGCAAAGGGTCGACAGCCGACTCCGCGCAGGCAAAGCCCCCGCCTAAAATCACATCATTTTCTTGACATTATCAGAAATCTTCCCATACTTTCCCCGTCACCTTTCGAAATTCCCCCTCGCGCCCAACCCTGGCCCGGTCATGGCGCGGCTGCGGAACCCACGCGCAAGGCGCGGCGCAGGGACACGATAAGCCAGCCAAGACTTTGAAAGCCCTTGGTCCCGACCTGTCCTTCGCCGCCCGCTTTGGCGAAACGCCGAAATCCTGTAGGACTTGCCGCAGAGGGCAAAAGCATGACGGAATGGCCGCGGACGCTGGCGCTGGCCGGCGCAGGCAAAATGGGCGGCGCGATGCTGCGCGGCTGGCTCGACGGCGGCCTCGACCCCGCCGGCGTCGTCGTCGTCGAGCCGCAGCCCGCGCCGGAGCTGACGGCGTTGCAGCGCCAGCGCGGCTTCGCTCTCAATCCCTCCGAGGCCGCCGCACCCGAGGCGCTGGTGCTTGCCGTCAAGCCACAGGCGCTTGCCGCCGCCGCGCCGACGCTGCAAGCCCTCGCCGGCCCGTCGACGCTTGTCGTCTCCATCGTCGCCGGCAAGACGATTGCCGAACTTTCCGCCCGCCTGCCGCTTCCCAAAGCCTTCGTCCGCGTCATGCCGAACACGCCGGCGGCGGTCAGACGCGGCGCCGCGGCGGGCGCGGCCAACGCCGCCGTCACCGACCTTCAACGCGGCTGGACGGAGCGGCTGATGCGCGCCGTCGGCCTGTTCGAATGGGTCGGCGACGAGGGCCTTATCGATGCGGTCACCGCGCTTTCCGGCTCCGGCCCGGCTTATGCTTTCGCCCTCGTCGAGGCGATGGCCAAGGCTGGCGAGGCCGTCGGCCTGCCGGCCGACCTCGCCATGCGGCTCGCCCGCGCAACCATCGAGGGCGCCGGGGAGTTGATGTTCCGGGAGGCGGCGACGCCGGCCGGCGTGCTGCGGCAGAACGTGACCTCGCCGGGCGGCACCACCGCCGCCGCGCTCGGCGTGCTGCAAGGCGCCGAAGGGCTCGACTCGCTGCTCGTGCGCGCCGTCACCGCGGCGCGGGATCGAGCGCGCGCGCTCGGCGGCTGAGACAACAGGAGAAGGCAATGGCCGACGCAAGATCCGCGATCGTCGAGGCGATGATGAAGCTCGCTGCCGAGCGCCGTTTCGAGGACATTTCGATCCGCGACATCGCCGCCGAGGCCGGCGTATCGCTCGCCGATTTCCGCGACGCCTTCCCTTCCAAGGGCGCGGCGCTGGCGGGCTTCTCGCGCCAAATCGACCGCGCGGTGCTCACCGTCGCGCTCGGCGAGCTGTCGTCCTCCTCGGCGCGCGATCGGCTGTTCGACGTGCTGATGCGCCGGTTCGACGCGCTCGCCCCCTATCGCGAGGCCTTGCGCAACATTTTCGCCTGGCTGCGGCGCGACCCCACGACGCTGATCGAGATCAACCGGCTGACTGTCAACTCCATGCGCTTCATGCTGGAGGCGGCCGAGATCGATAGCGACGGACCGACAGGCGCCGTCAAGTTGCAGGGCCTGGCGCTGGCCTGGGGTCGGGTGTTCCAGATCTGGCTCGACGACGCCCCGCCGGACTTCGCCAAGACCATGTCGGCGCTCGACCGCGAGCTTTCGCGCGGCGAAAGGCTCGTCGGCGGCCTCGACCGGCTCGCCTCGCCGGCGCGAGCGCTGGCCCGCATCGGCGCACGCCGGCGCCCGCGCGACGAGGCCCCGGCCGCCGACGGCGCGCCTTAAGCCGCGTTCGGCAACCGCTGCGCCAGCGCCTCCAGCACCGCCATGCGCACCGCGACCCCCATCTCGACCTGCTCGCGGATGCGCGATTGCGCACCGTCGGCGATCAGCGAATCGATCTCGACGCCGCGATTCATCGGCCCCGGGTGCATGACCAGCGCGCCGGGCTTGGCGTAGGCGAGCTTTTCCGCGTCGAGGCCGAAATAGCGGAAATATTCCTTCGTCGAGGGCACGAAGGCGCCGCTCATGCGCTCGCGCTGCAAGCGCAGCATCATCACGATGTCGGCGTCCTTCAGCCCCGATTTCATGTCGTGGAACACCTCGACGCCGGTCTCCTCGATGCCGGTTGGCAGCAGCGTCGACGGCCCGACGACGCGCACCCGCGCGCCGAGCGCGCTGAGCGCGATGATGTTGGAGCGGGCGACGCGCGAATGCAGGATGTCGCCGCAGATGGCGACGGTCAGCCCCTCGACGCGACCGCAGTTGCGCCGGATGGTCAGCGCATCGAGCAGCGCCTGCGTCGGATGCTCGTGCGCGCCGTCGCCGGCGTTGACGACGGAGCAATCGACCTTGCGCGCCAACAGATGCGCCGCGCCGGCCTGATGGTGGCGCACGACGATGATATCGGGCCGCATGGCGTTGAGGGTGATGGCGGTGTCGATCAGCGTCTCGCCCTTCTTCACGCTCGAAGACGCCACCGACATGTTCATGACGTCGGCGCCGAGGCGCTTTCCCGCCAGTTCGAAGGAAGATTGCGTGCGGGTGGAGGCCTCGAAGAACAAGTTGATGAGCGTGCGCCCGCGAAGGGTGGTTTTCTTCTTCTCGACGGCGCGCGAGACGTCGACGGCGGCGTCTGCGAGATCGAGCAGGTTTTCGATCTCGGGCCGCGAGAGGCCGTCGATGCCGAGCAGGTGGCGGCGGGTGAAGAATTCGGCAGGCATGGACCGTCGCTTAGGCCGAATTTTCATCTCGGCGCAATACCCCGTGAATATTCCCCTTGAAACCGCCTCGACGATCGTTCATATATGAACCATGCGTTGCGAGCGAATCGCAGGAGCCGCCATGCCCGCCTATAAAGCCCCCGTGCAGGAGACTTTGTTTCTGCTCACCGACGTGTTCGACCTCAACCGTCTGAGCAACCTGCCGCGCTTCGCCGAGGCGCCGATCGACACCGTCGAGGCCGTGCTGTCGGAAGCCGGGAAATTCGCCGAGGAGGTGTTGCAGCCGCTCAACGCGGTGGGCGACCGCGAAGGCTGCAAGCGCCACGACGACGGCTCGGTGACGACGCCGAACGGCTTCAAGCAGGCTTACAAAGATTTCGTCGCCGGCGGCTGGGTCGGCATCACCGGCGCGCCGGAGTTCGGCGGCCAGGGCCTGCCGCACTATCTCGGCGTGCTGACCAGCGAATACAGCATCGCCGCCAATCAGGCTTTCGCGATGTATCCCGGCCTCACCAACGGCGCCGCCGCGGCGCTGATGGTCCACGCTAACGATGAGATCAAGCAGACCTACCTGCCGAAACTGACCAGCGGCGAATGGACCGGCACGATGAACCTCACGGAGCCGCACTGCGGCACCGACCTCGGCCTCATCAAGACCAAGGCGACGCGCAACGCCGACGGCTCCTTCGCCATCACCGGGCAGAAAATCTTCATCTCCTCCGGCGAGCACGATCTCGCCGACAATATCGTGCATCTCGTGCTCGCCCGTATCGAGGGCGCGCCGGCAGGCACTAAGGGCATCTCGCTGTTCGTCGCGCCGAAGTTCCTGCCCGACACGGCTGAGCGCAACGGCGTCTCCTGCGGTTCGATCGAGCACAAGATGGGCATCCACGGCAATTCGACCTGCGTGATGAACTACGAGGGCGCCAAAGCCTGGCTCGTCGGCGAGGAGAACCGCGGCCTCAACGCCATGTTTGTGATGATGAACGGCGCCCGGCTCGGCGTCGCCGTGCAGGGGCTGGCGCAATCCGAGGTCGCCTACCAGAATGCCGCGATTTACGCGAAGGAGCGCCTGCAAGGCCGCTCGCTGACCGGGGCGAAGGCGCCCGACCAGCCCGCCGACCCGCTCATCGTGCATCCCGACGTGCGGCGGATGCTGCTCGAAATCCGCTCCTTCAACGAGGCGGCCCGCGCCCTGATGGTCTCCGTCGCGCTCTCGGAGGACGAGGCGCTGGGCTCGCCCGACGAGGCCACCCGCCGCGCCGCGGACGACCGCATCGGCTTGCTGACGCCGGTGCTGAAGGGCGTGTTCACGGACTTGGGCTTCGCCAATGCGGTCAAGGCGCAGCAAGTGCTCGGCGGCCACGGCTATATCTGGGAATCGGGCATGGAGCAGTTCGTGCGCGACGCCCGCATCGCCATGATCTACGAGGGCGCCAACGGCATCCAGGCGCTCGATCTGGTCGGGCGCAAGCTGCCCAAGGACGGCGGCCGGGCGCTAACCGCCTTCTTCGCCGAGGTCAACGGCTTCTTGAACGAGAACAAGCAGGATACGGCGCTGGCGCCCTATCTCGCGCCGGTGAAGGCGAGCTTGGGCCAGTTGAGCCAAGCGACCATGTGGCTGATGCAAAACGGCGTGAAGAACCCCGACAACGCCGGGGCGGCCTCGACCGACTACATGCACCTGTTCGGCCTCGTCGCGCTCTCCTATATGTGGGGGCGGATCGCCAAGGCGGTGCTGCGCCGCCAGACGGCGGGGACAAGCGCCCCGGCGCTCGACGCTAAGCTGTCGCTCGCGCGCTTCTTCAACGCGAGGGTGCTGCCCGAGGCAGGCGCGCATCTGGCCCGCATCGTCACCGGCGCCGAGCCGCTGATGGCGCTGCCGGCGGAGGCGTTTTAAGCGGCCGGTTGTGCAGGTTTGATAGAG
This sequence comes from Roseiarcus sp., assembly GCA_035606915.1. GTDB lineage: Bacteria > Pseudomonadota > Alphaproteobacteria > Rhizobiales > Beijerinckiaceae > Roseiarcus. The sequence goes on along the minus strand of DATNDU010000208.1, from coordinate 34,106 downwards.
GTCTCCGCGTCGTCGGTTCATCGACGCGGATGGCTGGAATGAGTCCGGCCACGACGGCAAATGGTGGAGCGACGGCATGGGAGAAAACCACCTGACCGGCGGATGCCAATGCGGCGCGGTGCGCTATCGGTTCGATGCGCCGCCGCGCGACGCCAACATCTGCCACTGCCGCATGTGCCAGAAGGCGACGGGCTCGCCCTTCGGCGCTTTTGCCGCGTTGGCGCGCGACGAGTTGATCTTCACGCGCGGCGCACCAAAGTTCTATCAAAGCTCCGCCATCGCCGAGCGCGGCTTCTGCGCCGATTGCGGCACGCCGCTGACCTACCGCGGTCTCAATTCCGCCCGCGTCAGCGTCACCATCTGCTCGCTCGACGCACCCGACGCCGTCGCGCCGCAATCGCAACTCGACGCCGACAATGCGGTGGCTTGGCTCCGCGCCTGCCTGACCACGCCCAACACGCATATCGCCGACTGGCTCAAAGCCAAACAGATCGCCGACATCGGCAGCCGCCAGCACCCCGATCACGAATAACCCGGAGACGTCGATGACCGAAGCCTATATCTACGATCACGTGCGCACGCCGCGCGGCCGCGGCAAGGTGGATGGCTCGCTGCACACCGTCTCCACCCTGCAACTGGCCAGCGTCGCGCTGAAGGCGATCAAAGAGCGCAACCACCTGAAGGAAAACGAAATCGACGACGTGGTGATGGGCTGCGTCGATCCCGTCGGCGAAGCCGGCGGCGACATCCCGCGCATGGCGGCGCTCAGCGCCGGCCTCGGCCAGGGCGTCCCCGGCGTACAGATCAACCGCTTCTGCGCCTCGGGACTCGACAGCGTCAATTTCGCCGCCGCGCAAGTGATGAGCGGCCAGCACGATCTCACCATCGGCGGCGGCGTCGAATCGATGAGCCGCGTCGGCATCGGCGCCTCGGGCGGCGCCTGGGTCGCCGATCCCTCGTTCGCCATCGCCAACTATTTCATGCCGCAGGGCATCTCCGCCGATCTCATCGCCACCAAATACGACTTCTCGCGCGACGACGTCGACGCCTACGCCGTGCAATCGCAGCAGCGCGCCGCCGCCGCCTGGAAGGCCGGCCGGTTCAAGCATTCCGTCGTCGCCGTGAAGGACATCAACGGCCTCACCCTGCTCGACCGCGACGAGCACATGCGCCCGTCAACCGACATGCAGTCGCTGGCGAGCCTGAAGCCGTCGTTCACGATGATGGGCGAACAGGGCGGCTTCGACGCCGTCGCGGTGCAGGCCCATCCGGAAGTCGAGCGCGTCATCCACGTCCATCACGCCGGCAATTCCTCAGGGATCGTCGACGGCTCCGCAGCGGTCCTGATCGGCACAAAAGAGGCCGGCGCCAAGCACGGCTATAAGCCGCGGGCGCGCGTGCGCGCCTTCGCGAATATCGGCACAGAGCCGGCGATCATGCTGACCGGCCCGGTGGATGTGACAAAGAAAGTGCTCGCGCGCGCGCGCATGAGCATTTCCGACATCGACCTGTTTGAGGTCAACGAAGCCTTCGCCTCGGTGGTGCTGCGTTTCGCCCAGGCTTTCGATCTCGACTTGAGCCGCGTCAACGTCAACGGCGGCGCCATCGCCATGGGCCACCCGCTCGGCGCCACTGGCGCGATGCTGTTTGGCACGGCGCTCGACGAACTGGAGCGCAGCGGCAAGAACACGGCGCTGGTGACGCTGTGCATCGGCGGCGGCATGGGCACCGCGACGATCCTTGAGCGAGTCTGACGCAAGCCGGCGCGATTAAACAGCGGCGCATGGTCAACGCCTTTAGGGGATTTCCATGCGTCATCACCTGCTCGCCATCGCACTCGCTCTTGCGCCGACGCTCGCCCATGCCGAATGTATGCCACTGCACGATTTCATCAAACAGGAGACGGCGGGGCCGGACAAATATGTCGACACCTTCTCCTTCCGCAGAGATCACCGGGCCGACAACGTGCTGATGCTGTTGAAGAACACGACCCAACGCGGACACCTGCCTGAGCGCTGGTTGTTCCTGCATCGCAACGATCCGCAATCGGCGGCCTATTGCGTCGTCAGCCGTGGTGTAACCTTCGGTCAGCATCAGGACATGCCGGAGAATGCCTCGGGCGACAATTTCGGCGCGCCGGGCTCTGGCCTGCCGCGCTGTTCGGCCGGCGGCAAGGCCTTCACCGCCGAGGAGCAGCTTCGCGACTGGGCCAACCGCGAGCTTGGTTCGAGCAGCATTCTCTACACCGCCTCGCCCGACGGGCCGGGCTTTCAGTTTCTCATCGCCGACAACCAGGACTGGATCATCATCGAAGACGATCGCGACCAGTCCTGTTTCTACGCTCGCGGCACCGACTTGATGCTGCGCTTCAACACCACGCTGATAAACCCTTAGAGGAGCGTCTTATGAGCTTCACGCATTTCCGCATCGAAACCGACGCCGACGGCGTCGCCCTCGTCACTTGGGATTCGCCGGGCCGCTCGATGAACGTGCTCAACGCCGATGTGGTCGTGGAGATCGGCAAATTCGTGGAGGCCATCGCGTCTGATCCCGCAATCAAGGGCGCCGTCGTCACCTCCGGCAAGGAGGGCTTCTCTGGCGGCGCCGATCTCTCGATGCTCGCCGGTATGGGCGCGCAATACGCCAAAATCGCCCGCGAGCAGGGCGAAGAGGCGGCGATGAAGGCGTTCTACGAAAGCTCGCGCCAGCTTTCGCTCATCTATCGCAAGCTGGAGACCTGCGGCAAACCGTTCGCCGCCGCGATCAACGGCGTCTGCATGGGCGGCGGCTTCGAGCTGGCGCTGGCCTGCCATTATCGCGTGCTCGCCGATCACGACAAGGCGCGCGTCGGCTTGCCGGAGATCAAGGTCGGGTTGTTTCCGGGCGGCGGCGGCACGCAGCGCGTGGCGCGGCTGATGCCGACGCCGGATACGCTTCAGATGCTCGCCAAGGGCGATCAGATAAGGCCGCCGGCGGCCAAGAAGATGGGGCTCGTGCACGAGATCGCGCCCCTGGCCGACATCGTCGCCAAGGCCAAGGCGTGGGTGCTCGCCAATCCGCAAGCCAAGGCGCCGTGGGACAGGCCCGACTACAGGCTGCCTTCAGGCAAGGTGTTCTCGCCGACCGGCATGATGATCTGGCCCGCTGCCAACGCGCTCTATCGCCGCGAGACCTACGACAATTATCCGGCGGCGCGCGCCATTCTGTCTTGCGTCTACGAGGGTCTGCAACTGCCGATGGATCTGGCGCTCGCGGTGGAGAGCCGCTACTTCGCCAACGTGCTGCGGTCGAAGGAGGCGGCGGCGATGATCCGCTCGCTGTTCCTGTCGATGGGCGAACTCAACAAAGGCGCGCGGCGACCCGCCGGCGAGCCGGCGACGCGATTGAAGACAATCGGCGTCATCGGCGCCGGCTTCATGGGCGCGGGCGTTGCTTATGTGAGCGCCATCGCCGGGCTGGACGTCGTGCTGGTTGATCGCGATCAGCAAAGCGCCGACAACGGCAAGGCGCACTCGGAAAAGCTGATCTCCTCACAGATCGCCAAGGGCCGCGCCAAGGCCGCCGACCGCGACGCGCTGCTGTCGCGCATCCACGCGACCGCAGATTACGCCGCGCTGAAGGGATGCGATCTCGTCGTCGAGGCGGTGTTCGAGGATCGCGGCGTCAAGAAAGAGGCGACGGAGAAGGCGCAGGCCGTGCTCGGCGGCGACGTGATCTTCGCCAGCAACACCTCGACGCTGCCAATCGGCTCGCTCGCCGAGACCTCACTAAAGCCGGAGAATTTCATCGGCATCCATTTCTTTTCGCCCGTCGACAGGATGATGCTGGTCGAAATCATTATGGGCGCCAAGACTGGGCCGAAGGCGCTCGCCACGGCAATAGACTTCGTGCGCGCGATCAAGAAGACGCCGATCGTCGTCAACGATTGCCGCGGCTTCTTCGCCAACCGCTGCGTCGGCAATTACATCCGCGAAGGCCATCTGATGGTGATGGAGGGCGTGCCGCCGGCGATGATCGAGAACGCGGCGCGCATGGCCGGCATGCCGGTCGGCCCGCTGTCGCTCAACGACGAGGTCGCCATCGATCTCGGTTGGAAGATTCTTCAGGCGACCAAGAAAGATCTGGGGCCGAACGCCATCGACCCCACGCAGGAAAAGTTGCTCGAAGCGATGGTCGTCAGGGAGAGCCGCTTCGGGCGCAAGAACGGCAAGGGCTTCTACGATTATCCCGCGCAGGGGCAGAAGTCGCTATGGCCGGGGCTGGCCAAGATCGCCGGCAAAGCGCTCGATCCCGATACAATCTCGGTGCAGGATCTGAAAGACCGGCTGCTCTACACGCAAGCTTTGGAGGCGGCGCGCACGATGGAGGAGAAGGTGGTCACTGATCCGCGCGAGGCCGATGTCGGCTCGATCCTCGGCTTCGGCTTCGCGCCGTTCACCGGCGGTGTGCTGTCGATGATTGACGGCGTCGGCGCCAAGGCGTTCGTCGTCCGAGCGCGCGAGCTTGCGAGCAAATACGGATCGCGCTTCGAGCCTGGCGCGGGGCTGGCGGCGATGGCGGAGAACGGCGAGAGCTTCTATGGCGTCAAAGCGCAGAAGGCGGCGTAGCGCCGCCCGTCATGGCCGGGCTTGTCCCGGCCATCCACGCAGCTCAACCAAGTTCAAGTCTGAAACAAACAATATCGGCCCGACGTGGATGCCGGAACAAGTCCGGGTATGACGGCCCTCGTCGAGATCACACAACCGGCGCGTAAGCCGGCGCCAAGTGCAGCGCGTCGCCGGTATAAGGATGCGCCCGCGCGAAATCTTCGTCGAGTTCGACGCCGAGGCCCGGCCCCTCGGGCGGGATCACATGGCCGTTCTCCCAGCGGATCGGCCTCTTCAACAGTTTCGCCTGGAAGCCGTCCCAGCGCTCGATGCTTTCGAGGATGAGGAAGTTCGGCGAGCACGTCGAGATCTGGATGTTCGCCGCACCAACCACCGGCCCACAATAAAGATGCGGCGCGATCTGGGCATAATGCGCTTCCGCCATGCCGGCGATCTTCTTGGCCTCCAACAGCCCGCCGACGCGCCCGAGGTTCATCTGCAAGATCGACGCCGCGCCGCAGGCGAGCACGCGCGCGAACTCATATTTGGTCGTCAACCGCTCGCCGGTAGCGATCGGGATCGAAGTCGCGCTGGCCACTTTCGCCATTTCTTCCGGCATTTCCGGCGGCGTCGGCTCCTCGAACCACAGCGGCGCATAGGGCTCCAGCTTCTGCGCCAACCGGCGCGCGCCGGAGACGGTGAACTGGCCGTGCGTGCCAAACAACAGGTCGCAACTCGTCCCTACCGCCTCGCGGATGCGGCGACAGAAAGCCTCGCTCAGTTGCAGCCGCTCCAGGCTCGGTTGGCGCGGATCAAACGTCGAATAAGGCCCGGCCGGATCGAACTTGACCGCCGTGAAACCCATCGCGACATATTCGAGCGCACGCGCCGCCGCCGCGTCTGGGTCGGAATAGACGCGGCTGTCGGCATAGGCGTCCTCGCCCGCAGGCGGATACAGGTAAGTGTAGCTGCGCAGCCTGTCGTGGACGCGCCCGCCGAGCAGCGCATAGACCGGCTTGCCCACCGCCTTGCCGACGATGTCCCACAACGCCATCTCGAACCCCGACAGCATACCCATCAGCGAGATGTCGGGGCGCTGCGAGTAGCCACGCCCATAGACATTGCGCCACAGCGCCTCGATGGCGAACGGGTCGGCGCCGAGCAGATGTTTCTCAAACACATCGCGCGCCAACGGCTCGAACACGCTGGGTCCGAAGCTCGCGGCGTAGACCTCGCCGAGGCCCTCGACGCCATCGTCGGTCACCAATTTGACGAACAGGAAATAACGCCCGCCACGCGTCGGCGGCGGGTTGCCGACGACGAAGGTCTTCAAATCGACGATCTTCATTGCGCCGTCAGCCCCCCGTCGACAACCATCTCCGCGCCGGTCGTGAACGCCGATTCGTCGCTGGCGAGATAGAGGATGGCGGCGGCGATTTCCGCCGCCTCGCCCATGCGGCCGAGCGGCGCGGCGGCGGCTAGCCCCTCGCGCACGCGCTCGGGATTGCGCGCCGTGGCGATAAAACCTTCAACCATGTTCGTGCGCGTGAACGAGGGATGCACGGAATTGCAGCGGATGCGATAGCCCTTGCGCGCGCAATAGAGCGCCACCGATTTGGTTGTCAGCCGCACCGCGCCCTTGCTGGCGCAATAGGCGACCGATTGCGCATCGCCGATGAGGCCGGCGACCGAGGAAATATTGACGATCGAGCCGCCCTGCCCCTTCATCGCCCGCACCGCCTCGCGGCAACCGAGAAACACGCTCTCGGCATTGACTGCCTGCGTCTTGCGCCAATCCGCCACCGTCGCCGTCTCGATATTGCCGAGGATCGCCACGCCGGCGTTGTTGACGAGCACGTCGAGTCGGCCGAAGCGCGCGATCGCCGCCTCAACCACCTCGCGCCAACCCGCTTCGTCAGTCACATCCTGGCTCAACACCAGCGCGCCGCGCTCGGCGAACGGCGCGAGGCTCGCAACGTCGAGATCGGTGAGCGCGAGCTTGGCCCCTTCGGCCTCAAACAGCGCCGCGCTTGCCGAGCCAATGCCGCCGGCGGCGCCGGTGATGAGGGCGACTTTGCCTTCGAGTCTGGGCTTGCTCATCGCTCAGGCCCGCCGCGGCGCGTAATTGCGCCAATCATGCGCCTCGCGGAAGCCCAGCACGTCGCGCGCCTTGCGGTTGGACAGCGGCGCCTCGCGTTCGCCGAGCGGCCGGGTGATCGGCGTGTTGGGGAAATGGCGCTTGACAAACGCCGTCGTCGGTTCGTTGAGCGTCGCCGTATCGTTGGTGGCGTTGAACACCTGAAAGCCGAGCCCGTCCTTTGCCAAACAAAGATGCACGATCTCGCCGAGGTCGCGCGCGTCGATATAGCTCCAGGCGTTGCGCTTGCGCATCATCGGTTGGGCGGCGTAGTCCGAGAACGGCCCATATTCGTGCGGCTCGATGACGTTGCCGATGCGCAGGGCGTAAATGTCGGCGCCATAGCGAAGCGCGAAGGCGCGCGCGGTTTTCTCGTTGCACACTTTCGACAGGCCGTAGGAATCCTGCGGATCGACGTCGTAATCCTCCTCCAGCGGGAACTGGTGGAAATCCTTGTCGCCCTCGGCGAAGCAGACGCCATAGGTGGTTTCACTGGAGGCGACGATCACCTTGCGCACACCGAGCTTCATCGCCGCCTCGATCACATTGTAGGTCGAGACGACATTCTTGGCGAAGGTCACATTGTCGGGCTCGATCAGCACACGCGGGATGGCGGCGAAATGAACCACCGCGTCCGGCGCCAACGGCGGCTTGCCGTTGTCGTAGCCCTCGAAGCCGAAATGCTGGCTCAGCGCGTTGAACGCCTGGCCGGAATCGGTGAGATCGGCGATCAGCGTGTTGACGCCGGGCAGGTCGAGCGGCTTCAGGTCGACGTTGAGAATGTCATAGCCCTTGGCCTTGAGGTGCGGCACGGCGTGCCGCCCGGCCTTGCCGGTTCCGCCGGTAAATACGATTCGTTTCGCGGCCATGATTGGCGTCTCCTCTGAACCCTTATTCTACAACGCGCGCCGGTCGCCGGGTCAAGCGCGCTGCTCATAAGTTCATCGGCGCGTCAGCGGCCCGAAGGCGCGCGGAAATCCTCGTCCGGAGGGCGCGCCGCGCTGGCGATGCGCGCCTCGGTCGCCGCAATATCAGCGGCGCCGCCGCGCACGCGCAAGCGCGTCGAAGCGGCGCTCCCCGTCATGGGCGAGCCAGATCATCTCGCCACGCTGGCGCGCGAACGGCTCGCCGACGATGTGACGGGTGGAGGGTTCGCTGCCGAGCGCATAGTGGCCGGACTGGAAATCCTGCCATTCGTAGAGGCAGAGCAGTTGGTCGTTGCGCGTCGTCGCCTCGAAGCCGGGTTTCAGGCGATCGTTGATCGGCGCCATATGCGTCTCGCCCGTCGCATCCGGCGCCAACTCGCGCCGCCAGGCCTGCTCGACGAAATCATCGCTCGGCGCCGCCCTAACGAGGAGATCATAGCGCAAGCCCGCCGGCCCGCGCGGCAGATCCTCAATAGCGATTGTCGTCGACCACTACCTTTCGCGGCGGGGGCGCTGGCGCGACTTCGGTCGCCTCGAAATGCAGGCCGCGCCTGGCGCCGTTGCGCCACACCGCGCGAGCGCGCACACGCAGGTCGCGCGAGGGCACGACCAGATCGCAGACCACGGGCGCGGCGGGATGCGTCAGTTCGATCTGCGCCCCGCCCGCGGTGAGATCGCGCACAATGCAATCCTCGCTCGCATTCCCATTTTGAAACGACAAAACGCCCTTGAGAAAGGTCCGCTGTCTCACAACGATGCGCCGCTCGGCCATGATTGCCCCCTCCAGGAGCACAAAACGCAATTGGCCACGCAAGATGCAATCATCGGGCCGCCCCCTGCGCCAAAACAAAACGGCGCCCGAAGGCGCCGCTGTTCTGACCAGGCAGGATGTGCGTCAGGCCGCTTCGCCGTCGGCGTCCGCCTTGCCGTGTACGGGGCCGGATTCCTTGCCCTTCGCCTCGACATCGCGATCGACGAATTCGATCACCGCCATCGCCGCGTTATCGCCCTGGCGGAAGCCCGCCTTCATGATGCGCAGATAGCCGCCGTTGCGGTCCTTGTAACGGGGGCCAAGGACGTCGATCAGCTTCTTGACGAGATCGGCGTCGCGCAGCCGCGAAATCGCCAGACGGCGGGCGTGCAGGTCGCCTTGCTTGCCGAGCGTCACCAGCTTCTCGACGACCGGGCGCAAGTCCTTGGCCTTCGGTAGCGTGGTGACGATCTGCTCATGCTTGATGAGGGCCTGCGCCATATTGGCGAACATCGCCTTGCGGTGCTCGGCGGTGCGGTTGAAGCGGCGCTTGGCGCGACCGTGATACATGACGACGTCTCCGTTTCAGGGGTTTTCCGGCCGCCGTGTCAAGGAACGGCCGGTCGAGTTGTCGGACGGGCGCGGGCGCCCGCCGGCTCAGTAATGTTCCTCGAAGCGCTTGGCGAGTTCCTCGATGTTCTCCGGCGGCCAGCCCGTCACCTCCATGCCCAGGTGCAGACCCATCTGCGCCAGCACTTCCTTGATTTCGTTGAGCGACTTGCGGCCGAAGTTCGGCGTGCGCAGCATTTCGCTCTCGGTCTTCTGGATGAGGTCGCCGATGTAGACGATGTTGTCGTTCTTCAGGCAGTTGGCGGAGCGGACCGAAAGCTCCAGTTCGTCCACCTTCTTGAGCAGCGCCGGGTTGAAGGCGAGTTCGGGGATGGCCGAATGCGCCTCCTCGCGGCGCGGCTCCTCGAAGTTGACGAACACGCCGAGCTGATCCTGAAGGATGCGGGCGGCGTAGGCGAGCGCGTCCTCCGGCGACATCGCGCCGTTGGTCTCGATCGTCATCGTCAGCTTGTCTTTATCGAGATCCTGGCCCTCGCGGGTGTTCTCGACGCGATAGCTGACCTTGCGCACCGGCGAGAACAGGCTGTCGATCGGCATCAGGCCGATCGGCGAATCCTCGGCGCGGTTGCGCTCGGCCGGCACATAGCCTTTGCCGGTCTGCACGGTGAACTCGATGCGCAGGTCCGCGCCCTCATCCAGCGTGCAGATCGCCAGATGCGGGTTGAGAACCTGGATGTCGCCCGAGGTCTGGATGTCGCCGGCGGTGACGATTCCGGGGCCGCGGCGCTTGAGCACGAGACGCTTGACGCCCTCGCCCTGCATCTTGATGGCGATATCCTTGACGTTGAGGATGATGTCGACGACATCCTCGCGCACGCCGGGGATCGACGAGAATTCGTGCAGTACGCCATCGATGTGGATCGAGGTGATCGCGCCGCCCTGCAACGAAGACAGGAGGATGCGGCGCAGCGAGTTGCCGAGCGTCTGGCCAAAGCCGCGCTCCAGCGGCTCGGCAATCACCGTCGCCACCCGCCGCGGGTCGTCACCGTAGCTCACTTCGAGCTTCTTCGGCTTAATCAGTTCCTGCCAGTTCTTCTGAATCATGGGGGGTGAGCCCTCCTCAAAAACAAAGCGCGCGAAAACGTCAGACGCGGCGGCGCTTGCGGGGACGGCAGCCGTTGTGCGGGATCGGCGTCACGTCGCGGATCGAAGTGACGTTGAAGCCGGCCGCCTGGATGGCGCGCAGCGCCGATTCGCGCCCGGAACCGGGGCCGGAAACCTCAACCTCAAGCGTGCGCAAGCCGTGCTCGCCGGCCTTGCGCACGGCGTCCTCGGCCGCCATCTGCGCCGCGAACGGCGTCGATTTGCGCGAGCCCTTGAAACCCATCGTGCCGGCCGACGACCACGAGATGGTGTTGCCTTGCGCATCGGTGATGGTAATCATCGTGTTGTTGAACGTCGAATTGACGTGCGCGACGCCGGAGACGATGTTTTTGCGCTCCTTGCGGCGGACGCGAGTGCTTTCCTTGGCCATGCTTCGATCCTTTACGCGCTTGCCAGCGCACGAAACTCGATGTTGCTCAGGACGAGCGGATTACTTCTTCTTGCCAGGAATGGCCTTCGCCTTGCCCTTGCGGGTGCGGGCGTTGGTGTGCGTGCGCTGGCCGCGGACCGGAAGCTGCTTGCGATGGCGCAAGCCGCGATAGGCGCCGAGATCCATCAGGCGCTTGATGTTGATCGCCACCTCGCGGCGCAGATCGCCCTCGACCATATAATCGCGGTCGATGGTCTCGCGGATTTGCAGCACTTCGGCGTCCGAAAGCTGGAAAACGCGGCGCTCGTCGGGGATATGCACCTTCTCGCAGATCTCCTCGGCCTTCTTGGGGCCGATGCCGTGTATATACTGAAGCGCAATAACCACGCGCTTGTTGGTGGGAATATTAACGCCTGCAATACGAGCCATCGGCTCATCTCTCCATGTCGGCAGCCTTATCGGCCGCGGTTGCGGAACCCCCCGCGTCCGGTGGAGGCCGGCCCCTGGGGAGGCGCCCGAAACGCAAAAGGCCCGTGCGGGTTGAAGACGCCGCTCGGACCCAGATTGGCTTCGGGATAGCGCGCATATAGAGCCCCGCGCGGCCCTCGTCAACGGGGTCGCGGCGGCGGATCGACGCGAGCGGGAGCCTAGCGCGGACGGACGGGCTTGGCAAACGCGCGACGGGGCCCAGCTTGGCGCGGCGTCGCCCGAGGTCGCGATCGACGAGGGACTTGGGCGATTTTTGCTGTCGCTTAAAGCGATCCCCAACCGCGGAGCGGCCGCCTCAATACTTGGCTGTGACCGGCTTGGCTTGCGCCATCGCCTCCGAGATATTGAACGTCAGCCAAGCGTTCCAGCCGTCCGGCCGATTCTGCGAGTAAACCTCTTTATAGATCTTCAAGCCCGCCACGCCCTTGAGCTTGTCGCCGATCGGAAACAGATAGTTTGCCTGTCCGCCTATCGCTGCGACGCTGGACTCGAAAGCGCCGATCCTGTCGCCGGAACCGCTGTCGCCCGTAAGCTGCTGATAGAAGTAGCCGACCGCGCCGACGTCGAACTGCTGGGTCAGGAACCGCGAAATGCCCCAATCCAGATGGCCGTCGATGCCGTTCTGATAGTTGGTCGACATATTCTCGAAATTGTAGGTCAGACCGCCGGTCGCCGAGAATTCCCACCCTGTCGCCGGGTTCAGATAGGAATAACCCGCGCCGCCGTCGACCGCGCCATGGCCAATGCCGAGATTTGCGAGGCGGTTGGGATCGTAGGAGCCGACGGGGATGTCGCCAGTTCCATAGATCATGAAATTGTTGACGCCGTTGTTCCACTTCAGCGTCGCTTGCGGGATCAAGTCGCCGAAGGCGGTGAGACTGTCGCTCCGCGAGCCCGAGATTTGTCGGCCGAACGGGCCGGTCAGCGTCGCCGACACATCCGCGGCGTTGCGACCGGCGATGTTATACATGCTCAAGGCGAATTGGCCGCCCACGATCGGCTGCGCGAACGTATAAGTCACTCCGTAGAGCGCGATATCGCCCTGGCCGCCGAGCCCGGCGACCACCTTCCCGCCCTGCTGGAAGTTGGCGCCAGCGCTCGAACCTACCGACGTATGATAGTAGACGGCAGTGCCGCTCCAGCCCGGGCTTCCGGGAACGGAGGCGAAGCTGCCGAACAGGCCCGGAAGCCAGAAGCTGACGCCCTTTTCGTCTGCGTGCGCGGAAATCGGCGCGGCGGACAAGGCCATCGCCGCTGCGATGGAAACCGCGATCCCTCTTGCCGCCCGGCGAGCCCGCGCCGCCTTCAATGTCGGAAATTGCCGCTTCATGTTCGTGCCCCGGAAAACGGCGCCTTGCGACATACGTAGCAGCTTTGCGCGCAAATGCTGTTGCTGCTGAGATACACAAAAAAATATTGCAGTTGCAGCGGAGGAAGTTGCTCAATGCGGCCCCGGCTTGCCTGTTGTTTCGAGGGTCGCCTTCCCAAATCCGCCCAATCGGCGCAGTCTACGACGTAAACTCGGCGCGCGGCGACGCGGGGATTCGATATGGCCTCCATTGAAGATCAGGGCCTCGCGGCCGCGCAGGCCCGCACGCGCGCCAGCTATGACGCGACGCCTTACCCCTCCGCGCCGATGCAGCGCTCGCATCCCGGCCGCCTCGCCGCGCAAGCGGTGTGGCGCGGCCTGCGCGCGCCCGACGCGGCGCGGGCGCGGGTGCTCGAAATCGGCTGCGCCTCGGGCGGCAACCTGCTGGCGCTCGCCGCCGCTTTACCCAAGGCGAGGCTGCTTGGCGTCGACCTGTCGCCGGCGCAGATCGCCGCCGGCGAGGCGCGGCGGCAGCGTTGCGGGCTTGATAATGTGGAGTTGCGCGCCGCCTCCTTCGAGGCCATCGACGACGGCGAATTCGATTTCATCATCTGCCACGGCGTCTATTCCTGGATTCCCGAACCGCTGCGCGAGGCGCTGTTGCGCGTCGTCAAGGCGCGGCTGGCGCCGGACGGGCTGGCGATGGTCAGCTTCAACGTGCTGCCGGGCTGGCGGCTGATGCAGATCGCCCGCGACTCGATGCTGCTCAACGCCCGGTTGATCGACGACCCCGCCGAGCGCGCCGAAAAGACCCGCCAATTGTTCGGCCTGCTGGCAACGCAAAGCAGCGACAAGCGCAGCTATGGCAAGTTCTGGCGCAACGAAGCGCAGCGCATGGCCGCCGGCGGCGACGCCTATCTCGCGCACGAGATTTTCGAGGAGGCGAACGCGCCCGAAACCTTCGCCGATTTCGCCGCCCGCGCCGCCAGCCACGGCCTCGCCTATCTCGGCGAGAGCGTGGCGGTCGCCAACAACGAGGCAGATCTCGCGCCCGAGGGCGCCGAGACGATACGCGCGCTGGCCGGCGGCGATCGCCTGAAGGCCGAGACCTACATCGACATCTTCTCCGGCCGTTCGTTTCGCGAGGCGCTGCTGATCCACGCCGGGCGGGCGCCGGCGCCGACGCCGCAGTTGGGCTCGCTGCACGCCATCCCGGCCCTCGACTTCGAAATCGCCGACGAGGACGGCGACGCCTTTCGCCTCAGCATCAAGGACACTGAACTCGTCATCCGCAACAGCGGCGCGGCGCCGGCGATGCGGCGCCTGGTGGCGCGGCGGCCGGCGTCCTGCGCCGTCGCCGATCTCGGCGAGGTCGACGAGGCGTTGCGCATTGCGGTCGAGAACGGCCTCGTCGCGGTTTCGACGCTGCCCGTCGTCTGCGCGGTCAAGCTCGCCGAGCGCCCTAGGATCTGGCCATTCGCGGCGATGGAAGCGCTGGCGAGCGACCGCGCCGTCACCCTGCGCCACTCGGCGTTCCAGTTCGCGCCCCTGCAGCGCTTCCTCGCGCCGCTGCTCGACGGCACGCTTACCCGCGACGACCTCATAGCGGCCGCCATGGAACAATCGCGCAGCGGCGCGTTGACCGTCAGCGGGCCGGACGGGCCGATCGCCGACCCCGCCGAGATCGACCGCCGCCTCGCCGCCGGCGTCGACAGCGCGCTCGCCGGCCTGCTGCGCAACGGGCTGCTGGTGGAAGGTTAAGCGCGATTTGCCAAGCCGCGCCCGCGCCCTTATAGCCGCCCCCTGCGCCGCCGCGTCGCCAACGCCGCTCTTGACGATGAAGAAGATTCCCGCCCGGCTGCGCGCCAGTAGCCACGGGTTAAGGTTTCCAGCGCTCAAGTTGCCGCGCGGAAGCTTTCTGGGCGCCGGAGCCTGAAACCGGGATCTTGTATGAACAAAGCCCTCGACGCCGCCGCCTTCCCGCCCTCGACGCTCGCAGGCGAAGACGTCGAACTGACGCCACGCGGCCGGCTCGCGCTTTATCTCGCCGTCGGCCTCGCCGCCGGCTCCGTCATCGCGCTGCAAATCGACATCATGCGGGTGTTTGCGGTCGGCAACTGGACGCATTTCGGCTCCCTCGTCGTCAGCCTGGCGATGCTTGGCTTCGGCCTCGTCAGCGCCGTCATGGCGTCGTCGAAATCCTGGTTCTCACGTCATTGGCAGGGGGCGGCGACTTTCGGCCTCGGCATCATGGGGCCGCTGGCGGTCGCCGCCAACCTCTATGTCCAGAGCCTCAAGTTCAACCCGATCTATCTGGTCTCCGATCCCGGGCAGAAGTGGAAGCTGCTGGCGATCTTCCTGGCGTCGCTGACGCCGTTCCTCGGCGGCGCGCTGTTCCTCGGTTGCGTGTTCCTGAAGAGCAACAAGACCTTCGGGCGCGTCTATTTCGCCGATCTCGCCGGCGCCGGCCTGTCGGGGCTGGTGTTCCTCGGCGCGATGTATCTGTTCAATCCCGTCAACCTCATCGCCGCGCCATTGGCGCTGTGGGCGGCGGCGTGCCTGGCCTGGAGTTTCCTGCCCGGCGCGGGCTCGGCGCGCATCCCGTTCGCGCTCGCCGCGATCCTGGCTTTCGCCGGCCATTTCCTGCTGGCGCCGGCGCTCGGCCTGTCGCGGCTCGCCGTCAACGATTACAAGGGCGCCTCTTACGCGCGCCGCCTCCCCGAGTCGAAGCTTGTCTACCAGAGCGCCTCGCCGTTCGGCTTCTTACAGGCCTATACGACGTCCTACCTGCATTTCGCGCCGGGCCTGTCCGACAACGCCGCCTTCAACCTGCCTGAGATGCCGGCCAACGCCTATATGGGCCTCTACGTCGACTCAGACGGCCCGATCGGCGTCATGCGCCACCTGAGCGCCAAAGAGGACGCCTATTTCCATTACTTGCCGATGTATTACCCCTACGTCGTCAAGCACGACCCGAAAGTGTTCGTCACCCAGTTCGGCGGCGGCATCTCGACCGAGGTGGCGCTCGCCGCCGGCGCCAAAGACGTGACGGTGGCGGAGGGCAATCGCGCCATCCTCCAGGCCTTCGAAGGCGACGTATTCAAGAAATTCACCGACAACATTCTCGGCAAGGTGCATGTCGTCGATTACGAGGGCCGGCACTTTCTCGCCCACACGTCGCAGAAATACGACGTCATCGACCTCAGCCTTGCCGATTCCACCGGGCTTTCGAACCCCGGCGGCTTCGCGGTGGTCGAGAAGTTCCCCTACACCCAGGAGGCGATGGAGACCTATATGCGTGCGCTCGCGCCGGGCGGCGTGCTCGCGGTCACCCTGTGGAACAAGGAGGAGCCGCCGAAATCGGTGCTGCGGCTCTATATGACGATGGCGGCCGCCTCGCGCGGCCTCGACGGCGACGCAACAGCGAAATCCTTCTTCGTCGCCTCGATGTATCTCTCGACGGCGACGGTGCTCTATAAGCGCGGCGGCTTCAGCGAGGACGAGATCAAGGCGCTGCGCAAGTATACGCACGCGATGTCGTTCGACGAGATTTATTCGCCGGGCTTCTCTTATGACGGCGCTGAGAACGACCGCGTGCTCAAGGACTACGCGGCGCAGTTCGCATCCTCGCCGCAAAACGGGCCGACCGGCGCCACCGACGCAACCGCCCCGCCCGACGACGGCGCCGCCCCCCCGCCCGACGACAAGTTCGCCGACGACAGCGTGCTGCCTTCGACCCTCATGGGGCGCATGTTATGGGCGGCGCTCATCAAGGGCGACGCTTCTGACATCGCCCAGCGCTACGTATTCAACATCCAGAAGCTGACCAACGATCATCCCTATTTCACCGGCTACGTGAAGACCAAGGATCTGCCGGCAGTGTTCAGCGACCCCGACCGGCTGGCGCCGTTGCAGGACGAGTGGGGCTATCTACTGATCTGGGCGACGCTCGGCATCGCCTGCGTGACTGCGGCGGTGCTGCTCGTCATCCCTCTGGTCTTCGGCTGGCGCTCGATCTTCTCGAAGACGCCGGGCAAGGCGCGCACGGTGCTGTATTTCGCCTGCCTCGGCGCCGGCTACATCATGGTCGAGGTCGGGCTGATCGCGCATTTCGTCTTGGCGCTCGGCAACCCGACCGTCTCGGCGACCATCCTCATCACTGGCATGCTGGTGTTCTCCGGCCTCGGCGCGCTGGTCTCCGAGCGGGTGCTGCCGATCAAGCAGGTGTTCATGCCGATCCTGCTCGTCGTCGTGGCGGCGATGCTGGCGGGCTATGCATTCTATCTCGATCACGTGCTCGACGCCATCGGCGCCTACCCTTACGCTGAGCGGCTGGTTCTGTGCTTCGCGCTCATCGCGCCGCCGGCGTTCCTGATGGGCTTCCCGATGTCGGTGGCGATGACGACGCTCGGCCGGCTCGGCAAGGAGCACATGTTCATCTGGGCCTGGGGCGTCAACGGCTGCTTCTCGGTGATCGGGGCGGCGGCGGCGCCGGTGCTGGCGACCAGCTTCGGCCTCGCCTTCGTCATCGAAGTCGCGGCGGTCGCCTATTTCATAGCGTGGCCGGCGTTCGGCGGTGTAATGTCGCAGCGGACGGCTTGAGGGGATCTAGCGGTGGAGGGGGCGAATGAGAATAGCGGGACTTCGCGCCTGTCTGTCGGCGCTGGGGCTGGCGCTGGCGCTCGCCGGCTGCGCCAGCGCGCCTAGCCAGCCGCAAGTGTCAACCGCCGCGCCATCGTCGACGCCGTCGCAATTCTCCGACATCGGCGGCGTCGATGTCGCCTATGTCGAGTTCCGCAACTCGGCCTTCCCCTATCACGGCGACATCCCTGCCTCGCAGGACGACGAGGAAGGCGGCCAGCCGTTCCTCAACATCGACGACAATGGCCGGCTCGGCCACAAATCGCCGCGCGGCGGCGTCCATTGGCAGGATGAGACCTATAACGATCGCCATGTGCTGGTCGCCGCCTCGCCGAATTTCGATCCCAAGGCGCCCGGCGTCATCGTCGTCTATTTCCACGGCAACAACGCGACGCTGAAACGCGATGTCGTTGGCCGCCAGCAGGCGCCGAAGCAAGTGGCGGCGGCGCACCTCAACGCGGTGTTGATCGCACCGCAGATGGCGGTCGATGCGCGCGATTCCAGCGCCGGCAACTTCTGGCGCCAGGGCGCCTTCGCCGCCTTCCTCAACGAGGCCGAGACCAAGATCGCCCGCTTTTATCCCAACGCCAGCCGCGCCGATTTCATCCGCATGCCGGTCGTCATCGTCGCTTATAGCGGCGGCTATCTGCCGGCCGCCTTCTCGCTCGCCCACGGCGGCGCGCGCGACCGCATCAAAGGCGTGCTGCTGCTCGACGCACTCTACGGCGAGCCCGATAAATTCGCCCGCTGGATCGAGCAGGAGCGCGGCCAGGCATTCTTCGTCAGCGCCTATTCCTCGTCCTCGAAGCCGGAGAACGCCGCGCTGCGCGCGCGTCTGGAGCGCGACGGCGTGCCGACGGTCTCCGGCGTGCCGGATAGCTTGGGGCCGGGAACCGTCGCCTTCGTCGACGCCGGCGATGTCGACCACGCCGATTTCGTCACCCGCGCCTGGACCAGCGACCCCATTACCGCCGTACTGACCCGCGTCAGTCGCTGAGCGCTGCGTCATACTTTCCGTTGGGATTGCAAGACGATGGCTCACGGATATTTTAACCTTCATTTTTCGTTTTTTCGATGCCTCGAATGATTATGGGTTATAATTTCTCGTGGTCCCGCTCGTGCCGGACGGGCGGCCGGCCGGCAAGGCGATAAGAATGCGGCGCGAGAGGCCCAAGGAACTGGCGGAGGCGATCCGCTCGCACCCGCGTTTTGTCGACGCCGCCGGTCGCTTCACGGCCGATTACCTGCAATGGCGGGTCAGGCTCGGCGTTCTCAACAAGGTGCTCTCCAATCTCGGGCGCGAGCGCCTGCTTGAACATGTGTGCTATCTGCATTTCACCCGCGGCGAGCCCGGCAACGTCCACGGCGCGACCTTCGAGCGGCTGGCGGAGCTTTCGGCGGCGCGCGACCAGATCGGCGCGCGGGCGATGCGAACGGCGCTGCGGCTCGCCCAAATCGCCGGTCTGCTGTTGCTGGCGCGCAGCCGCAAGGACGCTCGCCTGCGCATATTCGAGCCAACCCAGGCGCTGCTGGCCATGGTGCGCGAACTCTATGGGCTGCTGCTGCGCGCGTTGGACGATCTCGCGCCGGGCCTCGGCCTCCACGCGGCGGTCAGCGACGACCCCGACTTCCTCGCCCAGAACCTCGCCCGTCTGGGGCGCGCGTTCCTCAACGCCGAGTTCGGCTCGCGGGAAAAGCCGGATGTCTTTAACAACCTGCTGCGCCTGGAGGGCGGCCGCGCCATTCTGACCACCGCCATCAAGCGCCACTGGCGCGGCGAAGACCTGCCGACTTCGCAGGAGATCGCACGACAGTTTTACGTCTCGCCGAGCCAGATCCGCCTCGTCCTCAAGCACGCCGAATCGCTCGGCCTCATTCGCACCGCCGCACGCGGCCGGCTGCTCGACGCCGGGCCGCTGCGGGAGGCCTATCTCGACTCGCTGAGCCGCCTTCTGGCCGTATTGGCCGAGCACGCCTCCGCGCTTACGCCGCAGACGTTCCACAAGCCCGCGCCTGACGCCTGACGACGGAAGATCGAGCGAAGCGGCGTCACTTCATTTTACGTATTATACGTGGATATATTCGCCACAGCGTCGAGTTTAAGCCTGCGCCATTGTCCTGACGTCGGCGAAAAAAGCGATGGCGAGAACCGCCAACATCGCAAGCGTCGGCGAGGAACGTCCACCCGGCAGGTTTACGAACATGCGTAAGGCGACCGACTCTCTCGACAGGTACGCGCGCGCCATTGGCGCCGATCAGAACTTCGACGCCGCCGCGAGCAGCCATATCGAAGCCTTCGTCAATTGGCGCCGCACGCTCGGCGGCTTCAACAAGGTGATCTCGTCGGGAGCGAGACGGCGCATCCTGAAAAGCATCCTCTATCTGCATTTCAGCAACGCCACCGATAATCCCGACGACGGCGCGACGTTCGAGCGGTTGCTGAGCCAATCCAACCTCCAGCACGGCGAAGGCAGCGAGAGTTGCGGCCCGCGGGTGCTGCGCACCGTTATTTCGCTCGCCCAGCGCTCAGGACATCTGGCGGTCAGCCAGGGTTGGTACGACCGGCGACTGAAGATTCTGCGCCCGACCGACATGTGGATCGCCCAGGAGGGCGAGCGCCACGAGGCGGCGCTGGCGAGCATGGCTTCGCTCGGCCAGGACAGCTCGCGCTTCACGGCGCGGCCGCGCGGACCGGCGCTCGTCGGGCGGCTGGCGCTCGGCTTCGACCGCGGAGAGCGCGCCGTCGGCATCGCGCTCGGCGAGCCCGACGGCGCGATGGGGGCGCTCAGCGCCCTCGACGGCGGCACCGCCACCGCCTTTGCGGTGGCCGACGCCTGGATCCGCGGCAAGCGTGTGCCCTCGCACAAGGAGATTGGCGCCAGCTTCCGCCTCTCGGCGAGCCAAGCGCGCAAAATCCTGCGCCTCGCCGCCGACCATTCGCTGATCGTTTTCGACCGCGAGGGCAAGATCGCCGATGCCTCGGGTCTGGTGAACGCCTGCAAGCGGCTGGTGGCGCATGAGTTTGCGCTCTACGCCGTGTCGATCGCGCCGTTCGAGGTCAATTCGGCCGAGCCGATGGTGGCGCCGGCCTTCATGGCCGAACGCCGGCCCGAACACGCCCACTGATCCGCCTCCCCGGATCTGATAACTTGCGCGCCGCGTGGCCTCCGCGGCGCGCATTTTTTTGGGAGCAACGATGCCGCTTCGTCTGATCGCCGCCGCGCTGGCGCTGGCGCTGTCCGGCGCCGCGGTGGCGGCCGATTGTCCGGCCGCCGCGCCCGCAGGGACGCCCGAGGCGGCGACGCCCGGCGCGGACGCTCGCGCCCTTCCGCCCGACGTCACACGCCCGCAGAGCCTGGCTTTGCCGGGGCGCTGTCTGGCCTTCCATTCGATCGCCGGTTCCATCCGCATTCCCGATGCGCAGGGCAAGACGCGGGCCGACATCGCCTATGTCGCCTATCTCCTCGACGGCCGGCAGGCGCCCCAGCGTCCGGTGACGTTCGCGCTCAACGGCGGCCCCGGCGCCGGCTCGGTCTGGCTTCAGCTCGGCGCCATCGGGCCATGGCGGCTGCCGATGCAGGGGCTCGCGCCGTCGACGCCGCCGACGCTCGTCGACAATGCCGAGACCTGGCTGGATTTCACCGATCTCGTCTTTCTCGATCCGCCGGGAACCGGATACAGCCGCCCGCGCGACCCCAAAGCGGCGGAAGGCGCCGATGTTTGGTCGGTCGACGGCGACATCGGCGTGCTCGCCGATACCGTCCGCCGCTGGCTGGCGGCCCACGGCCGGCTCGACTCGCCGAAATTCATCGTCGGCGAGAGCTACGGCGGCTTCCGCGCCCCGAAGCTGGCCAAGACCCTCGCCAGCCACTACGGCGTCGGCGTCAGCGGCATCGCGCTGATCTCCCCGGTGCTGGATTTCGGCCCGTTCGCCGACGGCCTCAGCAATCCGTTTCCCTACCTGACGCGCCTGCCCTCCTACGCGGCGGCGACGCGCGAGGCGAAGGGTCCGGTCGCCCGCGCCGATCTCGCCGACGTCGAGGCCTACGCCAAGGGCGAATATCTCGCCGACTGGCTCGCCGGGCCGCGCGATGCGGCGGCGGTGGCGCGCAAGGTGGCGCGGGTCGCCGCGCTGACCGGCCTGCCGGCCGAAGTCGTGCGCCGCTACGACGGCGATCTCAGCGAGGACGACTACCTGCGCGAGCGCGGGCGCCAACTCGGCGCCAAGGTCGCATTCTACGATGCGACGCTGACCGCCGGCGCCACCGCGCCAAATTGGCCGGACGCCGAAGACCCGGTGCTGCCGGGCTTCGTCCCCGCCTTCACCAGCGCGATATCAGCGCTTTATCGCGACCGGCTCGGCTGGCGGGTCGACGATCTCTATGAGACGCTGAACGCGGCGGTGTCGCGCCATTGGCGCTGGGGTCGCGGCCTCAATGCGCCCGAGGCGCTCGGCGATCTCGCCCAGCAACTCGCGCTCGACCCCGGCTTTCGCGTCCTCGTCGAACACGGGCTGACCGACGTGCAGGCGCCCTATTTCGCCACAGCGCTCGAACTCGACCGCCTGCCGCCCTTCGCGCCGCCGCAGCGGCTGACGCTGTCGGTGCATCCCGGCGGGCACATGTTCTATATGCGCGACGCATCGCGCCGAGCGCTGCGCGACGAGGCGCGCCGGCTGATCGAAGGGCCGTGAGCCTTCAGCGCCGGTAACTGCCAAGGCGGGGGGTCTGGAATTGTGTTCTCCGTCATTGGCCGGGTTTGTCCCGGCTATCCACGCGGCGGGGCCGGGAAGTGCCGGAGACTGCGTGAATTCCACCGGCGCCCGAGTCCCCCAGCTTGGCAGTTACCAGCGCCGGGTCTTCAGCGCACCGAGCCGGAGCCCTGATCGGCGGCGGCCATGCGATCCTTGGCGACGACGACGCCGGCGTTGGCGGCCTTGATGAGATAATCGCGCGCGCGCTGCGCATCGCCAGGGGCGCCGACGACGCCGAGCTTGCTCAGAATCGCCGGGTCGTAGGTGTCGGCGAGCGCCACCCAGGCGCGGGGATCGCCGGCCTCGGCGGCGCGGCTGAGAAACTGGCGGGCGCTCGCGAGATCGCCCTTAGCCAGCGCCACCAGCCCCTGCACGCTCCAACGCGCCGCCGCTTCGTTGGCGGCCGTCGGCGGCGATGACGGGCTCGGCGCCGGCGAGACGACGGCGACCGAAGTTTCGCTCGCCGCCGGCTTGAGAGGCTCCAGCTTGGGAGGGGCGAGCTTCGGCGGATCAAGCTTGGCGATGACGACGGTCGCGGCCGGGTTGCCCGCCAGGGCAGGTTTGGTCGACGGAGCAGGCGCAGCGGGCGGGCGCGCCACCGCCGGCGTCGCCGCCACGGCGAGCACCGCAGGCACGACGCGCGCCGCATCGCGCGAGGCCACGGCGTCGACGAACTGCGGCTTTTCGACCGCGTGGCGGGGTTTCAAGGCATTGGGCGCGACCCGGGGGACGAAGGCCAACCCGAGACCGCCGGCGACGACGCCGGCAACGAGGCCCGACACCGCTTTGATGAGAATACTCACAGCGCCGCCTCCCTCATGGCTGCGCGCCCCCCGAACGCAGAAGATCCCCGTACAGTTTATCGGCGATCGCCGAGGCTGTCGCCCCCGATGTCGCAGCGGCCGATTTCGCCGTGGCGCGGAATTCAACCAGCGCCGGATCGGCGGCGGCGCGATGTTTGGCGATCCAGGCGCGCGCCGGAGCGAGGCGCGGCCAATCCGCTTCGGCGGCAAAGTTGACCTCGCGCCATTTCGGATCGGCGCTCGCCGCCAGCAACGCCTGGTGGCGCTCGAACAGCGCGGCGATAAACGGCGCGTCCTGCTCGGCCCGCTCGGAACCGTCGGCAGCATCGATCGCGACCAGCCCGAACGGCACGCTGATCGTATTCAGCGTCCCGTCGACCGGCATCAGATGCGGCAGATCCTTGGAGGTCAGCCGCGCCGGCGCGTATCGGCCGGCCAGATCGTCGCGCCAGGGCAGCGCCAGCGCATGCAGCTTGCCGCTCTTGGAGGCCTGGTTGACGGCGCGCGATTCATCAGCCCCGAGCATCACCATGGCGTCGATCTTGCCCGCCGTCAGCCCCGCCAGCGCCGCGCCGACGTCCTCATGCACAACCTTCGGCGCGACGCCGAGCTTGGCGAACAGCGCCTGCCCGCTGTCATCCACGACCCCGTCGGCCTCGCCGAACGACACCGGGCGACCGTCTAGCTGTTTGACGTCATCGACGCCGGCGCGCGCGATCACCACCATAGGCTCATTGCCGAGACGCGCCGCCAGCGGCGCCTTGACGCGCAGATCCGCCGCCTTTGGGTCGGCGCCGAGCGCGTCGATCGCCGTCACCATGAAATCGCCGCCGTCCGTGGCGACGAAATGGGCGAGCGCGCCGGGGGAGGTCGCGCCGGCCCAGGCGCGCGCCTTCAGGCCCGCCGCCTTGGCGGCGTTGACCAGTTCGGTCGCCATGCGCAGCGAGGTGGCGTCGTCGGTGTCGACCAGCACGATGAACTCATGCGACGAGCCGCGCGCCGCCTTGGCTGGCTTCGCATTGTCGTCGTCGTCCGCGGTTTTCTTGGCCGCGTGGCCCTTCGCGTGCGCCCCGGCGTGGCCGCGCCAGGCGCCGTGATAGAGCACGCGATGGCCGTGGCGTGTGACCGGGTGCGCATAACGCACCATCGTCTCCGCCTCGGCCGCGCCGGCAAAGCCGACAACCAGAGCCAGCGCCGAAACCGCAACCCTGGCCAGCCCCAAATGTTCCCGCAACATCATGGCGCGGACGTTGTCGGGTAAATGAGTCGCTAAGATGGCGAGGCTGCTTCTCCCGCCCAGTCCTGGAAAGCCTTGTCTAAGGTCAATGCGTCCAATTCTTCGAATTCGCCTGAATCAATCCAAAGCAGAACCGCGCGGATTTCGGCGCCGGCAAACATCGCCGCCGCCGCGGCGCGGTAGAGGGCGAGTTGGCGCTGGTATTCGCGTCGAACCACCGCTGGGCCGGTCTTGAAATCGGCGATCCAGACGATTCCGTCGGCAATTGCGAGCCGGTCGATGCGGCCGGAGACGGCAACGGTCTGGCCATCGGCGCGGGCGAGTGCGGCGACGAACGGCGCCTCGGCGCGCGAGCCGGGGCCGAACAGCGGGCGCAAAGCCGACGCCTCGATCAAAGCCAGCGCGCGCGCCGCCAGGCCGGCGCGGCGCTCGGGCGACAGCGAGGCGGCGCGACGGGCGAGATAGGCCTCAGCCGCCGCGCGCCGCCGCTGCGGCGGCAGGCCCGGCAGGCTTTGCAGCAGCCGATGCGCGAGCCGGCCCTCCTCCAGCCGCGCCAGCCGCTCGGCCGTCAGTTCGCCGGCGAGCCGGCGCGACGGCGCCACCGGCGCATAGGCGACCTCGTGCGGCGCCGGCGCCGCGAGCCAGGCCGGCGGCGGCGCCTGGGGCGGCGCGACGGCAGACGCCGGCGGCGCGCCGCCGCTCGGAGGCTGGCCGAGGCGCAGCATCGGCTGCGTCGCGTCCCACCAACTCGGGACTTCGCGCATGTGTTCTTGCAGGCCAAGCGCGATGAGATTGGCCCAGCATTCCGGCGGCCGCCCGCGCGCGCCCTCGAAGCCGGCGACGATGAGGCGCTGCGCGGCGCGCGTCATCGCCACATAGAGCAGGCGGCGGTGCTCGCCGGCGGCCTCGGCGCGCGCCACGGCGCGGCCTTCGGCCATCGCGGCGCTGTCCTGCCCCGCCGATCCCGCCCAGACGAGCAGCGGCGCGGCGCCGGAATGGGCAGGCGTGAGCTCCAGCCAATGCGGATCGTGTCGGCCGCTCGGCGCGCCGGCGGTGTCGGGCAAAAAAACGATCGGCGCTTCGAGACCCTTGGAGGCGTGCACCGTCATCACCCTGACCGCCGCGCCCGCCGCCTCCATGTCGCGCTTGATCTGCGAATCGGCGGCCTCGATCTCGGTGAGGAAACTCGCCAGCGACGGCGCCTCGCCCTGCTCGTGGGCGAGCGCGCGGGCGAGGAATTCGTCGATCGCATCGCCCGCCTCGGCCCCCAGCCGCCCCGCCAAAGCCCGCCGGCCGCCGTCGGCGCCGATGAGCCGGGCGAAGAAATCGAACGGCCCGAGCCCTGCCCGCGCCCGCCACATCGAGACCTTCTCCCAGGCCTGCGACTGCGAGGCGGCGAGTTCGGCCGCCAACGCCCCCTTGCGGCCGGGCGCGAGCGCCATCAGCGCTTCATCGTCGAGACCGATCAGCGGCGATTTCAACAACGCCGCAAGCGAGAGATCATCGTCCGGGTAGAGCGCCACCCGCGCCGCCGCACAGAGGTCGAGCACGGCGATGTGGCTCGCCAGCGTCAGCCGGTCGGCGCCGGCGGCCGGTACGCGGGCGCGGCGCAAGGCGCGCGTCATCGCCTCGAACAGCGCGCCACGCGAGCGCACCAGGATCAGCACGTCGCCCGGCCGGATCGGCCGCAGCGCGCCGGTCGCGGGGTCGGCGACGCGCTCCTGCGAGCCCGGCGCGATCCAGCGCGCGATCGCGGCGGCGATGCGCTCGGCCAGCAATTGGGCGGGATGGCTGCGCTTCTCGGCGTCGAGCGGCGCCTCCCAATCGTCCGGCTCCAGCGCCTCCTCGGCGACGATCGGCGGCCAGATCTCGACCAACCCCGGCAGGCTGTCATGGATCGGGGCGTGCGGCTCCGCCGTCGCCTCGCCGGCGCTGACGCCGTTCCAGACCTCGGCGACGGCGAACACCTTGTCGACCGCATCGAGCACCGCCGGCGCGGAGCGGAACGAATGCGTCAACTTGACATCGACGAAGGCGAGTTCCGCCTTCTTGTGACGACTGGCGAAAAAGCGCCGCATCGCGTCGAACAGATGCGGCTGCGCGCCCTGAAACGAGAAGATCGACTGCTTCTCGTCGCCGACGGCGAAGAAGGTGCGCCGGCCCGCCCCTGCCCCGGCGCCGCTGAGGAAATCCTCAGCAAGCTTGGCGAGGATCTTCCACTGAGCGCGCGAGGTGTCCTGCGCTTCGTCAACCAGAATGTGCTCGACGCCGCGGTCGAGCTTGTAGAGCACCCAGGCGGCGTCGGCGCGCGCAAACAGCGCCTCGGTCTTGGCGATGAGATCGTCGAAATCGAGCGCCGCGCGGGCGGCCTTGGCGCGCTTGTAGGCACGCTCGCAGGCCTCGGAGAGCCGCCGCAGGTCGCGGCTGCGCGCCACCGCCGCCGCCGCGCGCGCTTTGTCGAGCAGCCCCACCAGCCGGTCGCGCTCGGCGTAGAGGGCGTCAACGATGTCGGGGCAGCGCTCGCTCGTCGCCTTGGTGGCAAGCGTCTTGCGCGGGGCCTGCTCCTTGGTGAGGAAGGCCGCGAGATAGAGATCGAGGCGGGTCTGCGGATCGGGCGTCGCCGCCGCGCCGGTCAGGATCGCCGCCGTCTTCTGATCGTTGGCCGAACCTTGATTGAGCGCCTTCGCCCATTGCCGCCAGACCGCCGGACCGCCGCCGCCCTCGCGCATCGCTTCCGTTATTGTGGCCTCGTCCTCGCCCGGCGCCAGCCCCAGCCGCGCCGCGAGCTTGGCCGCGAATTCGTCCGCCGCGCCGTGGACGGTCAGCGCTTCGCCGAGCCGCGCCGTCTCGGCGATGAGCGGGCCGAAGCCGTCGGCGCCGGCTTCAGCCGCGACGCGGGCGATCGCCGCCGCCAGTTCGGCGTCGGCGCGCGCGAACAATTGCGCCTGCGCTTGTTCGCGCAGGCTGGCCGCCTCCCGCTCGTCGAGCGGCCGGAAACCGGCCGGCACATTGGCCTCGAACGGAAACAGATGCAGCACGCGCTCGCAGAAGGCGTGGATGGTCTGGATCTTGAGCCCGCCCGGCGTCTCGATGACGCGGGCGAACATTTTGCGCGCCCGTTCGAGATCGGCGGCCGTCGGCTGCGGTGCGCCGGCGGCGATGATGTCGGCGGCCAGCGCCGCATCGTCGAGCCGCGTCCATTTCGCCAACCGGTCGAACACGCGCTCGGCCATATTGGCCGCCGCCGCTTTGGTGAATGTGAGGCAGAGCAGCCGCGACGGCGCCGCGCCGGCCAGCAGCAGCCGGACGACGCGCAGCGCCAGCACATGCGTCTTGCCGGAGCCGGCGTTGGCCGAGACCCAAGCCGAGCTTTGCGGATCGGCGGCCTCGCGCTGGCGCCGCGAGGCGTCTTGCAGCGCCGGCTTCATGTCTCGTCGCCCTCCGCGAGCGCCCATTCGGCGACGCGGGCGAGATGGTCGTAATCCGTCCCGCGGGCGACGAATTTGGCGAACGGCCGCGAGGCGTAGCCGCGCGCGGGGTCGCGATAGGCGTTGAGCAGCTTGATGAGTTCGCCAAAATGCCGCTCGGCGACCTCGGCGAAGCTCGCCTCCTTGAATTTCAGATAGCGCGCCTTGCCGCCCTCGGCCCCGCCGAGCTTGAGATAGATCGCCTGCGCTGTCTCGACCGCATCGACGCCGGCGAAACCGCCGCGCTTCAACATCGCCGCCTCCAGCGTCAGTTGCGGCGCAAAGCCGACCTCGACCTCGCGCAGGCCCGGCGGCGCCCCAGTCTTGTAGTCGATGACGGTCGCCAGACCGTCGCGGCCGATCTCGATGCGGTCGGCCCGCGCGGTGAGCGCGAAGGCTGAGCCGTCGGCGAGCGTCAGCGCCAGCCGGCCCTCGGCCTCGATCCAGATGCGCGCCGCCTCTGCGCGGCGCTCGGCGTCGAAAGCGAAGACAAAATCCAGCGCCTCGCCGATACGCGGCCAGCGCAGCGCGCGGAAGCCGGCGTCGGCATTGAGCGTCGCAAAGCCCGCCTCGGCGATCGCCGCCAGCCGCGCCCGCGTCCACGGGCCATCCTTGGCGTAGGTCTCCAAGACATCGTGCCAGACATTGCCGAGCCCCGCCGCCGTCAACCCCTGCCCGACCGGCGGCAGCGGCCGCAAGCCCAAAATCTGCTCGGCGTAAATGGCGTAGGGGTCGCGGCGCAACGTCTCGACGCGGGTGACACTGAGCTTTTGCGGTCGCAGCGCCAGCGCCGGCGCCGGCGCCGGCGCCGGCCGCGACGCCGGCGGCGTCGGCTCGGCGCGGTCGAGGAAACGCGCCAGTTCCAGATAGCGCCGCCCGCGCCCGCGCATCGCCGCCAGCGACGCATCGCCCGCCAGCGCCTCGATGCGGCGCAGGAAGCGCGAGGCGACCGTCGGCGAGCCGTCGCGCTTCTTGGCGCGCGTCAGCACGACGTCCTCGGTTCCCAGCGCGGCGACGAAATCCTGCGCCGTCTGGCCGAGGCGGCGCTCCGGCGGCGTCAGGCCGAGATCGGCGCGCATCTGGCGGTTGAGAAAGGCGTCGGTGCGCGCCGCCGGCGGCCACACCGTCTCGTCGAACCCGGCCAGCACGAAGCGGTCGAAATGCAGCAGCCGCGCTTCAAGCAGGCCGAGAATCGCCAGCCGCGGATGCCCGCGCGGGCCCGGCGGAGCGCGCTCGGCGACCAGCGTCTCGAACATCTCGGCGTAATCGCCGAGCCCGCAGTTGAACCCCTCGCCGGCCGAAAGCGCCCATTCGTCCAGCAGCGCCGTGATCGCCTCGCCCGGCGGTTCCGGCGCGGCGAGCGCCGCCAGCGCCCGCGCATGGGCGGCGACGAAGCCGGCAAGCGGCCCGCCATCCGCCGCGCGCAAGGTGTCGAGCGCGGCGGCGATGTCTCTGAGTAGCGTCTCGGCGGCGACGAGGTCCGCGGCGCGCAGCGCGGCGACGGCGGGATGGGCGTAGCGGGCGGCGACCGCTTCGCGCGCGGCGGCGCAGGCGGCGTCGAGATCGGCAAGGCCGCTCGCCGGCAGCGGCGCGCGCAACAGGCCAAGCTCCAGCGCCCGCGCCGCGCCGACATAGGCCTGCGGCGAGCGGCCGACGCGCAGCAGCGGCGAGCCGAGCAGCGCGGCGACGGCGGCCGGCGTGAAGGCGCGCGCCGCCGCGACCGCCAATCGCGCGAACACCCCCTCTTCGGTGGCGCCGAGCGTCGCGCCGGCGGAGTTCTCGACCTCGACGCCCCAGCGCGCCAGTTCGGTAGCGACCCGGCGGGCGATCTTCGGATCGGGGGTGACGAGCGCCGCCGTGCAGCCGGGCGCGGCCAGCGTCTCGCGCAGCGCGATGGCGGCGGCAAGCGCCTCCTCGGCCTCGTTGTCGGCCTCGATCAACGCCACGCCGTCAAGCGCCGGCTCCCGCTGGCTGGCGAACCACAGATGCGTCGATTCCGCCGGCCGCATCGCCTCGGTGAGGAAGCGCGCGCGGGCGCCGGCCT
Source organism: Roseiarcus sp. (assembly GCA_035606915.1). GTDB lineage: Bacteria > Pseudomonadota > Alphaproteobacteria > Rhizobiales > Beijerinckiaceae > Roseiarcus. Next base: position 4,859 of record DATNDU010000208.1, on the reverse strand, counting down.
CGCCGAGCTTTGCGACCTCGGCGCGCGCGACGCCAATGCTCGCCAGCAGCTTGGCGAGCATCGCCTGCGGATGCGCGGCGACGGTGACATCCTCACCCTCGGCGATCAGCCGCCACGCCGCCTCGTCGAGGTTCCTATCGAGATCGCGCAGCACGACGGCGCCGTTGGGCGCGCGCGCCACCGCGCCGATCAGCCGCGCGGTCGCGGCATTAGCGCCGGTGGAGCCGGCGACGATTGTCGGCCCGCGCGTCGGCAGGTCGACGATCTCGCGCGCCACCGCCCGCTCGATGCGCTCGGCGCGGTCGGTCAGGCCCTGCTCGGCAAGCCAGGCCGGCCACGCCTCGAAGGCGATCTTGAGGAATTCGAGGGTGATGCGCCAATAGGGATCGAAGGCGTCGCCCGCCAGCGTCGCCAGCCTCTCGAAGCCGACGCCTTCGATGCGCATGTCGTCGATCAGCGCGGCAAGGTCGCCGGCAAGGCGCAACGCCTCGGCCGGGGTGGCGGCGACCAGCGGCGGCTCGCTGTCGTCGGTCTCCAGCCGCCCGTCGGCGCCGACGCGGCGAATCGCGCCCTTGAGCTGCGCCCCCCAGGCGGCGACGAGCCTTGCCAGCGTCATGCGGCGCTGGAGATCGCCGACAGCCGGCGGGTCGTCGAAGGCCTCGGTCTCGGCGAACTCGCCCTCCTCGGTCGCGAAGGCGCCGAGCGGCACGATGCGCGGCAGGACGAGGCCGGAGCGGCCGCTGGCGGCGACCAGCGCCTCGGCAAAGGCGTGGGCGGCGCGCTGCGTCGGCAAATAGACGGTGGCGCCGGCGAGCGCCAGCGGGTCCGGCCCCGGGAAGCCGGGGATCAGGCGGCCGTCGAGCAGCGCGTGGGCGAGCGTCGGCAGGAACGGCGCGGCGGCGGGTATGGTGAACAGGCGGGTCAAGCGGCGGCGGCTTACCACGATTCGGCGAGCGTTCGCGCCGCCCGCTTGCGCGCCGCGCGCCGCCGCACCGGCCACAGGCTCAGATGCGCCGCCAGCCACCCGAACACGGCGGACGCCAAGGCGACGATGAACCCCTCCGCCGTCGTCGGCACGGCGGGCTCGAAATCGCCCCAGGCGCGCCGCGCCGTCGAGGCGTCGAAGGTCTCGGCCACCGCAAACAGCCGCTTCACCGGCGCGGCGTCGGTGAAGGCGGCCAGCGCCTCGCGCAGATGGTGGAGCCGCGTCTTGTCGTCGGCCATGTCGCGGCCGCGCTCTCGGGCCAGCGGATCGGCGTTTTGCTTCAGGCGCGCAATCGCGGCGTCGGGCGTCAGGCTCTTGTCGCGGGCCTCCGCATCGAACGTCGAAACCACGCGCGAAAGCTCGTCGACGGCGCCGGCGAGACGTTGGCGATATTGCTGCGCGAATTCCGGCGCCTGCGCGCCGACGAGGCCGCACAGCAGCCCAATCGCGAGAGCGAAGCGGCGCAACAGAATCTCCATCCATCCTCCGGTTGACGCGAACGCGCCTATTCGCCCCTATGGCGGCGATAGTAGCGCGGCGGAGGGGCGAATGGCGAACTTGGCGCGGCTCGGCTTGCCGACTTTCGCCGGCTGGCGGCCGCGCGACCTCGGCCCCGACCTGCTGGCCGGCCTGACGCTCGCCGCCATCTCCATTCCCGAGCAGATGGCCACCGCCCGGCTCGGCGGCATGACGCCGGAGCGCGGCTTTCTGGCGCTGGTCGCCGGCTGTGTCGGCTTTGCGCTGTTCGGGGCGAGCCGGCGGCTTTCCGTCGGCGCCGATTCGACGATCACGCCGATCTTCGCCGGCGCGCTGGCGATGACGGTTCCGCTCGGCGGCCCGCAATATCTGGGCGAGGTGGCGCTGCTGGCGCTGATGGTCGGGCTCATGCTGACGCTGGCCGGGGCGCTGAAGCTCGGCTTCGTCGCCGACCTGTTGTCGATCCCAGTGACGACAGGATTCCTGGCCGGCATCGCCGTGCATATTCTGGCCAGCCAGGCCCCGGCGCTGATGGGCGTCGCCGCGCCCCCTGGCCCGACGCCGGAAAAGCTGTGGGCGCTCGCCCGCGAGGCCGCAGCGTCCAATCCGCGCGACCTCCTCCTCGGCCTGGGGACGACGGCGCTGATTCTGGCCGGCGAGCGCATCGAGCCGCGGTTTCCGAGCGCGCTGGCCGCCATCGTCGCGGCGACCGCGGCGACCCTGCTGTTCGGCTGGCAGGCGCATGGGGTGGCGACGCTCGGCGCGCTTTCCGGCGTCTCGCTGCGCCTCGCCTTGCCGCCGCTCTCCTACGAATTGTTGCGGCAGACGGCGGCGCTGGCGTTCGTCGTCGCGTCGGTGACGATCATGCAGACGGCGGCGACGACGCGCGCCTTCGTCGACGATCCCGCGCACGGGCCGCGGGTCGATCGCGACCTCATCGGCGTCGGCGGCGCCAATATTCTGGCCGCCCTCATCGGCGCCTTCCCGCTCAACGCCAGCCCGCCGTGTACGGCGGTCGTCGTCGAGACCGGCGGGCGCTCGCAGTTCGGCGCCCTAACCGCCGCCGCGATCGCGCTGACGCTGGCGCTCTACGGCGGCGCCCTCATCGCCCATGTGCCGCAAGCGGCGCTCGCCGGCGTGCTGCTGTTCGTGGCGATGCGCATCGTGCGCGGCGCCACGATGGCGGATGTGGCGCGACGGTCGCGGCCGGAGTTCCTGCTCATTGTCATCACCTTCGCCGCCATCGTCGCGCTGCCGATCGAACAGGGGGTCGGCGTCGGCATCGCGCTGTCGATCCTGCACGGGCTATGGACGATCACGAGGGCGCAAGTGGTCGAGTTCGAGCGCATCCCCGGCACCTCGATCTGGTGGCCGAAATCGCCGCAAGCGCCGGGCGAGACCGTGCCGGGGGTGAAAGTCGTCGGCTTGCAGGCGCCGCTGTCGTTCCTCAATGCGCAGGCGGTCAACGGAGCGCTCGGCCGGCTGACGCAGGCGCGGCTGCTGGTCATCGAAGCCAACGCCATCGCCGAAATCGATTACACCGGCGCCAAAATCCTCGGCGACGCCATCGCCAGGCTCCAGGCGGCGGGCGTCGTGGTGGCGCTGGCGCGGCTCGAATCGGTGAGGGCGCAGGCGAGCTTCGCCCGCCACGGCCTGACGCGCGAGATCGGCGAGGAGCGCATTTTCCACAGCGTCGAGGAGGCGGTGCGGGCGCTTGGGGCCCGCTGAGGTCGCTTTGTCTTGGACGCGCGCTAAAGCTAGGCTCGGTCAGCCGCAGAAGGAGCCGCCATGCCCGAGTTCGCCGGTTTTTCCGCCCACGACTTCGCCCTTGGCGAAGCGACGATCCACGCCCGCGTCGGCGGCGCCGGCGCGCCGCTGCTGCTGCTGCACGGCTATCCGCAATCGCATCTGATGTGGGCGCGCATCGCCCCGCCGCTCGCCGAGCGCTTCACCGTCGTCGTTCCGGATCTGCGCGGCTACGGCCGCTCCTCGGCGCCGCCGTCGCACAACGGCGAGCGCTATTCCAAGCGCGTCATGGCCAACGACGCGGTGGCGTTGATGTCGGCGCTCGGCCATGAGACTTTCGCCATCGCCGGCCACGACCGCGGCGGTCGCGTCGCCTATCGGCTGGCGCTCGACCATCCCGAAGTCGTCACCAAGCTCGCCGTCATCGATATCGTGCCGACGGCTGAAATGTGGGCCGGCATGGACGCGGCGCGCGCCATGACGGTCTATCACTGGATGTTCCTGGCCCAGCCCGAGCCGCTGCCGGAGACGCTAATCTGCGCCGCGCCGCTCGCCTATCTCGACCACACGCTGGCCAGTTGGACCGGCGACCGCTCGCTGAAGCGCTTCGCGCCCGAGGCGCTGGCGGCCTATCGCGCCGCGTTCCGCGAGCCCGAGCGCGTCCACGCCACCTGCGAGGATTACCGCGCCGGGGCGACCATCGACCGCGCGCTCGACGAGGCCGACCGGGCGGCCGGCCGCAAGATCGCGGCGCCGCTGCTGGCGCTTTGGGGCGCCACCGGCATTCCGGCCTGTGGCGAGAGCCCGCTCGACGTGTGGCGGCGCTGGGCCTCGGATGTCTGCGGCGAAGGGCTCGAAGGCGGCCACTTTTTGCCCGAGGAGGCGCCGCAAGCGACGGCCAAGGCCCTGGCGGCGTTTTTTCCAGGCTAAGTTCGCCCGGTGCGCAGGGCGCGCAGCGTCATCGAGACGATGCGCTCGAAGCGCTGCGCCAGCGCCGGCGCCGGAATGTCGCGGTCGAGCCGCAAGGCGACGGGATGCAGGAAGCGGTGGCTGGCGTCGAACACCAGCGCCAGCGCCCGGCGCCGGTCAGCCATCGCGAAGGCGCCGGAGGCGACGCCCTCCTCGACCACGCGCTGCATCTCCGATTGCACGCGCGCGCGATGCTTGCGAGCGCTGGCGCGCTCCTGGGTCAGCGACTCGATGAGCAGGTCGAACAGCGCCGGGTCGCTGTCGAGCTTGCCGCGATAGACGCGATGCACGGCGAGCAACATGCGCTCCAGCTTGTCATAGGCGGGATCGGCGCCCTCGGCCGCCTCGCGCAGCTTGGCCTCCAGCGGGCGCAGCCAAGCGGCGCTGATTTCCTCCATCAGCGCGATCTTGGAGGGAAAATAGCGATAGACATTGGCGTGCGTCATGCCGGCCTCGGCGGCGACGCCGACGATGGTGGTGCGCGCGGCGCCGAAGCGGCGCACATGCTCGGCGGCGACGGCGAGGATCCGGCTCTCGACCGGCTCCGGCGCCGGCGCGCGCATATTCATCGGGCGAGCGCGGCCAACACCCGCTTGCTCAAGCGGCAGGCGACGGAATAGGCGGGGTTGAACACATTGGCGACGTCGTAGCGCACCGCCTGCCCGAGAACATGGCTGGCGGC
>DATNDU010000203.1:0-85084 GCA_035606915.1 Roseiarcus sp. | reverse complement strand
GTGTTTGGCACCTCGATGTCGGCTCATCACATCCTGGGGCTGGAGAAGGTCCCAAGGGTTCGGCTGTTCGCCGATTAAAGTGGTACGTGAGCTGGGTTCAAAACGTCGTGAGACAGTTTGGTCCCTATCTGCCGTGGGTGTTGGAGATTTGAGAGGATTTGCCCCTAGTACGAGAGGACCGGGGTGAACGTATCTCTGGTGGACCTGTCGTGGCGCCAGCCGCGGTGCAGGGTAGCTATATACGGAATGGATAACCGCTGAAGGCATCTAAGCGGGAAACCAGCCTCAAAACCAGATCTCCCTGAAGGGCCGTGGAAGACGACCACGTCGATAGGCCGGATGTGTAAGCGCGGCAACGCGTTGAGCTTACCGGTACTAATCGCCCGTTCGGCTTGATTGCGCTCGGAATCAGAAAACGGATGACGAAAGCAAACCGCCAGGTAGACCTGGCGTCGTTTGATCTCGTCGCTCCGTATCGAAAACAAACCAGTTTTGCTTCTACAACGACGAACGCGCCGCGGCGGGACAGCATAATCTGTTTGGCTGCGCGCGTCTGATCTTCGCCGGCCTGGTGGCCCTCGGCGAGGCGATAAGACCCGATCCCATCCCGAACTCGGCCGTCAAACGCCTCAGCGCCAATGGTACTTTGTCTCAAGACACGGGAGAGTAGGTCGCCGCCAGGCCCGCAAAGATCAGCCTACCGTCAACAAAGCTTCCTCTTCTCACAGGCGTTGCGACATAACTTGCCGCCTATGCCCAACCATCAACGGTTCTCGCGGGGTGGAGCAGCCCGGTAGCTCGTCAGGCTCATAACCTGAAGGCCGCAGGTTCAAATCCTGCCCCCGCAACCAACGATTCTTGCGAAGGCAAGGCACCCAAAACCCCGGCCTCCGAAAGGACGTCGGGGTTTTCCTGTGCGCCGCAAACCGCGGGATCGCTGCTAGGGCGTCGCGCAGCACGATCGCCAACTCGGCTTCATCGGGCACGAGCGTGACCTGATCGACCAGCCTTCGGAAGACTTCCGCAGCCTCGGCCTTGCCGTCCTCGCTCTGTCGGCTCTCATAGAGCGCCGAAATCCGCTGGCGGTAAATCTCCGGCATGTTCGGATGCAGGAGAGGCGGCGTCTCTTGCGCGTTAGCCAGCAACTCGGTGAGGTCTGCCTTACGGACGTCGAGGCCGCCGATACCGCTCGGGCAGGCGGCGCATCGCCGCGGCTTGCCGGGCGGCGCCGGCCGGCGCGTAGCATCGCGCGAAACTCCGCTCGGCCCATTCGCGAATCCAGGCCTCGTCGAAGCGATAGGCGGTCGAGCGCGCGAGGCGTTCGCGCTCGACGAACGCTTCCATCGCCTCCGCGTGCGGGCGAGGGCGTAGAGCGTCGCGGGATCATCAAGCGCGCGGCTGCGCCGCTCCAGGTAGGGACCGAAGCCCGGCGCCGTGAGGCAGAGCGAGCGCACGCGCTGCGGCCGCCGCGGCGCCATGATCTGCGCGACCATGCCGCCCATCGACTGTCCGATCACTTGCGCGCTCGAAAGGCCAATCGCGTCGAGCACCCCGAAGGCGTCATCGGCCAAGCCGTCGAGCGTATAGCCAGCGTCGACGTCGCGCGCGTCGCCGATTTTCGGCGACAGGCCGATGTTCTCGCCGAGTACAGCTACGCTCGGATCGCGCGCCATCTCACTGTGAAGGGCCTCGTTGAGGGCCTGACGAAAAGATTTCTGAGGCATGATCCGGGCTCTACAGATCGCGGACGCAAACGTCGGTGGTGAGGGTTTCGAGCGCCGGCGGGGGGCCCGCGCGGGCGGCGGCGACGGCCTCGCCGATAAGAGCCGCGACCTCGCGGTCGGCGGTGTCCAGTTCCGCGCGGTCCAGCAGCTTGATTTCGTCGACCTGCCGGCGGAAGCGGGTCAGGCAATCGCGGTCGCGCCGCATCGCCGCCTTCTCCTCCGCCGAGCGATAATTGTCGGGGTCCGCGCTGAAATGGCCATAATAGCGAGGCGTGTCGATATGCAGCGGAGTCGGCCCGCCGCCGTCGCGCGCCCGCTCGACCGCCTCTCGGGCCGCGCCATAGACGGCGAAGAAATCGACCCCGTCGACCTCGGCCGCCGCCATGCCAAGCGCCCTGGCGCGTTTGACGATCTCGCCAGCCACGACGAAGGACTTGGCGGTCGCCTCGCCGAAACCGTTGTCCTCGACGGCGAAGATGACCGGCAGCTTCCAGATCTGTGCGAGATTCATGCTCTCCGCGACAACGCCCTGATTGACCGCGCCACCCCGGAGAAGGCGACGGAGACTCCGGCGGCTGAACCGTCTGCGCGAGACGGGCGTCATCGAGGCGGAGATCGCGGTGGCATCGCCCGCCGCCGTGGGGCAGAGGCGGCCAAAGAGACGATGCGTCTGCTGGCGCGCAGCGAAGACGACGACCCCGCGATCGTTTCGGGCGAATCCGGCTGCGCGGCCACCGCCGGCTTCCTAGCTGCGGCGGCCGACCCCGCCATGGCGGCGGTGCTCGGCCTCGGTCCTGACGCTCGCGTGGCAGTCATCGGCTCCGAAGGCGCGACCGACGCGGACATCTATGCCGGAATCGTTGGATGAGCCCCGACGCGGTAAGAGGAAAGGGGCGGACATCATGACGGCGTCAAAACTCCCGCTCGAAGGCCGGACGGCCTTCATCGCCGGGGTCGCCGGCGGCATCGGGCTCGCGGTGGCGCAAACCTATCAACAGCATGGCTACAATGTCGTCATCTCCGACGTCGACCGGGCGGCCTCGACCGGGCGCTTGCGACGCTCGACGTCGCGTGCGCGGCGGCCGTCGCACTTGAATTTGGAGCGGTTCGGCGGCGTCGATCTGGTGGTCACGAACGCCGGCATGCTCGTGCTGACGCTGGCGCTCGATGTCGGCGCCGAGGAATTCCGCCGCGTCCTCAATGTGAATCTGACCGGCGCATTCCTCGCCGCGAAGGTTTTCGCCGGCCATATGCGCGATCACCGCAAGCGCGGCGGCGTCATCTTCACGGCTTCGTTGTTCGGTGTGCGCGGCGGGGCGGAAAACGACGCCTATTCGGCGTCGAAATTCGGCATAGTCGGGCTCACCCAATGCCTCGCGGCGGATCTCACGCCCCACGGCATTTGCGTCAACTGCGTCTGCCCTGGCCAGTTCGGGCACACCCGATCGGCAGATCGTCGATCGCGGAAACCGCCGCCTCGAGCGTTGTGACTTGATCGGGGGCGCAGCAGGACAAGCGCCTTGATCTTTCGCTCCGCTTCCTCGGGGGCCCGATCTTCAGGCACGGCGTCTCACTGGGCTTGGATGGCCGAGACTTGCGTAGGCATCCGACGGGGGCCGCCTTGTTCAGGTTTGCATTGGGGGCGATAACCAAGCAGGCGTGGCGCTGGGATAGTGCCCACGAGGGATGTTGGGCACTATCGATGAGACCACAAGGGCCTAGCGACGGGGTGCTAGAGGATCTTGTCGCCGGAGGCGCGGTCGAAAACATGCAGCCGCGCCGCGTCGAATCCCACCCAGATCTTCGCGTCGGGTTCCGGCAAAACGCTTTCGTCCACCTGAGCGATGAGTTCATGCTCGCCGAGCCGCAGCGCCACTAAGCCGTCAGCCCCCAGAAGCTCCACGACTTCGGCCCGCGCCTCAAATTCGTAAGGGTTCCCAGTCAGGGCAGGCTTGGAGGCCAATCGAATGAAATTCGGTCGGACGCCGAGAAGAACCTCCTGCCCCTCTCGCACCTGATGGTCGTTCTTCAGCGGCAGCGGCAGGACGATCGTCCCTGAGGCGAGAGCGCAACCTTCGTTGGCTCTGGTGACCCGCATCGGCAACAGATTCATCGAGGGACTGCCGATGAACGTTGCCACGAAGACGTTCTTGGGGTGGGAGAAGACCTCTCTCGGCGCACCGATCTGCTCGATGCGCCCGTCCCTCATAATCACGATGCGGTCGGCCAGGGTCATCGCTTCGATCTGGTCGTGCGTGACATAAATCGAGGTCGTCTTGAGGCGGCGGTGCAGCTTCTGGATTTCGAGGCGCATCTGAGTGCGCAGTTTGGCGTCAAGGTTCGACAGAGGCTCGTCGAACAGGAAGACCTCGGGCGTGCGAACCAACGCGCGACCCATCGCCACCCGCTGGCGCTGGCCGCCCGAGAGTTGGGCGGGCTTGCGCTCGAGAAGTTCTTCCAGGCCGACGATCTCTGCGACCTCCCTGACTTTGGCGTCGATGGCGGCCACCGTCATCTTCTGAGGCTTGAGCGCGAAGGCCATGTTCTGACGCACGGTCATGTGCGGGTAGAGCGCGTAGTTCTGAAACACCATCGCGATCTTGCGGTCCTTCGGGGCGATTTCGTTCACCACCCGGCCGCCGATCTTGAGCATGCCGCCCGAGATGTTCTCGAGACCGGCCACCATGCGCAGCGTTGTCGTCTTGCCGCAACCCGAAGGCCCGAGCAGCACGACGAACTCGCCGCTGCGGATCTCGAGATCTATCCCGTGGACGATTTCGATATTGCCGAACGACTTCGTTATATTGCTCAGACTGACCGTTGCCAAGATCCAAACTCCCGCGATATGCGCCGTTCGACCGCCATGCTCACTTCACCGACCCCATCGTCAGCCCTTTGACCAGGAATCGTTGGCAAGCAAACACAAAGATGATGACCGGGATGACGATCACGATCGAGCCGGCCATGATCCGGCCCCACTCGATGGCGTCGCTGCTCCAGAACGACATGACCGCGACGGTCACAGTCTGCGTCTTCGAGCTGGTCAGCATGAAGGCGAACAGGAACTCGTTCCAGGAAAAGATGAAGCAGAACATCGCGCAAACCGCGAGGCCGGGCGCCGCCAGCGGCAGCGCAACGCGCCAGAAGATCGCCCACACCCCATGGCCGTCGACCTGGGCCGCTTCCTCCAGCGATTCCGGCACGCCTTGGAAGAAGCCCCGCATCAACCAGACCGTCAGGGGGATATTGCCGGTCGAATAGACGAGGATCAGCGCCCACGGCGTATCGAGCAGGCCGATGTCGCGCAAGAGAATGTAGTAGGGAATCACGACGGCGATCGGCGGAAACATTCGGATCGACAGAATCCAGAACGCGACATCCTTCATTCGCGGATGTTTCAGCCGGGTCAGCGCATAGGCGGCGAGCGATCCGACGAACACGCTGAGCACGGTCGAGCCGGTCGCCACGACGGTGCTGTTCCAGATGTTGTCTTGAAAGCGTCGCACCGTGAACAGCGCGATGAAATTGTCCCAGATCGGCCTGAAGATCCAAACAGGCGGGCGCGCAAACATATCGATGTCCGGCTTAAACGCCGAGGACAGCGCGATGTATAGCGGGAACAGAAAGATCACGCCGACGACCAGCGCTGTCAGGTAGATCAGGGCCTTTTCGAGAGGTGTTTTGCGATCCATGGCTTACGTCTTTCGTCGGGCCGGAGTCATAAACAGCGCGCCGCCGCGGTCGCTTCAAGCCGCCCGCGGCTCCTCTTCCTTGATGGTGCGGATGAACAGGGTAATCAGCACGGTCATGATGATTAGCGCTACGAAAGACGCGGCAGCGCCGAAGCCCATCTGCCAGAGCGTGAAGCCCTCCCGGTAGATGTAGAAGCTCAACGATTCCGTGGAATCGCCGGGTCCGCCCTTCGTCAGGACGAAAATTACGTCGTAGATCTTGAAGCAGTCGATCGCGCGCAAGAAGAACAGGCTCGCCAGGATCGGCTTGAGCTGTGGAATCGTCAAATGCGTCAGTACCTGTAGCCGCGAATTGCCGTCGACCATGGCGGCTTCCAGCGGCTCCTGCGGCAGACTCTGCAGGCCGGCCGCGATGCCAAGCATGACGAACGGCGTCCACTGCCAAATGTCGACGAGCGCTATCGAATAGAGCGCCACATTCTCGCCGGTGATCCACGGCACGTCGGCTACGTGCAGGAAGTTCAGGAAATAATTGAGGTAACCCATACCGGGGAAATAGAGAAACAACCAGATCAGCGAGACGACGATCGAACTCATCATCATTGGAATCATAAAGAGGGTGCGGATGAATCCCATTCCTCGCAGCTTCTGGGTGAGGAGCAACGCCAGCGCAAAGCCGAGGACGAATTCGACGCTGATCGCCACCACCATCACTTTGAAGGTGACGAACAGGCTATGGTAGAAGCCGTTGTCCTGTAACAGAGTCTTATAATTTTGTAGGCCGACGAAGATGCGTGGGATGAACGGCTTCGCCAGATTGAACTGACGGAAGCTTAAATTAAACGAATAGAGCAACGGAAAAATCGTGGTGACGAACAACACCACGAGAGCGGGCAGCAGGAAGATGCCTGCGATTTTCAAGCTTCGGCGGCGGGCGTAATCGGCCATCAAACCCTCGGAATTTTGCCTGGTGGCGTCATGGCCGACACAGTCGGCCATGACGCGCGTCGACGGACGCCGCCGGGACACCGTGCTCGTTCAGGACACTCAGTGCTCTTTCAGGACTTCGAGCGGAGGATCGTTGACCCACCTCAAGCGCGTGGCCAGCGGGAACATCGCCAGTTTGGCGTTGATCTTATTTGTCGCGATGTCGAGCGCTTCCTTAGCGGTCTTGGTGTCACCGATCATGTATTTGTTCATCTCGACGCCAAACGTCTCCTCGACGTCCGCGTAGAATGGATGGAACACGCGCCGTCGCCCGTTTTCGTCCCCGGCGAGTACGGATTTGTAGTAGGGAAACTTCTTTTGCAGCGCGGGGTCGGACAGGATCGAGCGGCGCGTTTGACTGATGCCTTGATCGGCCAGTTGCCGCATGATCTTTTCGCTGGTGCCCCACTTGATGAACGCCCAGGCGGCCTGTTCCTGCTTGCCGGACACCTTGGAACTGATCGCGAACGACAGGGCGCCAGTGTAGCTGGGTTCCGGCCGGCCCCCGAAGGTCGGCGCCAGGGCGTAGCCGACATTGCCGACGACCTTGGCCTCCTTGGGATTCTCTAGGCGGACCGCGCGAACGCTCCAATACAGAGACTCGGCGTCCTCGCCTCGCTCCATGTAACCAGTGCGCAGATCCCACATCAAGCCGCCCCAGTCCGGCGGATTAAACGGAATCAGGGATTTCATGTATTCGGCGGAGGCAATCTGCGCGGGGCCGTTCATTGCGCTCAAGCCGGTCTTCGGATCCCAGAAGTGGCCGCCAAAGCCGCGCATGATGCCGAAATAATCATGCGTGATGGCGCCTTGAACGCGGCTGTAGGCTTGCGCCGTGCCATAGAAATCCTTGTCGAGGACTTTTCCAGCCAGCTTCTCGCCCTTCTTGCGAGTAAAGAATTGGGCGATGTCATAATACTGCTTGTAGGTCTTCGCCGGGGCGAGGTCGTAGCCGTATTTTGCTTTGAACGCCGCCTTCTCGTCCGGATTGTCGAACAAGTCCTTGCGGTACTGCATTTCCCAGACCATGCCGGAGGCTGGGATGGCGTAGAGTTTGCCCTGCCAGGAATTTTCCTGAAGTTGGATCGGCATTATGTCGTGCAGCCCTACCTCCTTTGCGTCACGTTTGGCGAGCGAATCGAGATCAAGCAGCGAGCCGGCTTCGCCGAGTTGACCGACCCACGGGCTGTCGATCCACAGCAACTGGTAGCTTGGGGTCGGCGAACTGGTCTCCACCACGATCTTGTCGATCAGACCCGGGTAAGGGTAGAGGTCGATCGTGACCTCGGCGCCGGTCTCTTGCTTGAACTCGTCGAGGATTTTGACCAGCCGCGTCACCGAGGTGTCGCCGCAGGCCAGCATTTTCAGATGGACGCCCTCGAATGGCTTTGCAGCGAACGCCGGAGTGGCGAGCCCTATCAATATCGAACAGCCGAGTAGACCTGATTTCAGCATTTTCATTGTGTTTTCCTTTGGGTGTTTCCGCCATGTTTGTTTGTTTATATTGCCTCGGAGACGCCAGCGGGCGCGCCTCAGTTGTGATCGCGCTGGATCATTTCAGCGCAATGCTCGCCGACCATGATTGAAGGAGCGTTGGTGTTGCCGCTCGGCGCCAGCGGCATGATGGATGCGTCGGCCACCCGAAGCGCATCGATGCCTCTGACCCGCAGCCGCTCGTCGACGACCGCCATGGCGTCCTTGCCCATCTTGCAAGTGCCCACCGGGTGGTAGCAGGTCTCCGCCTCGCCACGGACGAACTCGGCGATCTCTTCGTCCGACCGCTTCTGGGGAGTCGGCCATCGCTCTTCGACGACGTAATTCTTGAACGCCCGCTGGCGAAACAGTTCGAGCGAGTGGCGAACCGCGGCGACCATGACCTTCACGTCGTAAGGGTCCGAGCAGGTGCGCGGATCGAGCACGGCGATATCGCGCGGGTCGTTCGAGCGCAGTCTCAGTTCGCCTCGACTCTTGGGGCGCAGATTGCAGCAATGCATCGTAAGCCATTGTCCCGGCATCGGCTCGAGCCCATGGGCGCGGACGTAGCTTGGCAGGAGGTGCATCTGCAGGTCGGGCCGATCGACGTCCTCGGACGACTTGATAAAACCGCCGCTCTCCACCCCGCTGGAGGCGACGGGGCCGTTCTTGAACATGATATACTGCAAACCGACCTGGAACTTCTTCAGTCCGCGGTCCATGCCGTTGAAGCTGATCGGGGGATCGTCGACGCATTTGACGACGACGTTGATGTCAAGATGATCCTGGAGATTCTGCCCGACGCCGGAAAGATCGGCCTTCGGCGCGATCCCGACTTCCTTTAGGTGCGCCGCAGGACCGATCCCCGACATCATCAGGATTTTGGGTGAGTTGAACGTGCCGGAACTGACGATCACTTCGACGTCGGCGCTCAAGCGCTTAACCTCGCGTCCGTCGCCGCCATCTCGAATGAACTCGACGCCGACCGCGCGGTTGTTTTCGATGATTACGCGTTTGACCAGCGCGTGCGGAAGGACATCCACGTTCGGCTGCTTCATCGCCGGGTGCAGGAAGGCGCTCGCCGCGCTCCAGCGCCGCGCCTTGAAGTGCGTCGATTGATAGATGCCGATGCCGGCCTGCCGGGCGCCATTGAAATCGCGGTTGTACGGCATGCCGTATTGCTGGCCGGCCTCGACCAGCAGCTTTGTGGCGGGACTGGTGAAGGTTATGTCGCTGACGTGCAGGGGGCCCGCGTCACCGTGATAATCATCGGCAATGCGGTGATTGTTTTCAGATTTCTTGAAAAGTCGCAGGACGTTATCGTATCCCCAGCCCTCGAGCTGCAACTCGTCGCGCCAAGTGTCGTAATCCTCCCTGGCGCCTCGTATGTAGACCTGCCCGTTGATCGAACTCGAGCCGCCATAGAGCCGGCCCTGCGGAATATACATTTCCCTGTTATGCATATGCTTCTGCGGAACCGTCCGGTAGGACCAGTTGAACTTGGGACCGACGCATTTCGTGTAGCCGGCGGGCATATGAATGAAGGGGTGGCGGTCGGGACCGCCCGCTTCGAGCACGCAAACCGTCACATTCGGGTTCTGGGAGAGCCGGTAGGCGATGGCGCAGCCGGCCGAGCCAGCTCCGAGGACGATGTAGTCGTAACCCTTGCGCATCGTTGTCCTCCCCGGGGCTTTCAGCGGAATCCGAAGAACGCGACATTGGCCTTGGCCTGGCCGAGCAGGGCCTCGTAACCGACCTGGATCGGGCAACCCCGAGCCTCCGCCGCGCGCAGCAGCGCCGTGACGGGCGGAGCCATGATCATGTCGGTCACCAGTTGGGCCGGACGCAGGCTGTCGGGATCGAGCGGGAGAGGGTCGCCCTCCTTCATGCCGAGCGGAGTCGCGTTCGCGACGATATCCACCTCGCGCGTCGCGATCGGCCCGACTTCGACCGAAAGCCTCGGAAAATGGTCGCGCAAGCCAGCCGCGACGCGTTCGACTTTGGCCCCGTCGAGGTCGAAAATTCGCAACCGCGACACGCCCGCCTCGGCGAGCGCGAAGGCCATCGAGGCGCCGGCGCCGCCGAGGCCGACGAGTTGCACCGATTTGCCGGCGGGGTTTCGCCCGCGCTCCTTCAGGCCCTCGACGTATCCGACGCCGTCGAAGGCCTCGCCTATCCAACGGCCGTCGGGATTGACGCGGATCGAGTTGACGGCGCCCACCATGCGCGCTCGCGGCGCGGCCTCATCAACGACACTCAGCATGCGAGCCTTGTGGGGGATGGTGGGAATGATGCCGCCGAGATTTTTGAACGAGCGCAGGCCATCGATGGCCTCGTCGAAGTGCGCGGCGGAAAACTGGAGCGGGACGAAGACGGCGTCGACGCCCTTCTCGGCCGCGAGCTTGTTGTAGAGGGCGGTCGAGCGGACTTGCACGATCGGGTCGCCGATCACGACATAAAGTCGCGTTTCGCCGGTAACGTCGAGAAGCGTCGGCCCTGATTGCGACATCGTGATCTTTCGTGCGTGGTGTTGGCCCATTGACGACGCGCCGTCGCGCTTACAGACGCAGCAGGCCCAGACCCCCATCGACCCGCAGGACCTGGCCCACCAGATATGGCAGGCCGCCCGAGACAGCAGACGCAACGACGGCGCCCACGTCCGCGGGCTGGCCGGCGCGTTTAATCAGCGTCAGGCCTTGATGCTCGATTCGCCGGCGATAGTCGGGCATTGCCGGGAGCGACATATCGGTTTCGATGATGCCGGGCTGGACGTCGAAGACCTGAACGCCGTCCGGGGCGAGCCGCGCCGCAAACGCTTTCGTCGCCATCGCGGCGGCGGCTTTGGAAACGCAGTAATCGCCGCGGTCGATCGACGCCGCTTCGGCGCTGACCGACGACACCATGACGATGGAATAATGCAGCGCCGGGTCGCGCGAGCGCGAGAGCAGCCGCCGGGCGAACGCCTGCATCAGGAAGTAGGCCGCCTTGGCGTTGACCAGGAGGCAGTGGTCGTAGCTGGCCTCGGTGGTGTCGAGGAGGTCGGCGCGTTGCAGGGGTCCGACGCCGGCGTTGTTCACCAGTGTGGTCAAAGGGCCGAGTTCCGTCTCGGCCTGCTCCAGCATCGCCGCGTGTGCGCCGAGATCGCTCACGTCGCCCGGAACAGCGACCGCGCGCACGCCCGCCGCCTTCGCGTCCGCAACCGTCCTGTCGAGAGCATGCGACGCGGCGCGTCCGTTGATCGCGACATCGAATCCCTTCGCCGCGAGCGCCAGGGCGATGCCTCTTCCTATCCCCCGGCTCGACCCGGTGATGAAGGCGGCTTGCCGCATCCCGCTTCCTCCCTCGATTGCAAACTCAAACGTTTCATCAACTGATTAAACGTTTGATCTAAACAATGACCGTTGTCAAGCGGCCGTCGCCATCGTCGACGCGTCAATCGGCAGCGGGCAGGGGATTGGCTGGCGCGACGGCGCCGGTTGACTGTCGGACGATCAGCTTTGGCGCCAGGCGCTGGTTGACGGCGGCGCCGGACTGACCCTCAAGGCGGCGCAACAGCAGCCGACCGGTTTCCGCGCCCAACCCGCGCGGATAGACCTCGACGGTGGTGAGCGGCGGCGGCCACGCCTCCGATTCCGGCAGATTATCGAATCCGATCACCGAGATTTGGCGACCAACGTCAATCCCGGCCACGCGCAAGCCCGCGCACAGACCGATCGCCACGATATCGTTGAAGCAGACCACGGCGGTGAGCGGTTCCGGCTGCGACAGCAGCCGGTTGGCGACCTGCCGGCCGAAATCGCGGTTGGTCGGGCCGGGCAGAATCAACTCCTCGTCCACTGCGGCGCCGAGCCGATGCATCGCCTGGCGAAAGCCCGCCTGGCGGAAGCTCCACGTCGTCGTCGATGGAACGCCTCCGACGAAGCCAATTCGGCGGTGGCCCAGTTCGAATAGATGCTCGACCGCGAGGCAGGCGGCGGAGAAATCGTCCGCGCCGACGAAATCCATGCCGATCCCGGCGAGTTCGCGCACGCAGATCACGCAGGGGATTTCGCGCTGCTTTATGAAAGCGAAGTCCGCGTGATCGGTTCCGGCCGAAGGACTCACCACGAGACCGGCGACGCCGTGGCCCACCATCGCCAACAGGAGTTGGCGTTGCCGCGCCGGATCATCGGCCGAATTCGCGACTATCAGCATGAACCCGCTCGGCGACACCGTCTGCTCGAGGGCCGCGGTCAACTCGGCGAAAAATGGATTGGAAATGTCGTTGACCACCACTCCGATGAGCTTCGATCCGCCCAGCCGCAGGTTGGCGGCGCCCTGGTCGCGGATGAAGCCGAGTTCCTGCATCGCCTTATTGACCTTGGTCCGCGTGCCTTCGGAGATGCGCCCCTTGCCATTCAACACCAACGAGACGGTTGCCGACGACACCTCCGCCGCGCGCGCGATTTCCGTGATCGTGATCTTGCCGACGCGCTTTATCATGCAAATCTCAATCAGCGGAGAGTGAACGCGAGGGGCCGCGCTGCGGCCCCGACCAGCCGGACAATCTCACATTGGCGCGGTGTTGGGCACCCATTTCATGATGTGGGTGGCGACCGCGACGAGTTCGTCCTTCTGGTTGCGCACTTCCACAGACGCCTCCGAGCGCATACGTTCTTCATCGACCAGCTTCAAAGTGTACTTGACCGTGATCGTATCGCCGAAGAACACGGCTTTGAGGAACCGGACTCGATCGTAACCGAGCGAGACGGGGTTCGCCTGGCTTGCGAGAGCGAGACCTTGCTCGATAGCGCGAGTCGAAGCCGTCGACATGTAACCGATCATCAACGCCCCGTGGGCGATGCGCTGTCCGTAGGACGTCCGGCGCATGGCCGCATCATCGACATGATTGGGTGAAAAATCCCCGGTGATGCCGGCGAACAGATAAACATCGGATTCGCTGACTGTCTTGGTAAAGGTCACAGGCGCTTTGGCGAGGAGGTCGTGCATCGAGGGCTTCCAAGGAGGCGAGGAGAACGGGGTGGCGACAGGTTTTCGGCGCTTTCGTCAAGCGCTGGCCTTTATCAGCTCCCGCGCAATGATCGAGCGCTGAATTTGATTGGCGCCTTCATATATCTGGGTGATCTTCGCGTCCCGGTAGAGCCGCTCGACCTCAAACCCGCGGATGTAACCCGACGCTCCGAAAAACTGGACGGCATTGGCCGTATGCGTCACGGCCATATCGCTGGCGAAGCACTTGGCGATGGAAGAAGCGGCATTCGCCGGCTGGTCGTTATCGATCAGAACAGCGGCTTGCTGCACCAACGCGCGCGCGGCCGCGATGTCCTTGGCCATATCTGCGAGGGTCCATTGCAGGCCCTGGTTGTCCAGGATCGGCTTGCCGAACTGGCGGCGCTGGCGTGCGTAAGCGAGCGCCGCGTCGAGCCCCGCTTGCGCGATCCCGACTGCAAGGGCGGCGATCCCGACTCGACCTTTTTCGAGGACGCTCATCATGATGTGAAATCCACGATTGAGGGGGCCCAGGAGCGCGCGCTCGTCGAGTTCCACGTTATCGAACATCAGTCCGCCGACCTGACTCGCTCGCTGGCCCATCTTGTGTTCCTTGGGACCACGGGTCACGCCTGCCGCGTGCAGATCGACGATGAAGATGCTCAGGCCGCGATGCCCGGCTCCCGGATCGGTCCGAGCCAGTACGAAGCCGAGATCGGCGAGCGGCGCATTGTGGATCCAGAGCTTTGCGCCATTCAGCGCCCATCCCGACGCCGTCCTCGTGGCCGTGGTTTTCACGCTCGCGAGGTCAGAGCCCGCCTCCGCTTCCGTCAGGCAATAGGCGATGCGCGTGCGCATCGCCAGCACGTCGCCGAGATGGCGCTCGCGTTGACTCGCCGTGCCGTGACGCGACAGCAGAGCGCCGATGAGTTCGACCACGCCGCATTGATCCGCAACGGACGCATAGCCGCGCGATAGTTCTTCCATGACGATCGCGTAAGCGAAGGCGTCAAGGCCGGCGCCGCCGTGCGCTTGCGGCACCATGACGCCAAACAGGCCGAGTTCGGCCATTTGTGCGTAAATTTCGGCCGGGAAGCGCTCGTCCCGGTCCAGCGCCGCGGCGGCCGGGCGAACGATATCCTGAGAGAAGCGACGCACCGTGTCTCTGAGTTGCTCGTAGGTTTCCGAATTATGAAGCGGTCTTGGATACATCCTGGAGCCTCTCTATGCGGCGGCGAGCGGCGAGCGGCGGTTGCCCTTTATCAGGTCCGCGGCTTTCTCTGCGATCATAATGGTGGCGGCGTTGGTGTTGGAACTGATGAGCAACGGCATGATGGAACTGTCCGCGACCCTCAGCCCATCGACGCCATATACGCGCAAGTCGAGATCGACCACCGCCATGGGGTCGAC
The DNA here is from genome assembly GCA_035606915.1 of Roseiarcus sp. Lineage (GTDB taxonomy): Bacteria > Pseudomonadota > Alphaproteobacteria > Rhizobiales > Beijerinckiaceae > Roseiarcus. The sequence goes on along the minus strand of DATNDU010000203.1, from coordinate 70,809 downwards.
TCCCATCTTGCACGTCCCGACCGGGTGGTAATCGGTTTTAGCATAGCGTCGGCAATGGTCCTCCAGATCCGCTTCCGATGTTTTCGTCGAACCCGGCAGGTGCTCTTGCTTGACGTATTTCGCGAACGCCGGCTGACTCATGACTTCGCGCGCCATTTTGACGCCACGCTTGGACATTTCGAAATCATAGGGATCGGCCCAGAAGTTCGGATCGACCAGCGGCTTCTCGAACGGATCGGAGTTGCTCAACCGCACCTCGCCCCGCGATCGGGGCCGGGCGTGGCACGAATTCAGCGTGCATCCGTAGCCGGTGGGAACCGGCGGGACGCCGGCCTCCAGACCCGCCCCCAACATGAAGTGGAATTGCATGTCGGGCTGCGCCTGCGTAACGTCAGCGTACCAGAACGCGCCCCCCTCGGCGAGATTCGAGGTCGCCGGTCCCTTCTTGAAAAGCAGATATTCAAGGCCGGCCATCGCCATATTCCATGGCCGCGCATAGTGGTCGTAACTGTACGGGCCGGTGAGCTCACAAATCACGTAGGGGTCGACGTGGTCCTGAAGGTTCTGCCCGACGCCCTGGAGGTCCTGGTGGACAGGAATTCCGAGGCCTTTCAGGTCCTGGGACCGGCCGATGCCCGAAAGCATGAGAAGCTTCGGCGAGCCGATCGCGCCACTCGCCACGATGATTTCGGTAGCGGCGTGGACGACCATGCGCTCTCGCGACTTACCCCGGACGTATTCGACCCCGACGGCGCGGTTGTTTTCTATAATCAGGCGGGTTGCCAGGCAATTTGTGTGGATGGTCAGATTTGGCCGTCCCTTGGCCGGACCAAGATAGCCCACCGCAGCGCTGGAGCGACGTCCATTGCGTTGGGTGACCTGGTATAGCCCGCAGCCGGACTGGCGATCGCTGTTGAAATCGGGATTGTAAGGGATTCCGAACTGCTGCGCCGCCTGCAAGAAGACCAGCGCCAGCGGGTTTGGGCTGATCTGGTCCGATACGCCGAGCGGTCCTCCTGTCCCATGGAACTGATTGTGGAAACGCTGATTGTCTTCGGCTTTGCGAAAATAAGGCAGTAGGTCGGGGTAGGCCCAGCCCAGGCAGCCGGCGTGCGCGGCCCAAGCGTCGTAGTCGCCCGGGTTGCCCCGGGTATAGACCATCGCGTTGATGGAACTTCCACCGCCGAGAACCCGACCTTGCGCGTAAGCCATTCTTCTTTGATTGGCGCCCTTCTGTGGCGTCGTCCGGTAGCCCCAGGTCAGAGGGCCGGCGGTCATTTTGTAGAAGCCCACCGGCACGTGGATGTACGGATTGACGTCCGGCGGGCCGGCTTCGAGCAGCAGGACGCTGGCGTCTTCCAGCTCGCTCAACCGGGCCGCGATGGCGCAGCCCGCCGATCCCGCCCCCACCACAACATAGTCGTGCATTCCCTCACCTTCGTTCGGCAGCCGGCCAATCCCGTCGCGGGCCGGAACACTGGCTTCCGAGCCGCGGGCGTGGCGGCGCTCTGCTGCGCCAAATCTGCCCCCGGATTCGGCTGAGCGCTTTGATTATACGATTTACCAACTCGGATCGCCGTGTCAAGGTGTTGAGCGGGCGCCGCCCGCGGCGAGCGTTCGCGGGGCCGCCATGACCCATTCGATCGGAGGCAAGATATGGATCATCTCCAGGGCATACGCATCGTCAGCTTCAACCATTTCCTCATGGGCCCGCTTGGGGTGCAGTTCCTTGCGGATCTTGGGGCCGACGTCGTCGCCATTGAGCCGATCGAGGGAGGTTTCCAGCGCAAGTGGAAGGGCGCCGACAAGGACGTCGACGGCCAGAGCATGCTCCACCTGATGGGCAACCGAAACAAGCGAAGCATGGCTCTTAATCTGAAGAGTTCGGAGGGCGTTGCCGTCGCCAGGCGTCTCGCCGCCACCGCTGACGTCGTGGCGGAGAATTTTCGCCCAGGCGTGATGGACAAATTGGGGCTCGGCTTCAACCAACTGCGCGAGATCAGGCCGCAGCTAATTTACGCCGCCGCATCGGGCTTCGGCCAGAATGGTCCCTACGCGCAGCGGCCCGGGCAGGATCTCATAATTCAGGCCATGTCGGGCCTCGCCAACATTAACGGCTCGCGGGAACACGGGCCGCGCGCGATGGGCGTGTCGGCGGCCGATCATCATGGGGCCGCTTTGTTCGCGGCCGGCATCCTAGCCGCCATTGTCCGGCGCGAGCGCACCGGCGAAGGCGGGCGCGTGGACGTCGACCTCCTCTCGGCAGCCCTCGATCTTCAGATGGAATCGCTGGTCTGCTTTCTGAACGGCGATCGGTCCGAAGACACTCGACCGGTCGGCCAGATCGCCACTTGGTATCATGGCGCGCCTTACGGGGTGTACGCCACAGGGGATGGGTTCCTGGCGATATCAGTGGCCCCGCTCGACGTATTGAGCGAGATCCTCGGCATTTCGGCGCAGGAGCGCATTCCCCCGGCGGACGCCTACCGCCGGCGGGAAGAGGCGTCGCTGGCCATCGCCCGCGAACTTCGCAAGCGCACGACCGCCCAATGGAGCGAAACATTCCGTCAGCGAGGGATTTGGCACGCGCCGGTCAACGATTACAGGCAACTCGCTGAGGACCCGCAAGTCGCCCACAACGGCAGCATTGTCACCCTACCCGGTTGCAGCGGAGCGCCCATCACGCTGGTGTCGCACCCGGTGCGCTACGACGGGCGCGTCCCACCGGTCAGATTGCCGCCGCAACCGCTCGGCGCGCAGTCGACAGACATTCTCGCCGAACTCGGCTATGGCGCGGAAGAAGCGCGCCGCCTGATTGGCGCCGGCATCGTTGGCGCGCTTTCGACCGGCGGTGACGCTTAGGCGACGAGCGGGATAACCGGGTCGGCTCACGATTTCGACATAGAGTAGATCGAACTCGGCGCCGCGGCAGATGCTGCCGGTCGTCTCAGCCGAGGGTCGAGCCGGAGCCGAGGAACGGGTCGAGCACGATGTCGCTGCTGGCAAGGCGCGGATGAGCCGCGAGGTTCACGTCAAGCTCTGCGAGGAGCTGAAGGTGAAACTCCTTCGGCCTACTCCCCAAAATCGACGCACAATCTCGTGCAAATACGCAATTGGCGCGACGGTGCGCTGTTTTCTCGGGCTGCGTGCTTGACGCGGGGTCTCAATCGCGATTAATAACGGACTGGTTACTTACTACTAGACCCAAGGGAGGATTGAAATGACGGACAAAGGCATTCTTTCGTCGCGCACGAGTCGCCGCGCGTTCCTTCAGGGAGGCGCGGGAGTTTTGGCGGCCGGGTCAATCGGATCGTCCTTTCCGAGTTTCGCGGCGGACACGACCTGGACTCTCGCCATTTCATTGCGCTCGCTTGCGAACCCCTATCATGCGACTTTCGCCAAGGGCGGCGCGGAGTTCGCGAAGTCCATCGGCGCGAAATGTGAAACGCTGGTCACCGAGGGAAACTCGGAAAAGGGCATCTCAGACATCAAAGCGCTTTTGCAGCGCACCGGCGGCAAGCTGATCCTGAACGTCGACCCCAACGACTCCCCGGATGCGCGCGTCATCGTGGAGGCGGTCCAGAAGGCCGGCGGTTACGTTGTAACCCAGTGGAATAAGCCCGACGATCTTCATCCCTGGGATCACAATCCGAACTATGTCGCGCATATGTCCTTCGACGGCGTGCCGGCGGCCAAAGCGGTCGCCCAACAACTGTTTAAGGCGTTCGGTGGCGAAGGCGGGGTGGTTGGCATCGGCGGCATCCTTTCCAATGTTCCGGCGATCGAGCGCAAAGCGGGTCTCGATCAGGCGATCGCTGAATCCGGCGGAAAAGTGAAGCTGCTCGATTTTCAGCCGGCTGATTGGAACGAGCAGAAAGCTTTCGACGTGACGCAAGCTTGGCTGACGCGCTTCAGCGGTAAGATCAAGGGGGTTTTCGCGGCCAATGACGATATGGGGCTGGGGGCTCTCGAGGCGCTGCGGCAGGCGGGTCTTGCCGGCAAGGTGCCCGTGGTTGGACTCGACGGCATTTCTGCCGCCGTGAAGGCCGTCGAAGTCGGCGAATTCGCCGGGACAGTGGCATGGGACCCGCTTTGGACGGGCGGAATGGGTCTGGCGATCGCCCATGCAGCGGCGACCGGCAAGATCGACATTTCGAAGGAGCCCAAAGAGCATCGCGAAATGTATGGAACAAGCGTTCTGGTGACCAAGGAGTCCGTGGCGGCTTTCAAGAGTGGAGGGAGCAAGCTGGATTTCAATAATCTGTGGAGTAAAATCACCGGGCAAATTCAATATCGCAGCTGAGGTATTTGCGGATTGCGGCGGCAGGCTCCTTGCGCTTGGCCGCCGCATTTTCCTCTCGACGCGCATGGAGACCGGGTTGAGCCGCGCATCCGATCAATCAGAGCCGTTTCCGACGCGTTGGCGCAATTGGGCGCCCATCGCCGTCCTCGTCGCGCTTTGCATCTTTATCAGCGTTTTCAGCCCAAATTTCCTATCGTTGGCCAACTTCATAGGTCTCGTCAATTCGGCCGCCATTCCCATCGTGCTTTCGATGGGCGCCACTTTCGTAATTCTAATGGGCAGCATCGACTTGTCCGTGGAGGGCGTCATAGCGGTCACCGCCGTTCTTCTGAGCCTGCTCGTCGAGAACGACATCACGGATTATTCGCTTGGCCTGCTGGCGGTTCCGATAGCCGTTTTGGTGGGCGGCGCCATGGGTTTTCTCAATGGGTTCTTGCATGTGAAGCTAAAGACGCCGTCCTTTATGACGACGTTAGGAGTGGGCTTTGCGGGCATTGGCATCGCCACGACCGCGCTCGGGGGTTTCAACGCAAGAATCTCCGACAATAGCATTCGCTTTTTGTCGCTAGGCCGGATTTTAGGCCTTCCGGTCGCCGGGTGGATCGCCCTCGGCGCGGTGCTGCTGTCGCTGTTGATTCAAGAGAGAACACGAATTGGGCGCTGGGTCTACGCGATTGGAACGGACGAGATGACCGCTCGTCACGCGGGCATTCCAGTAGAAAAGACGCGGATGCAAGTTTTCACGATCGCGGGCTTGTTTTACGGCCTGGCAGGGGTGCTTTCGGTTGCGCAGTTCGGCCAAGGGCACGCGCTGATCGCGGAGGGGAGGCTATTCACGACCGTGACCGCGGTTGTCGTCGGCGGCACGGCTCTGTCGGGCGGCGTCGGATCGGTGCTCAATTCCGTGATCGGCGTTTTCGTGGTCACCATTCTTGCGAATGGCATGATTCTCCTGGGCGTTGCTCCCTATGTTCAGCAGGGCGTCCAGGGGCTGCTTATCATTGTCGCCGTATCGCTTGCGCTCGACCGTTCGCGCTTAGATGTCGTGAAATAGGTTCGCCATGACTCCCGTGCTCGAAATCAAAGGCGTTTCAAAATCCTTCCCCGGCGTCAAGGCGCTGGACGATGTCAGCTTTTCGGTGCAAAAAGGCGAAGTTATTGGGCTCATCGGCGAAAATGGCGCCGGAAAGTCTTCGCTCCTTAAAGTCCTCAATGGCATATATCAGCCGGACGCCGGATCCGTCTATGTCGACGGAAATCCTGTCAAACTGACGTCGCCACGCGATGCCTTCGACAAAGGCATCGCGATGGTGTTTCAAGAGCAATTGATTCTGCCGACGCTTACCGTGGCCGAGAATATTTTTCTTGGCCGCGAAGAAGAATTCCTGCGTTACGGATTGATCTCAAAGGCGCGCATGAACGCCGCCGCGGCGGTCGAATTGCGCAAGGTGCAACTCGACGTGCATCCGGGCAAACGATGTGCGGATCTGACCTTCGCCGATCGGCAGATGGTTGAGATCGCCAAGGCTCTGTCGCTCGATAGCCGGATCAATGGCGATGTGACCATCCTTCTCGATGAACCAACCTCGGTGTTGGAGAAAAAGGAAATCGATCTTCTGTTCCGGATTGTCGAGGAACTCAAACAGCGCGCCTCGATCGTTTTCATTTCGCATCGAATGGAGGAAGTGCTGGCGATTTCGGATCGCGTCTATGTCATGCGTGACGGAAAAATTGTCTTCGAGACTCCCGGCAAGAGCGCGACAATCAAGACGCTGCATCAGCATATGGTGGGGCGGCAGCTTCACAACGAGTACTACCGCGAGGCCCGACAAGCGCCTGCCACCAATGTTCCGGTGCTGGAGGCTCGCGATCTCGGCAAGCGCGGCTGCTTTTCCAACGTCTCGTTCACGCTCCACGAAGGCGAAATCCTCGGCATTGCCGGCGTGATCGGTTCGGGCCGGGAGGATCTGGCGAAATGCTTGGCGGGACATAAGCCAATCGACACGGGGGCCTTAAAGATCGGCGGCAAATCGGTGACCTTCCGGGCCGCCCATGACGCCAAGAATTCTGGGATCGGCCTAATCCCCAGCGAACGCAAGATCGAAGGTCTCGTTGCGTCCTTCAGCGTCGCCGAGAATATGACGCTGGCCGCGCTGCCCAAATTTGTAGCGCGCGGCGTCATCAGCTTTAAGCAGGAGAGGCAGATTTCACAAGACTGGGTCGCACGGCTAAAGATCAAGACCCCGTCGACGGCAACCATGGTTAGCAGCCTTTCTGGCGGAAATCAGCAAAAGGTGGTTTTGGCGAAGTGGCGGGTGGCTGGCGTTCGCATCGTCATTCTCGATCATCCGACGCGGGGCATCGACGTGGGAGCTAAAGAGGACGTTTACGAACTCATTCGCGACATGACCGCAGAGGGGATGGCCGTTATACTTCTGGGTGACACACTCGAAGAGGTAATCGGAATGTCCAGCCGGATTCTCGTCATGCGCGATGGCGAGATCGTCGCCACCTTCGACGCCGCGCCAGGCAAGAAACCTACCCAGGTCGAACTTGTCGAGCATATGGTGTAGTAATGGCGATTTCACGCGAAAAAGCTCAGACTTTAGCGCCTCTTGTCGTATTGGCGGCGCTGGTGCTATCCATCGGCCTCTATGATCGAACGTTCTTATCGATCGGAAATTTACTTACAATCACTTCAGACACGATGACGATTTTCCTGATCGCGTCGGGTGTTACTTTTGTTATCATGATCGGAGGCATCGATCTGTCAATACAGAGCGTCGCCTCGATGACGAGTTGCATCCTTGCCGTGAATTTGCCGCGTCTGGGGTTTGCAGCCGTGCCGCTGGCGATTTTTGGCGGCGCCGTCGCCGGATTTCTTGGCGGAATCGTCTCGACGAAACTCCGCATTCCTTCGTTTATTGCGACCCTCGCCGTCAGTGGCGTCGTCACTTCGGCAGGCTACTGGTACTCGACCGAGCGATCGATCGATATTTCGGCGAAAGACAGCGCGAGGAACTTGAGCTGGGCGGTGGGCGCGATCGCTGGCGTTCCCAATGAAATCTGGATCGGCTTAGTCTTTCTGGCGATCCTCAGCGCGCTACTCGGCCTGACGCCGTTCGGGCGGCTCGTGCGCGGCATCGGCGCGCAGGAGCGGGCGGTAATGGCGTCCGGAATCGACGTCGATCGCACAAAGATCGCAACCTACGTTTTGTCGGGCACGATGGCCGGAGTTGCTGGCGTTGTCATGGCGGCGCGTTTGGGGTCCGGCTCTCCGACACTCGCCAACGAGTTCCTGCTGCCCGCCATCGCCTGCATCGTCGTCGGCGGCACAGCGATCACGGGCGGCGTCGGTTCGATATGGCGGACATTTGTCGGCGCGTTGATCGTTCAGGTCGTGCGGATAGGGATGACGTATGTCGGCGTCAGCGCCTTCGCGCAGCAGATCGTTTTCGGGTTTCTTCTTGTGGCGGCGGTCGCGATCACCATGGATCGCAGCAAAGTCGCGGTAATCAAATAGGGCGAAGGCGTAGCGCCGTCGTCGACTCCGACGCGAGCGGTTCGGAAGACGTGGAAAGCGCGAGCCGCCGGCCTGGGTCTTGCTCCCGAAAAGGTGGGATGGCGATGACGGGAACGGTGCGGATCGAGCGTCGAGCGACAACGTTGCTTTGCATCCTCGACAATCTACGTAAGCGCAATTCGCTCAATGGCGCGATGCTGGAAGGGCTCGCCGCTGCGGCCGCGCAGGTGGAGCGCGACCGCGAGGTTCGTGCGGTCGTGATCGCTGGCGAGGGCGGCGACGCGTTCTGCTCGGGCGCGGACATTTCCGAATGGGGCGCACTGGACCCGGTTGAGTTCGGGCGAGACTGGGTCGGAGGCGGTCACGCCTTGTTTGATAGGCTGGCGCGGCTGCCTGTCCCCGTCATCGGCGCGATCAATGGGTCAGCGTTCGGCGGCGGCCTTGAACTGGCGGCGCTTTGCGATGTCCGCATCGCCTCGAAGGGCGCGCTGTTCGCATTGCCGGAAGCCTCGATCGGCGTGACGCCGGGTTGGTCCGGCGCCCAGAGGCTCGGGCGATTGTTGCCGCAAGCTCTGCTGCGGGAAATGGCGCTGACTGGGGGTCAACTCACGGCCGAGCGGCTGTGGTCGGTCGGGTTCCTGAATGAGATCTCCGATGCTCCTGTGGTCCGGGCGCTAGAAATTGCCGCGAGAGTCGCGGGATTGGCGCCGCGCGCGGTGGAGACGACGCGTCTCGTTCTCAACGCCGCGATTGGCGAAGGTCGCGAACAGGCGATCGACCGACTCGCGGGCGGTCTTGTCGCGGCGACTTCCGACAAACAGGAGGGGGTGGCGAGCTTCCGGGAGAAGCGCCGCCCGACCTTTACAGGCAAGTAGCGCGGCGCTTGTTTCAGCACACCGTTTGCAGCCGCTGTGCGCAAACCGAAAGCGCTTCTTCGGGCGGACGCGCCCACCAGTCGCGGTCTGAGAATATCTCGACCTCGACGAGCTGGTTGTACCCGGCCGCCTCCACCATCGCGCGAACGCTTGGGATATCGATCACCCCGTCACCCATCATGCCGCGATCGGTGAGGAAGTCGCGCGTCGGAACCAGCCAGTCACAAACATGGAAGCCCAGGATTCGACGCGCGGCGCCGGCGCGCGCGATTCCCTCAGCCAGAGCGGGATCCCACCAAACGTGATAGACATCGATCGCCAGGCCGAGGTCGGGTGCTTCCGGCGCCCCCGGCTCCAGCAAATCGGCGAGATCGAGGGCCTGCTGGATCGTATTCAGACACGACCGGTCGTTGGCGTACATAGGGTGCAGCGGTTCCAAGGCGAGCCGCACACCGACGCTGCGCGCGTGTCGCAACAGCGTCGCGGTTCCCTCTGCCACCTGGTCTCGCGCGGCGGGAAGATCGCGGGAGCCCGTGGGCAATGATCCCACGACCATTACAAAGCAGGCGGCGCCGATAATCGCCGCCTGATCGATGGCGCGAATATTGTCTTCGACGTTGGCGCGAAAAGCCTCGGTCGTGGCGGCCGGCAGATAGGTGGAACGGCAATACCCTGATACTGAAAGCCCGGCGTCGCGGATTTGCCGCGATACCGCGTGGATGTCCTCTGTTTCCAGATCGCGGCGCCAGGGGCAGATTCCGCCGAAACCAAATCTTGCGACACTCTCGATCACCGCGCCGATGGGCGCTTTGTGGCCTAGCGTCGCGGTGTTGATGGAGCAAAGATCGAGGCGATCCTCTAAGGCGCGCAATGAATTAGTCCCCGAAGCCGTAGAATGCCAGGAAACGGCGCATGCGTGCCGTGGCGAGGTCCGGGTCTCGCAGCAAACCCGCCTCGTCGGCCAGTCGGAACAATGTGGTAAAGTAGGGCAGCGGGCGCATGGACTGCGCGCCACCGAGCATCACGAAGTGGCTTTGGTGGCCGTTCAAAAAGGCGAGGAACACGACGCCGGTTTTGTAGAATTGGGTTGGGGCTCGGAAGATCAGGCGGCTCAAGGGAACCGTCGGCGCGAGAATCCCATCGAAGGTTTTGGCGTCGCCCCGGGCGAGAGCTGCGAGGGCGATTGATGCTGCGGGCGCGATCGGGTCGAAAATGCCGAGCAGCGCGTGACTGAAGCCACTCGCGTCGCCCTTGATGAGTTCGGGATAGTTGAAGTCGTCGCCCGTATACATTTTGACCGTTGGCGGCAGCCGCCGACGCATCACAATCTCCTTTTCCGCATCGAGAAGCGAAATCTTGATGCCCTCGATCTTGCCGGCGTTCGCGCCAATCACCGCGAGGGCCGTCTCCAGCGCGGGTTCGAAGCGACCCGCGCCCCAGTATCCCGTCAGCAGCGGGTCAAACATATCGCCCAACCAGTGCAAGATCACCGGACGCTCGCAAGAGGCCAAAACTTTGCGGTAGACGTTTTCATAGTCGGCGGCCGTCCGGGCGACGCGGGCCAGCGCACGGCTAGCCATCAGAACGATTCGTCCGCCTAGCTTCTGAATCGCTTCGATCTGCTCGATATAAGCCCTCACTACGTCGTCCAAGTCCCGCGCGTCGCCCGGTTCCAGTTGATCGGTTCCCGCTCCCGAGAAGATCCGCTGCCGCTCTTGCGGCGCGGCGGCGTCGAGCGAACGCCGAACGAGTTCCAGGGCGCCCTGCCAATCGAGTCCGCCGCCACGCTGCGCGGTGTCCATAGCCTCGGCGATGCCCATGCCGAGGTCCAGAAGGTGACGGCGAAAACGGATCGTCCCATCCCAATCAATCGCCGGGCCGGCGCTCGGCTCCCGGCTTGCGAAGGGATCGGCGACGACGTGGGCCGCCGACAAGGCCACGCGATTGAATACGTGCGGCGGGGAGGGTGTCGCGACGGGAGCGCCACGCAGCCGATACAATGACGAGCCGCCGGACTCATCGGGAAGCGTAAGTTCGGATGAGTTCATCACGGGCTCCAGAATCAAAATCTAGGGATAAGGAGGCCGCCGTCGGCGTGCACCGCCTGGCCTGTGCAGTAGGCGAGCTTGCCGGTCGCCATGGCGGCAGCGATCGATCCAATGTCTGACGGCTGACCCATCCGTGGCGCGACGATCAGCCCCTCGCGAATGCGCTGTTCATAGAGGTTCTTGACCACCGCGGTCATCGAGGTTTCAATTAAGCCTGGCTGAATTTCATAAGATCCAATGCCTTCGGCGCCCAGGCGAACTGCGAAGAGCTTGGCGATCATCGAAGTCGCCGCCTTGGAAACGCAATACTCGCCTCGCGAAATCGAAACCGCGACCGCGTTCGAGGAGGAGATGGTGATTATCGATCGATGACGATCATCGTCGCGGGGCTGCGCCAGCACCCGCTTGGCCCATGCCTGGGTGAGAAAAAACGCGCCGCGCGTATTTATAGCCTGGCAGCGATCATAGCTTTCGGGCGCGACATCGAGAAGGTCTCCGCGCCGAAGCACGGAGACGCCGGCGTTGTTGACCAACGTCGAAAGTGGACCGACGCCGATCTCCGCTTGTTCCAGCAACGAGCCATGGATCGATAGATCGGACACATCGCCAATGGCCGCTATGGCTTTGACGCCTTGGTTTCGCAGCGACGCAATCGTCTCTTCGACCTCCTCGTCGTGGACAAGGGCGTTCACCGCGATCGAAAATCCTTCCGCGGCGAGCGCGGTCGCAATTCCTCTCCCGATCCCGCGGCTGCCGCCGGTAATCAGCGCGGCATAGCCCGTCAAATTCGTGCTCCGTTCTTTATCAGCTCGCGGGCGATTACCGTGCGCTGGATTTGCTGGGTGCCTTCGTAGATCTGGCAGATCTTGGCGTCGCGATAAAGACGCTCGACCTCGAAACCTCTGATATAGCCGGAGCCGCCGAACATCTGAACCGCATTGGCCGTTTGAGCCACGACCATGTCGCCCGCGAAACACTTGGCGATCGAGCAGGCCGCATTGGCGGGTTCGCCATTGTCGATCATAATCGCGGCCCGATGCACGAGGGCGCGCGCGGCGGTAATCTCCTTCACCATGTCCGCCAGCATCCATTGCAGGCCTTGGTTGGCCCCGATCGGTTGACCAAACTGCTTGCGGGTCTGCGTGTACTCCAGCGCGGCCTCGAGGCCCGCTTGTGCAATGCCGACAGCAAGCGAGGCGATGCCGACGCGCCCCTTTTCGAGCGCGCTCATCATCATATGGAAACCGCGCCCTTCCTGACCCAGCAATGCCCCTTGTGGAACCGCGACATTGTCGAAGTGCAGCGCTCCCACCTGGCTCGCGCGCTGGCCCATCTTGTGTTCTTTTGGCCCTCGGGAGACGCCCGCTGCATCGAGGGGGACGATAAAGATCGACATGCCACGATTTCCGGCAGCGGGATCGGTGCGCGCCAGAACGAAGCCGACATCGGCCACCGGGGCGTTATGAATCCAGATTTTGCCGCCGTTCAAGCGCCAGCCGGCGCCGTCGCGAACCGCCGTCGTCTTGATACCCCCAACGTCGGAACCAGCTTCCGGCTCGGAAATGCAGTAGCTCACGAATCTCCGAGCGGATACGACCTCCGGAATCCATCTAGCTTGCTGCTCGGCGGTTGCGTATCGGCTGAGCAGCGTCCCAATGAGTTCGACGACTCCGCATTGATCGGCGACCGACGCATATCCGCGCGCCAGTTCTTCCATGACGATTGCGTAGGCATAACTATCGAGGCCGACGCCGCCGAGTTCGGCGGGCACGGTTATGCCGAACAGGCCGAGCTCGCCCATTTGCTGGTACAATTCGCGCGGGAAGCGCTCGTCGCGATCGAGCGCCTCCGCCTTCGGCCGCACCTCCCCGTCGGCAAAAATGCGCGCCATATCTCGTATTTGCAGATAGGTGTCTCGATCGCCTTTGGGGACAGGAAGCATGTCTTTCCTCGCCGATCCTGGATTCTTTCGTTGGCCGAGGCGCGAAAGAGCGAAGGCGCTCGACATTCGTTGGAATAGTAACTATCCAGTTATTTATAGCCCCGCAATCGGCGCGTCAAGGGATTCGCCCCGCGGGAGGGACCGTCGCGAGCGGCCTAGAATTGTCGGTGAATGAGGGAAGCGCAATGGGAAAAGCCGTCGAGATTTTGCAGACCTCCGAGATCGCCAGTCGCATCTTCGATGGCGCCGTCATCGCTCTGACCGGGTCTGGAATATTCTTGGAAGCCGATAATGTGTTCGCCGCGATCGAGGCCTCGTTTTTGGCGACCGGGAGTCCGCGTGACCTCACCCTCGTGCACGCGCTGGGCATTGGCGACGGGCGCGACAGCGGTCTCAGCCGGTTCGCGCATGCCGGCATGGTGCGCCGGGTCATCGGTGGCCACTGGAGTTGGTCGCCGCGCATGCAGAAACTCGCCGCCGACAATTTGATCGAAGCCTACGCGTTTCCGGGCGGCGCGATTTCCAACCTGTTGCGCGAGATTGGCGCGGGGCGGCCTGGGTTGATAACGCGAATCGGCCTGGGCACTTTCGCGGATCCGCGGCGCGAGGGCGGGCGATGCAACGCGGCTGCGAAAGATTCCCTGGTCGAATTGCTCTCGATCGATGGCCGCGAATATCTCCGCTACAAGCCCATTCCTATCGATTTCGCGTTGATCCGCGCGACCGAGTCGGACGCCCGAGGCAATCTCACGCTCCACCGGGAACCCGCCGATCTCGATTGCCATGCCGTAGCGCTGGCGGCCCGCAATTGCGGCGGCCGGGTTTACGCGCAGGTGGAATCGATTCGCGAAAGACGCGGGTTGCACGCGCGCCTGGTGCGCGTGCCCGGCGTCCTCGTCGATGGCGTGACTGTGGCCCCCGAATCGCGCAAGACCTACCTGCCGAAATATGAGCCGAGTATTTCCGGCGAGGCGCCGCTCTCCGAACGGGTAACGGCCGCGAAGCTTGAAATGCCCACGGGCATTCGACGCATCATCGCCGAGCGTGCGCTGCGGGAACTCGGCGAGGCGCGCTCGGTGAATTTTGGCTTTGGCATACCCGGCGGGATTCCCGCGCTCGTGGCCGCCGCCGGTCAGGCCAATTACTGGGGAACCGTCGAGCAGGGGATCCATAATGGTGAAATGCTGGATGGACCGATGTTCGGGTCGGCGCGCGACCCCGACGCCATCATCGCGTCCAACGATCAGTTTGATTTCTACTCTGGGGGCGGCATCGACGTGGCGTTCCTCGGGATGGGCGAAATGGACGCGGCGGGTAACGTCAACGTCTCGATGATCGGGGGAAGGTTGGTGGGCCCGGGCGGATTTGTCGATATTACTCAGACGGCGCGCAAAGTCGTGTTCTGTGGGGCTTTTGAGGCGAAGGGTCTGGAAGTCGAGAGTGACCTGGACGGTAGGGTGCGAATCGTCAAGGCGGGCGACTTGCCGAAACTCGTCAAAGAGGTCGAGCACGTCACCTTCAGCGGAGCGCAGGCCAGATCCAATGGCCAAGCGGTCCTCTACATTACCGAAAGGGCCGTGTTTCGCCTTGACGACGACGGCGTGGCGCTCATCGAAGTTTCGCCCGGCGTCAATATCCAGCGCGACGTTCTCGATCGCATGGCCTTCTCGCCAATCATACGGCTCAATGCAGCCCCCAGCGGCTCCCCAGCATAAGGCGACGCGGCGTTGCGTCAAAGCACGCGTGGATCGGGCCGCACAAGGCGCTTTATCGTATCTACGTTGAACTCCAATCGTTCGTCCAGCCGGTCTTTCGCCATCAGATCGCGGTCGTAGATGATCGATCCGGTGTAACGGTTCGTGAGGTAATAATAGCTGATCGCGGCCATTGTGATGTTAAGTTGGACCGCATCTATGCCTGGTCGGAATACCCCCTTCGCGACGCCACGATCGATAATGCCTTGAACGATGCCGACGAAATGCGGGTACTCCTGAGTCATGACGCTGGACTTCTTCAAATGGCGCGCCTTGTGCAAATTCTCGCTATTCACGAAGGTGAGGAATTCCGGATTGGCTAGATAATATTTCCAGGTGAATCGGACCAGACGTTCCAGCGCCGCTTCGGGCTCAAGCGAATCGAGCGATAATTTCCGCTCCGCTACGCGGATTTCGAGATAGGCCTCCTCTATCACGGCTGTGAAAAGTTCTTCCTTACTGATGAAATAATGGTAGATCATTCGCTTATTCGCTTTCGCCCGCGTCGCGATGCTGTCAACGCGGGCGCCGCCGAACCCAAGCTTCGCGAACTCGCGTTTTGCCGCCTCCAAGATACGCGCTTTGGTGCCGTCGGGGTCTCTCTGCCTGACGACCTTTTCGGGCGCAGCCTTCTTCATTTCTATACCCAAGGTCCAAGCTCCGCGTGCTGACTGGCGTGAAACACTCGCCATTCAAAAGTTGAGCCGCGCCCCAAATCGCGGTAACGAATCTGGGGTGGAGGCCCTTGCAATAAATAACCAGTTAGTTATACGAAATATGAATGTTCTGTCAATTCAATGGGGAAGCCCGCTATGATCGCCGATGCCAGCCTTCGCGCTACGGGCGGGTTCAAACAGTTGGGCACTGGGCGCGAAACCAGAAAATATGGCATCGGGGAGTCTGTTCAGATCAAGTCGACACTATTCGAACTGCGGGAGCGCGCCCGCTGGGTCGCCTAGGGCCAGGCGCGGCGGGAGGACACCATGGTTGATTACATCATCGTTGGCGGCGGCTCTGCTGGCTGCGTCATGGCGGCTCGGCTGACAGAGAAGCCCGACATTAGCGTGCTGATGATCGAGGCGGGTCCCAAGGACACCAATCCATATATTCACATGCCCGTCGGCTTTTACAAAATGACTTCAGGGCCGCTGACCTGGGGACTCAAGACCGCGCCGCAACGCCACGCCAACAACCGTGAGATTGCTTATGCGCAAGGGCGGGTGCTGGGTGGCGGAAGCTCGATTAACGCAGAGGTTTTCACACGAGGCTGCCCCGAGGACTACGACAGCTGGGCGACGGAGTTTGGTTGTCATGGTTGGTCGTTCCAGGAAATTAGGCCGTTCTTCCTGCGCTCGGAAGATAACGACACGCTGTCGGGGGAGTGGCACGGAGTGGGCGGTCCGCTTGGCGTTTCGTCGCTGGCGCCGCCTCATCGCTTGACCCGGGCCTTCGTGCGGGCGTGCCAGGAATATGGCATGCCGTATAACCCCGATTTTAATGGACCAAGGCAGGAGGGAACGGCCGCCTACCAAACGACGATACGCAATGCGCGCCGATGTTCCGCAGCTACTGGCTATCTTCGGCCAGCGCTCGGCCGCCCCAACCTCACCGTGATGACAGGCGCGCTGGTTCGTCGCATTGTCTTCGAGAAGGACCGCGCCGTCGGCGTCGAATTGATCGAGGATGGCCGCCCCAAGTTGATGCGCGCCGAGCGCGAAATTCTCATCTCCTCTGGCGCGATAGGCTCGCCGAAACTCATGTTGCTCTCCGGTCTGGGTCCGGCGGACGAGTTGCGGGCTCTAGGGCTGTCCGTGGTCGCGGACCTTCCCGGGGTTGGCAGGAACCTGCACGACCATTTCGGCGTTGACATCGTTTATGAGCTTAGCGGGCCCTACAGCCTCGACAAATACGCCAAACCGCATTGGATGGCCTGGGCCGGGCTCGAATACCTTATTTTCGGCAAAGGACCAGTCACCTCCAACGTGGTGGAAGGCGGCGCTTTCTGGTACGCTGACCGTTCGGCGCCCGTGCCCGATCTGCAGTTCCACTTCCTTATTGGCGCCGGCGTCGAGGCGGGCGTGCCGAAGATCCCGTCGGGGTCGGGCGTGACGCTGAATTCATATACGTTGCGCCCGAAAGCTCGCGGCTCGGTCAAATTGCGTAGCTCCGATCTTTCAGCGATGCCGATCATCGATCCGAACTTTCTCGGAGATCCCTCCGATCTGCGCGTCTCCGTCGAAGGGATCAAAATCAGCCGAGATGTCCTGAACCAACCCTCGATGGCCCGCTACATTCGCAAGGAGCATTTCCCGGGCCGTGACGTTCGCACGCAAGCCGATTTCGAGAGCTATGCTCGCCAATACGGCCGCACATCGTACCATCCCGTTGGGACATGCCGGATGGGCGTCGACGCGGAGGCCGTCGTCGATCCGGAACTTCGGGTGCGCGGCGTGAGCGCACTGAGGATTTGCGATAGCTCAGTGATGCCGCGGGTGGTCGGCTCGAACACGAACGCGGCTTCGATCATGATCGGGGAAAAGGCGAGTTCGATGATACTGGGTAACGCGTAGCAGATCGGTAGTCGGCCGCCGCATGCGCCGGCGCGCGCGTCCAAGTAAGGGCATGTCCTCGTGGTGAAGGGCGCTGTTTCGCGAGGCCCATTTTGGGCCTCGCTCCGGGTTTGAGAGATCGGCGGCCTAGTCAAGGGGTCGGCGCGTCTTCCCGTAGCAGGCCGGTTCGCTTTAGCTCTTCCCAGAACGCCGCGGGAATGGGATGGCTGAACCAGGCGAGATTCTGTTTCAACTGCTCCACGCTGCGTGTGCCGGCGATAAAAGACGGAATGGCCGGGTGCGCGGTGACGAATTGGAGAGCGGCGGCTGGAAGCGGAACGTTGAATTCCGCGCAAACCTTCTCGATTCGGGCGACCTTCTCCATGACCGCGCCCGGCGCCGGCGAGTAGTTGTATTTCGCGCCCGGTCGCGCGCCTGTTGCTAGGATGCCGGAGTTAAAGCCGCCGCCGACGATCACGGCGGCGCCGCGCTCCTGGCAGAGCGGCAGGAAACCATTGAGCGCTTCTTGTTCCAGTAGCGTGTACCGACCGGCAAGCAGAAACCCATCAAAATCCCGCTGCTTCAGCGCCTCGTAGCAGACTTCCCATTCGTTGACGCCGACGCCGATCGCTCTGACGACGCGCTCGTTTCGCAGCTTCTCAAGCGCTCGCCAGCAACCATCCATCGCCTGCCTGAACACTTCGGGCTGCTCGTCGCCACGCGTGAACCGGTCGATGTCGTGGATGAAACAGATGTCCATCCTTTCGAGTCCAAGCCGCTGAAGCGAGTCCTCGAACGCGCGCATGGTCCCATCATAACTGTAGTCAAAATGCGGCGTGAAGGGAGCTGCGTCGGACCACGGCGTAAAATCGATCGTTTCGCGCTTCGCGGGCTTGAGCAGCCGCCCCACCTTGGACGCCAGCACATATTCGTCGCGGGGTTTCCAGCGCAGGTAGTGCCCGGTGCGCAATTCGGCGAGACCGTGTCCATACATCGGCGCAGTATCGTAAAGCCGCACGCCCGCGTCCCACGCCGTCTCGAACATCGCCTGAGCGTCAGATTCGGAAACCGGCTTGAGGAAATTCCCCGACGGGGCCGTTCCGAAAGAGAAGGCTGTCACTTCGAGATCGACGCGACCGAATTTCTTCTTTTGACCAGGAATCATGTTTCCCTCCCTTTGCCGAAACATCAAACGGCGTCTCAGTCCCAGGCAGGCGTCCAGGGCAAGAGACCCTTCTTGATTATGCGATAGCCGATAGCCGTCATCGCATCGATCCGCGCCATGTCGAGGCTCGACAAGGTGAAGTCCATCACGTTGAAATTGGCGGCGATATTGGCGGGCTTGGCGGACATTGTATTGATCGCCACTCCCTTCTGCAGGATCCATCTGAGCACGATCTGAGCTGGCTGCTTGCCGTAGTTGGAGGCGATCTCGGTAAAAATCGCATGTTTGAACACCTCGCCGCGAGCCACGGAGCAGTACGACGAGAGCGGAATCCCCGTCTCCACCGCCGCCTTCAATAGCGCAGACTGATCGAGGAGCGGGTGAAACTCGACCTGATTAGTGACCAGCGGCGTCGAGACGATCTTTCGCGCCGCGCGCATCATGCTCGCCGTGTAATTGCTGACGCCGATGCTGCGCGCGAGACCCTCGCTTTGCGCCTTTTCGAGGAGGCGCAGCGAGGGTGCGACGTCCCCGCCGACTGGTGGCCAGTGCAGTAGCAGGGCGTCGACATAGTCGAGCCTGAGCGCCTTCAGACTCGCATGCACCGAGGGAAGGAACCGTTCCTCCGAGAAATTGTCGGGGTGCACCTTGGTCGTGATGCAAAGTTCGGAGCGCGGGACATTCGCGCATGCGAGCGCCGAGCCGACATCTTCCTCGTTTCCATACATCTGCGCGCAATCGAAGGCGCGATAGCCAATGTCCATCGCGGCCTCCATCGCCGCGCTCAGTTCGGCGCCCCTGAGCGGATAGGTGCCGAAACCTCGCTGGTAGGACTTTTGAAAATAGATATTTTGCATGACCTGTTCCGCTCCCGCAGCCCCCCGGCGCCAGCGACAACGCGCCGGTTTCCTTCCGCCTCGACGCTATCGCAATAACCAGATAGTTACAAGGTCGGCGGAGAAAGCGATCTATCTAATTGATAGTCATCGCGAATGGTCGATGCATAAGCGCGCGAAATCGTCCGTTGCCTGTCTGCGGCGCATCGAGAATGGCCTCAAGTTACCGCCGCAAGTCGGTTGGGAAACGGAACGGCGACGTCTCTGAGGAACAATGTCTCCGCCGTGATCCCGGCGCGGCCCGTGACGGGTGGAGCAATGTGAGGTCGGGGACGCCGATTGGCGCGAAAGCTCTCTGCTTTTATGGGCACAACCGGGGGCGACTCGTCAGGCCGAATCACGGCCAATGTCGCAATATTCATCATTGCCAGCGGCCATCGCCCCGCGTCCGGCAGCGATGGGCTATGTTGGGCATCGCCTTCTCCCACTGACCTTAACGCGAGCCTGACATTGCCCCGGTCATTCCGCCCCCTCTCCCTCGCTCTGCTTACGCGCGAGGCGTTTCGCCGCTTCGGCGACGTGCTCGACGCTTCCGGCTCGCCCGACGAAGTCGCCAATGCCGGCGCTGCTAAGATTTGGCGCGACCGCGCCGAGGCGGATTTTGCCGGGCGGGGCGGCCGGATCTGCTTCAATGTCGTGCGCACGGCCGCTCAGCGGCTGCCGCTCGAAATTGGCCTGATGGAGCGCCATCCCCTGAGCGCACAGACCTTTGCGCCGCTCGCGGCGGCCGAGTGGCTCGTGATCGTCGCGCCGGCAGGCGCGCTCGATCCCGAGGCCGTCGTGGCGTTCCGGGTGCGGCCGGGGCAGGCCGTCAACTACCGGAGGGGCGTCTGGCATTGCCCGCTCGTGGCGCTCGAACGCGAAAGCGATTTCCTTGTGATCGACCGCGCGGGCGAGGGCGCCAATCTCGACGTCGAACGCCTTGCCACGCCGTTCGTCGTAGGGACGCTGGAGACGTGAGCCGCCTCAAGCCAGCCGCTCCTCGCGGCCGCGCGCACGATCTGCGACAGCGGCACGGCGACGACGAGCGCGCCGCCATAAACCAAGTCTTGCACGAAAGTGCTGACGCCTATGATCGACAGGCCGGCGATGCGGGTTGCCTTTCTGCGCATGCCAAGCGGCGCGGGCCGCGACGCCATGATCGTCGGCCGTCGCATCCCCGCCGCCATGCTGTTCGCCCCGAGTCTTGGCGGGCGCAGCCATCACATCTGCGAGGACACCGACGAAGCCGACATCCGCCAGGCTTTGCGCGTCTATGCGCGCGCGGCGGAGTCCATCCTGCATGCGCTGGGGCCAGACGGCCGCGGTGCGATCTAACAAGAGGCAATCCCCATGCGAATGATCGGCGCTGACATTGGCGGGACCTTCACCGATCTCGTTTATTGCGACATGGAATCCGTCGCGCTCGCCATTCATAAGGTCTCGACCGAGCCCGACAATCCCTCGCGCGCGATCCTGCAAGGCGTCGCCGAATCACCTCGGCGATGTGGCATCCGTGAGAAGGGCGGCAAGAAGCTCGAGCTGCAACTTATCAACATCGCGGGCTTCGGTTTCGACCAAATGACGCGGCTGCTGCAAGCCCAGGTCAAGAAGGCCGGGCTCAGTGTGAAGATCACATCGGAATCGTTCCCGACGCTCGCCGCCACGATGAACGCCGGAAAGCAGAACCTCGGCGACTTTTTCTATTTCGACCTCGATGGCCGCGACGCGCTGTACGCGACGCTAGACTCGTCGCAGATCAAGTCGGGCTATAACTGGGCGCACTACAGCAACCCGAAATTCGACGCGCTGCTGGCCAAGGCCAACAGCGACAGCTCGGGTCGCGCGCAGGCGATCGAAGGCGCCCAGAAGATGGCTATGGACGACGCGGTCTTCATCCCGCTCTACGACCTGCGTCAGCTTTGGGTCACGAGCAAGGACGTCAGTGGCCTCAAGTTCACCCAAAGCGGCTACCCGCTCTTCTACACGACCAAGTGATCGGGTTCGAACCCGGTCGCCGCCAAGGCCGGTGGCGAGAGGCTCGCCGCGGTCGCCCGCGACCGCGGCGCCCTGCTCGTCTTCGGCCACGACCCGCAGCAGTCGACGGAGCTGCGCCGCGCGCCCCGGAAGGTTTCTATGACTGAGACGCCCGCGACCGACGCCGCGCCGCGCTTGCCGGCTGGTTGGCTGAGCGCGCCCGAGGCGCCGTCAGCCGACCTTGGCGTGCGTGGCCAAGGGGCGCAGGAAGTCTGGCAGGGGGCGCACGAGCGCACGGCCGGTTTCCTGCTGCCAGCGCTGCTCGACGCGGACCAGGTGCTCGTCCATGACCAAGTCGATCAGCTCCATGTCGCAGGCGGCGATGGCGTCCAGCGTGCGCTGGTGAATGTCGAGCGTCCACCCGGGCTCGAACGGCTCGTGGACGGCCATGTCGAACGCGATCTCCAAGTCGTGCATGAGCGAGCGCATGAGGCGCAGGAGGGTCGGGTTTTGCGTGGCGCGCGCGATCAGCAGGTGGAATTGCATATCGAGTTGCAGAAAGCGGTCCTCGTTGGCCAGGAAGGTCGGCTCCGCGGCCAGCGCGCGCTGCCCGACGATGGTCTGGCGCATCGCTTCCAGGTGCTCCTCGTTGGGCGCAGGGCGGCCAGTTGAGCGACGCGCGGCTCCAGCAGCCGGCGGGTCTCTAGCACGGCGGTGACCTCGCTCACGCGCAGCTCGGAGCGACCCCGGATGACGTCCCGCGGCACGTAGTCGGAGGCGACGGACGTGCCGCCGCTGCGCTTAACCTCGAGGACGCCGGCGTCGGTGAGAACCCGGATCGCCTCCCGCAACGTGGGGCGGCTGATCTGCATCAGCGCGGCCAGTGTGCGCTCGGCTGGAAGGCGGTCGCCGACGAAGATGCTGTCGGTGATCTGTTCGACGGCCTCCTCGAACGTGCGCCGCGTGCCGACGGGTTTGAAGATTGGCATCCGCTCTCTATCGCATTCCGCTCAACGGAAGTCATGCAGATCGTTGCCGAGTCGCAGTCGGCTGGCCGATTTTATGAACAAGAATAGCTTATTGTGTCAGACAATGAGGGAACCCAAGCCATGGCGTCAAGCTCCGCCGCCGCCCGAGCCCGTGGACGGGCTCAGCCAAGCGTAATAGCCCGCGCCGGGGGCGCCCGAATTGCATTGACTGACGACAGAACCAGCAATGAATGCTGCGGCCGGACCCACTCTGAGAGGTGGCCTGGCGTTGCGATAAGCAAACTATCTCAATGAAATCGGCCATGTAGAAAAATAGATAATGACAGCGCTATCTCACCATACCGTCGCTCAAGTGGAAAGCACGCTCTGCGCCTTGGAGACAATATTGACGGGAACAGAGTTGGAAGCGCAGTTGCGGCAATTCTGCGGAGAGTTGGGATTTGGGTTTTTCATATATCGTCGTGAATCGTACGGAAATGGGCGGAAAATCCATTCCAAAGCCCATGCTCGCGACCAATTACCCGATGCATGGCGTACAAGATATCACAAGCGAAATTACCATCAACTCGACCCCGTAGTCACAGGCGCGCCAGATCTCGGGCGCCGTTTTTCTGGGGCAGTGCGGAATATTTGCGTCAACTCCCGTCTTTACCCCGGCGTCTTTTCGATGAGGCTGGCGATTTCGGCATTCGGAGCGGATTCACCGTCGTCGTCCACGGACCGGGCGAATACGGGCTCATGTCCATCGCCTCGTCCGATAGTTTCGAGAAATTTCGTGGCGTTGCGCTGGACGGCGCCATTCCGCTGCAAATCGTGAGTTCGAAGGTCCACACCATTGCTGTCGAACGTTTCGTGGCGCGCACGGCGTCGACCGAAACGCCCCTGACGGAGCAAGAGCGCTTTTGCTTGAGCTGGACCATGCGCGGGAAAACGGCCTGGGAAATTTCCCAGATCCTCAATCGCAGCCGTCCGACCGTGGACTTTCACTTGCAAAAGGCCATGCGAAAGCTCAGCGCGAGCAACAAATTTCACGCCGCCTTCAAAGCGCTTCAGGCCGGCTTGATATGAATCGAATCGGCGTGCTGAACTATCAGGCTTGATAGCGGCCTCGGATTGTCGCTCCCATATCATGACCTCCGCCGAACAGAAGGGAAACCAGATCATGTCTCGCGCGACAATGAGGAATTTGTGATGAGCCGCGGCGTCTCGCTCGGTAGCCAGCGCTTTGTCATGCCAGTCGCGAGCGCCTTGTTCGCCGGCGGGTATCTCCCCACGCGGAAGTCCGGCCCATGACGCCGCTTGCCCAATCCGCCGTCGCCATCCTCGACAAGCTCGCCGCCTTCGATACGGTCAGCCGCCACTCCAATCTCGCGCTGATCGAATGGGTCGCCCATTATCTCAGGTGGCACGGCGTCGAGCCGGTCGTGCTGCCGAGCCGCGACGGCGCTAAGGCGAACCTGTTCGCAACGATCGGGCCGAAGGAGACGCCCGGCGTGCTGTCGAGCGCCCATACCGACGTGGTGCCGGTCGACGGGCAGAGCTGGCGCCACGACCCGTTCAAGCTCGTCGAGGCCGACGGGCGGCTCTACGCGCGCGGCAGCGGGCGGCTGCTATCCTTGAAAAGCAGGCCGCGTTTCCCCGAGTCATCGGCGCGCGCGCGACATCCTGAGCTTCCATCCGACCACGCCCGGGAAGTCTTTCACCCCGCGCGGCGACAAGGCGCAGGACCCGGCGTGGCGCAGGGACATCGCGCACTTGGCGAGGCTCGGGCTGACGCTCGAACTGATGATGTATCCCTATCAGCTCGACCAGGTGATAGACGTCGCCCGCAGCATTCTGGATCTGCAGATCCTCGTGAACCATTGCGCGAGCCCGATCGACCGCGACGAGGAAGGGATGCAGCGCTGGCGCGACGCGGTGAAGCGTCTCGGCCGCGAGCCGAACATCCGCCTGAAAGTGTCGAACGCCGCAGGCTATGATCCCGAGCCGACCTACGATAGCGTGCGCGACGTCGTCCTGCATTGCATCGAGAGCTTCGGCCCGGAACGGTCGATCCTGGCGACTGACTGGCCCGTCGCCGGCCTGAAGACCGGCTTCGACGAGATTTACGGCTGGCTGCTTCGCACCACCGCCGATTTCAGTCCGTCGGAGCAGCGGGCGCTGTTTCACGACAACGCCGCCAAGCTTTACCGTATCGAGACATAGAGTTTTCAGGCTGTCTCGAGCCGATCAAGCCGCCTCGCGCACCACCCGCGCGAGGCGGCCGATCCCCTCCTCGATGATCGCGGGCTCGCCCAGCGAAAAGCTCAGGCGCAAGGCGCTGGCGCCGGAACGATCGGGGAAAAATGCGCCGCCGGGGACGAAAGCTGTCTTCACCGTGGCGACGGCGCGGTTCAGGAGAACTTTCGCATCGAGCCTCTCGGGCAAGGTCACCCAGACGAAGAACCCGCCCTCCGGTTCGCTCCAGCTCACGCCGTCGGGCATATGCGTGCGCAGCGCGCGCAGCATCGCGTCGCGCCGCGCGCGATAGATCGGCCGCACCTTTTCGGTCTGCACAGGCACGATTTCCGGCGCGACGCGCGCGATGACCTTCTGATTGATCGTCGAGACCTGGATATTGCTTGCCTGCTTGACCAGCGCCAGTCGCGCGACGACCTCAGCCGGGCCGGCCAACCAGCCGATCCGCAGCGCAGGCGAGATCAATTTCGAGAACGAACCGAGATAAATTACGCGGCCCTGATCGACGCCGCTGGCTCGCTCGGCGGCCAGCGCCAGCAGCGCTGGCGGCGAGGTCCCCTCATAGCGCAGGATCTCATAAGGCGAATCCTCAATCAGAGGGATGTCCAACCCGTCGGCGAAATCGAGCAACCGCTCGCGTTGCCCCTGATTCAACGTGCGACCCGTTGGATTCTCGAACTCCGGCATGACATAGCCGAACTTCGGCTTGTCGGGCGCCGCAGCGGGAAAGTCGCCCACGCCGCGACTACTCCCAGGCGACGGCAGTTCGTCGTATCGCGGCTCGTAACAATCGAACGCTTGCAGCGCGCCGAGGAAGGTCGGCCGGCTCGTCAGTGCGACATCGCCGGTGGAAAGAAACAGCTTGCCGATGAAATCCAGCGCCTGTTGCGCGCCGTTGACAATCAGCACGTTCTCCGCCGCGCAGCGCGCGCCGCGTCGACGCATGTCCTCGGCGATCCAGGCGCGAAGATCGGGATCGCCCTCCGGCGTTGAATATTGTAGCGCTTTCGCCGCCGCTTTGGGTTCGGAGAGGATCGAGTCATAGGCGAGCCGGATCGCCTCGGTCGGGAACAAAGCGGGATCGGGGACTCCGCCCGCGAAGGAGATCACATCGGGACGGGCGAGCAGCGCCAACAGTTCGCTGACGTCCAACCCCCGTCATCCTCGCGGCGCGATGCCGGTGATGTCGGCGGTCGGCCGCGCCCAGAGCCGCTCCAGCGAAGACCGATCCTTTTCGCCCGCCGGCGTGCGCAGGCCCATGCGGCCGAGAAACGCCGCCTCGTCGAACTGAAGCTTGTCCCAGGAGGCGAGCAGTTCCGGCGGCAGCGGCCTGACGCCGTCGTAGAAGCCAGGAACCTGGATGCGGCCTTGCTCATCGTGCAACTCGCCCAGGATGCGGGCGAGCACGTTGGCGGCGTTCTGCGCCGAGCCGCCGAACAGGCCGGAGTGCAGATCCCGGGCCGCGACCTGTAGACCCACCTCGACGTAGGTGCTGCCCCGCAGTCGCGTCGTGATCGCGGGCGTGGCGACGTCCCACATGCCTGTGTCGGAGATCACGACCGCGTCGGCCCGCAGTTCGTCGCGGTTTGCGGCGAGGAAAGCGGGCAGGCTGGGACTGCCGACCTCCTCTTCGCCTTCCACCAGCACGGTGACGCGAACCGGCAAGCCGCCCGTCTCGGCGATATAGGCGCGGAACGCCTCCAACCAGAGCATGGTCTGGCCCTTGTCGTCGACGGCGCCGCGCGCGACGATCCTTTTTCCATGCGGGCCCTCCGTCAGCGCCGGCTCGAAAGGCGGGCTCGTCCAGAGCGCCAGCGGGTCGACCGGCTGCACGTCATAATGTCCATAGAACAGCAGATGCGGAGCCTCCCCGCCGGGGCCCGGATGGTGCGCGAGCACCAAAGGATGGGCCGCCGTCTCGCGCACCGAGGCGTTGAAGCCAAGTCCCGCCAACTCATCCCGCAGCCAGCCCGCGGCCTGGCGACAATCGTTTGCGTGCGCGGGCTCCGCGCTGATGCTGGGAATGCGCAGCCAGGCGAACAAGCGCTCCCGCGCCGCCTCGAGGTCGCGGTCGATTCGACCCAGCAGTGCGTCGACGTCGCTCATGTTCCCTATCCTATCGCCAGTGAGCCCCTGGCCGAGACTAGGCCGGCGCAGCGTCTCTATCCACTATGAGAGATAATGGTTTGCGCGTTCCGGCGTCACGCGATCGATACCTCGACCGCGCCAAATCCGCCCAACTCAAAACGATAGCGGCAGGGCGCGTCCGGGAATTTCGTGGTGATGATGCTGCCCGTCATGACGATGTCGCCCGCGCGCAGACCGCTTCCCGAGCTTGCGAGATGATCGGCGAGCCAGGCCACGGCGTGGAAGGGGTGGTCCAGAACGTCGCGGCCCTGGCCGCGACCGATCTCCGCGCCATCCATGGTGGCGCGCCCCTGGATCTCAGCGAGATCGGGCCAGCCGCCTTGAAAGTCGCCGAGCACGATCCCGGCGTTCCAGGAATTGTCTGAGATGAGCGAGAGAACTTCGAGGTTGCTGTAATCGGCATCGCGGTCGTCGACGATTTCGATCGCCGCGCACACATGCTCCACGGCCGCTGAGACTTCGTCGACCGCGTGGCGGCCGCCGCTCAAGTCTCTCGCCATCTTGACGGCGATTTCGAATTCGAGACCGAGCCTCCCGTAATCGGAACGTAGGAGTCGAACGCCTGAAAAATGAACGCGGTCGCTGAGAACAACGCCGGCGAGAGGGCTGTCTATGCGGCACATGGCCTGCATCCGCGCCGAGGTGAGACCGATCTTGTAACCTCTCGTGACAACTTTGCGTGTTTCTCTCTGCAGGCGAACATATTCTCGTTGGACAGCGTAGGCGTCCTCAATGCTCGAGACGCCGAACTCGCCTGCATAGGCTCTGAACCGCACGTCTTCCCTGTGCTCATCCACCAGGATTTGCGCAGCGCGGCTCGCGGCGAGGTCTGTGATCCGTTGCAATTTTGCGTCCTCCGAAGGGAATGACTGAAATACACCATATCCGCCCAAGCCGGCATATTATGCTCGCCTCATTTTCGCAGCGCCGCCCCGATTTCCGGGGAGCTGTACGCGCACGCCGGCAAACTCGCGGCCGGCTCTTGGTCGAGGGAGCCGTCGACGGAGATAGCGATGACCGCAGTCCAGCGCGTGCGCCCTGGCGCGATCGAAAGTGGAGCGAGCCCCTCGGGGTGAACTCAACATTTGATCGGCGGGCTGGGCTTTCGAAAGACGAAAGCTTATGGCCAACCGTCACTCGCACGGCGATCCGTTTCACGCAGAGCATGATTTCCAGCGTGACGAACCGCGGCCGTTTGCGCTTTATGATTTACTCAGGCGCGCTGAACGTCTGGAATTTCAAGCCAGACAAGGTGAAATCCTTCTTCCAGACCCCAACCGTCCGCTACGCCGCTTAAAGTATCAGAACGTATTTGCGTGGCGGGTTAATAGCTCCATGACGATCACTCCGCGTTCCCCCGTGATGACCCTCGGGTCAATTCGCCTTGACATGTACGAACTAGTTAATTAGGTGTTTGCGGACCACTCAAAATACCCGCATGGACCTGACGCCGACCACACGTCGAGGCGCTGGGTAAGCGCCTTGAGACCTGCCGCGTAGCGTAGGAGTCGAGGCAGCGCAGGATTCGAGAAAGAAACAAGGGAGGACGTTAATCATGGCCAAGCGTGGTACCAGTTATCTTGTCGCGGGCGCCGCCGCCGCAGCGCTTCTATTATCCGCCGCCGCTCCGCAGCAGGCGCTGGCCGCCTCCAAAGGCAAGATCGTCGCCTTCATCATCTCCAGTACGAATCCTTACATCGGTCAGTGGGAGAAGGGCGCGAAGGCGAAGGCCGATCAACTCGGCTACGATATCAAATTCGTCGAGAACAATTTCAATCAGACCGAAGAGGACAACCAGGTGCAGCAGGAGCTCGCCTCCGGCGAGAAGGCGGCCGGCTACATCTGGTGGCCGATGCAGAACGCGGCCGGCGTCGCATCGTTACGCGCGCTTTCCAAGACGGGCGCGCCGGTTATCCTCACCAACCAGTTTCCCGTGAAGGGCAGCGAGGCGTTCTGGACCGCCTATGCGGGCGCCAGCGACATCCTGAGCGGAAAGACGGCGGCCGAGATGATCCTCGACGCCTGCGCCAAGCAGACCAAGGTCAAGTGCGACAAGGGTCTCATCATCCGCTTCCCCGCCGGCTATTCGGCTGGCGACGATCGCGTGACAGGCTTCGAGGATGTCGCCAAGGGCAAGCTGACGGTCATGGAAATCGTTCCGTCGGGCGGCTTCATGGAGGACGACGGCTACAAGATCGCGGCCCAGATCATTCCCGCACATAAAGCCGGACTGACCTGGATCTATACCGAGAACGACTCGATGGCGGGCGCGGCGACGCAGGCGTTGAAGGAGAACGGCCTCACGCCCGGCAAGGATGTATTCGTCGTCGGCGGCACCTGCCACGGCGATCCCTCGCATGTGGTGAACGGCGATCTCGTTGGCACGGCGATCCAGTCGGGCTATTTCGAAGGGTGGCTCGCGGTGCAGGTGCTCGCCAAGTACAGGGCGGCGGGCAAGGTGCTCGACGGCGAGAAGTTCTACGAGGCCAACCCGAATACGCCTCCCTCCGACGAGGGCGCCCCTTACCGCTTCAATTTCATTCCCAATCCGCCCGTCGCCAACACGCAGGCCGCCTACGACCAGACGAGGATGTGGGGCAAGTCGATCAAGGAACTCTGCGACTTCTGATCCCAATCGCCGCCGCAGCGTCCTGCGACGTCGCGGCGGCAGCGGTGGACGCCATGCTGAATATGTCTCACATTGCGCGGCGCTACGGCGCGGCGGTCGCTCTGGAAAGCGCCGACTTGAGCGTCGCGGGCGGCCAAGTGATGGCGCTGCTTGGCGAAAACGGCGCCGGTAAGTCGACGCTGGTCAAGATCCTCGCCGGCCTGGAGACGCCGGACGCCGGCGCCATCGAAATCGACGGCAGGCGGCGGCGCTTTCACTCCCCGGGGCAGGCGCGCGAGGCGGGCGTCGGCTATGTCGCGCAGGAACTCAGCATCGTCGAGCATCTGTCGGCGGCGGAGAACGTGTTCCTGGGCGATATCCGGGCCGGCTGGTATCGTAGTCCGCGTCGGATCGCCAAGCGGGCGCGCCCCTATCTCGACGCGATGGGCCTTTCGCACATCGACGCGCTCGCGCCGGCAGGAGACCTTTCGGTGGGCGAGAGGCAGCTTGTCGAGATCGCGCGCCTGCTGTCGCGCTCCGCCCGCATCGCCATTCTTGACGAACCCACCGCCGCCCTTGCCGACGCGGAAATCCACAAGGTTGAAAACGCGGTGAGGACGCTCGTCGCCAAAGGCTGCGCGGTGATCTATGTCACCCACCGGCTGCGCGAGGTCTTCAGGCTCTGCGATCGCGTCACGGTGTTGCGCAGCGCGCGCAGCTTTCCGGCCGTCGACGTCGCGTCACTCGACGTCGATCAACTGATCGAGAAAATGCTCGGGCGGCGGCTCGACCAGATGTTTCCCGAACGCGCTCGCGCGATCGGCGAGGATTTGCTTGTCCTGCGGCAAGCGCAGGGACCGGGACTGCGGGCGCCGGTCAGCCTCGCGGTAAGGCGGGGAGAGATCGTCGGTCTCGCCGGACAGGTCGGCAGCGGCGCCAACGCCGTTCTGAGATTGATCTGCGGCCTGGCGTCGTTGCTGTCGGGCGAGATGACGCTCGGCGGCGAGGCGCTCGCGCCCGGCTCGTTGCGCGATGCGATCGCGAGGGGCGTCTGCTTCTGCTCCGACGATCGCAAGCGCGACGGCATATTCGCGGGCCGCGCGGTGACGGAGACGCTGTCGGCGCCGTCGTTGTCGCGGGTTTCCCGTTTCGGATTGATCGACGGGGAGCGCGAGCGCGGATTCGCTGAGCCTCTGGCGCGCCGCTTCGGCTTGGACCCGGCGCATCTGCGGCGCAAGACAGGCAATCTCAGCGGCGGCAATCAGCAGAAGGCGGCGCTGGGAAAGTGGGTCGGCGTCGATCCCCGCGTGCTGCTTGTGGAGGAGCCGACCCGCGGGGTTGACGTCGGCGCGCGGGCCGAGATTTACGGGCAATTGCGCCGGCTCGCCAACGAGGGCGTGCCGGTGGTCTTCGCCTCGTCCGACACGCAGGAGGTGATCGGCCTCGCCGATCGCTTCGCGACCTTTTATCAAGGGCGAATGGTTCGCATGTGGAACGCGGCCGACGCCACCCCGGAGGCGATCACCCGCGACGTGACTCATCCCGAAGCCGCTGCCCTGGCAAAGGACGCCTGAAGCCATGTCGACGGTGAGCCAGGGTGCGCGGCCGGCTCTGCTGCATGGCAAACTCGCCCGGCGCTTCTTCTGGGCTGCCGCGGCCGCCGCCGCGCTCGCGCTTGCCGGTTGGACAACCCCGGCCTTCCTGACGCTCGACAATCTGTTCGTCGTCGTGCGCGCCGCCTCGACCACCGGCGTCGTCGCGATCGGCATGAGCTATGTGACGATCTCCGGCAATCTGTTCGCGTTGTCGGCGGGGCAATTGTCGGCGCTGCTTGGCATCGTCTACGCGCTGCTCGTTCGCGCGGGAGCCGGTGCGCCCGCGGCTTGCGGCGCCACCTTGGTTGCGGCGGCCGGCGCCGGCGCAGCGCAAGGTTATGCAATGACGATCGTGCGCAACCCGATCATCACCACCATCGCCTTCGGCGCGGTGTTCGCGGGCATCGCGGCGCTCATCAGCGGCAACGGCAACATTCGCCTGCACAACGAGATCGCGACCTGGATCGGCACGATGCGGCCGTTGCGCGTTCCGATCCAAAGCTGGGTCTTCGTCGCCTGGGCGCTCGTCAGCGCCTTCATCGTCGCCAAGACGCGGGTCGGCCGCCTGTTGACGCTGAGCGGCGAGAACCGGCTCGCGGCGCAGGCGTCCGGGCTTCGCGTCGACCGCGCGGCGGCGTTCGCGCTGGCGATGCTTGGAGTCAGTTGTGCGATTGTCGCGATCTTCTCGGTCTCGCAGTTCTCTCAGGCTAAGGCGGACATGTTTTCCGGCCTCGACATCGACTGCATTGCCTCGGTGCTGGTCGGCGGCGTAGCGTTGCGCGGCGGGCGGGGCTCTCCCGTTCAGGCGGCCCTGGGCGCGGCGCTGATCGCGCTCCTACAGAATTTCCTTCTGCTGCGCGCGCTGCCGAGCGGCGTGCGCTTCGCCATCGTGGGCGCGCTGGTCGTCGCGGCGACCTCCGGCTTTCATCTCCTGCAAAGGAGAGAGCGATGAGAAAGGGCTTGGCCGCCGGCGCGCTGGCGCGCCTCGCGCTGGCGCTCGCCGTCTACGCAATATTCGCGTCGAGCCTGCCGAACTATCACACCGCCGTCGGCGTCTGGGCGCTGCTTGACGGGTCGGTGCTGACGGGTCTCGTCGCTGTCGGCGTCGGCCTGACGATGATCGCCGGCGAACTCGATCTCTCCGTCGCGTCCATGGCGGCGCTTGCGGGCGTGCTGACCATGCGGCTGATTGGCGTCGGCGCGGTTCCCGCCGTCGCCGTCGCTGTCGCTGTCGTCGCGGCGGCTTTGTTCGGGGCGGCGCAGGGCTACCTCATCAGTTGGCTCAGGATCAATTCGCTGGTGTTCACGGTGGGAACGCTGATCGGTTTGCGCGGCGTCGCGCTGGTCGCCGCCAACGAAACGACGCTGACCCTTCCTCTCGATCAATTGTCGATCACGGACGCGGTGGACGGGCGGTTG
Organism: Roseiarcus sp.; assembly: GCA_035606915.1. Lineage (GTDB taxonomy): Bacteria > Pseudomonadota > Alphaproteobacteria > Rhizobiales > Beijerinckiaceae > Roseiarcus. The sequence goes on along the minus strand of DATNDU010000203.1, from coordinate 38,801 downwards.
TTCGTCTTTTCTCCGCTCAGCGCGACGATGCTGGGCGCCTTCGCGCTCGCCGGCCTGTTTGCGTCGCGGACGATTTGGGGCCGGGAGATCTACGCCATCGGCGGCGGGCGCGCGGAATCGCGCGCCGCCGGCGTGCCGCAGCGGCGGCCAATCGTCGTCGCTTTCGCGGCCTGCGCGGCATTCGCCGCGCTCGCCGGCGGATTGATGTCGATCAGGTCCGGTAGCGCGAGCCCGCTCAGCTTCGACGCCGCGCTTCTGGAGGCGGTCGCGGCCTGCCTGATCGGCGGAGTGGCGCTGGAGGGCGGCAAGGGCGGCTTCTTCGGCGTGCTGATGGGCCTGTTCACGCTGCGGCTCGTGCTGAGCGGCATCGCCAGCCTCGGCGCGCCGTTCTGGGCGCAGAACCTGGCCGCTGGACTGTTGTTGATTTTCGTCATCGTCGTGGAGACGGCGTCGGCGGCCGTTGGGCGCTGGCGAGAGCGGGCGGGCGCTCGCGCCGCCATCGCGGACCGGGGCGCCTAGGGCCATGTCGAAGAACCCTCCCGACGACCATCCCGCGCTCGGCCGCGACTGGTTCCCCTCGCTCTACGGCGCCGACGACGAACTCGGCGCCGGCAATCTCCTGGGGCCGCGCAAGACTCTTGAAGCCGTCCGGCTCATCCGGAGTGGAGAAATCGTGCGGCTCGGGTTTCCTTACGTTCAAAGGCATGCCGCTTTCGCCAGGCCGGAGCTTCGAACTGCGCATGCCCGGCGGCCCGAGCGGACATGGTTCGAGGTTCTGGAGCGAGGCAGCCGCCTGGTGCGACGGCGCGCTCTGCCATCAGCATTTGATGATGGGCCACGGAATCTATTTGCATGAGGGCCTCAACCTGGACGCGCTCGCGGCGACCCGGCGATATGAGTTCGCCTATGTTTTCTCGCCGCTGCCGATCGTTGGCGCGACCGGCTCGCCGGGCACGCCGCTTGCGGTGCTTTGAAGCGAGGCGGGGCCGAGGCCAAGTCCTTGACGCCGGTGCGCGGCCGGCCGAAACGAGGCGGCGCGGCGGTGGGGAAGACGCATAAGCTTCGCGAGATGTCAGGAGAGCGTCCGTGACGGGCGCAGTTTGGGGCGCGATGGACGTTCAAATTCCCGCTCGGAAAAGCAGCAGGACCGGCGGCCGGCGGAAGCCTGCGCCGCCGCAGAAGGATGCGGAGCGCACCAAGGCCGACATTCTCGCGGTCGCCAAACAGGCCTTTGCCGACCACGGCTTGAGCGGCGCCCGCGTCGACGAGATCGCGGAACGCACGCGCACGTCCAAGCGCATGATCTATTATTATTTCGGCGGCAAGGAGGGCCTCTATCTCGCCGTCCTCGAGAAGGCCTATGCCGACATACGCGCGGTCGAGGCCTCGCTCTCCCTGGACGCGCTCGATCCCGTCGAAGCCCTGCGCCGCCTCGTCGAACAGACGTTCGAGAGCGACGAAGTGAACGAGGATTTCGTGCGCCTCGTGGCGATCGAGAACATCCATCGCGGCGAGCACCTCGCCCGCACGGAATCGCTGCGTCAGATCAACTCGGGCGTCATCGCCTCCCTCGAGCGCATTCTGGAGCGCGGCAAAGCGGCGGGCCTGTTCAGGAGTGATCTCGACGCCATCGACCTTCACATGGCGGTCAGCGCGCTTTGCTTCTTCCGTGTCTCCAACCGGCATACCTTCGGCAAGATCTTCGGCGTCGACCTCGCGGGCGCCGCCCGCCGAAGAAGGCACAAGAAGATGATTGTGGAGGCGATCCTGCGGCTGGTGAGCAAGGAGTGAGCTATGATCACGGGAACGACCGAGCTTATCGCCCATCTCGGCTATCCGACGGAATCGTTCAAGGCGCCGATGATCTACAATCCTTGGTTCGAGGCCATGGGCGTAGACGCCGTGGTCGTGCCGTTCGGGGTTCGGGCGGAGGAATATCCCTCGGTGTTGCGATCGCTGTTTCAGGTCGTCAATCTGCGCGGCGCGCTTGTGACCATGCCGCATAAGGTGACGACCGCCGGGCTTGTCGACGAACTGACCGTCGCCGCGAAAATCGCCGGCGCGGTCAATGCGGTGCGCCGCGGCGATGATGGGTTGCTCATCGGCGATATGTTCGATGGCGTCGGCTTCGTGCGGGGCGTGGAGCGCAAGGGCCGCGCCGTCGAAGGCGCGAATGCGCTGGTCGTCGGCTCCGGAGGCGTCGGCTCGGCGATCGCGGCGTCGCTGGCGCAGGCCAAGGTCGCCTCGCTCAGGCTTTACGATGCCTCGGCGGCGGCGGCCAGGAGCCTCGCCGACCGGCTGAACACGCACTACCCGGATCTCAGCGTCGAAACCGGTTCGCGCGATCCAAGAGGCTGTGACATCGTCGTCAACGCAACGCCGCTGGGAGCGCGCGCCGACGATCCCTTGCCGCTCGACGTCGACCGGCTCGCGGCGTCAACGTTCGTCGGCGAGGTCGTGATGAAGGAGGAATACACTCCACTGTTGCGCGCCGCGCGCGCCAAAGGCTGCGAGATCCAGATCGGCGCCGACATGCTCTATGAGATGATCCCGGCCTATCTCGAATTCTTCGGCTATGGCGGCAGCACGCCGGAGGAACTGCGCGCCTTCTCGAAGGTGAAATACTGAAAAGCCCGCCTAGGGGAGCGCGCCCGCGGCGGCCTTGAGAATATGCGCGGCCAAAAGCTCGACACAGCGTTCCGCATTGCGCGCCAGAGCCGCATCCAGGATTCGCCGATGCTCCTCGGCCGGCTGCGAACGCGGAAACGGCTTCTGCTCCTTAGATACACCAAGTTTGGACGCTTCTTTTATCTGATGGGCAAGAATTATCTTGCCGCGCGTTACCGGCATCCCGACGCGCCGGACCGCTTCCGCGGCGCGGGCGAGGCGACGATTACGCTGCCGCCCATGGACGGCGCCATCCGACCCAATCAGGCGATCGACGCGGCCGCCGTCGCGCTGGAGATCGAGCGACCGGACAATCTTGTTTTCGACGGCCGCCGCGTCGTGTTTTCGAGCGGCGCCGCCGCCCTCGCTTTCGATCCGTCGCGGCAGATGGAGAAGCCCGAAGTCATCGCCCGTTTCGACAGCGAGGTGACGTGTCTTGCTACGGACGCCGGTGGCAATCTGGCCGTCGGACTGAACGATGGCGCGATCTTGTTCGCTGCGGGGCCGCGCAAAGGTTAGCGCATCGCCGATCCCGGGGCCGGCTGGTCGAATTTGTTCTGCGCGAACAGGAGTTCTGCGAAGACATGTTTGTCGAGGTCGACTATTGGATCGCGCCGGCGCTGGAATCGGGTCGGAGCTTTCTGGAGCCGCTTCAGGGCGGCGCCATCAAGCAGCTTGGCATCCTTAAGCCCTGGGCGCCCAGCCGCTCCTATGGCCTGCTGATCAGGCTTGATGGCGACTTCCGTCCGATCGCCAGCTTCCACAGCCGCGCGGACGGCGCGCGGCATGGGGAGACGAGTTGCCTGGATCTTGGCGGGCGCGTATTCATCTCCTGCAAAGGCGGCGATATGATCGTGATGCTGGATCCCGGCCCGGAACCCGGAGCTGCAAGCCGATGAGCACGCTGTTCGAAATGCGGGGAATCACCAAGGAATACCGCGGCGTCGCTGTGGTGAATAATGTCGACTTCACGCTCCTAAAGCGCGAGGTCCACGCGCTTCTTGGCGAGAACGGCGCGGGCAAGTCGACACTCAGCAAAATCGCAAAATCATGGCGGGCGTGGTCCAGCCGACCGCGGGAACTATGCTGTTCGACGGCCAGCCTTCATTGTTTCCGACGCCAGCGATCGCATTGCGCAACGGCGTCGCCATGGTGTTTCAGGAAACGACGCTCGCGCCGTCGATGACGGTCGCCCAGAATCTTTATCTCGGCGATGAAAGACTGCTGAACCGCCTGCGCGGCGTCTACATTTCGGCTCAGCAATTCCTGCAGGCGCTGAATTTCCATGTCGATCCCACGGCGACGGTCGCCTCCCCGGGCGCGGCGAAGAAGCAGATGGTGGAGATTGTCCGGGCGGTGCGGCACAAAGCCAGGGTCATTGTCTTCGACGAGCCGACCGCGCTGACGCCGGAGGAAAAACATCATTTCTTCGCGCTGGTCGAGGGGCTCAAGAGCCGCGGCGTATCGATCGTCTTCATTTCGCACGCCATCGAGGAAGCGCTTGCGATCGCCGACCGGATCACGATCCTGCGCGACGGCGAACATATCGCCGCCGACGCGACGGCGACGTTTGACCGAGATAAGATCATCCGCGCCATGGTCGGTCGATCGCTCTCCGGCGAGTTGTATAAGCGTCGCGGGCGGGAACAGATTCGTACCCCCGGACGACGGGTTCTCAGCGTGCAGGACCTGACCATGGGCAATACGGTCCGCAACAATTCCTTCTCCGCCTATGAGGACCAGATAACTGGCCTGTTCGGTCTGGTCGGCTCCGGCCGCTCCGAAACCGCCCGAATCATCGGCGGCATCATCAAGCGCGATTTCTTTCATGGCGGCGAGGTGCGTTTCGAAGGGAGATCCGCGCGCTACAGGACGCCGGCCCCCGCCGTCAGGGACGGGATCGTCTATGTCACTGAAGACAGAAAGCTGGAAGGCTTCTTCGAGACAATGCCAATCGCCGACAATTTGTATGCGGGACTGTTGGCTAAAAATCTCAACGCCGGCGGCGGCATCGCGAACATGGCCGAGATGCGCGCCCTCGCCGATACGTGGACGCAGACGCTGAACATTCGCGCCACAGACAAGAACGCCCGCGCCGTCGAACTCTCAGGCGGCAATCAACAAAAGCTGGTCATCGGCAAAGCGCTTCTACAAAGGCCGCGCCTTGTGATCTTCGACGAGCCTACGCGCGGCGTCGACGTTGGCGCCATCGGCGAGAGTCACAATTTCATCGATCGCATCGCCGACCAGGGGATGGCGGTGATAATGATCTCCTCTTATCTGCCAGAGATCGTGAATTTGTCGGACAGAATCCTGGTCTTCAGGCAAGGTCGGGTTGTGGAGGAATTCACTCCGGGCGACACCACCGAGGAAAACATCATGTATGCAGCCGTGCATTGACGGCGAATTTCTGCCGGCGGTTGGCACGCCCTGCGACAAAGGAGGACAGAGTCCGTGGAGATCGCTGGCGTCATCGAGGCGGCGCAGACGCTTATGGAGGAACATGAAGCACGATTGAAGTTTCATTCCCTCGCGAAAGCAGTCCCGGTCGCGAATATCGATACGGCCTATGCCGTACAGCGCGAATATGTGCGCCTGCAGAGCCTGAGCCGCGGGGCAGCCCCTATCGGCTACAAGGTTGGCCTTACGTCGCCGCGCATGCAGGCGATGTGCGGCGTCGAAACTCCCATTGCGGGCGTCGTTCTTGCCGACCGCGTTTACCGATCCGGCGTTCGCTTAGAGGGTTCGGATTATGGCAGGCTCGGGCTCGAATTCGAGGTGGCCGTGCGCCTGGCTCGCGATCTCGGCGGCGATGGGCGCCCCGTCGCGCTTACCGACGTCGCCGACGCGATAGACGCGGTCTGTCCGGCGATGGAGATCGTCGACGATCGCGCCTGCGACTACGCCAGTCTAGATGTCTTTTCGCTTGTCGCCGACAATTCTTGGAACGCAGAGATCGTGCTTGGCGAATTTCAGCGGCGTTGGCCCGATCTTGCCGAGATCGAGGACATCATTTCGGTCAACGGCGCAGTCGCCGATCGCGGGTTCGGGCGCGAGGTCCTTGGCCATCCCTTTCATTCGGTCGCGTGGCTCGCTGAACATCTGAGCGGAAACGGGACCGGTTTTCGCGCTGGAGATATCGTCATGACCGGAAACTTGGTGACGACCAGATTTCCGGCCGAATCGTGCAACTGCCGCTTCGAGTTGGCGCGACTCGGCAGGGTTGATCTGACGGTGGAGGTGTAGCGCGTTTCAACGACGCTTACCGCAGCGCTGGAGCCAGTCTTGGATTTGGGATTGACGCACGGCGCGCGCTGGTGGCAGGCTCGTTTCGAGGCCTGGGGAAACGATCGCCGTCGGAAGGCGCTCGAAAGGCGCAGCGGTTGCGATCTGCGCGCTTATGACGCCGCGCCTTGGGTAAGGCGAGTGAGCAACAGCGCGGCTATAATGACCCCACCGTAGATGATGTCGCGCACGCCTGCGGAGACATTGACGATCGCGAGCAAGGTTGTGAGCACAGTCAGGAAGATCGCGCCGATGATGGCGCCGCCGTATCCCCCCCGCCCGCCGTATATCGATCCGCCGCCTATCACCACGGCGGCTATCGACGGCAGCACGAATTGGTCCCCCATTCCCAAAAAGCTCGCCCCCGAATAACTAGCGTAGAGGACCCCGGCGAGGGCCGCTGCGAGACCCGAGAGCGCATAGACAACTATCAGAACGCGATCGTTGCGCACCCCCGAGAGAAAGCTCACCAACGGATTCTCTCCGACGCCTAGCAACTGACGACCGCCCCGGCTCGCCCGCAAGACGCCCATCACAATGATCGCCAATCCACTCCACAACAGCACCAGCACGGAAAGCGGGCCGATGTACCCCGTGGCGAAAAATCTACCCGCTTCCGCCACGCTTCCCGACGGGGTGCCGTTGGTGTAGAGTAACGTCGCGCCTTGCATAACGTTGTTCATTCCAAGAGTCATGATGATCGGCGAGATGCGAAACTTCGCCACGCCGACCCCGTTCAGCAGTCCCGCGCAGAGACCCGATGCAAGGGCCGCTGCCAGGGCAGGCAGCAACATGCTGGACTGGCCTTGCGACACCTGAGTGAAGACGCAACCGGCGCCAGTCATCGTCCAAGCAACGGAAAGGTCGATGCCGCCGCTCAATACAACCAGCGTCTCGCCGATCGCCACTATGCCGAGGAACGCGGCCAATTGAGCGATGTGCATGATATTGTTGAACGACACGAAGCCGGGCGCCAGTAGATTGCAGACGACCAGCATGAGCGCGATGGAGACGAGCCCGGTCAGCGGGGCCGCGCTCGCCGAGTCGAATTCGAGCAACATGCGGCGGCGCTCGACTCGTGGCGGCCGCGTCGTCTCGCTCATCGCCCCATCGCCTTCCACACCCAGTCCCGCACCGCCACCGAGCCGACGGCGGCGATCAAAATGACGCCGTCGATCAGGCTCTGATAAAAGTCCGACAAATCCGCGAAATAAAGCAGACTGCCGACAATGGTGAGGATCAGCGCGCCCATTACGACGCCTATCGGCGAGCCCCGCCCTCCGACCAGCGGCACTCCGCCTAACACCACCGCTCCGATGGAGGGCAAAATGTAGCCGTCGCCAACGATCGGCGAGCCCGCCATGGTGCTGATCGCAAAATAGACGCCGGCGAGCGCGGCCAAAAGTCCCGCCAACCCATAGGCCCGCAGTCGGAGCTCCGTCACTATAATGCCGCTGGCCTCCGCCGCGGCCTCGTCGCCGCCGATCGCCCGAAGCTGTAGGCCAAATCGGGTTGTCATCACCCAGAGGCCGAACAGGCCTGACGCGACCAGCAACGCCAAGGAGGTCGGCAGCAAAGTAGAGCCCGATGTCAGCGCGGCCTGCAACCCAGCCGGCACCTCTCCTCCGGGCACCGGCAATACGACCAGCGCGACGCCGTCCCATACCGACATTGTCGCCAGCGTGACCACGATCGGCGACAGTTTGAAGCGCGCGATCAGCAACCCGTTGAGGCAGCCGGCGATCAGCCCGGCCGCCAGTACGGCTGCGATTGCCGGCGCAACGCCGAACGGAAACAAAACCACTGCCAGCGAGCCACTGACCGACATGATTGGACCCAGCGACAGATCGACGCCGCGCACCAGGACGACAAAGTATTGCGCCAGCCCCACAAGCACGAGCGGCAAGACATTTGTCGCCAGATTGCCGGCCTCGAAAAGGCTGTAGTGCCCGCCTTTCAAAACGATATAGACCGCGAACAGAAACGCGAAGATGCCAACCGATCCGGACGCCTCCAAATTCCGGGCCTCGGCCAACCAACGCATCATGAATCCGCCCTCGGCCTGAATGCGATGCCGACGATCGCCGCCGCCGATACTTCGCCGTCGGCCAGAACTTTGCGAATTTCGCCGTCCGCCATCACCAGAACGCGGTCGGCCAAACCCACCAATTCGTTGGTGTCACTCGAATAGAAAATTATCCCAACGCCCGTCTGGGCCAGTGCACGGATCAAATCGTATATCTGATGCTTGGTGGCGATATCGACGCCGCGTGTGACGTCGTCGAGCAGCAGCACCGCTGGCCCGGTCAGCAGCCACTTCTCCAACAGGACTTTTTGCTGATTTCCGCCACTGAGGGCGCGAACCGGCGTGCGGCCGCTGCGGGTGCGAATCTTCAGGTGCGCGATCGCGTCGCTGACAATGGCGCGTTCCCGGCCGAAGCGGATCAATCCGTGCCATACGCTCAACACGCCGAGCGCCAGGCAGGCATAGGTCATGTTGAAGGCGACGCTCTTATCGAGAAAGAGGCCCTCGCTCTTGCGCTCGAGCGGAACATAACCAATGCCTGCCGCAATCGCGTCGCGCGGTCGCCGTAGCCGCAGTGCCTGACCTTTGAGCGCGATCGATCCGCCGCGCAAAGGCGGCACGCCGAACAGCGCGCGCAATAATTCCGTCTGTCCCTGTCCGACCAGGCCACCAAGGCCCAGGATTTCGCCCGGCGCGAGAGTGAAGGACACACGCGAAAGCATCGAGCCTTCGAGATCGCGGGCCTCAAGCAGCACGCCATTTCGAGCCCCTCCTTTACGAGGGAATCCGCCACCCGCCTCGCTGTGGCCCGTCATCAGCGCAACCGCCTGCTCCTGAGACATCGCCGCGCAGTCGGCGACCTCGACGAGTTGGCCGTTGCGCATGATGGCGACCCGATCACAGAACGTCACGATCTCATCCCATCGGTGTGAGATGAACAGAATGATTCGGTTCGCGGCGCGAAGCCGCCTCACCAGGCGGGCTAGCCAGTTTACCTCGTCTTGACCGAGCGACGAGGTCGCCTCGTCGAGGACGAGCAGCACGGGGTCGCCCTCGACGGCGCGCACGATCTCCAGCATCTGTCTTTGGCCGAGCGGCAGATCACCCACCCGCGCGGTAGGAGAAATATTGAGCTGATGGCGCGCCAAAATCTCCGCCGCTTTCCGAATGCTGTGGCGCTTGTCGATGCTAAGCCAGGCGCGAGTCGGCGCGTGCAGCAAGAACAGATTCTCTGTAACCGTCAGGGCGCCAATCAGCGCCAGCTCCTGAAGCACGCTGCCGACGCCACGCGCCAGAGCATCGCTTGCGCCGCGCAACACAAGATTCTCTCCGTCGAGATGAATGCTCCCCGCGTCGGGCGCGACCATACCGCCTATCATCCGGATGACTGTTGATTTCCCGGCGCCATTCTCCCCAATCAGGCCAAGCACCTGACCATTCGCCGCGTCGAAACTCACGTCACGCACGGCGTGCGTCGCACCGTATCGCTTATCTATGCCGCGCACTTTCAGCATCTATCGCAGGCCTTCGTCCGCAGTCCGTCGAAACAGCATCTGATAATCTTTCTCGCTGCGGGTGGAGCGGCGTCCGTTCTTCAGAGGCGCGGGGACGGTTCCTCCGAGTTGCACGGTGCGCATGATGTGTCGCTCGAGGATCTGCGCGGCTCCGGCGACATCCCCTTTGCGTAGGGACGCTAGTATTTCGACATGCTCATCGAACGACTGCCGTCGAAAGGATTGACCGGCCTCGAACAGGCGAAAACGCAGCGCCTCGGCGATTCCGGAAATGAGCGAATACGCCTGCTCAAGGTAGCGGTTATCCGATAGCGTCACGAAGGCAAGATGAAAGGCGGTGTCCGCCGCAATATAATCGGCGGTGTTGCATTTCTTGCGGGCGTTCGCCATCTGCGCGATCGACGCAGCGAGGTTGTCGAGCAACTTGTCGGCGTGCAGGGCAAGTGCGTGGTTTATCGCGCCCGTCTCCAAAAGATATCGAAAGCTACTCAGCTTGCCGATATCTTCCGCCGTCGGGGCGCATACATAAGTTCCCGCCTGCGGAGCGATCGTGACCAGGCCTTTTTCCCGCAACTCGATCAGAGCGCTGCGCACAGGAGCCTTGCTCATGCCAAATGCGGCGGCCAACTGCGCCTCCGAAAGTGGCTCGCCGAAGGCGAGGCGCCCGGAAACAATCGCATCGCGAATCTGCGTCGCGGCTATCCTTGTCAAGGACACCTGTACGTCACCTCCCTGCACCCAACTACGGGCCGCCCGCGAGTCGACGACACCGCTGCACCGACGCGGGAACCCTAGCTTGCGACGTCGCTCTTGACAACTGATATTCTAGAAGATCAGATGGCGTCCTACGGCTCCGGTAGAGGGCTTTGCGGCGCACCTCCGACGCTCGAGGCGACGCGCCAAATGGAGAGGAGACAGCCGATATGGGCATCCGTCATCAGACCCTTCTATCCGCCGCAATTGGCGTCCTGATGTCATTTGGCGCGATAGGCCTAGCAGCCGCGGAGCAAAAGCCGTATCAGATTGCACTCAGCAATTCGTACATCGGCAATCAATGGCGAATTGAATCGATAAACCTGGCTAAGGCTTACGCTGCGCGTGCGCTCAAGGGCAGGGTCGTGCTTTCGGTCACTAGTTCTGGCGTCGAAGTGCAACGTCAGATCGCCGTCATGAACGACATGATCGCGCGCCGCGTTGACGCAATTCTGGTCAATCCCGCCTCTGAACATGGTCTCGACGCAGTCATCGCGCAGGCGACCGCGCGCAACATTCCGGTCATCGCCTTCGATCACCCGGTTTCCTCTCCAGACGCATATCGGGTGCATGTGGATTTTGCGAAGTTCGGCGAACTTCAGGCGCAATGGCTTGCCGACGAACTGCACGGCAAGGGCGACATTATAGTGAATCGGGGGGTCGCGGGCATTGGCGGCGACAAGGAGATCTATGACGGCTCCATGGCGGTGCTGAAAAAGTACCCTGGCATTCACGTCGTTGCAGAGGTGTTTGGCAAATGGGATGACAGCGTCAGTGAGAGCGAAGTCACCAAGGCATTGATCGCACATCCCAAGGTCGACGGGGTCCTCAATCAGTACGGCTCTTATGGCGCGTTGCAGGCCTTTCTCAATTTGCATCGACCGCTCGTCCCGATGAGCGGCGACGATTCCAACGGTTGGCGCGTCGCGCTCTTGAAATACAAGGATCAAGGCTTGCGCGGCATTTCGGTTGGGGATCCTCCAAGCCTCGGCGCCTACGCGTTGAAAGTGGCTGTCGATATCCTTGATAAGAAGAAGGTCGCGCGCGATATCGTCGTGCCGATTCCCGTCATGACGTCGGACACCGCAAAAGTCGGCGTCAACGTCTTTCCCGACCTTCCCGCCGGCACTTATCCCGGTATCGATATTCCCGGCGCCGATCTTGGTCTGACGATGAATGACGCGATGGGCAAATAGCGCTCGCGATTGACCTGCATAGGGATCGACGCCACGCGCCGATCCCATCCATCCGTTTTGAAGCGCGGACCCGAAAGTCATGCCCCAGTTACGCATTATTGACCCACATCAGCATTTTTGGAAGCTGGACGCCGCCCAGGGTTATCCCTGGCTCACGAAGCGCCCTCTGGGGCCCAGCGTCGCGGGTGACCTCGCCCGTATCGCGCACGATTATCTGATCCCGGACTATCGCGCCGATGTCGAGGGCTTCAATATCGTCAAGTCTGTCCATGTCGAAGCGATCGCCGCGGACCCTGTCGAGGAGACCGCATGGCTTCAAGAATTATCAGACTCGCAAGGCTTTCCGCACGGCGCAGTCGTGCGGGTGGCCTTACATCAACCCGATGTCGAAAGGGTTCTGGAGCGCCAATGTCAGTTCAAGATCGTGCGTGGCGTAAGGGACATTCTTAACTGGCACAAGAACCCGTCGCTCACCTACATCGACCGCTCGGACCTGCTGACTGATCCTGCCTGGCTAGCGGGCTTCGCGCTGCTTCGGAAGTTCAATCTATCGTTTGACATGCAGCTCTATCCGTCTCAGATGCTGGATGCCGCGGCGGTCGCCCGGCGACACCCCGACATGTCGATCATCCTCAATCACGCTGGTATGCCGGTGGATCGCGACGCAGGCGGGCTGGAGCAATGGCGCAAAGGCATGCGCGCGCTCGCCGCTTGCGACAACGTGACCGTAAAGATCTCGGGCCTCGGAATGGTCGATTGGAACTGGACGACCGAAAGCATCCTGCCGTTTGTGCTTGAGACGATCGATTTCTTCGGGGTGGACCGCTCGATGTTCGCGAGCAATTTCCCCGTTGACAAAATCTACAGCGATTTTGCGACGCTCTATCGCGCGTTCTTCGAAATTACGAAGGGCTTTAGCGATTCGGAGAAGGAGAGGCTATTTCACGACAACGCCGAGCGGCTCTATCGCCTCTGAACATCGCGCGTCGAGAGCTCCGCTGCGCATAAGGAAAGTCCATGCCGAAAATCACGCGAGTTGAAGTCTTCCGGGTCGATCTGGCGGCTAAAGTGGCGCGCAGCGACGCTATCCAGGCCTTCAGTAAACAGGAAACGCCGATGGTCCGCGTCTGGACGGACGATGGGGCCGAGGGCACGGGCTACAGCTATACGATCGGAACCGGCGGTTCGGCGGTCGTCGCGCTCATCCGCGACTACATGGCCCCGTGGCTGATCGGCCGCGACGCTTCGATGGTTGAGGAGATCTGGAAGAGCCTGTTCTTCTTCACACACGCGAATTCGGTCGGCGCGACCGTGAGCCTCGCCCTGGCTGCCATCGACGTCGCGTTGTGGGATCTGCGTTGTAAGCGGGCGAACGCGCCTCTTCATCTCGTCGCCGGCGGCGCGCAGCGGCGCGTGCCGGTCTACAATACGGAGGGGGGCTGGCTCAACTTCACAACTCAGCAACTGGTTGACCATGCGATCGAGGCGCGCGAGGCGGGTTTTCGCGGTTTCAAGGTTAAAGTCGGGCAACCCCATGTCGCCGAGGACGTTGCGCGTCTCGCCGCGGTCCGGGGCGCGCTTGGGCTGGATTTCGAGGTAATGGTCGACGCCAATCAGGCGTTCACCGTCTCTGAGGCGATCCGGCGCGCCAAGCGGTTCGAGGAGTTCGACCTCGCTTGGTTCGAGGAGCCGATGCCGGCCGAGGATATCGATGGACACGTGCGGCTATCGCGATCGACGTCGATACCAATCGCGATTGGCGAGTCGCTGTACCACCCCTCGCACTTCCGCGAATATCTGCAACGTGGCGGTTGCTCAATCGTACAGGTGGACGTGGCCCGCATCGGCGGCATTACGCCATGGCTCAAAACGGCGCACCTCGCCGAAACATTCAATATGCAGGTTTGCCCACACTATCTTATGGAGCTTCATGTCGGGCTTTGCGCGGCGGTTCCCAATGCGACATGGGTGGAGTTTATTCCGCAGCTAGACGCAGCGACCGAGTCTAAGATTCAGCTCGTCGATGGATATGCGGTTCCTTCAGACGAAGTTGGTGTCGGAATTAGGTGGGACTGGAAGGCGATTGACTCCATGAAAACCGAATACACCGTAATCTCCTAGCGCTTTTGGCCGCTCACGGACTGTTCGCGCGCCGCGCGGAGCCGCCGCCCTCCTGCTCAAGCAGATCGCCCTGCACCTCTCCGGCGCGCGCAAGCGGCACGGGGTGCGAGATCCGCGCTTGCAGGAGCATACGACACATCTCGGCGTTGGCGTCCGCCGCTCCGCGCACCCGCCGGATCATTCGCAAGTGGCTCGGATAGTCCTGCGGCGCTATGCGTCCGCCGTCGAGGGTGACGAACGCCGGCGCGCCGAGTTCCTTGTCCCGACGGAGCCCGAGATAGCGGATGGCGGCGCCATGCAACTCCATATCCTCGTGATGCGCGAGCGCTTCGAGTTGCTGCATGGTCATATCCAGCGTCGCGTCAACGCCAAAGCGCGGCTCACACAACCGCAGCAGTCTTTCCTGACGGCTCAAAAAGGCTCGATCGAGAAAGGCTCGGCGGATTTCGCTCAAGTCGGCGTCGGCCTCGCCAGCAAACGCGGCAGAGAAATCAACACCAGCAGCCACGCCGCGATTGATCGTGCCTGCCGCGAAATGGTCGACAAGCCGGATCACTGCTCTTCGCCGCGCCTTCTACGCCGTAGTGGCAGAATCGGTCGAAATCCCAGCGCTGTTCGATCGGCGTCATCCCGACGTGGGCGCCCCAGAAGCTTTCGATGAAACTGAGCCCGTAGCGGTTGCGGCGGTTCTCCGCACGGGCGTCCCAGAGGTGGATATGCCCACCATCGACTATGAAAACCTTGTCGCCGCTCGGCGTGACGAACATGACAGCCTCCTTATACTTGGCGTCGATAGGCTACCAAAGCGTGTAGCCCGCGTCCGCGCTGACGATTGAGCCGGTCATCAGGCTCGACGCCGGGCTCGCAAGAAACAGCACTACGCTGGCGATTTCGTCGGGCTGGCCCATGCGGCCCATCGGCGTGCCGCCGATCCAGTGGGCCATCATCTTGGGATCGTCGTAGACGAACTTTGTGAGATCGGTCTCTATATAGGTGGGCGCCACCGCATTCACGCGCACGTTCCGCCCCGCCCATTCCGCCGCCAGCGAGCGCGTCAGATGATGCACCGCCGCTTTCGAGGCGTTATATTGGGCCTGCTCCTGCGGCCGGTTGACGATCTGCGCCGACATCGAACCGATATTGACGATCGTTCCCCCGCCCATCTCCAGCATGGCTTTGCCGAACGCGCGGCAGCACCAGAAGACGCCGTTGAGGTTGACGTCCATCACTTTCAACCAGGTCTGATCGTCCATGGTCTCCGCAGGGCGGTTGGAGATCGCGATTCCCGCGTTGTTGACGAGAATGTCGATGCGCCCGACGCGCTCAAGCAGGCGCGCGTGCAGTTGCTCCACCAGCCTCGGATCGGTTACGTCGAGCTTCTCGGCGGTCACCGTCCGGCCCTTTTGCGCAAGCGCCTCGCCGGCGCGCTTCGCCGCGCCGCCGTCCATGTCGGTCAGGACGACGGCGGCGCCGGCCTCGCTCAGCGCGTCGACGATCGCTAGCCCGATGCCGCGCGCCGCGCCGGTAACGACGGCGGTTTTTCCGTCAAGCTTGAAACGATCGAGATACACGGGCTTCCTCCGCAAAAGCGACGCTTAGGCCGCCGCACTATGGGACCACCAGAACGTCGACGCGGCCATCCGGGCGCCCGAGGATAATCTCGTTGGCGATTCCCACGAATAGCCCATGCTCGACGACGCCGGGAATCTCGTTGAAGCGCGGCGCTAGGCGATCGGGATCGCCGATCTTTTCCAGGCTACAATCCAGGATGTAGTGTGCGCTGTCCGTTAGAATCGGGTTCGCCTCCCCGCCGCGCAGCCGGATCGGCGCGTCGGCGTAGCCGAACTCGCGCAACAGCTTTCGCATTTGATGCGCCGTGTTCTTCCAGCCGAAGCGGATCACCTCGATCGGCAGCGGAAACTTGCCGAGGGTTTCCACTAGCTTGGTGTCGTCGGCGATGCAGATCATGCGTTTTGAGGCGCGCGCCACCATCTTCTCCCACAGCAGGCAAGCGCCGCCGCCCTTGATCATGCGGCCGGCGATATCGACCTCGTCGGGACCGTCAATGGTCAGATCAAGCTCGGTCACGTCGTTGAGATCGAGCAGCGGCACGCCGGCTTCCGCCGCCACCTCGCGGGTGGCGTTCGACGTCGGCACGCCGGAAATCCTCAAGCCCTCCCGCACTTTCTCGCCGAGCGCCCGCACGAACCAGTGCGAGGTCGTGCCGGAGCCCAGGCCGATCTGCATGCCGTCCCTGAGATAGCGCTCGATAGCCTTGTGGCCGGCGGCGATCTTCGCCTTGTCCTGCTCGGTCTTCGGTTGCACGCCTCACTGCTCCTGCGGTCAGTCCATGAACTTTTCGGTCAACCACGGGTCGAGCGCGGTCAGGTTGTCGGGCGTCTTGCGCCCCTGCTTCAGTCCGACCGCGGCCACTAGCATGTTCACTACGAGGAAGTGGTTCAGCCGAGCTGTCAAAGGCGTGTAGAGTTCGCTGTGCTCGTAACGCTGCACGGCGATCGTGACGTCGCACACCTTCGCGAGGTGGGAGCGCGGCGCGGTGATCGCAATGGTGCTGACGCCGTTGGCCTTCGCTATTGACGCGACGCTTACGAGCGTGCGCGTCGCGCCCGAGTGCGAAAAGAAGATCACGGTCTCGTCGGCGCGCAAAGTCGGCGCGAGCAGCATCTGCCGCTGGGCATCGAAAACCGTGCGACAATGCAAGCCGAGGCGGAACAGCTTGTGTTCTGCGTCGAACGCGACGGTCTCCGATATGCCGAGGCCCAGAAGGAAGATGGATCGCGCCTTCATCAAGCGCTCCGCCGCGATCTCCACCGCCGCGGGGTCGACGTCGCTGGCGAAACGCTTGATCCCGTTCATCGAGTTGCTAAGGATCTTGCTCACCGCCTCGGCGACGCTATCTGCCGGTCCGATCGGCTGGTGCGTGAACGGCGGCTCCGGCGACAAGTCCTGGGCGAGCCGGACCTTGAACTCCTGATAGCCGCTACAGCCGAACCGCCGGCAGAACCTGACGATGGTCGGATCGCTGACGCCGGCGGCCTTCTTCAGATCCGCCATGCTCATCGTGATTACGTCTTCTGGCTGCTTCAGAATGATCTCGGCCAGCCTAAAGTCCGCCTTGCTGAGGCTGTCGCGCGCCATGGCCACCTGTTTGAGCATGGCAAGCCTCTAGGTCGCAGGCAACAGATCGCCGAATCTGGCGAGGCGCGAACCGTCATCAACTTCAACGCCGCGGCCGGTCCCCCAATCGACGATCCGACAGGGGACGCCGGCAGCCCGCGCGCAGGCGAGATCGATCTGCGAATCGCCGACGAAGACCGCGTCCTTCGCCTCGACGCCGAGCGCGCCGAGCGCGTGCAGGAGCGGGCGCGGGTCTGGCTTGCTGTAGGGAGTCGTATCGGCGCCGACGACTACGGACATGCGGTTCAGCAGGCCGAAGCGATCGAGGACCACCTCGGCGAGCTCCTGCTGCTTGTTGGTGCACACGCCAAGGCGAACGCCCGCAGCCTGCAAAGCCCGCAGCGCTTCGGCGGCATCGAAATAGAGCCTGGAATCGGTGACCGGACGATCGCGATAATAGGCGAGATAGGAGGCGACCTCCCTGTCCAGGTCTGCCGCGCTGAGCGAAAGGGCGGCATATAGCTTGGCGACTAGCGCCCGCGCTCCCTCGCCGATGAACGTCTCGACGAACGAGACCTCCTGCGGCGGCGCGCCGCGACCGGCCAGCAGGCGATTGATCGCGTGAGTGATGTCGGGGGCGCTGTCCACCAAGGTCCCGTCCAGGTCAAAGATTGCGGCCTTCATGCGCCAGCCCTTGTCTCGCCCGCGTCATCGGCCACAGCGGCGAGCTCGACGAAGGCGCCCCGCAGCGTCCGATAAAGCGATTTGCTTATGGGATGAAGCCGATCATACAGCCTCGCGCGCGCCGGATCGGGCGTTGCATGTGCGGTCTCGGAGGCGATCGCGACCGCCTCGTCGAGAACGGACCATCGCCCCACGCCGACGCCCGCCAGAAGCGCGGCGGCGTAGGCCCCGCCCTCCGAGGCGCCAGAGACCGTGGCGACCGGACGGCCGGCGACATCGGCGAGAAGCTGGAGCCAGAAGCACGAGACCGTCGCGCCCCCGGAGGCGCGAAGGCGATCGCAAGGCAGCCCCGCTTCGGCGAAAAGATCGAGAATGGCGCGCAGATTGAGGACCGCCCCTTCCATCACGGCGCGAGACATGTGGCCGATGTGGTGGCTGCGCGTAAGGCCGACGAAAGCCGCGCGCCCATCGGGCGCCACATGCGGGCAACGCTCGCCCATGAGATAGGGCAGGAACAGCAGACCCTCCGCGCCGGCCGGGGTCTCCTCGGCCAGCCGCACCGACCCCGGATAATCGACGCCGCCCGGCGCCAGCCGCTGGACGGCCTCGCGGAGCCACTGAAAGGCGCCTCCCGCAGAAAGCGCGACGCCCATCACATGCTATCGGTCCGGCGCATTGCCGCAGGAGATTTGCAAACGGCCGCCGCTATTCTCCGGGCACACTCGCGCCGCGCCGCCGACGATGCCGGCGGCGCCGATCGTGGTGCCGACGCTGCCCGCCTCGACGACTCCCATGGACGTCGTCTGCATGACGGAGTCGCCGCCTCCTGCCACGACCGGCGTGCCGGCCGGCAGGCCCCAGCGCGCCGCGACCTCTGGCGACAGCCGTCCAGCGATCTCGTGCGACTCGAAGACCGGCGGCGCCTGCGCCTCGTCGAGACCGACTGCGGCCAGCAAGGGCGGCGACCAGCGGCGGCGGCGCACGTCAAACAAGCCCGTCCCCGAAGCGTCCGAAACGTCGGTGGCGTGGACGCCGGTCATTCGCAGGCGCAGGAAGTCCTTGGGGTTGAGAAAGCGCCGCAGCCTCGCCGTCACGGCCGGTTCGTGCTCCGCCAACCAGAGAAATTTTCCGCCGGTGAAGCCGGGCAACGTGCGATTGTTGGAGAGCGCCAGCAAAGCATCGAGACCGCCGAGACGATCGGTCAACGCCTCGCACTGCCGCGCCGCCCGTTGGTCGCACCAGAGCAGCGCGGGTCGGATGACCCTGTCGTCCGATCGCCACTGGCGCCATGAGCTTCGCGGCGGCGATTCCATCGACCACGAGATCAAACGACTAGCGGGGCGCCGCCGGCTTCAGATAACCCTCGACATTGTGGCGGACGGGGTGGACTCGACCTTCGCCCTCAAGGTGCGCGGGGCGTCCGGCGTGCCGATCCTCTGCGGTTTGGGCGTCGCGGAAAGCGAGAGAGCGCTCGCCGAGCGGATCGTCGCCGCCTTCGAGGGCCGGCGGACGTCGGCGGCCGCGGCCCCAACTGGGCGCTAATTTCGACAGGGGTTAATGCATCCTCCTGCTGGACGGCGCTTGGCGCTGCCCTTCCGCCGCCGGTGGATCGCGCTAGACTTCGTCAGCCCGACCCACACCGTCGCGCACGCTGGGAGCCAGTGACATGAGCCGCTTATCGCTGAACACGCTCGACCGCCTGCCGGCGACGGTGGCGCGGCCGCGTTATGACGTCGCGGCGGTGCGCGTCGGCGTCGTCCACCTCGGCGTCGGCGCCTTTCATCGCGCCCATCAGGCGGTCTATCTCGACGATCGGCTGGCGGCGGGCGAGACGCAATGGGCGATTTGCGGCGCCAGTCTGCGCTCGCCGCAGACCAGCCGGGCGCTCGATCCGCAAGACCGGCTCTATGCGCTCTCAGTGCGCAGCGAGGCCGGCGAGGATCTGCGCGTCATCGGCGCGCTGCGCCAACTCGTCGGCGCCGGCGAGGCGTTGCTCGCCGCGATGAGCGATCCCGCCGTGCGCATCGTCACGCTGACGGTGACGGAGAAGGGCTATTGCCACGACCCCGCCGCGCGCCAACTCGACGAGCTTCATCCCGACATCCGCCACGACCTCGCCAATCCGCGGACGCCGAGGAGCGCGCCGGGTTTTCTGGTCGAGGCGCTGGCGCGCCGCCGCTCGGCGGGGACAGCGCCGTTCGCCATCGTCAGTTGCGACAACCTGCCGAGCAATGGCGTCACCGCGCGCGCCGTGATCGCGCGCCTGGCGCAATTGCGCGATGCCGACTTCGGCCGCTGGGTGAGCGGCGAGGTCGCTTTTCCCTCGACGATGGTGGATCGCATCGTGCCGGCGACGACGGACGAGGACCGCGCGCGGATTGCCGCCGGCCTCGGCGTCGAGGACGCCTGGCCGGTCGTCAGCGAGCCGTTCTCGCAATGGGTGATCGAGGATCGCTTCCCCAGCGGCCGGCCGCGCTTCGAGGACAGCGGCGCAACGCTGGTCGGCGATGTCGCGCCGTTCGAACTCGCCAAGCTGCGGCTACTCAACGGCGCCCATTCGGCGCTTGCCTATCTCGGCTATCTCGCCGGCTACGAGACCGTCGCCGAGGCGATGGCCGACGAAAACCTCGCTGGCCTCGTCGCCGGGCTGATGACGCAAGAGGCCGCGCCGACGCTCGATGCGCGCGCCACTGGCGATCTCGATCCCTATATCGCCCGCTTGCTGGCGCGCTTCCGCAATCCGGCGCTGCGTCACCGCACGTGGCAGATCGCCATGGACGGCTCGCAGAAATTGCCGCAGCGGCTGCTGGAAACCGCCCGCGCGCGGCTCGCCGCCGGCCAGCCGATCGAGCGCCTGGCGCTCGGGGTGGCGGCATGGATGCGCTACGTCGTTGGCGTCGATGAGCAGGGCCGCGCGATCGACGTGCGCGACCCGCTGGCGGCGCGGCTGAAGGCGATTGCGGAGCGCCAGGGCCTGGAGGCGACGCGGCTGGCGCCGGCGCTGGCGGCGGTCGGCGAAGTGTTCGGCGCCGACCTCGCCGCCGACCCGCGTTTTCTCGCCGCCGTAACCTCGGCGCTGGCGGCGTTGATCGCCAAGGGCGCGCGGCGCACAGTGGCGGATTACGCGGCCGTCAGCTAGCTGACAGGGCGCGCTCCGTCACGCCGGTCGGCGCCGGGCCGCCTTGCGCCCAATCGACGAGTTCGACGATATGGGCCACCGGCGTTGGCGTCGCCGAGCCGATTTGCGTCAGGCAGCCGATGTTGCCGGCGGCGATGACGTCGGGGCGCAAACGCTGGAGGTTACGCGCTTTGCGATCACGCAACTCGTCGGCGATCTTCGGTTGCAGGATATTATAAACCCCGGCCGAGCCGCAGCACAGATGCGCCTCCGCCGGCGTCAGTACGGTGAAGCCGGCCGCCGCCAGCAGCTTCTTCGGCGCGTCGAGGATTTTCATCCCGTGTTGCAGCGAGCAGGCCGAATGGTAGGCGGCGCGCAGCCGGCGCGGCGCGGGGAAGGCGAGTTCGAGCCCGAGCAGATATTCGCTCGGGTCTTTCGCCAGCGCCGCCACCCGCGCGGCTTTGTCGGCATAGGCGGGATCGTCGGCGAGCAGGACGCCGTAATCCTTGATCGTTGCGCCGCAGCCGGAGGCGGTGACGAGGATGGCGTCGAGCCCGTCGCCGTCGATCTCGCGCATCCAAACGTCGATAAGGGCGCGCGCCGAAGCCCGCGCCGTCGCCTCGCGGCCCAGGTGATGGGCAAGCGAACCGCAGCAGCCTTCGCCCTTCGCCAGGACGGCGTCGATGCCGGCGCGGTTGAGCACCCGGATCGCCGCCGCGTTGATCTCAGGCGCCAGCACCGATTGCGCGCAGCCGGTCAGCAGCGCGACGCGGCGGCGGCCGGGCGCGCTGCCGGGGGCCTTGAACACCCCCGGCCGCTCGCTGCCGTCGCGCGGCGGCAGGCGCGCCGGCGCGAGGCGCAGCATCGCCTCCAACCGTGGCCCGACCTGCGGCAGACGCGCCAGCAACGGCGCCAACGGCCGGCCGAGCTTGGCCAGCCCGATCGCGGCCCGGAAGCGGCGGCGATGCGGCAACAGCCAGACCAGCAGGCTGCGCAGCGCCCGGTCGAGGGGATCGCGCGCATAGCGCGTTTCGACCTCGATGCGCGCGTGGTCGATCAGCCGGCGGTAGGTGACGCCGGAAGGGCAGGTGGTCTCGCAGGACAGGCAGGACAGACAATGGTCGAGCGGCTCGACGTCATGGGCGTCCGGCGCGCGGCCGGTCTCCAGCAATTCCTTGATGAGATAGATGCGTCCGCGCGGGCTGTCGCGCTCGTCGCGGCCGACGACATAGGTCGGGCAGGTGGCGGTGCAGAAGCCGCAATGCACGCAGGAGCGGATGATTTTTTCGAGATCGGCGACATGCGCATCGGCGAGCTGTTCGGGGCTGAAATGGGTCTGCATCAGGCGCTCGCGTACATGCGGCCGGGGTTGAACAGGGCCCTGGGATCGAGGCTCCGTTTGACGCCGCGCGTCAGCCGCGCCAGCGCCGGCGTCAGCGGCGTGAACACGTCGGCGCGCGCCTTCAGCCCGGCGTCGGCGCGGACCAGTTCGGCGTGGCCGGGAAAGCCGCCGAGCGCGGCGCGCACTCGCGCTGCCGCCTGCGGCGTCGGGTCGGTCGAGAACCAGATGAGGCCGCCGCCGAGATCGATCAGCGAGGCGTGGGCGTTTTCCCCGAGCGCGGCCAGCGCGGACGGCGCGTCGGAGGGTTTGAGGCTCGCTCGCCAGACAGCGCGCTCGGTGGGCTCGGCGAGGAAGGCGCCGTCGCGGATGGCTTGCCAGATGCGCTGCGAATCCTCGCCGATCAACGCATGTTTGGCGCCGAAATCGGCAAGCAGCGCGATCAGCCGCTCGGCGCGATAGGCGACCGAATCCTCGAAGCCTTCGACGCGCAGCAGCGTGCGCGGGAATTCGCGGCCCATGCCGGCGTGGATCGTCGCCGCGCCGCTGACGCCGAACGGCGAGCCGAGCGCGCGCGCCATCGCCTGCGTGGCGCGGATGTCGTCGAGGCGGCGGATGACGATGGTGGATTGCGCGCGTGGGCGCGGCAGCAGCTTGAACGTCGCCTCGGTGATGAGGCCGAGCGTGCCGAGCGCGCCGCAACTGATCTTCACGAGATCGAGGCCGGTGACGTTCTTCGTCACCCGGCCGCCGGCGCGGATGATCTCGCCGCGGCCGTTGACGAACTCGATGCCGAGCACGTTGTCGCGCACCGCGCCGGCGCTCAGCCGACGCGGCCCGGCGAGCCCGCTCGCCACCAGACCGCCGACGGTCGGCTCGCCCGTGGTTCCGAACAGCGGGCGCGGGTCCATCGGCTCGAACGGCAGCATCTGCTCGGCCGCGGCGAGGCGCGCCTCGACCTCGCGCACCGGCGTCCCGGCGCGGGCGCGCAGCGTCATCTCGGCCGGCTCGTGGAAGATGACGCCGCTGAGCCCGGCGCTCGACAGGCGGGCCTCGCCGGCGGGCGGGCGCCCGAAGCCGCGCGTCGCGCCGCCGACGATGTCGAACGGGGCCTCGGCGGCGCGCACGATCTCGGCCGCCTCGCGCGCGTCGGCGGGGGCGAATGTCACGCGGCGCGCTCCTCTAGCGGAAACACCTTGGCCGGGTTGAAGCGGCCCTCGGGGTCGAACACCGCGCGCACCGCCTTTTGCTGCGCCAGTTCCTGCGGCGAAAATTGCTTGCTCATCAAATCGCGCTTCTCCAGGCCGACGCCGTGCTCGCCGGTGAGGCAGCCGCCGAGTTCCACCGACATCGCCAGCACCCGCTCGCCGACGTGCTCGGCCTTCTCCTGCTCGGCGGGATCGTTGATGTTATAGAGGATCAGCGGGTGCATGTTGCCGTCGCCGGCGTGGAACACATTGGCGACGCGCAGGCCCGCTTCGGCGCAGATTTCGCCGACCCGGCGCAGCGCCTCGGGCAGCCGCCCGGTCGGCACCGTGCCATCCATGCAGATGTAGTCGGCGATGCGCCCGGTGGCGCCGAAGGCCGACTTGCGGCCTTTCCAGATTTGCGCCGCCTCCATCGCCGACTGGCATTCCCGCACCACGCGCACCTTGTGCTGGCGCGCGATGTCGAGGATGCGTGCGAACTCGGCGTCGATCTCCGGCGTCGAGCCCTCGCATTCGACGATCAGCATCGCCTCGACGTCAAGCGGATAGCCGGCGTGGGCGAAATTCTCGGTGATCTCGATGGCGAGCTTGTCCATGTATTCCATCGCCACCGGCAGAATGCCGGCGCCAATGATCGCGGCGACGCAGCGGCTGGCGTCCTCGGCGTGGTCGAAGCCGAACAGCGCCGGGCGCGCCCCCTCAGCCAGCGGCAGGATGCGCACAAAGGCCTCGGTGACGATGCCGAGTTGCCCCTCGGCGCCGCAGATCAGGCCGAGGAAATCGAGGCCCGCCGGGTCGAGCGCCGGGCCGCCGATATCGACGACCTCGCCCTCGCAGGTGATGAGCCTGACGCCCATCAGGTGGTTGCTGGTGACGCCATATTTGAGGCAATGGGCGCCGCCGGAATTGTTGGCGACATTGCCGCCAAGGGTGCAGGCGAGCTGCGAGGAGGGGTCGGGGGCGTAGAAGAAGCCATCCGCCGCCATCGCCTCGGAAATGGCGAGATTGGTGACGCCGGCTTCGACGCGGGCGTAGCGGTCGGCATAGTTGACCTCCAAGATGCGGTTCATCTTCGAGAGGCCGATGACGACGGCGTCCTCCTGCGGCACCGCGCCGCCGGCCAGCGAGGTGCCGGCGCCGCGCGGCACGATATTGACGCCTTGTTCGCGGCAGAGCTTGACGGCGAGCGCCGTTTCCTCGGTGCTGCGCGGCAGCACGACGGCGAGCGGCAGGCGGCGATAGGCGGTGAGCGCATCGGTCTCGAAGGCGCGCCGGCCGGCCTCGTCGGTGATGACGCATTCGGCCGGCAGCGCGGCGGCGAGCGCTGCCCGGATGGCGTCGGCGCGCGCCAGAATGGCGGGATCGGGCGTCGGGAAGGCGATGGCGGACATGCGGCGTTCCAGGGGCCGGGCTTCGAGTCGTCCCGGGAGGAGGTAGGTTATCAGATAGGGCGGCGCCGCCGCCAGGGGTAGCGGGGCTTGTGGGCCTAGTGGCAAAGATCTGCCGATTTTCGCCCGGTCGTATGATTTCTGCGCGGCGAGTTTACGCCTGTAGCGGACGTTCGCGGGGGGCAAGACATTTGGAACATCGATTCGAGCCCCGCGAACCCGCGGGGTTCGGGAAGTTGTTTTGAAAATGCTGCGCCCACTCAGCGAGCGGTGAAAAAAGAGTAGGAGCTTTTGCGGGAAAACTGAAAAGGAGCGTAGTATAGCCTGAAGTCACTCTCCGAGCCGGGTGCGAGAACGGCTTGGATCGAGCCAACGCGGGGCAGGGCGCAAGTGGAAAGAAGCAGCGTCGGATCGATTTCCAGCCTCCTCATCTGGGGAGTGATGGATTACGCCATTTATATGCTGGATCCCGAAGGCCGGGTGATGAGCTGGAACACCGGGGCCGAAAGGATAAAGGGCTATGCCGCCGAAGAGATAATTGGCCAGCATTTCTCCTGTTTCTACACCGAGGAAGACCGAGCCCACGGCCTCCCTGAGCAAGTATTGAAAACAGCCTTCGAGCGCGGGCACTACGCCGCTGAGGGTTGGCGCTGTCGCAAGGACGGAAGCCGCTTCTGGGCTAGCGTGGTGGTCAGCCCCGTGCATGAAGACGACAAGCTGATCGGCTTCGCCAAGGTGACGCGCGACCTCACCGAGCAGCGTGCGATGGAGGTAGCCTTGCGCGACGAGCGCGCCAACGCGGTATTGCGCGAGCAGTTCATTGCGGTTCTCGGGCACGATTTGCGCAATCCCCTCGCCGCTATGCTAGCGGGCGCTCAACTGCTGATGAAAATGCCGCTGAACGACCGAGCGGTAGCGTTGGTTCGCATGATGGAGGACAGCGGACAGCGCATGTCGGCGCTCATCGATGACGTGCTTGATTTCGCGCGTGGGCGCCTCGGCGGCGGTCTGTTGCTCGACCGCAACGCCAATGCGCCCGTCGAGGCGACCCTGCGTCAAGTCGTCGCCGAATTGACCGCCAGCGCGCCGGATCGGGTGGTTGAGATGGAATTCAATCTGGCCGAGCCGATCAATTGCGATCTTAGCCGAATTGCCCAGCTCTGCTCGAACCTTCTGGGCAACGCCCATACCCACGGCTCAACGACCGAACCCATTCGTGCGCGGGCGGTGAGTGGCGCAGGCTGTTTTGAGCTTTCCGTATCCAACGCCGGTGAGCCGATCCCGCCGGTCGCGCTGGGGCGTTTGTTCCGTCCGTTTTTCCGTGGCGCCGCTCGGTCAAACAAACGGGAAGGTCTGGGATTGGGTCTCTACATCGCCAATGAAATCGCCAAGGCGCACGGCGGTACGCTCGGCGTCGAGTCGACGCGGCAAGAAACCCGCTTCACCCTTCGCATGCCGGTGGGTTGATGTTCGCAATGGCGCACGCCAAGCTCAGCCAAAACCCCCTACACCAGCACCGGCGTCGCGCTCATCCCCTCGGCGCCAAATACCTGGATATAGCGGGCGATCTCGTCGGGCGGCCCCAGCACCTTGTTAGGATTGTCGGACAGCTTCACCGTCGGCCGGCCGTCGGCCTCGACCACCTTGCAGACCAGCGAGATCGCCGCCAGATCGCCGTCGGCGCCGGCCGGCGCGCAATCCTTGAAATCGTTGGTGAGATTGGTGCCCCAGCCAATCGACAGGTTGGCCTTGCCGCGCAGCGCCCGGGCGGCGTGCTCGGTGGCGTCGACGTCCATCGCGTCCGACAGCACGATGAGCTTTTCGAGCGGGTCACGGCCGCGGCTACGCCACCAGGCGATAAGCTCGTAAGCGGCGTCGATCGGCGATTTCGAATCCGGGCGCGCGCCCTTCCAGTCCGCCACCCAATCGGGGGCGCGGGCCAGGAACGAAGTAGTGCCGAAACAATCCGGCAGCACCACCAGCAGGTTGCCGCCGTACATGTTGGCCCAGTCGCGCAGCACGTTATAGGGTGCGTCGCGCAGCTCCGCGTCGGAATTGGCGAGCGCGGCATAGACCATCGGCAATTCGTGGGCGTTGGTGCCGATCGCCTCCAGGCCGGTGTCCATCGCGTGCTTGACGTTGGAGGTGCCGATGAAAGTGTCGCCGAGCCCCTCCTGCAACGCCTCCACGCACCAGCGCTGCCAGAGGAAACTGTGGCGGCGGCGCGTGCCGAAATCGCTGATGCGCAGCGGCCCCTCGCGTTCCAGCGCGCGCAGCCGCTCGACCTTGCTCCACAGCTTGGCCTTGGCCCGCGCATAGAGCACGTCGAGATCGAAGCGGCTCATGGCGCGCATGGCGGCCCGCGCCCGCAGTTCGTTGATGATGGCGAGCGCCGGGATCTCCCACATCGTCGTCTCGCACCACGGCCCCTCGAAGCGCAGTTCATATTGGCCGTCGCGCTTGGTCAGCTCGTATTCGGGCAGGCTGAAGCTGGAAAACCACTCGATGAAGGCGGGCTCGAAAATCTGCTTCGTGCCGTAGAAGGTGTTGCCGACAAGCCAGATCAGCTCGTTCTTGGCCAGCCGCAGGCCGCGGGCGAAATCGAGCTGGTCGATCAGCTCGCGCTCGTCGACGATATCGGCCAGGCGCACGCTGTCGGTGCGGTTGATGAGTTGGAAGGTCACCCGCCGCTCGCGGTGCAGCTTCCAGATCATTTGCGACATCAACAGTTTGTAAAAGTCGGTGTCGAGCAGCGTGCGCACGATCGGGTCGATGCGGAACGTGTGGTTGTAGACGCGGTTCGCGAGATTGAGGGCCATGCTGGCGACGTTAGACGGCCGCATTTGCGCCGGCAAGGCGTCACGCGCTAAAGGGCGGCGAACGGCATCGCGGGAGAAGGCACTTGAGCGTGAACACACTCGATCGCGGCGGCGCGAACGACGACGAAATTACCTACGCCGCGCTCGCCAAGGCGCTTAATGACGGCGCCGTGGCGCTGGTCGACGTGCGCGAGCCGCACGAGTTCGAGGCCGGGCATGTCGAGGGCAGCCAATTGCTGCCGCTCTCCGCCTTCGATCCCGAGCAACTGCCGCGCGACAAACCGATCGTGCTGGTTTGCCGCTCCGGCAATCGCTCGATGACGGCGCTGAAGCGGGCGCGCGCCGCCGGCTTCAAAGACATCTGGCACTACAAGGGCGGCGTCCTCGGCTGGGCGCGCGAGGGCGGCGCGCTCGTCTGACCTCACCGCCGGTCCCCCGCGGAGGCCACAGCGGCGCGGTTGATGCGCTCAGGGCACTTCGCGCACCGCGCCGCGTGCGGCGCTGGTGGCGAAGGCGGCGTAGGCGCGTAGCGCGGTGGAGACCTGACGCTTGCGCGGCTTCGCCGGCTTCCAGGCGGCCTTGCCTTTGGCTTCCATCGCGGCGCGGCGGCGGGCGAGTTCCTCCTGCGAGACCAGCAACTCGATCTTGCGCGCCGGAATGTCGATGCGGATGCGGTCGCCGGCCTCGACGAGGCCGATGGCGCCGCCCTCCTCCGCCTCCGGCGAAACGTGGCCGATCGACAGGCCGGAGGTGCCGCCGGAGAAGCGGCCGTCGGTGACGAGCGCGCAGGCTTTGCCGAGGCCCTTCGATTTCAGGTAGCTGGTCGGATACAGCATCTCCTGCATGCCGGGGCCGCCGCGCGGGCCCTCGTAGCGAATCACCACGACATCGCCGGCGACGACGCCGCCGTTGAGGATGGCGAGCACCGCATCGTCCTGGGCGTCGAAGATCTTCGCCGGGCCCTCGAAGGCGAGGTTGTTGCTATCGACGCCCGCCGTCTTGACGATGCTGCCGTCCAGCGCAAGGTTGCCGTAGAGCACCGCCAGGCCGCCGTCCTTGGAGAAGGCGTGGTCGGCGTCGCGGATGACGCCGGTCTCGCGGTCCTCGTCGAGCGCTTCGTAGCGCGAGGCCTGGCTGAAGGCGACCTGCGTCGGCTTGCCGCCCGGCGCCGCCGAGAAGAATTCGCGCGTCGCGTTGCTGGTCGAGCGCTTGATGTCGTGGCGCGACAGCGCGTGTTCCAGCGACGGCGCGTGCGTCATCGCCACGTCGCGGTTGAGCAGCCCGGC
This sequence comes from Roseiarcus sp., assembly GCA_035606915.1. Lineage (GTDB taxonomy): Bacteria > Pseudomonadota > Alphaproteobacteria > Rhizobiales > Beijerinckiaceae > Roseiarcus. The sequence goes on along the minus strand of DATNDU010000203.1, from coordinate 10,259 downwards.
GCGGTCGAGTTCGCCGAGGATGGCGGGGATGCCGCCGGCGCGATGCACATCCTCGACATGCACGTCGGCTATCGAAGGCGCCACTTTGCACAGCACCGGCACGCGACGGGAGAGGCGATCGATGTCGGCCATGGTGAAGTCGATCTTGGCCTCGTGGGCGGCGGCGAGCAAGTGCAGCACGGTGTTGGTCGAGCCGCCCATCGAGATATCGAGCGTCATCGCGTTCTCGAACGCCTTGAAGGAGGCGATGGATCGCGGCAGCGCGGTCTCGTCGTTCTCCTCGTAATAGCGGCGGGCGAGATCGACGATGAGGTGGCCGGCCTCGACGAACAGCCGCTTCCTGTCGGCGTGAGTGGCGAGGACGGTGCCGTTGCCGGGCAGCGACAGGCCGAGCGCCTCGGTAAGGCAGTTCATCGAATTGGCGGTGAACATGCCGGAGCAGGAGCCGCAGGTCGGGCAGGCGGCGCGCTCCATCGCCTTCACCTCGGCGTCGGAATAGTGATCGTCGGCGGCCATCACCATGGCGTCGATGAGATCGACCTTTTTGATCTTGCCGGCGATCTCCACCTTGCCAGCCTCCATCGGGCCGCCGGAGACGAACACGGCCGGGATGTTGAGCCGCAGCGCCGCCATCAGCATGCCGGGCGTGATTTTGTCGCAGTTGGAGATGCACACCAAAGCGTCGGCGCAATGGGCGTTGACCATGTATTCGACGCTGTCGGCGATAAGTTCGCGCGAGGGCAGCGAATAGAGCATGCCGTCGTGGCCCATGGCGATGCCGTCATCGACGGCGATGGTGTCGAACTCCTTGGCGATGCCGCCGGCGGCCTCGATCTCACGCGCCACGAGTTGACCCAGATCCTTCAAATGCACGTGACCCGGCACGAATTGGGTGAACGAATTGGCGATGGCGATGATCGGCTTGCCGAAATCGCCCTCCTTGACGCCCGTAGCGCGCCACAGGCCGCGCGCGCCGGCCATGTTGCGGCCGTGGGTGGAGGTGCGAGAGCGATAGGCAGGCATAGCGACGTTCTTTTCGAATGGATTTCAAAGGGGTCTATTTCGCAAATCCGGCGGCGCGCCGCAAGACGCGTGTCGAGGCGCGAATTGTCTCAGGTCGAGTGCATGACGGCGATCAGCACCGCGAAGCCGAGGTGGGTCAGGTGATGCAGGGTCTGGTCGATGCCGATCAGCCACCAGAAGCCGGTCTTGGTCGGGCCGGTGTCGAAGGCGCGGTTGAGCAGGCCCTTGGCGCGATCGATGGCGAAATGGACAACGAAATCGACCGCCGCCATCCAGATATAGGCGGGCGCGAGGATGGCGAAGATCAGCGCCGTCGCCGCCGTATGCACGAGGACATGAGCTAGCAGGGGCGCGAACCAGCCGGTCGGCTGCTCCTTGCCGTTGGCCATCCACGCCGTCTGCAAAAAGAAGTCCGCGACCAGGTGTTTCGCGAGGAATATGACCAGCGCCGCGATTATCCAGGTCGTCGAAATCACATTCGGCACACCCGCCCCCGCCGCCGCCCGCTGGCGACCCACCCACATTCGCCCAGATATTTCAAAAACGGTAGCACCGTGCTGCGCGACGGGAAAGCGTCGCCGGGTTATTATTGCAACCTTTCGCGTGATTTTCCCGTCGAGCCCGTTTGCCCGCGCGCCGCGCCTTGGCGCGGCCGCGACCCTGGACAATCGCGCCGGATTCTGTTATCCGCGCCAGCACGAAGGCGAGCCGTTGCGGCGGGGTCGCCTTTTTGTATTCACGCGATCGTCGAGGCGCCGCCTCGCAATATAGGGCAACCCGTGCAAGTTCTCGTTCGCGACAACAACGTCGACCAAGCCCTCAAAGCATTAAAGAAGAAGATGCAGCGCGAGGGTATTTTTCGCGAGATGAAGTTGCGCGGCCATTACGAGAAGCCTTCGGAGAAGCGAGCCCGCGAGAAGGCGGAGGCGGTTCGCCGGGCCCGCAAGCTGGCGCGCAAGAAGCTTCAGCGCGAGGGCTTGCTGCCGATGAAGCCCAAACCGGCCCCCGCTGCCGCCCCGGTGCGCGCCGCCAGCTGATCCGTCGCCCGCTGACGCCGGGTGGCGGTCGCGGCGCCGTCAGGAGGGACTTCGAATGCCGACACGTAAAGTCTGGCTGGCGCTGGTTGCCGCGCTCGGCCTGAGCCTGAGCGCCTGCGAATCGTTGTCGCCGATGTCCGCGCCCAATGTCGCCGAGCGCGATCCCGACAATCCGCAAACCGCCTCCGTCAATATCGCCTCGCTGAGCGACGTCGTCACGCGCCGGCCCAACGATCCCGTCGCCTACAACCAGCGCGGCATCGCCTACGCTCGCAACGGCGACTACCAGAGCGCGATCGGCGATTTCTCCACCGCGATCAAACTCAACCCAAAATTCGCCGAGGCCTATACGAATCGCGCGCTGGCCTATCGCCAGATCGAGAAGGAAAATCTCGCGCTCGCCGATTTCAACAGCGCCATCGTCGCCAATCCGAACTATCCCGCCGCTTATCTCGGCCGCGGCAACCTGTTGCGCACGGAGGGCCATTACCAGGACGCGATGGCCGACCTCAACTCGGCGATTCGGCTGCGGCCGGAGGATGCGCAGGCCTTTCATGCGCGCGGCCTCATCTATCAGCGCCAGGGCGATTGCGTGCACGCCATCACCGATTTCAACAACGCCATCGACCGCAACCCGTTCGTCGCGGCGCCTTACCAGGCGCGCGGCCAATGCCTGATCGCCACCGGCAAATACGCCGCCGCCATCGACGATTTCAACGCCGCGCTCAACGTCAACAACCACGACGCCGAGAGCTGGGCCAATCTCGGCGTCGCCTATGAGAAGCAGGGCAACAAGGCCAAGGCGGTCGAATCCTACAATCGCGCCATGGAGGTCGATCCGCAGAACGCCCTCGCCCGCGACGGGTTGCGCCGGCTCGGCTGATACGGTTTTCGGCAGAAAGCCGTATTCCATTGGCGCGAAATCGCCTTACCGCTCACAAGAATTTCGCGCCGTCGTTTGCGAGCCCTTCGCTCGCAAATCGTAGGTGCGACTGCATCAAGGGAGCAGCCGGCGGCGCAAAGCGGCGTCGGGCAGGGCGCAGAGGTCGGCGCGGCCGAACCAGCGGATGCGCCGCCTCGCGACGTAGTCGTAGAGCGGCGCCCGGATCGCGCGTGGCGCCCAGCCGAGCGGGGCGGCGATGAGGCCGAGACCGCCGAGCCGCCGCCCGGCGCGCGCCACGGCGTCGAGTTCGCCATAGGCGCGTCCGTCGATGAGATAGAGCCAACTCACGGGGTCGTCGGCATCGAGGCCGTAATGGGCGAGCAGCGCGCGGCCGAGCGGGCTTTGCACCGGCGCGATGCGGAATTCCTGCTTGCGGTCCAGACGGCAGACGAGGCGCGCCATGCGCGAACACAACGCGCATTCGCCGTCCACCAGCGCCAGCGGCCGTGCGTCGTCGAACGCCGGCACGGCGGGATCGGCGCGATAGGAATAAGGCGGCCAAGGCATTGCGTCGCGGCGAGCGCCGCTTGACCGCATGGCCCGGCCCGGTGGTAAAGTCGGCGCCGCGGATGGGAAAAGCCGCTGGATTTGGGGGAAGTTCATGTCGTCTCGCCTCGCCGTTCTCGCCGCCTCGCTGCTGGCCGGCGTCTCCGCCGCGCTTCTGCTTGGCGTCTCAGCCGCTGACGCCAAGGACAGCGTCACCATCGGCCTGACGCTGGAGCCGCCAGGCCTCGATCCCACCACCAAACCGGCCGCCGCGATTGGCGAGATCGTCCATTACAACGTGTTCGAGGGGCTGACGAAAATCAACGAGGATTTCTCGGTCACGCCGCTGCTCGCTGAGTCCTGGATGTTCTCCAAGGATCTGAAGACGCTGACCCTCACGCTGAGGAAGGGCGTTAAATTCCAAGACGGCGAGCCGTTCACCTCGAAGGATGTCAAGTTCTCCTTCGAGCGCTTCGCCGCCAAGGATTCCACCAACAAGGACAAAGCGTTCTTCGCCTCGATCAAATCGATCGACGATAGCGATCCGGCCAAGGTGACGCTGACCTTCGGCGAGCCGAGCTTTTCGGCGTTGACCCATCTCGGCTACAACACCGCCGTCATCCTCGATCCGAAGAGCGCCGCCGACGAAGCCAACCACCCCGTCGGCACCGGACCGTACAAGCTGGCAAGCTGGAACAAGGGCGCGTCGCTGACCCTCGACGCCTGGGACGGCTATCGCGAGCCTTCGAAGATCGCCATCAAGCACGCCACCTTCAAGTTCATCTCCGATCCCGCCGCCGAGACCGCCGCCGTGCTTTCCGGCGACGTCGACGCCTTCCCGCGCATCACCGCGTCCGCGCTCGATCAGTTCAAGAGCGATCCGCGTTTCCAGGTGCTGATCGGCGGCACCGAGGGCAAGACCATCCTGGCGATGAACAATCGCAAAGCGCCGCTCAACGAGTTGAAGGTGCGGCAAGCGATCGCTTATGCGCTAGACCGCAAGGCGATCATCGACGGCGCCTCGAACGGTCTCGGCACGCCGATCGGCAGCCATCTGACGCCGAACGATCCCGGCTATGTCGATCTGACCGGCATGTATCCGCATGACCCCGCCAAGGCCAAGGAACTGCTCAAGGAGGCCGGGGTGAAGACGCCGCTCAGCCTGACGCTGACGTTGCCGCCGCCGGCCTATGCGCGCCAGGGCGGCGAGATCATCGCCGCCGAACTCGCCGACGTCGGCATCCAGGCCAAGATCGAGAACGTCGAATGGGCGCAATGGCTGTCGAACGTCTACACCAACCACAATTTCGACCTGACCATCATCAGCCACGTCGAGCCGCTCGATATCGCCATCTACGCCAACCCCAACTATTATTTCGGCTACGACAGCAAGGCGTTCCAGGCCATCATCAAGACTTGGGAGGAGGCGCCGGATCTGGCCGCCTACAAGGCGGCGCTGGTCGCGGCGCAGAAGAAGCTGGCCGAGGATTGCGTCAACGGCTTCCTGTTCCAGCTTCCCAATGTCGTCGTCGCCGACGCCAAGCTCAAGGGGCTGTGGAAGAACGCGCCGATCTTCGCCAACGATCTCTCGGCGATGTCTTGGAAGTAAGTTTTGAAGTCTTGGAAGTGAGCGTTGAAGTCTTGGAAGTGGGCGTTGAAGTCTTGGAAGTGAGGTTCTTAAGTTGAAACTGAATGAGTTGAGCGCGGCGGCGTTGCTCGAAGGCTTCGCCGCGCGCACGTTTTCGCCCGTCGAGGTCATGCGCGACGTGATCGCGCGTGTGGAGGCCTGCGAGCCTCGCATCCACGCCACCTATCTGTTCGCGCCGGAGCGGGCGCTTGCCGAGGCGCAGGCGGCGACGGCGCGTTGGGCGAAGGGCGAACCGAAGGGCGCGCTCGACGGCGTGCCGGCGACGTTGAAGGACAATATCGCCACCCGCGGCGAGCCGAAGCCGGTCGGCACGGCGGCGAGCGAGCTGACGCCGTCGCCGGTGGACGCGCCGCCGGCGGCGCGGCTGCGCGAGGCGGGGGCGATTGTCTTCGCTAAGACGACGATGCCCGATTACGGCATGTTGTCGTCGGGTTTGTCGAGCTTCCACGCGCTCGCCCGCAATCCGTGGGACGTGTCGCGCAACCCCGGCGGCTCCTCGGCCGGCGCCGGGGCGGCGGGCGCGGCGGGCTACGGACCGCTGCATCTGGGCACCGACATCGGCGGTTCGGTGCGCCTGCCGGCAAGCTGGTGCGGGCTTTTCGGCCTCAAGCCGAGCGCCGGCCGCGTGCCGATCGACCCGCCCTATATCGGCCGCGTCGCCGGGCCGCTGACGCGCACCGTCGACGACGCCGCGCTGATGATGGCGACGCTGTCGCTGCCGGACACGCGCGATTATATGAGTCTGCCGCCGGAGAAGCTGGATTGGCGCGTCGCGCCGGCCAAGCTCAAGGGCGTGCGCATTGGGCTGGTGGCCGAGATCGGCTGCGGCCAGCGGCCGGACCCGCAGGTGCGGCAGGCGATCGAGCGGGCGGGGCGCGATTTCGCCGCCGCCGGGGCGATCGTCGAGCCGGTCGGGCCGTTTTTCCGGCAAGAGATGCTCGACGGGCTCGACCTGTTCTGGCGCATGCGCTCGATGATGGATATCGACGCGCTGCCGCCGTCCAAGCGCGACAAGGTGCTGCCGTACATCCGCGCCTGGGCGGAATCGGCGCGCGGTCTTTCCGGCGAGACGGTGTTCTCGGGCTTCGGCCGCATCCAGGAATTCGCGGCGCTCGCGGTCAAAGCGACTTCGCCGTTCGACTTTCTCATCAGCCCGACGGCGCCGATGACGGCCTATGCGGCGGACTGGGCGAGCCCGAGCGAGGACCCGCTGAACCCGTTCCCGCATATCGGCTTCACCGTCGCCTTCAACATGTCGGGCCAGCCGGCGGCGTCGATCAACGCCGGCTTCGATGCGCGGGGATTGCCGATCGGCTTGCAGATCGTCGGTAAGCGTTTCGACGATCTCGGCGTGCTGGCGCTGGCGCGAGCGTATGAGGAAATCCGCTCGGCTCCGATGCTTGCGTGGCCGTCGCCGTCCTGAGCGGCTGGCCTTCCGGCGCAAGTCTTGCTAATCGCAGCCCAAACTTTGGGCGAGAGAGTGGCATGCGCAAGGCAGCGGTGACCCGCAAGACCAATGAGACGGAGATCGCCGTCGAGATTGACCTCGACGGCGCCGGCGTGGCGAAGGTGGCGACCGGCGTCGGCTTTTTCGACCACATGCTCGATCAACTCGCCCGTCACTCGCTCATCGATATGAACGTGAGCGCCAAGGGCGACTTGCATATTGACGACCACCACACCGTCGAGGATGTCGGCATCGCGCTCGGCCAGGCGCTCAAGCAGGCGCTGGGCGACAAGCGCGGGCTGACGCGCTACGCCGATTGTCTGCTGCCGATGGATGAGGCGCTGACGCGCGTCGCCGTCGACGTCTCCGGCCGGCCGTTCCTGGTGTTTGGCGCCGAATTCCCGACGCCGAAGATCGGAACCTTCGACACCGAACTGGTGCGCGAGTTTTTCCAGGCGTTCGCGATCAACGGCGGCCTGACGCTGCATATCGAGACGTTATACGGCGCCAACAGCCATCATATCGCGGAATCGTGCTTCAAGGGCGTGGCGCGGGCGCTTGGCGCGGCGCTTGCGATCGACGCCCGGCAGTCTTCGCGAGTGCCCTCGACGAAAGGCGCGCTCTGACGGCGGGCGCCCCACAACCTGCGGCGGGTGGAATGAAACTGTTTGCGATTCATGCGCCTCGCGCTACCGAGGCGATCGGCGATCTCGAAGGCGCGCGCGCGGCGCGGACCGGGTTTTCCCTGGCGGCGCTGGTTTTCGGGCCGTTGTGGCTGCTGCTGCGCGGGGCCTGGGCGGCGCTGGCGGTTTATGTGGTGCTGGTGGCGGCTGTCGTCGGCCTGGCGACCTCCGGCTGTCTCGGCCTTGGCGCGGCGACGGCGCTGGTCGTGCTCGGCCATCTCTATCTCGGGCTTGAGGGCAGGGCGCTCGCCATCGGCGCGCGCGATCGCGGCAGCCAGCCGCTCGTCGACGTGGTGTTCGCCGGCAGTGCGCTGGAGGCGGAGAAGGTCTATCTCGAACGTGTGCTGCATCCGGCGCCACCGGCGCCGCGGCGCGGCGCGCCGGCGGCCTCACCCGACGTCATTGGCCTGTTTCCGGAACCCGGCCGATGAAAGTGGCGATCGTCGATTACGGTTCCGGCAATCTGCATTCCGCCCACAAGGCGTTCGAGCGCGCCGCCCGCGAGGCGGGGCTCGCCGCTGAAGTGCGGGTGACGGCGGATGCCGATTTCGTGCGCGGCGCCGACCGTATCGTATTGCCGGGCGTCGGCGCCTTCGCCGATTGCCGGCGCGGGCTCGACGCCGCCACCGGCATGGCCGAGGCGATGACCGAGCGGGTGGCCCGGCAGGGCGCGCCGTTCCTCGGCATCTGCGTCGGCATGCAATTGCTGGCGACGCGCGGGCTGGAGCACGAGGTCGTGGCGGGCCTTGGCTGGATTGCCGGCGACGTCGCGGCGATCCGCCCGTCCGACCCGGCGCTCAAAATTCCGCATATGGGCTGGAACACGCTCGACATCCGCCGCCCGCACGCGCTGCTCGACGGCGTGAGGCCGGGCCTGCACGCCTATTTCGTGCATTCCTATCAACTCTATGCGGCTGAGCCCGCCGATGTCGTGGCGAGCGCCGATTACGGCGGCCCGATCACCGCCCTGGTCGCGCGCGACAATATCGCCGGCACGCAGTTCCATCCCGAAAAGAGCCAGGCCCTGGGGCTGGCGCTGATCGGCAATTTCCTGAAGTGGCGCCCGTGATCCTGTTCCCCGCCATCGATCTGAAGAACGGCGAATGCGTGCGCCTGGTGCGCGGCGACATGCAACAGGCGACGGTGTTCAACGTCGACCCGGCGGCGCAGGCTGCGACCTTCGAGCGCCAGGGCTTCGGCTATCTCCACGTCGTCGATCTCGATGGCGCTTTCGCCGGCGCGCCGGTCAATGCGAACGCCGTCGAGCACATTCTCGCAGCGACCGGGATGAAGGTGCAGTTGGGCGGCGGCGTGCGCGATCTGCGCACCGCAGCCGGCTGGCTGGATAAGGGCGTCTCGCGCGTCATCATCGGCACAGCGGCGCTGAAGGACCCGGATTTCGTGCGCGAGGCGGCGCGGCTCTATCCCGGTCAGATCGCCGTCGGCATCGACGCGCGCGACGGGCGCGTCGCTGTTGAAGGCTGGGCGCGGCAGTCCGAAGTTTCCGCGCTCGACCTCGGGCGCATGTTCGAGGATTCCGGCGTCGCGGCGATCATCTACACCGACATCGCCCGCGACGGCGTGCTGATGGGGCTCAACATCGCGCAGACGGTGGCGCTCGCCGAGGCGCTGTCGATCCCGGTCATCGCCTCGGGCGGGCTGGCTTCGATCGAGGACGTCAAGCGCCTGCTGGCGCCGGATTGCGCCAAGCTCGCCGGGGCGATCTCGGGGCGGGCGCTCTATGACGGGCGGTTGGATGCGGGCGAGGCGCTGGCGCTGCTGAAGAAGAGCGGAGCAGGCAGTTGAGGCTCGACAATTTCGTCAAGGCGGCGACGGCTCGCGTAGAAACGGTGCGCGTAGTTGGCACCGCCATGAACCCGGCGTTGTGGCTGGTGGGCTTGGTTACCCCGCTTGCGCTGCTTCTGTCGTTTCTCGCAGGCGACTCGTGGCTGAGACCCGCCATGTTCTTTGTCGGCGTCGCGCCGCCGGGCCTGGCGATGATTGCATACTTCCTGTTCCTTTTCCGGGATCCTGACCGACTTCAATCCGAGGAATATCGAATTCGGCAGCGGGAACTGATAATATATGAAAAAGGGGCCAATGCGGAAATCGTGAATCCCGCGCGCGAAACGCCGCGGGTCGAACATCTTCCTCGGGGTTTTGTCGGCGGAGGCGATCAATGAAGAGGCATTTGCTGGTTTTTGACGACGGGAACGGTTCCGATCTCGACCTACAGACGTTCGTCGACGCGCTCGATCAGGGCGCCCGGATGTATACAATGGACGGTCACGTTTGCTTTCTGACTAGCGATTTGTCTTCCAACGAGATTTCTCGACGCTTTCTCAATGTCGCGGGCTCCCGCCTTTTTTTCGTGGCGGATGTCTCGTCATCCGACTGTGCCGGGCAAATGTTGGGAGGCTTTTGGGAGTTTATGAAACGTCCGCTCGCCGCCGCCGCCGAATAATGCTCAAATCGCGCGTTATTCCCTGTCTCGATGTTAAGGACGGCCGCGTCGTCAAAGGCGTCAATTTCGTCAATCTGCGCGACGCCGGCGATCCCGTCGAATGCGCCATCGCCTATGACAAGGCGGGCGCCGATGAATTGTGCTTTCTCGATATCGCCGCCAGCCACGAGGATCGCGGCATCCTGCTCGATGTCGTGCGACGCACGGCGGAGGTGTGCTTCATGCCGCTCACCGTCGGCGGCGGCGTGCGCGCCATCGAGGACATCCGGCGCCTGTTGCTCGCCGGCGCCGACAAGGTCTCGATCAATTCGGCGGCGGTGGCGGATCGCCAGTTCGTGCGCGCGGCGGCCAAAAAGTTTGGCAGCCAATGCGTGGTGGTGGCGATAGACGCCAAGCGGGTCGCGCCGGAGCGCTGGGAGATATTCACCCACGGCGGTCGGCGGCCGACGGGGATCGACGCCATCGCCTTCGCGCGCGAGGTCGCCGAACTGGGGGCGGGCGAGATCCTGCTGACCTCGATGGACCGTG
>DATNDU010000178.1:0-5494 GCA_035606915.1 Roseiarcus sp. | reverse complement strand
GTCTATCACTACAATCACATTCACGTCGACCTGATGCGCCGCGCGCACCGGCCGATCATCTGCGAGCCCGCCGCAATGTCGGGCGAAGAGGTCGCCGCGCGCGCCGCGGCCCGCAACCCCTATGCGTCGTCGCGCGGGCCTTTCGTGACGGGGTCGCTCGGCAGACCGTTGGCGAAGCACGCCAGGGCTAAGGAAGCAGACGACGAGGACGATTGAGCAGGGCGCGGACTTGCAAGCATAGAGCCAGATTCCGCGACTTCCGAGATTACCCGCTACCAGTCCTGCACCGTGTCTGGCCTGTTCTTGCTTCCAGGTTTCATCCACCGAATCCCACAAAGGTCGTAGCGTCTTCAACGGAATTGCGCTCGGATACGACGGCATTTGCGGGGAAGCCCTCATCTGGCCAGCCGAGCGCGATGCTTTTCATGATCACCTGATCGTCCGCGATCCCGGCATGCTCGCGTACGACGGGAGATTGCATGATGCCCTGGCTGTTGATGACGGCGCCCAGTCCCCGCGACCATGCTGCGTTGACGAGCGCGGTCGCGACGGCGCCGCAGTCGAATGCGGTATCGTCGCTGGAGGCGAGCACGCGATCATAAGTGATGATCACGCACACGGGCGCGTCGAACTGACGAAAGCCGCGCATGACCCAGTCTTGCCGCCGCTCTTTGTCATCGCGCGCGATTTCCATGGCGCTAAACAATTGCTTTGCGACGCCGATCTGGCGTTCGCGATGCACCCCCTCGAACGGCTGGCCGATCCGAAACTCGCGCGAGTGCGGCACGCCGGCCAGATTGCGCTCGGTATTGCCCCGGCGGATGCGATCCAGCGGAGCGCCGGTGATGACATAGAAATTCCAGGGTTGGGTATTCATCGAAGAGGGCGCGCGCATCGCCAACGCCAGGACTTCCCGGATCAATTCCCGCGGGACCGGGTCGGGCTTGTAACCCCTGATGCTTCGCCGGCCGAGGATGACTTCATCGAACTTCATCTTGCATTCCCCGAGATTAGCATGAGGGCACTTTCTCCCTTACGGCTTTGGCCATGTCCATAGGGTTTCGAAGCGGTCGCAGCGCGTTATCTATTCCGCTTCGGCCCACTTCAAGGGTTATCCGATAAGTCGCTTTATTGCCGGCCCCAGTGCGGCTAGTCTCGCATGCTTCCAGGGCGTTTGCTTACTTCGGAAGGACGGAACCATGCGGGCAGTCATCATCGGCGCGGGAATGGGCGGGCTGATGACGGCCTTGGCGTTGCGGCAGTCCGGCGTCTTCGCATCCGTCGATATCTACGAACAAACCAAGGTGCCAAGCACCGCAGGCGCCGGCTTGAACATCCCGCCCAACGGGGCGCGGATATGTCGCTGGCTGGGCGTCGACCTCGATGGCGGGGATCCGCGCGGCCCCCACGGGGCAATCGATGGTGGCCGGGCGGCCATTCTGGGGTCGACACGACAGTTCAACACGGATGGCAGCGTGACGAAGAGGCCGTTCGATCACGCCACGGCCGCGGGCGACGGCGCCGGGTTTCATCACATGCACCGGCTGGACCTGTTGATGTGCTTGTACAAGCGCGTGTTCGAGTTCGGTCCTGACAGTGGGACGCCGTGTCCGATCACCGTGCACATGGACTGCAGGCTGACACAGCTGCGGCAGACCGCCGGCGAGGTGACGGCGGGCTTTTCGGATGGTCGAACCGCCACTGGCGAGGTTCTCGTCGGCGCCGACGGGATCAACTCCGCCACGTTGCAACTGGCGTGGCCGAATCCGCGTCCCAAGCGCTGGACGGAGGTGACCTGCTTTCGTGGGCTGATTCCGCGGGCGGCGGTCGCCTCGCTCCGCAAGGCTGACGGCAGTCCGCTGGACAACAATCCCATCGAGTCCTTCAGCATGGATCGCCATCGCAACGACAAGAGCGGGGCGACGACATATTGGGTGCGCGGCGGCGAGTTGTTGAACGTGTGGATCGCCCGATATGAGCCCAAATCTGCCGCGTTCGAGCAGGAGGAGGGCGACTGGTTTCCGGTCGGTCGTGAGGAGATCCTTCGCGAGGTGGGCGAGGCATTCGAGGGCAGCGCCAGCCGTGAAGACCTGCTCGCTCTGGCGGGGGCGATCGTTCGTCCGACCAAGTGGGGTCTTTACGATCGCGACGCGCTGGAGGCCTGGGTGCAAGGACGCATCTGTCTGCTTGGGGACGCGGCGCATCCTATGCTTCCCACGTTTGGCCAGGGCGCCGCGCAGTCGTTCGAGGACGCCGCCGCGCTCGCCAGCGCCTTTGCTTTGCATAAGCGCGATGTGGTTACAGCGATGCTGCACTACGAGCGCGTGCGTCATTACCGCGCCACCCGCTTCCAGCTCGGCTCCAAATTCGCCTTCGATCACTTGCGCGCCAAGGACACCGCTGAACAGAAGGCGTTGCTTGAGAAGCTCGATGAGCGCGTGAGCCCGGCCTTTGCCCACGACAAGCGCGGCGGCGAGGACGACTCCTGGATCTATGCGTACGACGCCCGCAATATCGGTTCTGAATTGCCTTACAAGAGATTAGGGCCATGGGACTTCCGCCGGGCCGCCAAGGCCAACTACGCCAGAATGACCGGCCAGCTCTGGACACCGGACGCTCCCGCCAGCGGTACACGGCACGTCACGCGCGAAGAGGTTGCCCTGCACAACACGCGAGATGATTGCTGGATCATCGTCTCGGGGAAAGTCTACGACATTTCGGAGTGGGCGCCCCATCACCCCGGGGGCGCCGGAATCGCCCGAATGTATGCCGGCAAGGAAGCCACTGCGGAATTCGGTGACTATCACAGCCCCGAAGCCGTCTCCCATATGGCGCATTTCTGCATCGGCGACCTCGTCGAGGCTCCAGTCACCTCGCCGTAACGGGACAAGGTGACCGGGCGGCATTTCCGGTGCGAGGCATTGCTCGCCTTCCGCAAGTGGCCCTTTTCGGACCTTACGCGATGTCCAGCTTGAGTCCGGAATGCGCACTAAAACGGACATCCGCCGACAGTTATGAATTTATGCGGTCGCGCCCGGGGACGCGCTGCTCTTCTTGCCATACGCGCTCATGAACATCCGCGTCGCGCTATCGATCACCTGCGTGATGCGCGCCTCCGACGGCGGTGGCGCGGCCTGAAAGATGAACGGCAGGAACAGCGAGGCCTGGCACATCAGCATGAACTGCGATGCGGCGAGCGTGCTGTCGTCGATCGTCAAATCGCCGGCCTCGACATGCGCCCGGAGATAGGCGGCGAGGCGGTCGATGGTCTTTTCCAGCACATGTTCATAATAGCGTCGGCCGACTTCCGGCATTCGCTCGGCGATCGCCATCACCGTGCGGATCGCCGATCCGCCGCGGGGGCGGCACAGCAACTGGATATAGGCTTGGCCGAACTCGGCAAGCGTGGTGGCGACGTCGCGCCCGGGATCGAAATTGAAGGCGACCTTGCTCTGTTCGATCGTCTCTTCCTCGACGATAGCCTCGAACAGCCGGTTCTTGTCGGCAAAATAGACATAAAGCGTCCCCTTGGAGACGCCGGCGGCGCGGGCGATTTCCCCCATGCTGGCGCCGTCAAAGCCGAGGTCCATGAAGACCTTGCTGGCGCCATCCAGGATCTGGCGGCGCTTCGAGCTATCCTCCTCCCCGGCCAGCCTTAGTGTAGTTAAATGAGCTGCAACCATTGGTTTAGCTTCTCTGCGAAGATTCCGCTCGGTTCCGGCCTTGGCAACGCCATCGACGCAAAAAACGCCTATGGTGGCCGTGTTTGCAGATATACCTTGACCGAACCGTTCGGTCAATGCTAATTATAGAAGTGGCGAGGCGACGAGGCCCCGATTTGGCTTGCGCCCCGATCGCGTCATTGCAAGTCAAGGAGGCCGTTAATGGCCGCAGCGAGAGACCATGCCGCGCGCATTGTTCGTGTCGAACCCGACACGGCAGGGGATGAACCGTCGCCCGACGCGGCGGCGGTTGTCGCCGAACCGCTGCGTGGCCATCTCGCCGACGACACGGTCAGCCGCAAGACCGTCACGGACAAACCCGTCGTCGAGAAGCCGGCCGCCGCGCCTGCCATGATCGCCAGTCCCGCCGCGCCGAAACCCGGCAAGCGCAAACTGGTTTTGCCGGGAATCCTCGGGCTGGTGGCGCTCGCCGCCGCGGCCTATGGCGCGCACTATTTCCTGATCGGACGTTTCTACATCTCCACCGACGACGCCTATGTGCGCGCCAACAACACCACGCTTGGCGCCCGGGTGTCGGGTCATTTGTCGGCGATTCTGGTCGGCGACAACGCGCCCGTGCGCGCCGGCGAGGTCATCTTCAGGATCGACGACGGCGATTATCGTATCGCGGTGGATGCCGCGACCACCAAGATCGCGACCCAGCAGGCCACCATCGATCGCATCGGCCGCCAGGTCATCGCGCTGGAAAGCGCGGTCGATCAGGCCAAGGCGCAGGTCGTGTCGGCTGAAGCCGGCCTCAAGCGCGCCGGGCTCGACTATGACCGCCAGCAGAGTCTGAGCGACAAGGGATTTGCCTCCCGCGCCACCTTCGAAGTGTCGGAAGCCGCGCGCGACCAGGGCCTCGCCGCGTTGAAGGCGGCACAGGCGGCCTATGACGCGGCGCGCGACAACGTCGACGTCACCAGGGCGCAGCAGACCGAAGCCCGCGCCCAGCTCGCCGAATTGCAGACCTCGCTGGCGAAGGCCCGGCGCGACCTCGACTTCACCTCGGTGCGCGCGCCGGTCGACGGCACCTTCTCCAACCGGCTGGTCTCGACCGGCGATTACATCGTGGTCGGGCAGCGGCTTGGCAATGTCGTGCCGCTCGACGACGTCTTCATCGACGCCAATTTCAAGGAAACCCAGCTCAAGCGGATTCGTCCGGGCCAGCCGGTGACGATCTCGGTCGACGCCTATGGCCACCGCAAGTTCGCAGGCCGGGTCGACAGCATTTCGCCGGCGGCGGGCTCGGTGTTCACGCTGCTGCCGCCGGATAACGCCACCGGCAATTTCACCAAGATCGTGCAGCGGCTGCCGGTACGGGTTCGCGTGCCCGGCGACGTGGCGCGGCAGAACCTGCTGCGCGCGGGCATGTCGGTCTATGCCACCGTCGATACCCGGGAGGGCGCCAAGGATGCCGACAGCGATGCCGATCTCGACGCGCCGGCGGCGACCCATCCGCAGTAAGTCCTGCGCATGCTCAGCGGCGCATGTTGGCGCGCCGTGCTGACACGATCACATCAGGCTGCCGATCATGGCTGACGCCACCACCGCTTCGCCCTCGATGATGAACGCCGCGGCCGCGCCGTCCGAGCGCATCGCGCCGCGGCGGCTGTTTGCGTTCCTCATCATGGTGTTCGGGATGTTCATGTCGATCCTGGACATCCAGATCGTCTCGGCGTCGCTGACGATATCCAGGCCGGCCTGTCCGCCAGCGCGACCGAAGTGTCCTGGGTGCAGACCGCCTATCTGATCGCGGAGGTGATCGCGAT
>DATNDU010000061.1:0-7992 GCA_035606915.1 Roseiarcus sp. | reverse complement strand
GGCCGCCGGCTGTGGGCGAGCCGGCAATGGATCGCCTGCGTTTGCCAATTCAAGGGCCGGCGGCGGCAGGTGTTCGGGCGCGGCTACACGGAACTGTTCTTCCGCGACGAGCCGACGGCGCTGGCCGCCGGGCATCGGCCGTGCTTCGAATGTCGGCGCGCCGAGGCGCTGGCGTTCCAGGCGGCGTTTCCGGGCGCCAGGCCGAGCGCGCCGGCGATGGATGCGCGGCTGCACGAGGAGCGGCGCGACCCCTTTCGGCTGGCCCGCCTCGTCGCCCTCGACGCGCTGCCGGACGGCGCCATGGTGGTGTGGCGCGGCGCGGCGCATCTCAAGGCGGGCGGAAGGCTGTGGCCGTGGAGCTTCGGCGCCTATGGGCCGGCCGAGACGGTCGCGGGGGCCGAGGTGGCGGCGCTGACGCCGCCCGCGATCCTGGCGGCGCTCGCCGCCGGCTACCGGCCGAGGGCCGAGGGGACGCCGCTGGAGGGGTGAGGCGGGCTGCGGCGGCTGAGGATATGGGGCTTTAGGGTTTCAAGAACGAGTTTCGGGATGCCCCTGCGTGGGCTGCGCGAGGGCTGGCTTGTCCCGATTTCGACGTAGCAATTGGTCAATAGACCACGGCCCAGCTCCGCCAATGCACAGGGCAATCAAGCCAGCGGCGTAGAGAAGATCAGTTTCATAGCCGGGTTGTCCAAAATGAGCACCCGTTGCGTCGAACGACTGGAGTTTGATCGAACTGAAACCGTTGGGAAGATGGACAGTGACAATCGCAACAAGTAGAACGAAGAGCATCGGAATTGTAGCAAGTGGAACAAGGGCGCCTGCGAGGATCATTGCACCTCCGATGATTTCGACGGCAATCGTCGCCCAACCTGCCAAAAATGAAAGTGGCACGTCAATCGCGTGTAAGGCGCCGATAAAATCGGCTGGACCCCTCGCCAGCTTCGCGTTGCCATGCTCCATAAATCCATAGCCGACGATGAGACGAATTGGAATCGCGTACCAGTTCGCAGCGATCGGCAAGGGGGAAATAACAAGCTGGAAAAAGTTGTTCGACCGGGTCATTTCTTATCCGTTTCTTTGCATCCATGCCTATTCGATGAGCCGTCGCCGGACGTTACATTCGTCGCGACATTTTCAAATGTAAAACATAATAGAAATGTTTAATAGTGTTTTTTGGCTGGCGACGCCGACCTGCTTACCTGATTCGCAGAAGTCATGATTTCTGCACGTCGGATGAACGCAGCCGGGTCGGCCAACCTACGCGGACTAAAGTTTCATCTGGGCCGTTGAGCGAAAATTCGTACATTCCCCACGGCGTATCGCGGGGTTGGCCAATAGTTTCGCCCGTGAATGCCGCAGCAGCGCCGTCTACGTCCTCTCGATAAAGGTATAATCCGAAGGGATTGCGCCCTGCTTGGAGCCACCCCTCAACAGCGCGAGTAAGGTGGATAAAGCCGCCCCTTCCGTCTGACAGCATGCGATAGCCTTCGATGCTGCCCTGTTCGGGATGGAAGCCGAGGCGCGCGAAGAACGCCTGTGCGCTCTCCAGATCGTTGCAAGGCAATATAGCCGTGAGCCGCTGCTCCATAGTGGTCTCTCCGAGAGTTGCCCCCGCTGGCTATATCTCTCAAAACGCCTCATTTTGCGGCGCGCGCGCCTTCTCGAAAGCCTTCATTTTCAGGCGAAAGTTGGTTTTGCGGCAGTCATAACTGCTGCACCATCCACCAACGCCAACAAAAACAAAGACTTCCATGTAGCCTAAATCAGGAGCAGAATAAAATCGACGCTTCGATTGGCGCTTCGCGCAAACCCACGAAAACGCGGCTTCGCGGCCTTACTGTAAGTCGCCAAACATTCGGAATCGTCGATGCCTCCGCCGGGCGCAGATATTAGGGGCAAAAGGTTCGACCCGCCCCCCCAACTCACCGCCCTTGACGCTGCCGCCGCCCGCACCTAGGCCGCTTCGCGGCGGGCGAGGGAGACGGCGGCATGGGGTGGAGCGGACGCGCATCGCTGAGTCTGGCGCTGTTCGCCGCCTCGCCGGCCGCCGCCTTCGACTGTAGCAAGGCCGCTACCGCCGACGAGAAGGCGATTTGCGCCGATCCGCTCGCCCGCGCCGCCGATTCGGCGATGGCCGCCGCCTTCAGCAAGCGCCATGCGTCTGAGAGCCGTTCGGCCAAGCGCACGCTGGTCGCCGCGCAAGGACGCTGGTTGACGGCGCGCGACCGCGACTGCATGAATGCGAAACCGCTCTCGCCTTGCCTTGCCGAGCAAAGCGCGCGCCGCCGCGCCTTTCTCGCCGGCGAGCCGGAGGCCGGCCCCGGTGCGCCGGGGCGGCTCGCGCCGGATTTGCGCATCGAGAACGGCAGCAAAAGCAAGGCCGACATCAATCTGCAACTGCTCGAATACCCCGCTGCCGCGACCCCGGCCGAGCGCGCCTTCAACGCCGGCGTCGAGGCTCTCGTCGGCTCGCTCGACGAGCCCGACGCCGGCGATCCCAGCCCCGAAGGCTACGCGCATGAGCGCACGATGCGGCTGGTCTACGCCTCGCCCAAGCTCATCTCCGCACATTTGCGGGGCTACGAAGACACCGGCGGCGCGCATCCCAATACCTTCTCGGGCGACGTCAATGTCCTCGTGGCGCAGGGGCGGCAGGCGAATTTCGCCGATCTCCTCGATGCGCGCGGGGCCAAGACGGTGTTCGCGCTCTGCCTCAAGCAGGTCATCGCGGCGAAGAAGGCGCGCATTGGCGCCGACGCGCCGGTCGGCCCCGACTTCATCAAAGACCTTACCAAGGATGTCGTCGAGGCGACGGGCAAGCTCGACGCCTGGAGCTTCGCCGCCGATAAGGCGACCGTCAGCTATGACCCCTACGCCGTCGGCGCCTATGCCGAGGGGGCCTATGCCTGCGTCATCCCTTACGCGACGCTGAAGCCGCTGGCGAAGCCCGGCTTTCCGCTGCCGTGAGAGCGCCCAGACGAAGCGTTCAAGCACAATTGAGCCGGTTGCGTCTGTGGCGTTGCCCGGTTGCTCGAATTCGTGCGTAATATGCCTCGCGGCGGTGGGCATTTTCCCGCGCCGATGGGCTGAGGAGGGTGCGGCATGAGGCTAACAATCCTAGCGGCGGTTGCGGTGCTTATTGGGGCAGGGGCGGGCATCGCCGCCGACAACCCCATTCACGCCCGCCAAGAGCTGATGAAGGCCAACGGCAAGGCGGCCAAGAACGTCGTCGCGATTCTGAAGGGAAAAGCGTCGTTCAAACTGGAGACCGTGCAGGCGGCGCTGAAGACTTTCATTAACACGGCCGAAAAGGCGCCGGCTTTGTTCCCGCCGGGCAGCGACAAGGGCAAGACCCACGCGCTACCGGCGATCTGGACGAACAAGAGCGACTTCGAGGCGCATTTCACCAAGCTCGGCGCCGATTCCAAGGCCGCGCTCGCCAAGATCACCGATGAGGCGAGTTTCAAGACTGATTTCCCGCCGATATTCAAGGACTGCGGCTCCTGCCACAAGACCTATCGCGCGAAGGAAGAATGAGAGTTCTCGCTGCGCTGATCGCGCTGGCGCTGGTCGGCGCGGTGGCGTTCTGGGTTCTCACTGTGCCCGCCGAACTTGACCCGAAAATCGCGCAGGCGATGGGCGAGCCCGGCGACGCCAAGGCCGGCGAGACGGTGTTCTGGGCCGCCGGCTGCGCGGCCTGCCACGCCAAGGCCAACGAGCCGTTCAAGCTCGGCGGCGGGGCAGCGCTGAAGACGCCGTTCGGCGCGATCCATCCGCCCAATATTTCGCCCGACCGCGAGGACGGCATCGGCGCCTGGAGCGCCGCGCAATTCGCGCGCGCGCTCTACGACGGCGTCGACGCCCAGGGCCAGCATCTCTATCCGGCCTTTCCTTATCCCTCCTACCGTCACATGAGCATCGCCGACGCGCGCAACCTGTGGGCGTTCCTGCGCACGTTGCCGGCGGTGAAAGGCCGAATGCCGCCGCCGGACTTGCACTTTCCCCTCAACATCCGCCGGGCGATCGGCATCTGGAAGCGGCTTTATCTGTCGCCGCTGGCGCCGCCGCAGACGGTCGCCGCCGCCGACACCGCCGATTATGGCCGCTATCTCGTGCACGGCCCCGGCCATTGCGGGGAATGTCACACGCCGCGCGATATCCTCGGCGGCATGATCGCGGCTAAGGCGCTCTCCGGCGCGCCGGCGCCTGACGGCAAAGGCAAGGCGCCCAACATCACCCCGGCCGGCCTTTCCAAATGGTCGCAGAGCGACCTCGAACTGGCGCTGTCGATGGGGATCACCCCCGACGGCGACTCGCTCGGCGACGCTATGGCGGACGTGGTGACCGACCTCGGCCATCTGCCGAAGGAATATCTGACGGCGATCGCCCGCTATCTGAAGCGTTGAAGCTAGAGAGCCCGGGATAAGGCCCGCCGCGCAGTTTGGCGGGCGATGAGGGCGGATATGGCGAATTCGATGCTGAAGCAGCGACCCGCGACCGGCGCGCCGGAGCGCGCCGGCCTTACCGGTCCCGCGCATCTGACGCTCGCGCAGGGGCTGCTGCGCGTCGGCCGGCTAGAGGAGGCGATCGGCCTCTACGAGGCGGCGGTGGGCAGCGATCCCGCCTCCTCGCACGCGCTCGTCGGCTTCGCGCGCGCCCTGTTGGCGGCGGGCCGCGCCGCCGAGGCGTTCCAGCGCGCCGACGCCGCCTTGGCGCTGGACAGCGACGACGTCGAGGCCTGGCGTATGGTCGCCGAGGCGCTGGAGGCGCTCGGCGAGCCGCGCCTCGCCGCGCAGGCTTTCGCGCGCGCGCTGGCGCTCGCGCCCGGCGCCTGCGATCTGCATCTGCGCCTCGGACGCCTTTATGAGGCGCTCGACCGACCGCACGACGCAGCGGCGCAGTATCAGGCGGCGCTGCGGCTGAACGGCGACCGGGCGGCCGAAACCGAAGCGCATGTCGGCTTGAGCGGCTTGTTCGGTCGCGCCGGGCAATTCGCCGAGGCGCGCACCCATGCCGAGGCGGCGCTGGCGCTCGCCCCCGAGGTTCGCGGCGCGCACCAGAACCTGGCCGCGATTTGCGACCACGAGGGCCGCACTGATGAGGCCGAGGCGCATCGCGAGCGCGCCTATCGCACCGCGCCGCTCATCGTCAGCCGCGCCGTCGCGCCGCGCCGGCGGGTGCTGACGCTGGCCAGCGCCGCGCGCGCCAATTCACCCGACCGCTATCTGATTCCGGCCGCCCGCTACGACCGCCTGATCTGGTTCCTGGCTTATGCCGAAGGGCCGCCAGGGCAGGACTACGACGTCGCCTTCAACGCCTTCGCCGACGCCGATGCCGCCGCCGCTGAGGCCTTGCGGCTCGCCGCCTTCGCCGGCACCTGCGACCGGCCGTTGCTGAACCCGCCCGAGCGCATCGCGCTGACCGCGCGCGACGGCGCGCAAGATTTGTTCGCCGGCGTCGCCGATCTGCTGATCCCGGAGACGCGGCGCGTTCGCGCCGCCACCGATCTCCACGGCCTTGATGCGGCGCGGCGCTGGTTGCTGCGGCCGCTCGGGTCCCACGGCGGCGAGCGCGTCGAACAACTCGCCCTCGCAGAGGCGGCGGCGCAGCTCGATGGCCGCCCGCATTATTTGACCGCCTATCACGATTTCCGCTCCGTTGACCGGCTGTATCGCAAATACCGCGTGTTCTTCGTCGATCGCGCGCCCTTTCCCTATCACCTCGCCGCCAGCAACGATTGGCTCGTGCATTATCAGACCTCGCTGACCCCCACGACGCCAGAGCTGATCGAGGAAGAGCGGCGGTTTCTCGAACATCCCGAGGCCGCGCTGGGCGCGCGCGCCTTCCGCGCCATCGGCGAGATCGGGCGACGGCTGGATCTCGATTTCGCCGGCGTCGATTTCGCGCTGTTGGCGGATGGGCGGGCGCTGCTGTTTGAGGCCAACGCGGCGATGCTGGTTCACCCCGAGCCGACCGACGGGCCGCTCAGCCACAAGAACCCCTTCGTGCAGCGTATTTTGGAGGCGTTCTGGGCGCGGCTCGAAAGCGCCTGAGCCCTACTTCGAATGGAAGAAAGGGAAGCGCACCTTGTCGCCGGGCTTCAGGTGAATGTCGAACGCCTGATCGGCGTTAAGCTCCAACACCGCCACGACGGCGACGTCGGAGGAGATTAGCTTCTTCGACAGCGGCGCCGCATGTTCGTAGACGCCGCGCACCGTGCCGTCGGCGTCGATGAAAACCATGTCGAGCGGCAGATAGGTGTTCTTCATCCAAAAGGTCACCGGCGCGCGCGTCGGGAACTCGAACAGCATGCCGTGGTTGGCCGGCATTTCATGGCGATACATCAACCCGCGCTCGCGCGACGCATTGTCGTTGGCGATCTCGACCTCATAACGATGCGTTCCGGTCGAAGTGACGATGTCGAGCGGCGCAAGCTTTGCATCGGCGCGCGCGCTGAAAGCGAGCACGCTGGCGACGAGCGCCAGCGCGACGTTACGAAGCGCGCTCGTCAATGCGCGGCCTGCACGCGCACGCCTTCGAGCGGGCGCACCTCGACGGCCAACAGGCCCTTTGGCCCGGGTCCGAAGCGCGCCAGCATGGTGTCGCCGGGCTTGGGATCGATGAAGCCGTAGCGGCGCAGCGTCTCCATATGGACGAAGACATCCTCGGTCCCCTCGCCGCGGGTGAGGAAACCGAAGCCGCGCGAGCGGTTGAACCATTTGACGATGACGATCTCGAAGCCGCCGACCTGCGAGGCCTGCGCGCGCGGCCGTGCAAACACGTCGGCGGGGATCGCGGCGGGATCGCCGGGCGTCACCGACAGCACCTTCAGCACTTGAAGGCCCCGGTCGCGGCGCTGCGCCTCGGCGACGACGCGAGCGCCCTCGTTCAGGGTGGTGAAACCGTCGCGGCGCAACACCGTGACATGGATCAGCACATCGCCGCCGCCGTCCTCGGGCACGATAAATCCGTAGCCTTTGCCGACGTCAAACCATTTGACCCGACCCGCCACTTCGACGAGCGGATCGGCGACGCCAAGGGAGAGTTCGATCGCAGCCGCCGCAGCGGGCTTGTCATGATCTTCGCTCAAATGTCTTGGCCCCCACCTCAAATACCAACGCTCGAAAAATCTCGCACGATCGCTCCCTTGAAGCCGGCTTTCCGCCTAGGGTCGGCTCCGGCGGCGCGAATCGCCACGCGCGTGATTCCCACAACCAACATAGCAAAATGGCTAACGCCGAATAGCGAAATTGCGGGCCTTGGCGCGAAGATTGTGGATAGTGTGGCTTTTATCAAACAAAAGCCCGCCTCGGAGCGGCCGAGGCGGGCGGGCAGATCAAGTATAGAGGGAAACGCTTTACTCAGCGTCGTCCTCGGGCTCGGGCGGCGGCGCCATGCCTTCGAGGCCGCGCAGTAGATCTTCCTCGGTCATGCGGTCGAAATGCGCCTCCGCGCCCGGGTCGAGCGAAGCCGTGGCGGGGGCGAGCGGCGGCGCCGCCTCGGCCTCGGGTTCGTCGACCTCCACCTGCTTTTGCAGCGAGTGGATGAGATCTTCCTTCAAGTCATTCGGCGGCAGCTTAGAATCGGCGATCTCGCGTAGCGCGACGACGGGGTTCTTGTCGTTGTCGCGCGCCACCAGGATGTTCGAGCCGGAGGTAATGGAGCGGGCGCGATGGCTGGCCATCAGCACAAGCTCGAAGCGATTGTCGATCTTGTCGATGCAATCTTCTATGGTGACGCGCGCCATGGCGGCTCCTCAAGAGGCGAATTTTCGGCGGATTTAGTTCGCGCGCATACACCGTATGCCGCAGCGGCGCAAGTTTCGCCCGTCCAGCCGCAGGGCTGCGAATTCGGGTTAACGGTCTGATGCGTTGAATGCGATGGTGAGATAGTCGTTTTTCCAGCTTGCGATTTTTCTTCGCAGCGCGATGCTCGTGCGTCTTGGCTTGGTGGCTTTGCGTTGCGGTTTCATGGGGGGCGGCCGCTCGGGTT
>DATNDU010000173.1:0-4768 GCA_035606915.1 Roseiarcus sp. | reverse complement strand
TCCGCCGGTGAGACTGAGCGCCAAGGGATTGCCAAGGGCGTCGACGATCATGTGAATCTTCGTCGTCAACCCGCCGCGCGAACGCCCTATGGCTTGGTCGAGCCCCTCTTTTTTTTAGAACGCCGGCGCTGTGTTGGTGGGCTCGCACGATGGTTGCGTCGATCATCGCGTACTGATTGTCGGGATCGTCCGCCAAAGTCTTGAAAAGCCTCTCCCAAACACCGGTTTTCGCCCACAGCGAGAACTGTCATCCTCAATTTCACACGATTTTCCTGTTTTATGACATCCCTCTCGCTTGACCCTGGGCGCGGGGCCTGCCAGAAGCGTCAGCAATTCGCCCGAAGGCGAGGCCTCAGGCGTATGCTTTGGAGACTAGGGGATGGCGCGTCAGAATTACCAGTTTACCAGCGAGTCGGTGTCGGAAGGTCATCCCGATAAGGTCTGCGACCGCATCTCCGATGAAATCGTGGATCTCTTCTTTCGCGAGGGCGCAGCCGCGGGCCTCGATCCCTGGAGCATTCGCGCCGCCTGCGAGACGCTGGCGACCACCAACCGCGTCGTCATCGCCGGCGAGACCCGCGGCCCCCGCACCGTGACGAAAGACTGGATCGCCCATGTCGCGCGCATGGCGATCAGGGACATCGGCTACGAACAGGACGGTTTCCACTGGGACAAGGCTGAGATCGACGTGCTGCTGCACCCGCAGTCGACCGACATCGCGCAGGGCGTCGACGCCAACCAGCCCGGCGATAACAAGGAAGAGGGCGCGGGCGACCAGGGCATCATGTTCGGCTATGCCTGCAACGAGACGCCTGCGCTGATGCCGGCGCCAATCTACTATGCGCACAAGATCCTCGAAGACCTCGCCCACGCCCGCAAGTCCGGCAAGGGCCCGGCGGCCAAACTCGGCCCCGACTCCAAGAGCCAGGTGACGGTGCGCTACGAGAACGGCAAACCCGTCGGCGTCACGCAAATCGTCGTCTCCCACCAGCACGTCGTGGAGGACCTTTCGTCGATCCAGGTGCGCGAAATCGTCGAGCCGTTTGTGCTCGCGGCGCTGCCGAAGGGCTGGGTGGCCCGGGACACGGCGTGGCATATCAACCCGACCGGCAAGTTCTTCGTCGGCGGCCCCGACGGCGACAGCGGCCTTACCGGCCGCAAGATCATCGTCGACACCTACGGCGGCGCGGCGCCGCACGGCGGCGGGGCGTTCTCCGGCAAGGACCCGACGAAGGTCGATCGTTCCGCGGCCTACGCCGCCCGCTATCTGGCCAAGAATGTCGTCGCGGCCGGCCTCGGCGACCGCTGCACCCTGCAACTTTCCTACGCCATCGGCGTGGCGCGGCCGTTGTCGATCTACGCCGACCTGCACGGCACGGGCAAGATCGAGGAGGCCAAGCTCGAAGCGGCGCTGATGGACGTCATGAATCTCACGCCGCGCGGCATTCGCCAGCATCTTCAGCTCAACCGGCCGATCTACGCGCGCACTTCGGCTTACGGCCATTTCGGCCGCGAGCCGGATGCCGACGGCGGCTTCTCGTGGGAGAAGACCGATCTCGCCGACAAGCTCAAAGCCCTGCGCTGAGGCGCAGCCGGGCGAATTGCACCGCGCGCTCTATGGGCGCGCCAAGGGCAAGACGTTAAGGGCGCATCAGTCCGAGTTGATGCGCTCGCTGCTGCCGCGCCTTGAGGCCGACCTCAGGGCGTTGCGGGAGGGTCGCCTGTTTGCGCCCGGGCGCGAGCTTTGGCTTGAGATCGGCTTCGGCGGCGGCGAGCATCTTCTGGCGCGGGCTTCGGAGAACCCCGAAGTTGGATTCATCGGCTGCGAGCCGTTTGTCAACGGCGTGGCGAAGCTGCTCGTCGGCGTCGAGGCGCATGGGCTCGACAACATCCGCGTGCACATGGACGACGCAACGGCGCTGATAGAGACGGCCCCGGACGCGGCGCTTTCAAGGATTTACCTGCTATATCCTGACCCCTGGCCGAAGCGGCGGCAGCGCAAGCGCCGGTTCGTATCGGAGCGCAACGTCGCGGCTTTGGCGCGGGTGCTTCGCCCGGGCGGGGAACTGAGGTTCGCCACCGACATCGACGATTACGCGGGCTGGACGCTGCGGCGATTTCTGGCCTCGCCGTTGTTCGCCTGGGAGGCGAAGACGGTCGACAACTGGCGGTTGCCGTGGGCGGGTTGGACGCCGACGCGGTACGAGGCGAAGGCGCGCGCGACGGGGCGGCGGTCGGCTTATCTGACGTTCCGGCGGAGGTAGGGCGGGATGTGCGAAAGCACAACGCACATAACCTACATAATTGTGGTACGGAGTGAAACTTGAGCAATTTGGTGCAATGACCCACGCTCTAGGGTCCGGACTCGGCGGCGATGTAGACTGTGGCTGTGAAGGTGTCGGCGAGTTTATCATATCTTATATGGACGCGTCGCCAGTCCTTGAGGCGGCAGAACATTCGTTCGATCAGGTTGCGCTGGCGATAGCGCTGTCGGTCGAAAAGGTGAGGATTCTTGCGGGTTGGATTGTTGGGTATGACAGGCAAGGTTCCTCGTTCGGTGAGGAATTGTCGCAGAGCCTTGCTGTCATAGGCGGCGTCGGCGGCGCAGATGGGGAGACAGGCGGCAAAGGCGCGAGCAGCGTAGCGGCGACACGGACGTCTCCGAGCTGCCCCGGCGTAATCTCGAAGGCTATCGGTCGACCATTGCCATCGACGACGGCATGGATCTTCGTTGTCCTGCCGCCGCGCGAGCGCCCAATCGCCTGAAGTTGCGCCCCCTTTTCCTCCCGCCGCGCAGCGGTGAGCTTTGGATGAGGTCGAGTCGATCATTTGGGCGTCGCCAGGAGCGACTTGGGCGAGTTGTGCAAACAGCCGTCGCCAGACGCCCTGCATCGTCCAGCGCCGGAACCGATTGTAAATCGTCGTCGGGGGACCATAGACAGTCGGGCAGTCTCGCCAGCGGCATCCGCGCTTCAGAACATGCACTATGCCACTGAGAACTCGCCGATCATCCACGCGGCGCGCGCCGGGGCGGTTTTTGGGCAGCAGCGGCTCGATGTTCGCCCATTGCTGGTCGTTGAACCAAAACTCGTTTGCCATAAATCCAAACTCCGTTTAAGAGCTTGAATCACAATAGACAGTGTCTATCAATAGGATGGTCGGGTTCGGACCCTAGAGCGTGTCCTCATTTGAGCCAAGCCAAGGCGCAGACCAAATGTAATCCGGCGAGGAAATTTCGGGCGGTCTTCTCATAGCGTGTCGCAATGGCCCGGAACTGCTTGAGATATTGGAAGAAACGTTCGACTAAATTCCGTTCGGCGTATAGGGCGAAGTCACAAGCACGTTTGAATTTCCGATTTGCCTTCGGTGGGAATCACGGGAGCGATCTGTCGGACTTCGAGGCTGCCGATGACGCTGTCGGCGTCGTAACCCTTGCCGGCGAGAAGGGCCTGCGGTTGAACCTCGGCGCAAAGCTTTTCGGCTTGGGTTATGTCGTGAACTTGCCCGCCGGTGAGATCGAGCGCCAAGGGATTGCCAAGGGTGTCGATGATCATGTGAATCTTCGTCCTCAGCCTGCCGCGCGAACGCCCTATGGTTTGGTCGAGCCCCCCTTTTTTAGAGCGCCGGCGCTGTGTGTGGGCTCGCACGATGGTCGGTACCCACCCGGCGTAGGCCGCAATTGGACGGGCGACGGAAGTCGTTGCTATGATCGTTGAGGGAAACGCCGTCAGGCAAGTTGAGGAGTTGCCGCCGTGTGGACGATATCATGACCGATAGAGCGGCGCCTCGAGGGCAACTCACGCTCGGCGGACTATCGGACGGTCAGCCATGGCGACGCCTGTTCTTCGGCATCTGGCCCGACGCCCGCGCTGCCGAAGACCTGACGCAGTTGATGGCGCGGATGCGCCGGGACGGGATCATGCGGGGCAAACCCGTCGACGCTGACCGCCTGCACCTGACGCTGCATCATCTGGGCGACTTTGGCGACCAAATGCCGTCCGGCCTGCTGCCAACCGCTCAGAAGGCCGCGGCGATGGTCAAGGCGCCGCCGTTCGAGGTTGTTTTCGATCGTATCGGCGGCACGCAAGGCCAATTCCTGTTGCGGGCCTCCGACAAGCTGGCGGCGCTTACAGAGTTCCGACAGGCCCTCTCCACCGCGCTCGTCAAGGCGGGGCTTCGTCGCCATATCAAAACGACGGCCTTCAACCCGCACGTCACCCTATCCTACGGCTTCAGCGACGTTCCGAAAATGCTCATCCAGCCGATCAGTTGGAGCGTTCGAGACTTCGTCCTCGTCGAAAGCCTGCTCGGACAACACAAACATATCAGACAAGGCGTCTGGCCAATTTAAAGGCTGTTGGAATTCGCCCTGCTCGACCGACGGCGGGAACCAGGCTTTCCAAGAAGTCGGCGGTCAAATGTTCGTAGGCTACGGAAATGCGGGTCTTTCCGGCCTCGGAAAGGGTCGAAGTCGGCTTAAGCGGCTTGCGCATCGCGCGCCGGCGTCTTTCGCCAGTTCCAGGGGAGCAACTCGCTGAGGCGGGTCGGAATATCGGCGTTGCGGGCGAGGACGTCGGCGAGCCAGGCCTGCGGATCGACATCATTCAACTTGGCGGTCTGGATGAGCGTGTACATGAGAGCGGCGCGTTCCGCCCCGCGCTGCGATCCCGCGAACAACCAGGATTTGCGGCCGAGGGCGATGCCGCGCAACGCCCGCTCGGCGGCGTTATTGGTGAGGCAGGCCCATCTGTCTTCGAGGAAGCGCGTG
>DATNDU010000162.1:0-92147 GCA_035606915.1 Roseiarcus sp. | reverse complement strand
CATCCGCGCCGGTTTTCCGCTGGTGAAGGCGAATTCGAGACCGTGGTCGAAATCGTCGGCGGTCAAGCCGCGCACATAGGATGCATACCAGTCGTCGACCTCTCTGGCGCTTTTTGCCAGCGCGGGGAATTCCGGCAGCGTTTCGGATCGCGCCGCCTTGAAAGTATGTGGCCGTCCTTGCAGGCGCCCTCCTTCGCCCCTTTGCGGAACAGCCGCAATTGCCGCCAACACCCTCGTGCTGAGGTGCGTAGCGAAGCGAAGCCTCGAAGCCCACTCGGTTCACGCCGGCGTTTCCGCAAGGCCGCGCCGCAGGCTGGCGCGTGTGGCGGCGCGAGCTGGAGCGTGCTTCGAGGGCCGCTTCGCGGCCACCTCAGCATGAGGGCTGCGCCTCGCACAAAGCCCCCTACCGCCCTGCGACTTCGCGCCCAACGCGGTCAAGCGACCGCGTCCACACTTCGCGCGCGGGAAAACTTACAGCATCCCCGGCAGCACGCGGTCGGGCGGGCGGTGGCCGTCCATGAACGTCTTGATGTTGACGATCACCTTCTCGCCCATGTCGTTGCGACCCTCGTGGGTCGCCGAGCCCATGTGCGGCAACAGCGTCACCTTGCCGGAGCGCGCCAGTTCGACCAGCTTTTCCGACACCGTCGGCTCCTGCTCGAACACGTCGAGCCCGGCGCCCGCGATCTCGTCGGCCTCCAGCATGCGGATCAGCGCGTTCTCGTCGACGACCTCGCCGCGCGCGGTGTTGACGATGATCGCCTCCGGCCTGAGGTACTTGAGGCGGCGCGCCGACAGCAGGTGAAAAGTCGCCGGCGTGTGCGGGCAGTTGATGGAGATGAAATCCATCCGCGCCAGCATCTGGTCGAGCGAATCCCAGTAGGTCGCCTCCAGCGCCTCCTCGATCTGCGGCGAGACGCGGCGGCGGTTGTGGTAATGGATCGACAGGCCGAAGGCGCGGGCGCGTCTGGCCACCGCCTGCCCGATGCGGCCCATGCCGACGATGCCGAGCCGTTTGCCGGTGATGCGGCGCCCGAGCATCCAGGTCGGCGACCAGCCGTGCCAATGGCCCTCCGGGATGACGCGCGAGCCCTCGACTATGCGCCGCGCGCTGGAGAGGATGAGCGCCATCGTCATGTCGGCGGTGTCCTCGGTGAGGACGCCGGGCGTGTTGGTGACGGTGACGCCGCGCCGCAAGGCGGAAGTGACGTCGATATTGTCGACGCCGGTGCCGAAATTGGCGATCAGCTTCAGCGCGTCGCCGGCCTGGGCGATCATGCGGGCGTTGATCACGTCGGTGATCGTCGGCACCAGCACGTCGGCCTCCTGCATCGCCTCGACGATCTCGGCTTCCGACATCGGGGCGTCCAGCAGGTTGAGGCGTGCGTCGAACAACTCGCGCATGCGGGTCTCGACGCCCTCGGGCAGGCGCCGGGTGACGACCACGAGAGGTTTCTTTTTCGACATCAGCCGCGCTATCCTTCCCCCCGTCGGGCTCTCCAGCGGGTCGCCAAAGCCTTTTACCAATCGTTAGCCGACCGGAGACAAACATGCGGCCGACGCCGCCTCCGTCTCGTCGACCGCGCTCTCTGTAGCAGATGCTTTAGCGAACACAAGGACGGGCCGGGCGAGCCCCAAGCGAGGAGCGACGAGAGTATGAAACAGGCGGTTTGGCGCATCGGTCGTATGCTTTGGCTCGGGCTTTTTTGCGTCGCTTCGGCCGCGCTGGCAGCGCCCGTGGGAACCGTCACCGGCCTGCCGCTGCCGCGCTACGCCAGCCTGAAGACCGACCGCGTCAATCTGCGCGAGGGGCCGTCGAAGGACCACGCGACGAGATGGGTGTTCCAGCGCGCCGGCCTGCCGGTCGAGATCACCGCCGAATTCGCCACTTGGCGCAAGGTGCGCGATTCCGAGGGCGCCGAGGGCTGGGTGCTGCACACGCTGCTGTCGGGACGGCGCACCGCCCTGGTCGGGCCCGGCAAGAAGGGTGTCGACTACAACGTCACCAGCGCCGCCAGCGCCAAAAGCCCGGTGCTGGCGCGGTTGCAGGCCGGCGTCATCGTCAACATCCGCCGCTGCGACGGCGTCTGGTGCCTGGTCTATGGCTCCGGCTACAAAGGCTATGTCGCGCAGACCGACCTGTGGGGCGTCTATCCCGGCGAAAAGGTCGATTGAGCGGGCTACTGGCCGTCGCGCTCGAGCGAACATGCCTCGAGGCTGTCCTCGTCGAAGACGCGTTCCGCCACGGCGTAGGGTGGGCCATCGAACCACCCGGCCGCTTGTCAACCGCCCGCCGCCGCCCGCGCGCCCTCGATGAGGGTCTTGCCGAGCGCCCACACCGGCCCCGCCGATTCGCCGGCCGCCGTCAGCGTCTGCGAGAAGCCGCGCTCGATCCAGGCGCAATCGGCGTCGTCGAGCGTCAGCGTCGGCAGCAGCTTGATGGCGCGGCTACCGTGGCCGGCGACTTGCACCAGGATCTTGTGGTCCTTGAACAGCGGGATGGTGACGAGTTGGCAGGTCAGCCCCTTGCTCATCTTCTCCAGCATCGCCCAGAAGGCGCGCAGGCTCAGCGCCTTCGGCTCGCCAAGCTCGATCGCCAGCATCAGCCCGAGGCCTCGCGCCTCGCGCACGAAATCGTGCGTCCCGGCCAGCCCGCGCAGGAAAGCCAGCAACCGCTCGCCCTTCGCCGCCGCGTTCTCGACCAGCTTCTCGGCCTCGATGACGTCGAGCGTCGCAAGGCTGGCCGTCATGGCGAGATCGTTCTTGGCGAAGGTCGAGCCATGAACCACCGCCTTGTCCATGCGGTCGAAGGTCTTGGCGAACACCTCTTTGCGCATCAGCACGACGCCGATCGGTACATGGCCGCCGGAAAGGCCCTTGGCGATGAGCACGAGATCGGGCTCGACGCCGAAATGCTCGACGGCGAAAAACCGGCCTGTGCGCCCGAGCCCGGTCTGGATCTCGTCGGCGATCAGCAGCGCGCCGTACTTGCGGCATAGCGCGTGGGCCTGCTTGAGATAGTCGGGCGAGGGCGGGCGCACGATCTTGCCCTGCATCGGCTCGACCAGGAAAGCGGCGACGTCGCGGCCGCGCAGCGCTTGCTCCAGCGCCGCGAGATCGTCGAACGGGATTTCCCGGAAACCAGGCAGCACCGGGCCGAAGCCGTCGCGATAGAGCGTCTCGCCGACCGCCGACAGCGCTCCATAGGTGAGGCCGTGGAAGGAATGTTGGCAATGCACGATGCCGGCGCGGCCGGTCGCGGCGCGGGCGAACTTGATCGCAGCTTCGACCGCCTCGGCGCCGGAATTGGCGAAGAACGCCTTTTGCAGCCACGGTGCGCGCGCCAGCAACCGCTCGGCGAGGAGGCCGGCGAGCGGCGGCACGTCCATCTGCACGAGATTGGGCAGCTCGGCGTCGAGCGCGCTCTTTAGCGCCGCTGCGACATGCGGGTGGTTGCGCCCGATCGCGAACACGCCCCAGCCGCTGACGAGATCGAGATAGCGCCCCCCTGTCGCGTCCCACAGATGCGCGCCGCGGCCGCGCGTGAAGCGGGCGTCGAAGCCGATCGTCTTCAACACCCGCACCATCTGGTGATTGAGATGGCGGCTATGCAGGTCGTAGCGGTCGGCTTCCACGTCGTCGAAGGCGGCGCGCATGTCGAGGGCGGGGAGCATCAAATCAATCCTCGTCGTCGCCGATGGCGCTGCGGAACTGCGTCCGCAAGCGCTCGCCGACCGCCTTGACGCCGATCGCCGCCGAGGCGGCGTCCACCGCCCGCATCGCCGCCAGCGGCGCATCGAGCCAGCCCGTGCGGTTGCGATCGTCGAGCCAACTCGTGAGCCCGCCGGGGAAGGCGAACACCGTGATGGCGAGGATCGCGTAGATGGCGAACAGGCGGCGGGCGAGCGGGGGCATCGGGTCCTAGAACTGGAAATAGATGAACGGCGCCGAGGCCGAGGGCGCCATGACGATGATGACATACATCGCCACCGCGCCGAAGCCGATCTGCGCCGACAGACCGCGCGCATCGAGCCATTCGCCGAGGCGCAAGCGCGAGTCGGGGGGAATTATGTGGGTGAAGACGCCGGCGGCGAGCAGCGGCCAGACGACGCCCGGCATGGTCGAGGCGGCGCCATTGTCGGTCCATATGCCGGCTAGATATTGCGTCGCTACATCCAGCGACGGCGAGCGGAAGAACAGCCAACCGACGCAAACGAGTTGCAACGTCACGAACCAGTCGAGCGCCATCGCCGGCCGTGTGCGGCCGAAGCGGGCGCAAAACGCGCTGTGGCGATAGGCATGGTCGACGACCAGCGCCACCCCATGCAGCGTGCCCCAGATCAGGAAGGTCCAGTTGGCGCCGTGCCAGAGGCCGCCGAGCACCATCGTCAGCATCAGGTTGCGCACGGTCATCAAGGCGCCGTGGCGGTTGCCGCCGAGCGGGATGTAGAGATAGTCGCGCAGCCAGGTCGACAGAGTCATGTGCCAGCGCCGCCAGAAATCGCCGGGTCCGAGGGCGCGATAGGGCTGGTTGAAGTTCTGCGGGAAGCGGTAGCCAAGCAGCGCCGCGACGCCGATGGCGATATCGGTGTAGGCGGAGAAATCGGCGTAGATCTGGATCGCGTAGGCGTAAACCGCCATCACCAGATCGAAGCGCGAGACCTGCGTCGGATCGGTGAAGACCGGATCGACGAACTGCACCGCCAGGTAATTGGCGATCACCATCTTTTTGAACAGGCCGCCGAGAATCAGCAGCATGTTCTCGCTGAGGCCGAAATCCTCCGCTCGCCGCGGCGAGGCAAGCTGCGGCAGGAACTCGTGCGCGCGCACGATCGGACCGGCGACGAGATGCGGGAAGAAGCTGATGTAGAGCAGGATGTCGAGCGGCGAGCGCGAGGCGCGCAGGCGGCCGCGATAGACATCGACGATATAGGAAATGGCGTGGAAGGTGAGGAACGAGATCGCCACCGGCAGCGTCACGCTGACGAATTCGAGCGGCGGGTTGAGGCCGAACGCGTGCGCCAGCGTCAACGCCTGGGCGATGAAAAAATCGAGATATTTGAAATAGCCGAGGATGCCGAGATCGAGCGCTATGCCGAGCGCCAGCACCGCCTTGCGCCAGGGCCGGCGCGCCCCAGCCTCTTGCCCGACACGGAGCCCGACGAGATAGCTGATCGCGCCGCTGGCGAACAACAGCAGCAGAAAGCGCCAGTCCCAGGAGGCGTAGAACGCCAGGCTGAGGGCGAGCAGCACCCATTTCTTGAGAAGATTTCTGGAATTGAGGCTCCAGACGAGCCAAAGCGCGAAGGCGAAGAAGAGACCGAAATCAATTGTTGGAAACAACATGCGTCGCGGTCTGCCGTCCTTCGATCAACGGAATGAGGAAATCCGCGAATCGGTCCGCACTCTGCTTATAGCCCTCAAGGGTCATATGCACGTAATCGTGCGCCATCAGCGGCGGATTGGCGGCGGCCCACACCTGCGCGCCGCAAACGCCGCCCTGCACGCTCGACCAATCCCAGAACGCCACGCCGATCCGGTGCGCCAGCCGGCGCTGCGCCTCGCGCACCGGATTGAGCTTCGGCGGGACGGGCAAGCGGCATTTGCCCGAGGATTCCATCGCCGCCGTCTGCACCAGCGGGCTCGACTGGCAATGCTGGCCGACGCCGGCGGCGTGGCATTGGCCGGTGGGACGGGCGGCGTCCGCCGGCCCGACGATGACGATCCGCATCCCCGGCCGCAGCGCCCGCAGTCGCCGGATGAGTTGCTCGTATTGCGCGGCATAGGCGCCGATGTCGAGATTGTCGTTGAAGCCCTCGTTGGTGCCGAAGGCGAGCACGATGACGTCAGGGGCGAGGCGGCGGATGTCCTGCGCGAGATTGCCGCTGTCGAGCCGCTCCACCGCCCCCACCGTCGCGCCGGGATAGCCGATGCTGAGGAAGGAGACGCCATCGCCCTCGCGCTCGACCTCGACGTCGGTGACCGTGACCGGCGCGTCGCTCAGCGTGCGCACTTGCAACTCGCGGAACCCGTCGCCGTTCTTGGGCCGCGCGTCGAACGACACCTCGCGATTGGCGCCGCCCTCAAGGTCGATTTCGCCGACCGATTGGCCGTCGAGCAGCACTTCCGCCTTGCCGCCGTTCGGCTGCTCCAGAAACGACACCTGCGCGTCGTTATAGACGCGGTCGTTGCGGGACTTGAAGGTCAGCGTCGCCGCGGCGTGGTGGGCGTTAGCATTGTAGCCGGAAATATGCACGCGCTTGCGCTCGTCGCTGTGCAGGAAGCTGTCATAGGACCAGTCGCTGGTGGCGTCGACCGAGAACAGCGCCGAGCGCACGCCGATATGCGGCCGCCCCGGCGGCAGGATCGCCTCGCCACCCGTGCCGAAAGCCTCTTGCAGCCGCTCGCGCACGCGGCCGGTGAAGAAATCCGCCGCCGTATGGCTGTCGCCGAGTTGCAGGATGGTCAGCCGGCGGTCCCAGAAGTCGTAAGGGGCGAGTTCGCCAAAGGCGCTGACCGCCCCGGAGGCGGCCGAGGCGAGCGAACCGGTCGCCGCCGCCAAAGCGGCGAGCGCGGAGGCGGCGCGCGGCGCTTTCGGCGCCGGACGCTGCATCGCCGCGCGCAACAGCCGCGTCGCGCCGTTCGGCGGCCCGATCGTGGCGACGACGAAGTTGCGGTCGACGGACGGCGGCGCGACGTAGTCGGATGTCTTCAGCAGCACGGGATCGGCGGGGGGCGCGCCGAGCCGCGTCGCCAGCGCCAGCGCATGCTGCGTCGCCGGCCCGAGCGAACTGGAGCCGATGCGGGCGCGCGCGACGAGTTCGGCGAGATTGGAATCGCCCCACGCATCGGGCTTTACGACGCCGAACGGGTTGGCAACGGCGAACGTTTTGGCGACGGCGAAGGCGGCATCGATGCGGCGGACCTGTTGCGTGATGAGCGCGCCGATCGCCACGATCAGCGCCCAGACGACGATTTCCCGTCGCGCCGGCAAGGCGCTACCTCGCGCCGACGCGCGACGGACACTCCGCTTCGAGATCGTGGCCACGCGCTTTCAGGCTGGCGAGGATCGAGGGAAAAACCGCGTCCATGACCATGTCGTAGCCCACCCGCGTGAAATGGATGCCGTCGGGAGCGCGCACCATCACCATGTTGTTTCTAGCGTTGGGAAGATAGGGCTTGAACACGTCGGGAGTGGCGCCGGAAGTCCACGGCTGCACATAGGTCGCCTTGTCGGAGGCGACCTGCTTGATGGCGGCCTCGAAAATCTTGTTCTTGGCCAAGGCGTCGTTATTGGCGTCCGCCTCCATCAAGACCGGCAGGCCGATAATCATCATCGATCCCCCCTGCGCAAGTGCGCTGCGCACGACATCGACCACCAACTCCGTATAGCGAATATCATACGCCTCGGAAGGATAGGCGATGGAACGCCGGTCCTTCTCGACAATGCCTTGCCGGTCATTGATGCCGAACGAACCAACGGTGAGATCGGGATGGAAGTCTTCCACGATCTTGCCGATCTCGTCGACCCAGTTGAACTGGTCAAGCCGCGTCAGCCCCGTCCCGTTCCTGGCCTTTCGGAGGAGCTTTATTTTCTCCCCCAGACATTTGTCTTTTCCAAGGCGACGGTACATGGCGCCCCACAGCCCGTCCGCCATCGAATCGCCGATGAAGGCGATGTGCAACCGCGTCGGCGCCGGCGTCTCGGCGCGCGCGGCGCCAACGACGAAACACGCAAGGGCGAAAGCCGCCGCGGCGGCTTTGAACTGGGGAAAACGGATCATCGCGGCGCGGCCTCGGTGTGCTCCAGCGTCTCGCTCGCGTGCCTGTGCCGTTCGGAGTGTCGTTTGCGCCAGTGATGGTGATAATGGCGTTTCGACCTGTGGCGCGGCTTCGACGTCTCGGCGTGGGCAGGCTCTGCCGAGGCGACGACCGTCGAGAACCTTGCGGCCGCCGCGGCTTTCTGCCACATGCGGGTATAGCCCGCCATAGTAAAATGCACGCCTTCCCTCGCGTGCAGTCGCGTGCTGCAAAATTCCGCGTCTTGCGTGCTGACGTATTTGGCGGAGGTCCCGGCCAGTTGGGCGGCGAGGATGGCGTCGAGCTTCCTGGAATATTGCTCCCAGGGCTTGCGCACGCAGGGCGGCCCGATCCACACCAGCTTGACGCCGAGCCGGTCGGCCTCGGCGAGGATTTGGGCGACCTTGGTCTTGACGTCGAGCGCGCCGCCGACGGCGTCGTTGGTGCCGAGGCTGAGGAACACCGTTTCGCCCCGCTTGGCCTGGCGCAACTGTTCCATGATCTGGCCGCTGTAGATGGCGACGCTGTTCTTGGCGGTGGAGACGACGCCGGAGTATTTGGCCGCCCACGAGACGCCGACGCCGATCGAATCGCCGATCACGCGGCCGGGTTCAGCTTGCGCCGCTGCGGGCAGAAGAAGCAAAATTGCGGCAAGCCCAAGGGTTCGGATCGACATACGGGTCCCGTCAAGAAAATCGCCCGAAGCGGGCAAACGAAAGCACGATATGGTTAATGAGACATGAAGGCGGAAATGCAAACCCCCTTCAGGCAACGCTTTTCGGCGTCCGCCATGCCCCGTAACGCCACGGCCGCGCCCAATTGGCGCCGGGCGGCGGCCGGCTCGGCGGCGGGTCGTAGCCGGAGCCGCCGAGCGGATGGCAGCGGCAGACGCGCGCCGTCCCCATCCACAGACCCGCCCAGGCGCCGTGGCGCTCGATCGCCTCCGCGGCATAGGCCGAACAGGTCGGCAGATAGCGGCAATCGCGGCCGATGAACGCCGACAGGCTCAGTTGATAGGCGCGGATCAGCGCAAGCGCGGCGGGCCTTGCGATCCCGCTCACGCCGCCGGCGCCTCGGCGCGCTCGATTTGGCCTAGAGCGTCCACCACCGCGTCGAAGGTCAGCAGCGTCGAGGCGTGGCGCGCCTTGTACTCGCGCACCGGCTCCAGCACCGCGAACTCCGCCCACTTGCCGGCCGGCGGCGGCCCGCCCGCCTTCAGCATGGCGATCATGGTCTCGCGCAAGCCCCGCAACTCCTGCGGCGTCGCGCCGATGATGTGGCGCGCCATCAGCGAGGAGGAGGCCTGGCCGAGTGCGCAGGCGCGCACGTCATGGCCGAAGTCGCTGACTTTTCCGTCTTCTAGGCTGAGGTCGATGGTGACGGTGGAGCCGCAGAGCTTGGAGTGGGCGCGTGCGCTCGCCTGCGGCGCGGCGAGCCGGCCCTGGCGGGGAATGTCGGCGGCAAGCTCCAGCACTCGGCGGTTATAAATGTCGCTCAACATGACGTGTCCGGATTCGTAGACTGGCGCGCTCGGGCGCGCCTTCTATATAGGTTGGACCGCCGGCGGTTAAGAGGGCTTCGCAGGACGCGGGCTCGCGGGGCGTGCGTCAGGAGTTCTCAAATGGACGAGGCTGTCAAACTCGCGCCGGCGACCGCGCGCCCCACCCGCCAGCAGGCGGAGGCGGCGGTGCGCACGCTGCTCGCCTGGGCCGGCGACGATCCCCGCCGCGAGGGCCTGCTCGACACGCCGCGCCGGGTGGTGGAGGCCTACGAGGAGCTTTTCGACGGCTATAACGGCGATCCCGACGCGACGCTGCGGCGCGTCTTCCGCGACATCGAGGGCTATGAGGACATCGTCGTCGTGCGCAACATTCCGTTCGTGTCGCATTGCGAGCACCATATCGCGCCGTTCACCGGCAAGGCGCATATCGGCTATTACCCGCGCGGCGGCGCGGTCGGCCTCAGCAAGCTCGCCCGCGTCGTCGAGATGTTCGCCCGCCGCCTGCAAACCCAGGAGGCGATGACGGCGCAGATTGCCGAGGCGATCGAGCGCGGCCTCAATCCGCGCGGCGTGGCGGTGATGATCGAGGCCGAGCATAGCTGCATGGCGATGCGCGGTGTCAAAAAGGCCGGGGCCTCGACGGTGACGACCGAATTCACCGGCGTTTTCCGCGCCGAGCGCGAGGAACAGCGCCGCTTCCTCGACCTGTTGTGGGCGGCGCGCTGATGCTTTGGCGCGAGGCTGCTGCCGATATCGAGAATGGCGCAGAATTCGCGCCGCGCTTCGGCGCCGACGGGCTCATCGCCTGCGTCACGGTGGCGGCGAGCGACGGCGCGGTGCTGATGCTCGCCCACATGAACGCCGAGGCGCTGCAAAAGACGCTGGAGACCGGCATCGTGCATTACTGGTCGCGTTCACGCCGCGCGCTGTGGCGCAAGGGCGACACGTCGGGCCAGACGCAGCGGCTGGTCGAACTCAGGGTCGATTGCGACCAGGACGCGGTACTGGCGCGGGTCGAGGTCGGCGGCGACGGCGGCGCCTGTCACACCGGCCGCCGCTCGTGCTTCTATCGCCGGGTCCGGCTTGACGGCGGCGTGGCCAGGCTGGAAAGCTAAGTTGTTCTTAAGTCTACGCCACGGCGTTCGCCAGGGGAGCCTCGCCATAAATCATTCGTTCAATTGCCCGTGGAAATCTGACGCCTTCGGCATCTTCAGCCGGCGCCAAGGCTTCAGGAAGAGTGCGCCATGACCTTGACTTTGTTTCGCAACAGCCATTCCGAACAGGCCGCCGTCGAGCCGGCGCGCCGCGGCGCGAAGCCGCGCATCGGCTTCGTGCTCGGCGCCGGGGTGGCGCGCGGCTGGGCGCATATCGGGGCGCTGCGCGAACTCGTCGAGATGGGGATTACGCCTGACATCGTCGTCGGCGCCTCGGTCGGCGCGGTGGTCGGCGGCTGCTATGCGGCGGGGCGGCTCGACGCGCTGGAGGATTTCGCGCGCTCGCTGACCAAGCGCAGCGTCTTCAACCTTATCGACGTGTCGTTTCGCGGCGGCGGGCTGATGGGCGGCCACAAGCTGCGCGCCCGGCTCGAATCGTCGATGGGCCAGCAGCGCATTGAGAACCTGCCGCTGCGCTTCGTCGCCGTCGCCACCGAGATGCGCACCGGCCATGAGGTCTGGCTGAAGTCGGGGCCGATCGTCAACGCCATGCGCGCTTCCTATGCGCTGCCCGGTATTTTCGAGCCGGTGAAGATAGGCGGCCGCTGGCTGATCGACGGGGCGATCGTCAATCCGGTTCCCGTCAACGTGGCGCGCGCCTTCGGCGCCGATTGGGTGCTGGCGCTGGCGGTCGGCGGCGACGGGCAGAACGGAGCGACGCATCTGGAAACCGCCGACGAGGAGGAGGAGCCGCCGGCGCCGGAGGAGCCGCGCGCCGGCAAGCTCTGGTGGCTGCGCCGCGGCGCGGGGCGCGCCGAGGGCTCGCCGCCGAACGTCGCCTCGGTGATGGTCGACACCTTCAACATTACCCAGGACCGCATCATGCGCTCGCGGCTGGCCGGCGATCCGCCCGACCACATGCTGACGGTGAAGACCAAATCGATCGGCCTGTTCGAATTCCACCGCGCCGCCGAGCTGATCGAACTCGGCCGCGCCACCGTCCGCAAGGCCGCCCCCGAGCTGTTGGAGCAACTCAAGGACGCGCTGACGCCGTAACGCCGGCGCTTTTTGCTTCCCCGCGGCGGCGCCGATCGGCTATCGCGAACGCTATCAGACGAGGCCCGCCGTGGACGATATCGCCAACCCGCCGTACTGGCGCGTCAAGACGCTCGACCAGATGTCGCAACCGGAGTGGGAGGCGCTGTGCGACGGCTGCGCCCGCTGCTGCCTGGTCAAGCTTGAGGACGAGGACAGCGGCGAGATCCATTACACCGACGTCGGCTGCAAGCTGCTCGACGGCAAGTCCTGCCGCTGCCGCGATTACGCCCATCGTCAGCAGAAGGTGCCCGATTGCGTCAAGCTGACGCCGAAGACGGTCGAGGAATTGTCGTGGCTGCCGGTGACCTGCGCCTATCGCCGGATTTCCGAGGGCCGCGGGCTCGCCTGGTGGCATCCGCTGGTCTCGGGCCGGCCGGAGACGGTGGTCGAGGCCGGCGTCTCGGTGCGCGGCCGGGTGTTCGCCAGCGAGGACGATCTGCCGCAGGAGCGCTGGCTGGAGCGCATCGTCAAATGGCCGAACCGGCCGGCGCGGGCGAAAAAGCCATGAAACAGGCCCGGGCGGACGGCCCGGGCCTGCGCTGACGATCAGAAGTTGAGACGCAAGCCGCCGGTGTAGGCGACGTTGGTGGTGGCGAAATAGCCGCTCGCCATGCCGCCGGAAACCTTCGAGCCCATCACGCCGGCGTAGACGTCGAGGCGCTTCAACGGCTTCCAGTCGATCATGCCGGAGATGGCGTCCTCGGAGCCGGCGCATTTGCTGCTGTTGGTCCCCTGCGGCGCATAGCCGCCGCCGGCGGAAGTGACGTTGGCGGCGCAACTCGCCTTCGGGCCGCCGAACGTCTCCGTCGAGCCGAGATAATCGTTCTGCCAGACGTGGTAGTAGCCGCCGATGAGATCGACGTTCTTCAGCACCGCGTACTTGCCGCCGATCCACAGCGTTTGCAGGATCTTGGCGTCGGGGTAGGCGTCGCCCTGGATGCCGCTGCCCCAGCCGGCATTGAAGCCGCCGTTGAAATCGCGGAAGAACGTGCCGGTCGGCAGATCGCTCGGGTTGGTGATGCGGGAGATCTGGTAGCCGCCGTAGAGCGTGAACTGCCGCCACTTGTACTTGCCGACGATCTGGCCGGCCTCGACGTTCTGCACAGTCGCCTTCAGCGTCGTCGACGTCGGCGGCACAGAAGCCGTGCCCCAGGCGCCCAGCGAGACCGCGTCCTTGGCGTAGCTGTAGACGCCGTCGAACGAGAATCCGGCGTAGTCGAAGCCGACGTCGGCCTGGAGGGCGTATTGCGCATTGTTGCCGGCCGCCCAGCCGCCGATCTGGCTCAGCACGCCGGCGCGGATGTTGTGGTCGGCGTAGACGTATTTGATCGAGTTGTTGAAGCGGGCAAGTTCGGTGTCGCCGAGCCCGGCGCCGAGCGTGCTGGAATAGCCGATCAGCGAGAACGCGTAGGCGCCGCCGAAGGGATCATAGGCGTTGTCGTTGTCGGTGGAGAAAGCGTACTGGCGGCCGTAGGTCAGCGTGCCGAAAGTCCTGTTTTGGAAGCCGGCGTAGGCGCGCGAGTTGATCGGCCCGTAAGTGCGGCTCGAATCGGAGTTGGTGCTTTGCAGGATCTGCGGCGTCGTGCTGTTGTCGGCCAATGAGCGCGGGCCGTCGGCGAAATGCAGGGAATAGGGGTCGAAGCCGAAATTGACGTCGCCGATGAAGAACCAGTCGGGGGCGACCTGCTCGCGCCATTTGACGCCGACGTTTGATTGGGTGGTTCCGTTCGGGACCGCCTGCCAGGCCGCGCCGTGGCTCGTCTTGCTGATGAGTTCGGCCACGCCCTGGGTGACGTCGGGGTTGAAGCGCGACGCATTGGTCTGGTAGCCGCCGCCGATGTCGATCGAGCCGTAGAACGTGACGCCCCAGTAGCTGAGCGGGCAATCTTTCGCGGAAGCGTCGAGCCAGGTCCAGAAGGTGGCGTAGCAATTCGGCTTCTCCGGCGCCGGCGCGCCCTTCCTCGTCGGCAGATCGGCCGCCTGCGCCGCCGCCGCGACGGCGAGCAGCGCGCCGCTGGCCAACAGAATGGATTTCCACGTCTTCATCTCATCGCCCCACAGTGCCGCTGACGCCTACGCGCCGCAGAATCATCGCCACTTTTTCTTTAGTGATTGATCGGCCCATATGACCGACCCGCCGGACACGCCGCGCTTGGCCCGTTGGACTGAGCGGC
Organism: Roseiarcus sp.; assembly: GCA_035606915.1. Classification (GTDB taxonomy): domain Bacteria; phylum Pseudomonadota; class Alphaproteobacteria; order Rhizobiales; family Beijerinckiaceae; genus Roseiarcus. The sequence continues at coordinate 78,420 of DATNDU010000162.1, read as the reverse complement.
GCAACATCATGCTCCGCCCGAACAGTATTATATATGATATGACACAACGATGACACAGTCATCGCGGCGACGCCGCATTGCGGCCGTTTTCGCCAACACGACCGCCGTTAAGATCGTGTCGTTGCCGATTTGCCACATCGAGGCGTCGCATCGGCTGCCGCCGAACGTACTCAGCCGGTTAGTGGTTCAAATCTGACGCTCGGCGCAATCCACCGACCTCGCCCTGAGGCGCGAAGCGAAGCGTAGTCTCGAAGGGCGTTCCAGCTTGCGCCGCCGGTTGTGCGAGGCAGCGGTTGATTGCAGAAAAGGTCGGGCCGACGAGCGTCCTTCGAGGCCCCTTCGGGGCTCCTCAGGACGAGGGGGGTGGGTGGCGGAGAGAATGGGCAGCCGCTCTCGTCCGCTCGCCCGCGACCGCCTCCTAAGCCGCCAACGCGCGCATGAGCGCGGGCGCGCTCCGCCATAGGGCGATGATCGGTTTCGATCGCCGAGTCCTGTTATGATGAGCGGCAAATGTTGACCGGCTCGACCGTCTACGCCGCTGCGATCGGCTATGTGCTGGCGCTGTTCGCGCTCGCCTATTGGGGCGACCACGGCGGCCGGCGCCTCCTGGTCGGCTCGCGGCGCTCGCTGGTCTATGCGCTGAGCCTGGCGGTCTATTGCACGTCGTGGACCTATTATGGCTCGGTCGGCATCGCCTCGGCGCATGGCTTCGATTTCCTGCCGATCTATATCGGCCCGGTGCTGGTCATCGGCTTCGGCCATCGCCTGGTCAGGCGCATCGTCGAACTGACGCGGGCGCAGAACCTCACCACCGTCGCCGATTTCGTCGCCGCGCGCTACGGCAAGTCGCAAATCGTCGCCTCGCTGTCGGCGTTCATCGCCTTGATGGCGGCGGGGCCCTATATGGCGCTGCAATTGCGGGCGATCACGCAGACCATGCTGCTCGTCACCGAGCCCGGTGGCGCGCTGAGGAGGCCGACGCCGTCGTCCGGCTTCGTGCTGGCGGTGACGCTGATCCTGGCCGCCTTCGCCATGGCCTTCGGCACCCGGCGGCTCAATCCAGCCGAGCGGCAGGACGGGCTGATGCTGGCGGTGGCGGCCGAATCGCTGGTTAAGCTGTTCGCCTTCCTCGCCGTCGGCGGGCTCGCGGTGTGGGGCTTTTCCGGCGGCATCCCGGCGCTGGCGGAGGCGGCGCGGCGGCCGGATTTCTTCGCGCCGATTCTCCAGACGCCGGAGCCGACGAGTTGGCTTGTCGTCACGCTACTGTCGGCGAGCGCGGCGCTGCTGCTGCCGCGCCAGTTCCATGTGACGATCGTCGAGAACGCCGATCCCCGCGACGTCGGCGTGGCGGCGTGGCTGTTTCCGCTCTATCTGGTCGCCATCAACCTGTTCGTGCCGGTGCTGGCGCTGGCGGGGCTGACGCTGTTTCCGCAAGCCGGCGCCGACCGCGATCTGACGCTGCTGGCGTTCCCGCTGCGCGCCGACGCGCCGTGGCTGGCGCTGACGACGATGATCGGCGGCGTCTCGGCGGCCACCGCAATGGTGGTGGTCGAGAGCGTGGCGCTGGCGATCACCGTCTCCAACCATCTCGTCATGCCGCTGTTGCTGCGCCGGCGCGCCGCGCAGGCGGCGGAGGGCGAGATCGGCGCGCTGGTGCTCAACGTGCGCCGCGCCGTGATCCTCGGCGTCACCGGGCTCGGCTTTCTCTATGCGCGCTACGCCAGCGACGCGGCGCTGGCCGAGATCGGGCTGCTGTCGTTCGCGGCGGTGGCGCAAATCGCGCCCGCCTTCCTCGGCGGCCTGATCTGGCGGCGCGGCACGGCGCGCGGCGCGGCGGCGGGCATGGCGGTGGGTTCGCTGCTGTGGTTCTATCTGTTGCTGCTGCCCTCGCTCGCCGATGCGCCGTTGCAGCGCCTGCTGCCCTCGGGGCTTGGCTTCGCCCATCCCGCCGCGCTTACCGCCTTCGCGCCGTCGGCCTTCGTCGGCGGCGTCGCGCTGTCGCTCGGCCTCAACATCCTGGCCTTCGTGCTGGCGTCGCTGACCCGCCAGCCGACGCTGATGGAGCGCACGCAGGCGAGCGCTTTCGTCGGCGACGGGCCGCTCGCCAAGAGCCAAGCGTTCCGGCTCTGGCGCGCTTCGGCAACCGTCGGCGACATCGAGGCGACGGTGGCGCGCTTCATCGGCGCGGGGCGGGCGCGCCGCTCGTTCGACGCGCTGTTCCTGGAGCGCGGCGTCGACAACCACGCCAGCGCCGAGGCCGACGCCATCGTCATTCGCCACGCCGAGCATCTGTTGTCGCCGGTCATCGGCGCCTCGACCTCGCGGCTAGTGTTGTCGCTGCTGCTGCGGCGGCGCGCGATGTCGGGCCGATCGGCGCTGAAGATGCTCGACGACGCCTCCGCCGCCATCCAGTCGAGTCGCGATCTGTTGCAACATGCGCTCGACCACGCGCGCCAGGGCGTCACCGTGTTCGACGCCAACATGGCGCTGATCGCCTGGAACCGGGCGTTTGCCGAATTGTTCGAGCTGCCGCCGGCGATGATGCGCCCGGGGCTCGGGCTCGACGCCATCGTGCGCTACAACGCGGCGCGCGGCGTCTACGGGCGCGGCGCCTCCGACGATTACGTCGCCGAGCGCATCGCCAATCTGCTCGACCGCGACGAGCCGATGCGGCTGCGGCTGCAACATCCGCAGCGCGTGCTGGAAGTGCGCTCGGCGCGGCTGCCGCACGGCGGCATCGTCACCACCTACGCCGACATCAGCCAGACGGTCGCCTTCGAGGATGAACTCGCCGCAGCCAACGAGGGCCTGGAACGGCGCGTCGGCGAGCGCACGGCCGAACTCGAACGGCTCAACGAGGAACTGGAGCGCGCCAAGACGGCGGCCGAAGCCGCCAATCTCTCCAAAACCCGCTTTCTCGCCGCCGCCAGCCACGATCTGTTGCAACCGCTCAACGCGGCGCGGCTCTATGTCAGTTCGCTGGTCCAGACCGCGGCGGACGCGCCGTTGGCCGAGCGCGTCGATCTGGCGCGCAACGTCGACGCCTCGCTGGAGGCGGTCGAGGACATTCTGGGGACGTTGCTCGACATCTCAAGGCTCGACGCCGGCGCGACCAAGCCGGAAATCTCCGGTGTCGCGCTCGCCGAGTTGTTCCGACAGTTGGAGATCGAATTCGCGCCGATGGCGCGCGCCAAGGGGCTGAAGCTGACCTTCGTGGCGACCCGGCTCGCCGTGCGCTCGGACCGGCGGCTGCTGCGGCGGCTATTGCAGAATTTCGTCTCCAACGCCGTCAAATACACGCCGCAAGGCCGCGTGCTGGTCGGCGTGCGCCGCCAGGGCGAGGCGGTGCGGGTGGAGGTGTGGGACACCGGCCTGGGCATCCCCGAGGAGAAGCGGGCGCGGGTGTTCGATGAGTTCCACCGGCTCGAACAGGGCGCGAAAGTGGCGCGTGGGCTTGGCCTCGGGCTGTCGATCGTGCAGCGGCTCGGGCGCGTGCTCGACCACCCGATCGGGCTGAAATCGCAGCACGGGCGCGGCTCGGCGTTCTCGGTGACGGCGCCGCTGGCGCATGCGGCGGCGCTCGCCTCGCCGGCGGCCGCCGCCGTGCCGGCGAGCACGCAGGACCCGCTGGCTGGCTTGCGCGTGCTCGCCATCGACAACGAGCCTCGGGTGCTGGAGGGGATGCGCGTGCTGCTCGGCAAATGGGGCTGCGAGGTGGCGACCGCCGCCGGCCTCGCCGAGAGCCTCGCCAAGCTCGATCCGCCGCCCGACATCGTCATCGCCGATTATCACCTCGACGACGGCGACGGGCTGACCGCCATTGCCGCCGTGCGGGCGCGGCTTGGCGTCGATCTGCCGGCCGTGCTCGCCACCGCCGACCGCAGCGTCGAGGTGCGCGCCGCCTGCGCGGCGACCGACGTGGCGTTGCTCCACAAGCCGCTGAAGCCGGCGCCGCTGCGGGCGCTGCTGACGCGCGGGCTGTCGCTCAAGCGGGCGGCGGAGTGAGGCGGGCGCGGGCTTCGATGCGCAAGCTCGAATCAGGGCTGCGTGGGCGCGGCCTGAATGGCGATGGGCGCCTCGCGTTGCGGATAGCCGAGGAGAGCGAAGTCTTCTCGGAAGAATGTGTTAACGCGAAGGATGGCCTGGGCGTCCCACACGATTGGCTGCGTAAATTTCGCGCCGCTATAAATGATTTTAGAAGCTTTCGGCCTGGGTAAACCGTTGTCGCCAGCTACTTGCGCTATAATATTGTCAAGGCCATGTTCATATTTAAAGACCTTGACGCGGGAGCCAATAAAATCGACCTGTGGCCGCAAATGATTATCTAAATTCCACTTATCTGTTTTCGTTGTGTCGAGCGCCTGCCCAAGCCATTGTGAGAACGTCGGATGGGTCTTGAAAAAAGCTTTTTTAGCGATGAGCGCCCTCATTCTGAATTCGCTCTCGATACGAGCATAGGGGTCGCGCACGACGGTAAATGCGTAATCAAAAAAATTTTCGGTAAAGAAATACATCAACTCCTCGAAGGTATAGTGTTGAGGCGTCGTTTTCGCGAATAGCGGAATGATGGAGGCATGAAACTGCAATGCTCCAAAACCCGACATCCAATCTTCGACGGCGGTCCCGCCCGTCTTGGCAATGTGCAGGAATAATATATTCTTCCCGTTGACATGAATGAAGGGCATCACGAAGTCTCATTTTCGCTTACAGCGGCCGCCGAACCCTTAAGACTCGGCGCCGCCGTCAGGGCGAGCGAAGCGAAGCCACGACGGCGTTTTTACAGCAAAGATACTTCCTACGCCGCCTCTTTCTTACGAAATAGCAGCTCCACATAGCGGCGCAGGTGATCGACGCTCTCAATCGCCACCGCCGGCTCGCCCGCCGCCTTGGCGAGGATGAACGCGCCTTGCAGCACCGCCTGCGTATGCAAAGCCAGGCCGCGGGGGGTGAAATCGGGGCTGACGACGTAAAGTTGCATCGTGGCGGCGATGTCGGCCTCCAGCGTCGCCGCATGGCCGACGATGCTGGCTTGGCAGGCGTCGCGGATGGCGGGGTGGGTTTGATAGATCTCCTGCGCCAGAGTGCCGACGAGGCAGGTGAAAACGGCGATCTCATCGGCGATCAGCGCGCGGCGAAAAGCGATGTAGCCGAGCAGGCGATCGAGCGGATCGGCGGCGGCGTGATAGGGGGCGCAAGCGAACAATTCGCCGGTGATCTTCGACCAATGCTCGGCGGCGGCGACCGCGAGCGCCGGCTTATCGGGAAAATGATGGAAGAACGAGCCTTTGGCGACGCCGGCGCGCGCGCACAGAGCGTCGATCGTGGTGGCCGAATAGCCTTGCTCGCGGATCAGCGACAGGGCGGCGTCGAGCAGCTTACGCCGCGCCGGCGCCATGGGGCGTTGTGGGGTCATGATTAAGCCATACCGACCAGTCGGTACAGATGCAAGGCGCGCGCTTGTCCGGGCGACAGCCTGCCCCTATGACGAAGGCCGAGCGCAGGGAGGCCCGACGTGGTTTACGAGAACATCCTGGTCGAGACGCATGGCAAGGTCGGGCTCATCCGGCTCAACCGGCCGAAGGCGCTCAATGCGCTGAGCCGCGGCCTGATTGCCGACCTCAACGCGGCGCTGACGGCGTTCGAGAATGACGAGGCGATCGGCGCCATCGTGCTCACCGGCTCCGAGAAAGCCTTCGCCGCCGGGGCCGACATCAAGGAACTCCAGCAGCTTTCGTTCACCGACGCGCTGATGGCCGACCCGTTCGTCGCCTGGGAATATGTGACCAAGATCCGCAAGCCGGTGATCGCGGCGGTGGCGGGCTTCGCGCTCGGCGGCGGCTGCGAACTGGCGATGATGTGCGACTTCATCGTCGCCTGCGAAACCGCCAAATTCGGCCAGCCGGAGATCAAGCTCGGCGTCATTCCCGGCGCCGGCGGCACGCAACGGCTGCCGCGCTTCCTCGGCAAGGCGAAGGCGATGGACATGGTGCTGACAGGGCGCATGATGGACGCCGCCGAGGCGGAGCGCTCCGGCCTCGCATCGCGCGTGCTGCCGGCCGAAAACTTCGTCGACGCGGTGGTCAAAATCGCCGCCGAGATCGCCGGTCTCGGCGCCGTCACGGTGCGGGCGGCCAAGGAGGCGGTCAACCGCGGCTTCGAGACCCCTTTGAGCGAGGGCGTGCTGTTCGAGCGCCGGCTGTTCTTCGGGCTGTTCTCGACCGAGGATCAGAAAGAGGGCATGAAGGCCTTCGTCGAGAAGCGAGCGCCGCAGTTCAAGAACCGCTGAGGCTTCGCAAGTCCGCGCTGACATGCTAGGGGCTTCGGCCATTCAACAGAGGGAAGTCCGATGAAACTGTTCCGTCACGGCGCCGCCGGCGCCGAGCGCGCCGGCGCGATCGATGCGCGCGGCGTCAAGCGCGATCTGTCGCTGCTCGTGCCCGACATCACGCCGGAGTGGCTGGCGCCCGAGAAACTCGCCGCGCTCGCCGCCATCGACCTGACGAAGTTGCCGGCCGTACCCACGGGCGCGCGCCTCGGCGCGCCGGTTGGCGGCTCGCGGCAGTTCCTCGCCATTGGCCTCAACTATGGCAAGCACGCTGCCGAGACCGGCGCACAACCGCCGAAGGAGCCGATCCTTTTCAACAAGGCGATCACCTGCATGCAGGGGCCCGACGACGAAGTTCAGTTGCCCGAGGGTTCCGAGCAGATGGACTGGGAGGTCGAACTCGGCGTCATTATCGGCGCGAAGGCGAGCCGGGTGTCGAAGGCCGACGCGCTGAAGCATGTCGCCGGCTATTGTCTGGCCAACGACGTCTCCGAGCGGCATTGGCAAATTCATCGCGGCGGCCAGTGGGTGAAGGGCAAGAGCTTCGACACTTTCGGCCCGCTCGGGCCTTATCTGGTGACCGCCGACGAGATCGCCAACCCGCAGGATCTGCCGGTGTCGCTGAAGGTCAATGGCGTCATGCGCCAGAACAGCAACACCAGCGACATGATCTTCTCGGTGGCCGAGATCGTCGCCCATCTCAGCCTGTTCATGACGCTGCTGCCCGGCGACGTCATCGTCACCGGCACGCCGGAGGGCGTCGGCCTTGGCATGAAGCCGCCGGTATTCCTCAAGCGCGGCGACGTGATGGAGCTCGACGGCGGCGTGCTCGGCCAGCAGCGCCAGAAGGTCGTCTGAGGGAACCCGCCCGCTTGCTACGAGTTCTCCCGAGCGGGCGCGGTGGATGCGCCCGAAATCGGGAGATCAGGCGCATGGCGACGCACGGATTAATTGTTTGGCTTATCATTGGCGGCGTCGCGGGTTGGCTGGCCGGGCTTATCGTGCGCGGCGGCGGCTATGGGATCATTGGCGACATCGTCGTCGGCATCATCGGCGGGGTATTGTTCGGCTGGCTGTTCGGGGCCTCGGGGATGATGGTTGGTTCCGGTCTGATCGGCTCGATTATCTCGGCGACCATCGGCGCGGTCATTCTGATAGTGGTGCTGCGCCTGGTGTCGCGCGTCGTGTGACAAAGGCGCCGGTGAGCGAGCAAACGGCGGCTTCGGCCGCCGTTTTTGTTTGGGCGGGTCAGCGACGATAACCAAATAAGTGTAATTGCCAAGGTGGGCGAGGGTCCCGGCCGCTTTCCGTCATGCCCGGACTTGTTCCACGGCTGTCCGGTTCGTCGTGAGAAGCCAAAACCTGAGTCGAACCAAGCGCTTGTCCGCGCGAAGCAAGTTCGCGAATACCTGGCGAGTGCTTTGGTTTGGTTGCTCGTCGCCCATTCGCTTCGGCTCGGCGAGGGGACGGCTCGGAAAATTCGGCATCGGCAGGGGCAGAAATGCGAGTGGGAACAGCATGGGGCTGCGCGCAAAGCGAGTCGCTCGACCCCATGGCAACCGATTTCCGCAAACCGGACAGCCGTGGGACAAGCCCGGCCATGACGGCATCGGCGCCTTTCGATTCCCCCCGCCTTGGCGGTTACAAATAAGCTTCGATGACCTGGAACCCTGCGCCGCAACCGGCGTTTGGTTGGACAAGGCCGAGCGCGACCGGTTCCTGAGGAGGGTCAAATGGGTTTTGGACGTGGAGCTTTGCTCTGGTTGATCGGCATCCCGCTGCCCATCATCATCCTGCTGGCGCTGTTCTGGCATCGCTGAACGCGCCAAGCCGATAAACAACCCCCGTGGCGCTAAGGCGCGCGGGGGTTTTTGTTGGCGTGCGAAGCCGACTTATGTGGCCGCGCGCGCCGCCCAGTAATCGGTCTGCAATTGCGCCGCCTCCGGCTCCAGTAGCGGTCCCACAACTTCGGTCGGGCGCTGCCCGGCGGCGAACACGATGCGGCAGGGCAGGTCGAGCGTCGGGTTCTCCGCATGCGCGCCGGTCGCCGCCTTCAGCCCTTTCTCGCTCTGGCCGTAGACGACGCGGCCGATCCCCGCCCAATAGAGCGCGCCGGAGCACATCGCGCACGGCTCGGCGGATGAGTAGAGCGTCGACAGGCGCAACCGTTCCAGATCGAGCGTCTTGGCCGCCCAGGAGGCGATGAGCCGTTCGGCGTGGGCGGTGCGGTCGCCGCCCTCGGCGCTGAAGCCGTTGCCCTGCTCGCGCAGGATGTCGCCGTCCGGCCCGACGAGCACGCAGCCGAAGGGATGGTCGCCGCCGTCTCGGGCGCGGCGCGCGACCTCGAAGGCGCGGCGCAGAAAGTGCAAATCCTGGTCGGGGGTCAAGGCGTCTCTCCTGGCGCGGCCATAATGGCGGAGCGGCGCGATTGGCGCCAGCACACGCGGATAGACGCCGGCGCCCAATTGACGGGCGGTTCGCGGCGGGCTCTAAACGAAGCCGGGCGCTAAGGCGCCCGCCCGCGCGGACGGCGCGGAGCTTGCATCAAGGGCGGAGCGCGCGCGGGTCTCCAGGGCTTGCGTGTCGGCGCGGGGGCGGAATGGCTGATAACGGGTTGAATCCGCGTCTGGAGTTGCGCGGCGTAACCAAGCAATTTCCGGGCGTGCTGGCCAATGACAATGTGAGCCTGACCGTCAAACCCGGCGAGATTCACGCCCTGCTCGGCGAGAACGGAGCCGGCAAGTCAACGCTCGTCAAGATGATCTATGGCATCCTGGCGCCCGATTCCGGCGAAATTCGCTGGGACGGGACGCCGGTGCGAATCGCCAACCCGCGCGCCGCGCGCAAGCTCGGCATCGGCATGGTGTTCCAGCACTTCTCGCTGTTCGAGGCGCTGACGGTGCTGGAGAACATCGCGCTCGGCTTAGACGCCAACATCGCGCAAAAGAAGCTCGAAGCCGAGATCCTGCGCGTGCTGGCTCTCTACGGCCTGACGCTCGACCCGCATCGCATCGTCTCGACGCTGAGCGTCGGCGAGCGCCAGCGCATCGAGATCGTGCGCGCTCTGCTGCTCAACCCGAAGCTGCTGATTATGGACGAGCCGACCTCGGTGTTGACGCCGCAGGAGGTGGAGCAGCTTTTCGAGACCCTGCGCAAGCTGAGCTGCGAGGGCTGCTCGGTCCTCTACATCTCCCACAAGCTGCACGAGATCATCGCGCTGTGCGAAACGGCGACGATCCTGCGGGCTGGCCGGTTCGTCGCCGAATGCGATCCGCGCCAGGAGACCTCGAAGAGCATGGCTGAATTGATGATCGGCGCGAACCTGAAGGAGATCGCGCGCGGCGCCGGGCGCGCCTTCGGGCCGGAGAAATTCGCCACGCGGGCCTTGAGCTTGCCCAAGCGCGGCGATTTCGGCGTCGCGCTGAAGAACATTTCGCTTTCCGTGCGGGCCGGCGAAATTCTCGGCGTCGCCGGCGTCGCCGGCAATGGGCAGAACGAGTTGATGGAGGCGTTGAGCGGCGAGGTCGCCTCGCCGGACGCCGCGATCGTGCTGGAGGGCAAACCGATCGGCAGGCTCGGGCCGACGCAGCGGCGCGCGCTCGGCGTCTGCGCCGTGCCCGAGGAGCGCAACGGCCACGCCGCGGTCGGCGATTTCACCCTGGCGCTGAATGGCGCGCTGACGGCGCGCCGGCGCATGGGCTTCGTCTCCGGCGGGCTCATCGACATGGGGCGCGCCCGCGCCTACGCCAACCAGGTGATCTCCACCTTCACCGTCAAGGCGCTCGGCCATCAGTCGACGGCGGGCTCGCTGTCGGGCGGCAATTTGCAGAAATTCATCATGGGCCGCGAGATCTTGCAGGAGCCGTCGGCGATCGCGGTGAGCCAGCCGACCTGGGGGGTCGACGCCGGCGCCGCCGCCGCGATCCGCCAGGCGCTGGTCGATCTGGCCGGGCGCGGCTGCGCCATTCTCGTCATCTCGCAGGATCTCGACGAATTGCTGGAGCTTTGTGACACGTTGGTGGTCATCAATCTCGGCGCTCTGTCGCGGGTGATGAAAGTCGGCGAAGCCTCGATCGAGGAGATCGGCCTGCTGATGGGCGGCGTGCATGGCGATCCGAAGGCGACCGTCGAGATGACGGAGGCGTTGCAGCATGCGCATTAGGCTGGAGAAGCGACGAGAGATCAGCCGCCTCATGCTGGTCTTGAGCCCGATCGGCGCGGTGATCGCGACGATGATCGTCGGCGCGGTGATCTTCGAGGCGCTGGGCTACGACGGGCCGCGCGCGGTGTCGGATATTTTCTTCACGCCGGTGCTCGCCACTTACAAATGGCAGGACGTCGCCGCCAAGGCGGCGCCGCTGATCCTCATTGCGCTGGGTCTGGCGGTCTGTTTCCAGGCCAAGGTGTGGAACATCGGCGCGGAAGGGCAATATCTGCTCGGCGCGCTCGGCGGGGCCGGCGTGGCGATGCTGACCCAGAACATGCATGGCTGGTGGATCGTGCCTTTGATGATCGCCGCCGGCATGGCCGCGGGCGCGTTGTGGGCGGCGCCGGTGGCGTGGTTGCGCAACCGCTACGGCGTCAACGAGATCCTGTCGAGCCTGATGCTGGTCTATGTCGCGGTTCAGGTGCTCGGCTATTTTGTCACCGGCCCGTGGAAAGACCCGCACGGCCACAATTTCCCGCAGACCGCGCCGTTCACCGCCGACCAGATGCTGCCCGCCAATCTGTTCGGCCTGCCGTTCCCGCCGGGGCTCTATGTCGCCTTTGCGTTGGCGTTGGGGTTCTGGCTCGTCATGGCGCGCTCGGAATATGGGCTGGGCGTGCGCGTCGTCGGCGAGGCGCCGAAGGCGGCGCGCTACGCCGGTTATCGCGCCTCCGATACGGTATGGTCGACGCTGCTGATCTCGGGCGCGATGTCGGGACTGGCCGGGGTCTTGGAGGCGACGACGCTATCGGGGCAGCTCAACCTCGGCTTTCCCTCCGGCTATGGCTTCACGGCGATCATCGTTTCGTTCCTCGGCCGGCTGCATCCGATTGGCATCGTGCTGGCGGGGATCGTGCTGGCGATCTCCTATGTCGGCGGCCAGGTGGCGCAGACGACTGTGCATGTGCCGAGCGCCACCGCCGGCATTTTCCAGGCGATGATGCTGTTCTTCATCCTGGCCAGCGACGTGCTGGTGCGCCGGCGTATCCGGATAGAATGGGGCGCGCCGAAGACGGCGGCGGCGCGGGCATGAAGACGGATTTTTCCCCGCGTGGTCTGCGCCTTGCCCGGGCTTGTCCCGGGCATCCACGCCCAAGCGCGCAGTCCGGTGAATTGTCGCCGGAACAGGCAGGGGTTCTGAGAGCGCCATATCGCGTCACGGCGTGGATGGCCGGGACAGGCCCGGCCATGACGTCGAACGCGGGGACCGAGGCCAAGGCATGACCATCGATCTCGTCATCGCGGCGATCCTGACGGTCGTCAATATCACGACGCCGATCCTGCTCGCCGCCACCGGCGAACTGGTGGTCGAGAAGAGCGGCGTGCTCAATCTCGGCGTCGAGGGGATGATGCTGTGCGGCGCGATCGCCGGCTTCGCCATCAGCTTCGTCTGTTCGGACCCGGCCTTCGCCGATTCTTTGCCCTGGCTGGCGGCGGCGGGGCCGTGGATCGGGGTGGTCGGGGCGGCGCTGGCGGGCGCGCTGGCGGCGTTGCTGTTCGGCTTCATGGTGCTGACGCTGGGCGCCAATCAGGTGGCGAGCGGGCTGGCGCTGGTCATTTTTGGGACGGGCGTTTCCTCGCTGATCGGCTCCGCCTATGTCGGCGTCGCCGTCCAACCGTTCGACCAACTGTTCCCGGACGCGCTGGCGCAGCAGCGCTTCGGCAAGCTCATCTTCAGTTACAGCCCGCTGGTCTATTTCGCCTTCGTCATGGTCGCCGTGGTCGGCTGGTTCCTCAGCCGCACGCGCGCCGGGCTGGTGCTGCGGGCGGTCGGCGAGAATGACCTTTCCGCCCATTCGATCGGCTATTCCGTCATCGGCGTGCGCTATCTGGCGGTGCTGTTCGGCGGCGCGATGGCGGGGATTGGCGGCGGCTATTTCTCCATGGTCATCACGCCGATGTGGGCCGAGGGGATGACGGCGGGGCGCGGCTGGATCGCGCTGGCGCTGGTGGTGTTCTCCGGCTGGCGGGCGCGGCGGCTGCTCGGCGGGGCGTATTTCTTCGGGGTGTTCATGACGCTCGAACTTTACGCCAAGGCCTCAGGATTTTCCTTTCTTCCGAGCCAGTTCTGGGCTTCAATGCCGTATCTGATGGCGATTATCGTCCTGGCGGTGATGTCGGCGCGCAGCCGCGGCGGCTCGCAGGCCCCCGCCTGCCTGGGCAAATCGTTCATCCCTGACGCTTGAGGTTTTTTTTCTTGTAAGGAGAAGTCAATGACGACGATCAACCGGCGCAGCCTCATCAAATCCGCCGGCGCCGCGGCGCTCGCGGCGCCGTTCATCAACCGGACCGCGCTCGGCGACGCGCCGCTCAAGACGGCTTTCGCCTATACCGGACCGATCGGCGACTACGGCTTCACCTGGGCGCACGAGCAGGGCCGCAAGGCGATGGTGAAGGCGATGGGCGGCCGGGTGACGGCCGACTATGTCGAGAACGTCCCCGAGGACCAGAGCGCCATTCCCATCTTCCGCGACCTCGCCAGAAGCCACGACCTGGTGTTCACCTGCTCGTTCGGCTTCATGGACCAGACGATCGCGGTCGCCAAGGAATTCCCGAAGGTGAAGTTCGAGCACAACACGGGCTTCAAGCACGCGCCGAACGTCGCCACCTACAACAACCGCTTTTACGAAGGCCGCGCGGCGCTCGGCCTGATCTCCGGCATGATGTCGAAGACGGGCATCATCGGCTATCTCGGCTCGTTCAAGATCCCGGAAATCGTCATGGGCGTGGATTCCTACACGCTGGCCGCACAGTCGATTAACCCGAAGATCAAGTGCAAGCTGCTGATGATTGACACCTGGTTCGATCCGGCCAAGGAATCGGCGGCCGCCGAAACGCTGGCCAATCTCGGCTGCGATTTCATCACCACGCACACCGATTCGCCGGCCGCGTTGCAGGTCTGCGAGAAGAAGAAGATCCACGGCTTCGGCCAGGGCGCCGACATGTCGCGCTTCGCGCCGCACGCGCAACTGACCTCCAATCTCGACATCTGGGCGCCCTATTACATCGAGCGCGCCAAGCTGACGCTGGCGGGCAAGTGGACGAACTCGGATTCCTGGTGGGGCGTCAAGGAGGGCACGGTGAAGCTCGGGCCCTACAACAAGAGCGTGCCCGACAACGTAAAGGCCGCCTCCGACAAGCTGATGAAGGGTTGGGTGGACGGCTCCTATGACTGCTTCACCGGCCCGATCGCCGATCAGTCCGGCAAGGAGCGGGTCGCCAAGGGCGTGCGGATGTCCGACAAGGAATTGCTGGTGCTCGACTGGTACGTGAAGGGCGTCGAGGGCTGAGCGGGCTGGCGTAACTTTCGCACTCTTGGCGGCGCGCCCGGTGCGCCGCCAAGGCCGGCCGGCGATTGCGCGCCTTGAAGCTTTCCCGCCGTCAGGGCAAAAGGGGAGGCGAAGGAGACGCCCCATGTCCGTCAATAAGCAGATCGTTTTCGACTCGCGGCCGACCGACAAGGTTTCGGCGGCGAATTTTCGCACCGTCGAGGCGGCGGTTCCCCACGCCGGCGAGGGCGAGATCGTCGTGCGCCAGCATTATCTCTCGCTCGACCCCTACATGCGCGGCCGCCTCAGCGACGCCAAGAGCTACGCCAAGCCACAGGAACTCGGCACGGTAATGGGCGGCGGCTCGGTCGGCGAGGTCGTCGAATCCAAGAACGGCAAGTTCAAGCCCGGCGACTTCGTCGTCGGCATGGGCGGCTGGCAGCAATTCGCGCTCTCCGACGGGGCGGGTTGGACGGTGGTGGACGCCAAGTCGATCCCGCTTTCGGCCTATGTCGGCGTCGTCGGCATGCCCGGCGCCACCGCCTGGTACGGCCTCAACGAGATCATCAAGCCGAAGCCGGGCGAGACGGTGGTGGTCTCGGCCGCCTCCGGCGCGGTCGGCGGCGTCGTCGGCCAACTCGCCAAGCTCAAGGGCGCGCGCGCGGTCGGCATCGCCGGCGGGGCTGAGAAGTGCGCTTATGTGCGCGACACGCTCGGCTTCGACGCCTGCGCCGATCACAAGTCGGCCAGCTTCGGCGACGACATGAAAGCGGCGCTGCCCGGGGGCGTCGACGGTTTGTTCGAGAACGTCGGCGGCGAGCCGTTTCTGCAAAGCCTGAAGCGAATCAACGATTTCGGCCGCGTCGCGATCTGTGGTCTGATCGCCTCCTATGAGGCCGCGCCGACCGCCTTGCCGGACATGCGGATTTTCCTGGTGCGGCGCATCAAGATCGAGGGTTTCATCGTCTCCGACCATTTGGCGCTGTGGCCGAAAGCGCTGGCCGAGATCGCCGGCCTCGTCGCCTCCGGCAAGCTCAAGTATCGCGAGACCGTGCGCGAGGGGCTCGACGCCGCGCCACAGGGCCTTGTCGATCTGCTGCACGGCGGCAATTTCGGCAAGATGCTGGTCAAACTGGTCTGAGCGCGGCGAGATTCGCAGGACTGGTTTGTGACAACCGGCTCCGCTAGGGTCGAGCGCGCCGAAACGCGATGGACCCTATGCAAAAAACCTTCAAACACCCGCTGGCCCGCAGGGCGACCAGCGTTAAGGCGCGGCTGCGCGACGGCGGCGAGCAGACGCTGCTCGTCGTCCTGACGACGCTGGAATTGGACGAAAAGGCCAAGGGTTTCAACGCCAAGAACATCGGCCGGCTGCGCCAGGCGGCCGAGGCGTTCCTGACCGAGGATGCGGAGTTCGCGGGCTACGCGATCCTCAACCGGCCGAAGGACTGGTAGCGGCGGGCCCGGGTCGAGCGTTTTCGGTTTCGCGCCAACGACGGACGAGCCGAGGCGGCGGCGTGTCTGCGATCCCCAATCTGGAAAGGGCCAACTTGAAGCCTCTCCGTAGCGCGCCCGCGACATCTCGCGCCGTCGCAAAAGCGCAACGTCCTGGCCACATCCTCCTCTTTTTCGATCACGGGAGCGGCGCGATGGACGACGAGGCGGCGAAGAAGGCGGCGGTGATTTTCCGGCGCATCCACGGCGAGGTGGCCGACGACCTCGACGAGGAGTTGGAGCTGAGTTCGAGCGCATGCTGGCGCGAGCCGGAATCGTCCTCATCAAATATTGGTTTTCAATTACTGACGAGGAGCAGAACCTGCGCTTCCTGATGCGCATCCACGATCCCTTGAAACAGTGGAAGCTGAGCCCGATGGATCTGGAATCGCGCCGGCGCTGGGAGGATTACACCAAGGCCAAAGAGGAGATGTCGGAGCGCACGCATATTCCCGAGGCGCCCTGGCATGTGGTGGAGGCGGTCAACAAGAAGCAGGCGCGGTGAGCGCACGCCGGCGCCGCGCGAGCTTTATGTGCCTGACGTCTACTCCGGATGGTTCGACTGATACAGGTTTCGCCGGAAGATCGTTTCTGTGAGTGCTGCTCGTCGCGCTCAGTTCGTCCTCGCGCATGACAACGAAGGCGCGCCGGCATGGACGCCTTAGGCCGCTTCAAAAGCCCGGCGGCGTCACAGCGCCTCCAGTATGAATTGGAAGGCCAGCATGCCGGGATCGTCGAGGCCGACGCTCTTTTCGGCGAAAATGCGCGCCCGGCCGATCTTCGCCTGGCGGTCGCGGAAAGCGTCGAGCGTTTGCCCGACGGCCGCCCTGGCCGCGGCCAGGATCGCCTGCGGCTCGTCCAATCCGGCGACGCTGTCGGCCGCCGCCGCCAGCGCGTCGAGCACCGTCTTGTCGCCGAGCGCCGCCTTGCCGCGGGTCTGCATCGCCTCGCGGGCGCCGCCGAGCAGCGGCGAGATCTCGCTCCATGGCACATCGGTGCGGCCACGCGTCGCTTTGGCCGCGCTCATCAGCCCGGTCGCCAGCAGCGTGCCGAAGCTTGACCCCGAAACTTGCGTGAAAGCCTGCGCCGCCTTCATCAACGCCATGCCGATGTCGGCCGGCATGTCGGCGGCGGCGGCCTTTGCGGCGCGGCCGCCGCGCACCATCGTCACGCCGAGATCGCCATCGCCGAGTTGGCCGTCGGCGCGGTTCAGTGCGTCCGCCACTGTCTCCATGTGATCGGCGATGCGCACCAAGCCCATCGCCAGATCGTCGCGCGTCATGCCCATCTCAGACCCTCCAGAACGCGCAATCTGCCGGCGCCTTCAGATAGGCCTCCAGTTGATCGTCGAGCCGGCAAAGGGTGAACGAGACGCCCGCCATCTCCATCGAGGTCGCATAACGGCCGACCAGCGGCATGACGGTCTCGGCCCCCGCCTGCTCGATGCGGTGTTTGACCCGGCGATAGAGGATGTAAAGCTCCTCGGGCGGCGTCGCGCCGAGCGAGTTGACGAGCGGCGACAGGCGCTCGCCGCGGCGCAGCGGCCGGTCTTTCACCAGCATGTCGAGCATCTCGTCGGCAATTGCGTCGGCGTTCGTCAACCGGCCGCGCCGGACGCCGGGTTCGCCATGGATGCCCATGCCGATCTCCATGTCGGTCTCGGCGATCTCGAACGTCGGCTTGCCGGCCTGCGGCACGGTGCAGGGCGACAGCGCGACGCCGATCGAGCGGCAGGCGTCGGCGGCCTTTTGCGCCACCGCCGTCACCTGATCGAGATCGAGGCCGGCCTCGGCCGCAGCGCCGGCGATCTTGAACGCGTAGACCATGCCGGCGACGCCGCGGCGCTTGGCGGCCTCAGCGGGTGCGGCGGAAGCGACGTCGTCGGCGAGCACGACGCTGGTGGTGCGGATGTCCTCCATCTCGACCATGTCGCCGGCCATGTCGAAATTCATGATGTCGCCGCCGTAATTGCCATAGAGGCGCAGCACGCCGGCGCCGCCGTTGGCGGCGCGGATCGCGTCGGCCATCTGCTCCACCGAGGGCGAAGCGAAGACGTCGCCGATGGCGCAGGCGTCAAGCAGGCCGGTCCCGACATAGCCGGTGAACACCGGCAGATGCCCGGAGCCGCCGCCGGAAACGATGCCGACCTTGCCGCGTCTGGGCGCCGCCGCACGGGCGATGACGCGCCCGGCGGCGCCGAGGCGGCGATAATATTCGGGATGGGCGGCGGTCAGCCCCTCCAGCATTTCGTCGACATAGTGGAACGGGTCGTTCAGGATCTTTTTCATGTCCGCATGCTCCCGAATGGGCCTCAGTCCAAGCCCGATAGCTCGAATTGCAGCTTGTGCAGCGCCGAGGCGTTCAATTCGCCGAGCCCCTTGTTGACGGCGCCTTGATAAAGCTCCGCCGCCAGCCCGGCCAAAGGCGCCGCGACGCTCTGCGCGCGCGCGAAATCGCCGATCAGGCGCGCGTCCTTCAGCATGTGTTTGAGATAGAAGCTCGGCTCGAAATCGCCGGAAAGCGTCGCCCGCCCGACGCCGCGAATGAGCGCGGAGGAGAAATCCGTCACGTCGAGATAGCCCATCAACGCTTCCGCATCCAGGCCCGCCTTGCGCGCCAGCGCCAGCGCCTCGCCGAGCGAGACGATTTGCGCGGCGACGAGCAGGTTGCCGACGAGCTTGGCGCTCGCCCCCTTGGAGGCGCCGCCGAGATAGTGGACGGAGGCCGCCATCGTCGTCAGCACCGGCCTGATCTCCTCGAAATCGCTGCGCTTGCCGCCGCAAACGAAATCGAGACGGCCTTCCCAGGCCTCGGTCTTCGAGCCGAAGACGGGCGTATCGAGATAGCGCAGGCCGCGCTCGCGCGCCGCCGCCGAGAGTTCCAGCGACAGCGCCGGATCGGTGCTCGTCGCATCGGCGACGAGCGCGCCGGTCTTGGCTGATGCGAACACGCCGCGCGCTCCGAGCAGCGTCTCGCGCTGCGCCTGCGGGCCGGTCAAGCAGACGACGATCAGCGGCTTGCCGCCGATCGCCTCGGCGCTGGTCTTCGCCACTTGGGCGCCCGCCAGTTCCTCGGGCAGGGCGCGCGCGGTGCGGTTCCAGGCCGTCACCGCATGGCCGGCCTTGAGCAGGTTGCGCACCATGCCGCGACCCATGATGCCGAGGCCGATAAATGCTATGTCCATGACCGCTTCCTTGCTCGCGGCGCGCGGCCTAGCCGCCGCGCCGCTTCTGGTTGACGCTGTCGATGAACACGGCGCCGAAGATGACGGCGCCCTGGATGAACTGCACCCAAAATGGCTGCACGTTCTTCAGCGTCAGGCCGTTGTTGATAAGGCCGATGATGAGCACGCCGATCAGCGTGCCGAGCATTGAGCCCTTACCGCCGAACAAGCTGGCGCCGCCGATCACCACGGCGGCGATGGCGTTCAGTTCGAGCCCCTGGGCGGCGATCGGCTGGGCGGAATCGAGCCGGCCGGCGAGCACGACGCCGCCGAGGCCAGCGAGGCCGCCGCTGATGACGTAGACGGCGTTCAGCGTCCAGTTGACGGGAATGCCGGCGAGCCGGGCGGCCTCGCGGTTGCCGCCGACGGCGTAGACGCGCGCGCCGAAGGTGGTGCCGGAGAGCAGAATCCAGGCGACGAGAAAGGCGCCGAGCGTGATTAGCGCCGCGATCGGCATCATGCCCCAATTGCCGCCGCCGATGTAATCGAACTCCTCGGGAAAGCCGAACAGCGTGTTGCCGGAGGTGACGATGAAGGCGAGCCCGCGCGCCATCGCCAGCACCGCCAGCGTAACGATGAATGGCGCCATGCCGAGCGTGGTGATCGCCAGCGCGTTGAACAGGCCACACAGCACGCCGACGCCGATTCCCACCACCGTCGCCGCCGCAACCGACCAATGCGCGCCGAGCGCCAGACCCGCCATGACGCCGGAAAACGCCACCACCGAACCCACCGAGAGATCGATGCCGCTGGTGACGATGACGAAGGTTTCGCCGACCGCGACGATGCCGATCAGCGACGTCGCGAGCAGGATCGAAACCATATTGGCGGTGGTGAGAAAGGTCGGCGTCGTCAGCGCCAGGTAGAGCGAGATCAGCACGAAGGCGACGACGATCGTCAACTCGTTGAGCGCGTCGCCGACTGCGGCCAAGCCGCTTCGCCTGTGCGTCTTGACGCCCGCTTCCTCCTCAGCCATCCGATGCCTCGTTGTTGTTGCTTGTGGGTCAGGCCAGCGCCGCCAGCGCCATCACCCGCTCCTGACTGAATTCGGAGCGCTCAAGCGCACCGGCGATGCGGCCGGCGCGCATGACCAGGATGCGGTCGCACAAGCCCAGCAGTTCGACCATGTCGGAGGAAACGACGAGCACCGCGCCGCCGCGCTCGGCGAGCGCGCCAATCAAACGATAGATCTCGACGCGCGCGCCGATGTCGACGCCGCGCGTCGGCTCGTCAAGCAGGAAGATGCGGGGATCGGCGCTGAGCGCGCGCGCGAACACCACCTTCTGCTGATTGCCGCCGGAAAGATTGCGCACCGCGGCGTTGATGCCGGGGGTGCGGATTTGTAAGTCCTTCACCGCCTTGACAGCCAGCGCCTCCATGCGCCCGCGGCGCAGGAAGACGCCGAACGCGGCGACCTTGGCGAGCACCGAGAGCACGACGTTGCGGGTGACGGAGAAGTCGAGGATGAGCCCCTCCAACTTGCGGTCCTCCGGCGCCAGCACGACGCCGGCGGCGATCGCCTGAAGCGGCGAGGCGATGTGGACCGGCGCGCCGGAAATCTTGATCTCGCCGTGGCGGGAGAGCGCGCCGTAGATCGCCTTCAAGACCTCCGTGCGGCCGGCGCCGACGAGCCCGCCGATGCCGACGACCTCGCCCGCCCGCACGCTGAGCGAGACGTCGGCGAAATGGCCGCGCGAGGTGAGGCCGGAGACTTCCAGCAACGGTTCGCCGATCTTGGCGTGGCGCGGCGGAAACATCGATTCGATCGGTCGGTTGACCATCGCCCGGATCAGGTCGTCCTCGCTCCAGGCCGGCGTCTGGCGCGTCTCGACCACCTGCCCGTCGCGCATGACGGTGACGCGGTCGCAGATCTCGAACACCTCTTCGAGATGGTGAGAGATGAAGATGATGCCGACGCCGGCCGCCTTGAGTTCGGCGACGGTGGCGAACAATGTGCGCTGCTCGGCGGTGGTCAGCGTCGCCGTCGGCTCGTCCATGACGATGACGCGCGCATCGCGCGACAGCGCGCGGGCGATCTCGATGAGCTGCTGCTGGGCGACGCCGAGATGGCGCACGATGGCGCGCGGCGACAGCGACAGGCGGACGCGGGCCAGCAAGCGGCGCGCGTTCTCCTGCAACGCGCGCCGATCGATGAAACCCAAGCGGTTCGGCAAATTGCCGAGATAGAGATTTTCGGCGATCGAGCGGTCGGGAACCAGGCTGAGTTCCTGGTGGATGACAACGATCCCGGCATCGAGGGCGTCGCCCGGCCGGCGCGGCGCGAAACGCCGGCCGTCCAGATCGATCTCGCCGGCGTCGGCGCGCAAACCGCCGCCGAGGATCTTCATCAGCGTCGATTTGCCGGCGCCGTTCTCGCCGACGACGCCGAGCACTTCGCCGCGGTCGAGCTTGAGATCGACGTCGCTGAGCGCGCGCACGCCGGGAAAGTTCTTGGCGATGCCGCGCATCTCCAAAAGCATGACGACGGCGCCCGTCCGCTGCGGGAAACGTTGCTTATTTCTTCGCCATGTCGTCGCCCCAGAGGCCGTATTTCTTGGCTTCCGAGCTATCGATATTCTGCTTGGTGAGCAGCAGATGCGGCCAGAACTCGTGCTTGGGAATCGACGCCTTGTCGCCGTTCAGATATTGCTCGACATAGTCCACCGATTTGGCCGCCATGGTCAGCGGGTTCTGCGAGATCGTCGCGTCCATGTCGCCTTTGCGGATCGCGGTCAGCGCCTGCTCGGTGCCGTCGATGCCGATGATGATGATGTGGCCCTTGTCGCCGAGCGGCTTGAAGCGATTGGCCTGCTTGATGGCGCGCATGGCGCCGACGGCGTTGTCGTCGTTGCCGTTGAACACGGCGTCGATCTGGCTGTTGGCGGCCAGAAGCTGGGTCATGATGTTGAACGCCTTCGCCGGATCGAAATCCGCCGCCTGGCGCGCGATGAGCTTCAGGCCGGGGTTGGCCTTCGACAGCTTGTCGAACGCCTCGGTGAAGCCTTTTTCGCGTTCGTCGCCGGCGGTGGTGCCGAGCAGGCCTTCGAGGTCGACGACATTGCCCTTGATCTCGCCGTAGCGGGCCTTGAGCTGGTCGGCGATGAAATTGGCGCCCTCTTGGCCGAGCGCTTCGTTGTTGGTCTCCAGAAAGTTGACCTGGCAATCGCCGCAGGCGGCGCCGCGGTCGAGCGTGAACACCGGGATATGCAGGCTGTTGGCCTTCTTGACGATCGGCACGATGGCGTCGGCGCTGATCGGGTTGAGAATGAGCGCCGCGACGTGCTGGTTGATGAGGTCAAGCACCTGATTGGTCTGCGTCGCCGCATCGCCGTTGGCGCTGGTGTTGATGAGCGTGAGGTCGGGATGTCTGGCGATGCCTTCCTCGACCCCCTTCGTCATGCCCTGGAAGAATGGATTGGCCAGCGTGGCGACGCTGTAGCCGACGACATGTTTTTCCGCCGCGGACGATACGGTCATTGCGACCGCCAGCGCGCTCACGGCTACCGCGACCGCGCAGGCCGCCTTTGTTACGCTTAGACGCCTCATCATTTCCTCCCGGACGCATTTCCTGGCCGTTGCGCGGATCGGCGGATTCAGCTCAAGTTCGCACAAGCGCGCATTGCGCGAACAAGTTCTCACCTGACTCGCGCCATGTCAACGCCGATTCCGTCGGAGGGGACGCGAAATCGGGGGGCGCAAATTTGGCGTCCGCAGCGGAGCTTTTGAATTTCGCGCCATTGGGGCATCGCGTTCGCCCTACCTATCGCTCGCGCGGTCGCACAAATGCGCGGGAGGTGGTCAAATGTGCGGTTTGGCCTAACGGCGGGCGTCAGCTTTCCCCGCCGCCGCTGCTGGCCGCAAACGGCGCTGCGTCATGCCGGTCGTCGATGGCGAGGATGGCGCGCGCGTTGCCGACGCTGGTCGCCAGCGTGTCGATGACGCCCGAACGCAGCGAGGCCAGCAGCGAGAGCGTCTTGTTCGCCTCGCTGACCACGGCGACGACATTGGGAATGCGGGCGTAATCGGCGTGCGAGAGACCGATGATACGGTCGCCGAGATCCAGCGCCACCCGCTGCCCTCTGATATCGAGGAAATCATAGCCGGAGACGTCCGCCACCGCCCCGGCCAGCCGGGCGCGCGCGATCTCGACCGGCGTGTACCAACCGATATCGGCGGTGTAACCGTTTTCCGTGCAATCGCCGATGCCGATCAAGGCGACGTCGGCGCGGCGGGCGCGCGTCAGGGCTTGTTGGACGGTGTCGTTTTTCAGCAACAGCGTGCGCAGGTTGGAGTCCTCGACATAGGCCGGCGCGTAGAGCATTTCGCTGCGGCCGCCGAACTTGCCGGCCAGCTTGCGACAGATGCTGTCGGAATTCAGCCGGTCGCCGACCCGGTTGGCGCCGCCTATGGCGCTGACGAAGGTGCAGGCGCGTTGCCTGGCGCTATGGGCGAGATCGGCGACCGCGCCGAGGTTGCGGCCCATGCCAACGGCGATCACCATCCCGTCGGAAAGGATCTCGCCAAGGTGATCGGCGACGAGCTGCGCCACGGCGGCGCGCTGCAACTCCTCGTCCTCGTGATCGATGGCGATCAGCGCGTGGCGGATGCCGAACCGGCGGCGAAACTCCTGGCCGAGATCGGAAAGCTCGACGGGGTTGAGATTGATCCGGATCGACACGAGGCCGAGTTCGCGCGATTGCTTCAACATGCGGCTGACTTTGGTGCGCGACAGGTTGAGCGAATGGGAGATTTCGTTCTGAGTGCGCCCCTCAAAATAATACTGCTTCGCCACGAGCGTGATGAGGTGCGTCTCTTCCGAACTTAGCGACATCCGAGACTTAACAACTTCCGAGCCTGGCGAGGCGTGCGGCCCGAGGCCTGCGGCGATCCGGCGGCGAAGGGCGAACTCTTCCTGCGAGGATGGCGACGAGTCAAGCGGCGGCGATCCGCGTGTTCGGGTCGCCGCCCTGTATCCGGCGCGTCGCTTTCGCGCCGCGCTTACGACTAGCCGGCCTGATGCTGATGTTGCGGATCGGGCTCGGCCTCATCAAGCATCAACGCGGAATGTGCATATGCGCCGCCGGCGCGCATCTCGGCGGCGACCCAGATCGCCTCCATCAATTCCTGCTCGGTGGCGCCGGCGCGCAGCGCTGCCTTGGTGTGGCCCTTGATGCAATAAGGACATTGGGTGACATGCGCCACCGCCACGGCGATAATCTGCTTAACCTTCGCCGGCAGCGCTCCATCGGCGAACACCGCTTTGCCGAACGCTTCGAACGCCGCCTGCTGCGCCGGGGCGAGCGCTCGCCTGCGGTCGGCCAATCGCCGGGTCGCCTGGGGGTACATTCCGTCGCTCATCTGATGTCTCCATTGCTAGGCGTCATGTCTCGCCGCAACCGCAGCGCCCGACGACTATCGGTCCAGCCGAACTTTCCATAAAGCAGTATTCAAGATACTATATAGGCTCACGTTCGCCGTCGTCCACCCTTTGGGGTCTGTCATGCGCCTGACACAGTTCACCGATTTCGGAATTCGCGCCCTCATTCTGCTGGCCGACCGCGATGGCGAAGTGCTGAGCGCCGCCGCCATCGCCAAATCGCTCGGCGTGTCGGTTCATCACATGGCGAAAGTGCTGCAAGCGTTGGGCGAGGCCGGGTTGGTGCGCAGCCACCGAGGCAAACAGGGCGGCGTAGCGCTCGCCCTGCCGCCAACGGCGATTCGAATCGGCACGGTGGTGCGTGTGTTGGAACAAGAGCAATCGTTGGTCGAGTGCTGCCGCGCCGACGGCGGCGCTTGCGTGCTGACCCCGGCGTGCCGGTTTCGCGGCATATTGCGCGGCGCGGAACACGCCTTCCTTGCCGAACTGGATCGGTTCAGCCTCGCCGATTGCCGTATCCCAGGGCTTGCGGCGCTGCTCGCTCCCGACCGCGCCGCTTAGGGGCGCCACGCTTCTCACATTCTCGTAATAGGTATTTACGGTGCGCTTTATCGGGAGTAAATGAGTATTTATGATACTGATTAAGCGAGACTCGCATGCACGGTCGCCCGCCGCCGCAAACAGCGGAGGAGCGGCATGAGCGCCACCAGTGATCGCCTGTCGCGCTGGACGCCGCTGATTTTTGCCTGCGCGCTGGTCAATCTCGGCTTGGGCCTGCTGCTGGCGGTGCTGGGCCTGGCTTGGCCGGTGGCAGCGCCGATGGCGCCGGTCAGCTTGGCGATGGTGCATCTGCTCACCATCGGCTGGGTGACGCTGCTGATGTTCGGCGCCTTGTTCCAGTTCGTGCCGGTAATCACCAGCCGCAAACTGCCGAGCCAGGCGCTGCCGCTGGCGACGCTGATCGGCCTTGAGGCCGGACTGGCGCTGATGGTGGCCGGGTTTTATGATCTCGGCCGCAGCGCGCTCGCCGATAGGCTGTTGCCGACCGGCGGCGGCGTGGTCATCTTGGCGCTGCTCGTCGGCGCCGCGACCCTGCTGACGCCGCTGGCGGCGAAGCGTCCGGCGCCGTTGAGTGCGCGGCTCATCATCGCCGGCCTCGGATTTCTGCTCGTCACCGTGCTGCTCGGCCTGACGCTGGCGCTGGCGCTGACGGTTCCGGAGACTGCCCCACTGCTGGCGCCGCTGTTGGCGGACGGCGTCTCCTATCATGTGCTGTCCGGGTTCGGCGGCTGGTTCACGCTGACCGCGATTGGCGTCTCCTACGAGTTGCTGCCGATGTTCATGCTCGCCCCGCATGAGCGCGGCGCGCTCGGCGAGTCGGTGCTGTGGGCCGGAGTGGCGGGGTTCCTGCTCGCGATCGGCGCCGGTCTGGCGTCGGCCTTTTCACCGGCCGGCTGGATAATGATCCTCGAACAGGCGGGGCGGCTCGCCATCGTGCTCGCCGTCGCGCTCTACCTCGCCGATGTCGTGCGCTTGTATCGCGGCCGGCGGCGGCGGCAGATAGAGTTGCACAACCGAGCCGCGATCGGGGCCTTCGCCGCCCTCGGCCTCGCCGTACTGCTCGCCGTCGGCGCGATAGCGACGGATCGTTTGGCCGAATTGGCGCCGAGCCTGGTGCTGCTGCTGCTGCTCGGCTGGTTGAGCGGCCTCGGGCTGACCCAACTTTATAAGGTCGTCGCCTTCCTCGCCTGGCTGTCGCGCTACGGCGCGCAACTCGGCCGCGGCCCGTCGCCGCGCGTGCAGGATCTCGTGAACGAGCCGCGCTCGGGCGGTTTCTTCATCCTCTACTTCGCCGCGATCGCGATCGCCGCCGGCGCCGCCGCTTTCGATCTCGCCGTCGTCGTGCGGATCGCGTTGGCGCTGGCGCTGCTCGCGGTGCTGCTGCTGGCGCGCGAATACGCTCGCGCCTGGCGCGCCTACTATGTGAGCGCGCCGCCCGCCAATCGGCGCCCCGTCGCGCCGCCGTTTCTGAAGCAAAAGGAGTTCGTCAATGACCCAAAGCGCGCCCCTCACGGTTGATGTGCGCCCGACGCTGCGCGCCGGCGGCGAGCCGTTCCCGCAGATCATGCAGGCGGTGTCTAGCCTCACCCCCGGCCAGCCGCTGCGCCTGTTGGCCACTTTCGAGCCGATCCCGCTTTATTCGGTGCTCGGACGCAAGGGCTACACCCATAATGCCGTGCATCACGGCGAGGCGGATTGGGAAATTCTTTTCACCCCAGGCGGCGCTGGCGCGGCGGCGCGTCCGCCGCGGGCGGTGAACGGCGCCCATGACGGCGTCGGCGCCGGTTGGCCCGCGCCGGGGCAAGTGCTGGATAACCGCGGCCTGCAACCGCCGGAACCGATGGTGCGCATCCTGTCGGCGCTGGAAGGGCTCGCCGCCGGCGAGGTCATCGAGGCCTGGAACGACCGCGAGCCGTTGCTGCTGTACCCGGAACTCGAAGCGCGCGGCGCCGCCATCCAGGTCAGCCGCGAAGCTGAGGGCGTGCGGCTGCTGATCCGGCGCGCAGGCTGAGCCGATGGATCAATCGACCCCGACGCTTGACGACGCGGTGGTGCGCGAGGCGCTGCACGCCGTGATCGACCCCGAGCTCGGCTACAACATCGTCGATCTCGGCTTGATCTACGAAATCGGCATCGAGGCCGGCATCGTCGATGTGACGATGACGATGACCACGCCCGGCTGCCCGGCGCAGGACTACATTGTCGGCGGGGTTGAGCGATGCCTGGCCGAAACGCCGGGCGTTAGCGGCGTCTTCGTCAGCGTGGTGTGGGACCCTGCCTGGTCGCCCAAGAAGATGTCGCCGGCGGCGAAGGCGCATTTCCGTATCCGCGAGGATACGGATTGACCGCACCCAACAGCGCAGAAGACGAGGTTGCCGGCCTCAATCGGCTGCTGATCGCGGCGCTGGTGGCGCTGGCTCGCGCTGGCCCCGCCGACGAGGCGTGCCGCATAGCCGCGCGCGCGTGGTCGCTGTTGCGCCACAACAACGCTCGGGAGGCGGAACGCCTGACCGCGGCGCTGCATACCCTGACCCGACTCGTCAGGTCCGACCCACTCAACAATGGAGACACAGAACATGGCTGAATCTAGCATCCTGGACGTCCGCACGCTGATCCCTGCCGAGCGCCATCGGCGCATCTTCGCCACCTACCAGGGGCTGGCGGCGGGGGCCAAGTTCGAACTGGTCAACGACCACGATCCGAAGCCGCTCTACTATCAGTTCGACGCCGAGCATCACGGCGAATTCTCCTGGAACTATCTGGAGCAGGGCCCGCAGGTTTGGCGCGTCGAGATCGGGCGCGTCGCCGCGCCCGCGAAAGCGGCGCGATAGACGAGTTTGGCGTCGGGCGATCGCGGCCTTCGCCGAAGGCCGCGATCGCCCGGCGATCACCGGCGGCGCGCCGCCGGCGCCAGCTTGCGCGCCTCCCATAGCAGCCCGGCGAAAACGAGTGTCCAGGCGACGAGCGCCGCCATGAACATCGCCCACGGCAGCGGGTCCAGGAACGGCAGGTCGAGCGCGATCGCCATTTGCCGCGTCGCCACGCTGTACATTCCCAGCGGGAACACCGCCCCCCAATAGAGCGGATCATAGCGCAGCGGGAACCGCTGGATGATATGCCGCCATACGCCGAGCAGGAGCAGCATCGGGATCCACCATGTTCCGGTGGCCCAGTAGAACACCGTGAAGCCCTTGAGGAACGGCAGCAGCGATTCCAGGAACGGCGCGTCCGGAGCGTTCTCGACCAGCCGCGCGCCGGCCAGGGTCGAGATCGCCATCGCCCCCATGTTGATCCAGTAAGGCGGCGTCAGATCGCTCGGCGAGAAGGCGAAGAAACTGTAGCGGTAGAAGATCAGCGAGATGATCCAGATATAGAACATCCCGCCCCATAACCACATCGACAGCGCGAAGAAGTTGAGTTCCAGCCGGTTTGGTTGCGGCCACTGGCGCGCCAGCAGCGCCGCCAGCACGGCGATCGACTGCGTGGCGACGACGGCGATCAACCAGGCGCCGGTGATGCCGTGCTCAAGCGGCGGCTTGTCGCGCTTGACGGTGAACGCGGTGAAAACGGTGTAGGTGACGCCGATCCATAGCACGATGCCGAGCGCCAGCAATCCGGTCGCCACCGCTGCGCTATGGGCGATGACGAGGAACTGCACGCCGAGGATGCAGGGACCCGCGACCGCAGTGAAGAAGCCGGGTCCGAGCCGGTGGTCGGTCATATCGGCGAGGAACAGGCGCGGATAGTAGATGGCCCGCAGTACGCTCAGCGCCGTCAGCACTGCGTAAGCGACCAGATTGAGCGCGAACAGCGATGCCGCCAGGACCGGAAGATTAAAATCCTGCGCGGCGATCGAGACGATGCCGGTCGCCATCACCAGCGCGAAATAGGCGGGCGGCAGGCGCTTCACGGCCACCGCGCCGCGGCGTGGAGTTTGGAGACTGGCGCTCAAGCGCCGTGCGCCGAGGCGCTTTGCGTTGCAGAGCCGATGGGCGGCGGAGCCCGGACAATGATTTCGAGTTCGGTGACTATGACATCCATCGGGATGTCGTGCGGCAACGGTTCGAAGCTGGTGAGGGCGGCTTGCGCATAGCCGACGCCGATGACCACGGGGCGCGGCGACAAGGCGGCCAGCGTGCGGTCGAAGAAGCCGCCGCCGTAGCCCAGCCGATAGCACGCCCGGTCGAAGCCGACCAACGGCGCGACGACGATGTCGGGCACGATTTCGGCCGCTTCGGCGGGCACGGGAATATTCCAGACGCCGCGGGCGAGCTTGTCGCCGTGGCGCCAAGTCCGAAACACCAGCGGCGCGTGCTTCTGAACCACGACCGGCAAGGCGCAGCTTGCGCCGTGCTCCGTCAGAGTTTGCATCCAAGGCCGCAGATCGGGTTCGCCGCGAAACGGCCAAAACGCGCTGACCGAGCGGCCGGCCAGCGGCCCTATAAACTGCGTGAGACCGGCCGCGATGGCGCCCGCGTGGCGGCCTCGCTCAGCCGCGTCGATGGCGATGCGCGCTTCGAGCAGGCGATGGCGTTCGCTCTTTCGCCAGGCCATGATGTCGGCGCGCGAACCTGTCATCGTGCGCGGCTCCTTGCGGCGCCGAGGGCTGCGAACGCCTGTGCGAGATCGGCCAGAAGATCGGCCTCCGCCTCCAGGCCGACGGACAGCCGCAGCAACGTGTCTGGGATGCCGGCGACGCGCCTTGCCTCGACGCTCATGCTGGCGTGGGTCATCGTCGTCGGATGCGCGACCAGGCTCTCCATGCCGCCGAGCGATTCCGCCAGCGTGAACAGCTTCAGCGCGGCGACGAAGCAGGCGACCTCGGCGACGTCGCCGCCGAGTTCGAAGCTCAGCATCGCGCCAAATCCTGCCTGCTGCCGCCTGGCGATCGCGTGGCCGGGGTGGGTGGCGAGGCCCGGATAGTGGACGGCGCGCACGCCCGGGTGCTGTTGCAGGAACGCGGCGAGCGAGGCGGCGGTGCGCTGCTGCGCTTCGATGCGGGGAAACAACGTGCGCAGTCCGCGCAGCGTCAGGTAGGCATCGAACGGCGCGCCGGTGACGCCGGTGATATTGGCCCAGTCGGCGAGACCCTGGAGATCGGCGACATCGGCCGCGATCACGGCGCCGCCGACGACATCGGAATGGCCGTTGAGGTATTTTGTCGTCGAATGGACGACGAAATCCGCGCCGAGGCGGATAGGCTGCTGGAGCGCCGGCGAGAGAAAGGTGTTGTCGACGGCGACCTTGGCGCCGACGGCTTTGGCGCGCGCGGCGACGGCCTGGATGTCGACGATGCGCATCAGCGGGTTGCTTGGCGTCTCGATCAGCACCAGCGCCGGCGATTGCGCGAGAGCGTCGGCGAGGGCTTCTTGGCGCCCCTGATCGACGAAGCCGACGCGGAACTGTCCCCGGTCGCGGCGCGCCTCAAGCAGACGATAGACGCCGGCATAGCAATCATGCGGCGCGACGACCAGATCATCGCTTCGCAGGCGTGACAGCACCAGATCGATCGCCGCCATGCCGGAAGACGTCACCACCGCGCCGGCGCCGCCCTCAAGCTTGGCGAGTGTGTCGGCCAGCAGATGCCGGCTCGGATTGCCGGTGCGGGTATAGTCGTAGCTCCGGGCCTGCCCGAAGCTTTCGAAGGCAAAGGCGCTCGACAGATACAGCGGCGGCGCGACGGCGCCGAAAGCCCGGTCGGCGGCGATGCCATTGGCGGCCGCGACCGTCTGTGGCGCCTTTTCGTCGGTCATTCCGTCAGACCTTTCGTGATGGGTTCAAGCAGCGTATCGGGCGCCAAGTTGCGGCGCAACCGTCGCCGGGACAATGCGGCGCCGCCTCACCGACGACCGCGCGGCAAGAGCAGCATCGGGCCATAGCCAAAGGCGAAGCCGACAAAAGCGGCGATCCAGAAACCGGCGGAAACCATCAGCAGCGACAGCGTCCAGGCGGCGTCGAAGGCGGCCGCAATGCGCGTGATCGCCGCCAGCGTCACCAGAACATAGACCAGGCTTGTGACGCGATCGGCCGAGGGGCCGCGGCCGGTGTGGCTGCGGATGGCGCGCGTCATCACGGCCAGGATCATCGTGCCGATGGCGCCAACGGTCAGGGCGTGAATGGCGGCGCCGAGCGGCACGTCGAAGCCGAACGTCTGCGCACTGAGCAGGGCGGCGCCAAGCACCAGCCAGGCATAGCCGACGTGAAGCACCAGCAGCAGCGGCTCGGCGGTCGTCGCCGCGCCGCGCCAGCGCAGCAGGCGCCAAAGATTGAGCGCCGCGCCGAGGCCCAGCAGCCCCCCGACCGGACGGAAATCCGGCGCGAAGGCCCAGCCGATCAATCCAACATGCAGCGTGCCGAGCGCCAGCCGGTCGATCCAACCATGCACGGCCGGAAACTCGGACCCCGGGCGCTTGGCCAGCCAGTTGCGCGTGAAGCTCGGCGCCAGCCGGCCGGCCATGATCGACACCAACGCCCCGATGGCAGCCAACCCAAGCCGCCATCCCAACCCTGCCGGCACGTCGACGCCGCCGGCCTCGAGATGCGTCAACAAGTTGGCGATGCCGAGAATGCCGATCGGCGCCAGAACCGGCAGATTGCGCCAATTCCGCCCGACGACGATTTCCCGCGCGACAACGCCGACCAACACGACCGGGAAGGCAAGGTCCACCGTCGCCGCGCTCCACGGCGGCGTCAGCGCCGAGAGCAGGCAGGCGATGCGCCCCAGCAGCCATAAACCCGCCAGCAACGCCAAGGGGCCGCCGCTGGCCGGAAGGCGGTGCGTCCAGTTGGGGGTGGCGGTCAGTATGTAGCCGGCGATCGCCGCCATCACGAAGCCGAACAGCATTTCATGAATATGCCAGCTCAGCGGATCGAACCGGCTCGGCAAAGCGGCGCCGGTGGCGAGCATGACGATCCAAAGCGCCACAGCGATCGCCGCCCACAGGCCCGCCGCCAGAAAGAATGGCCGGAAGCCCTGCGAAAGAATCGCCAACCCCTTGCGGTCGCCCAGGCTCGCGGTTCGCGATCTCGCGGTCATTCCCGGAGATCGATCGGCCGCGCAGGCCGAGGGCGCCGCGACATGCGCTTGCTTGCATCGGGTTTGGTCATCCCATCGAGGCGGGCCGAAAGGTTAGCCGCGGGCCGACGAGTGATCTGCATCACGCATCAGGGCATTTCCATGTCGATCCAGCATTGATGCAGATCAATGTCGCAGGCTGGCGATACCGCCATTGTGACCCTGAGCCGGACACCGGAGCGCACCAGGATGAGCAGGTCTCGCCGACGATCGGCCCGATTTATCGCGCGGATCCACGTCACAACCGTCTCCTGCTGGCGGCGCGACGGCTCGTCGCCATCGCCCGTTCGCCTCGCGCGCATCTCAGCTACCGGAACGCGCACGCGATGAATACCCCGCACGTTTCCTCCGCAACCGCCGACGCGATGGCGCGGGCGCGCGTGAAGGGCAACCCGCGTCAGGGCCTTGTCATGGCCACCTGGGGCTATTTCATTGGCTTCGCCGCCGTCGCGCTCTATGGCCCGGCGGCGCATGCGTTCCAGGAATCGATGCAGCTTTCGCCGCTGCTGGTTGGGCTGCTGGTGGCGGCGCCGCAGCTTACCGGCTCGCTGCTGCGTATTCCGTTCGGCGCCTGGGTCGACAAGTCCGGCGGCCGGCTGCCGATGCTGACGCTGTTCGGCGTCTCCATTGTCGGCATGTGGGGGCTGGTGTTCATCCTGGTCACCGTGCCGCATGTCACGGCGGCGCTCTATCCCGTCATCCTGCTGTTCGGCTTCATGAGCGGCTGCGGCGTCGCCACTTTCTCGGTTGGGGTGCCGCAGGTCTCCTATTGGTTCCCGCGCGACCGGCAAGGCACGGCGCTCGGCGTCTATGGCGGCGTCGGCAACCTGGCCCCCGGCCTGTTCACGCTGCTGCTGCCGTTCGCCATCGCCGCATTGGGGCTTGCTGGCTCCTATCTCGCCTGGCTCGCCTTCCTGTTGATCGGCGCCGGCGTCTACGGCTGGCTGGCGCGCGACGCCTATTACTTCCAACTGCGCGCGCACGGCGCCAGCCAGGACGAAGCGCGCAATGTGGCGCAAAGCCTCGGTCAGCAATTGTTTCCGCGCGAATCGGTGTGGGGCGCGCTGCTGATGGCGGCCGACGAGACCAGGACCTGGGGATTGACCTTTCTCTATTTCGTCTCCTTCGGCGGCTTCCTGGCGCTTACCGCGTGGTTCCCGACCTATTGGATCAACTTGCACCATCTCAGCCTGATCGACGCCGGCATCCTCGGCGGCGCCGGGTTCTCACTGCTCGCGGCGGTGGCGCGGGTGGGCGGCGGATCGCTCGCCGAACGGTTCGGCGGTGAATACATGGCAGCGATCTCCTTCGCCGTCGTGTTGATTGGAGCCGCGTTGCTGACCGCGGTGACGGTGTTCGAGATCAATGTCGCCGGCGAGTTGCTGATTGGCCTCGGCATGGGCTTGGCCAATGCGGCGGTGTTCAAAATGGTTCCGAAATACGTGCCGCACGCGGTGGGCGGCGCCTCCGGCCTGGTTGGCGGGCTCGGCGCGCTCGGCGGCTTCGTGATCCCGCCGACCCTCGGCATGTTCGCCGGCGCGCTCGGCGACGCCGGCTATTCTGGGGGCTTCTTCGTCTATGTCGTGCTGGCGGTGGCCGCGATCATGGTGTCGATCGGCTTCATCCGCACGCGCGACAACGTTGTGACGGCATGACGGCGGCAATCGCGGCCCCAACCAGCAAGATCAGCAAGGCAGCAAGATGAGCCATTTCCTCGATCGCCTCACCTTCTTTCGAAAGAACGAGGGCACGTTCGCCAACGGTCACGGCATCACCACCAACGAAACGCGCGACTGGGAAGACGGCTATCGCAAGCGTTGGCAGCACGACAAAATCGCGCGCTCCACCCACGGCGTCAACTGCACCGGCTCCTGCTCATGGAAAATCTACGTCAAGGGCGGCATCGTGACGTGGGAGACGCAACAGACCGATTATCCGCGCACGCGCCCGGATCTGCCCAACCATGAACCCCGCGGCTGCGCGCGCGGCGCCAGCTACTCCTGGTATCTGTACTCCGCCAATCGCGTCAAGCACCCGATGGTGCGAGGGCGCTTGTTGCAACACTGGCGCGAGGCGCGGGCGACGCTGCCGCCCGTCGCGGCGTGGGCATCGATCGTGGGAAACCCGGAAAAGCGCGCGAGCTACACTTCCAGGCGCGGGCTCGGCGGATTAGTGCGCGCGTCGTGGGGGGAGGTCAACGAGATCATCGCCGCCGCCAACGCGTACACGGTCAAGACTTACGGCCCGGACCGCGTCGTCGGCTTCTCGCCGATCCCGGCGATGTCGATGGTGTCGTTTGCCGCCGGCGCGCGCTACCTCGCCCTGATGGGCGGCGTCTGTTTGTCGTTCTACGATTGGTACTGCGACTTGCCGCCGTCCAGCCCGATGACCTGGGGCGAGCAGACCGACGTGCCGGAAAGCGCCGATTGGTACAACGCCGGTTATCTGCTGATCTGGGGCTCGAACGTGCCGCAGACGCGCACGCCGGATGCGCATTTCTACACCGAGGTGCGCTACAAAGGCACGAAAAGCGCCGTCATCTCTCCCGATTACGCCGAGGCGACCAAATTCGGCGATATTTGGCTGCACCCCAAGCAAGGCACCGATTCGGCATTGGCGATGGCGATGGGCCACGTCATTCTGCGCGAGTTTCATCTTGACCGCACGGTTCCCTATTTCCAGGACTACATCAGGAAATACAGCGATCTGCCGATGCTGGTGCGGCTCGTGCGCAAGGACGGGCGCTACATCCCCGAACGCATGGTGCGCGCCGAAGATTTCGTCGACGGACTCGGCGAAACAAACAACCCCGCATGGAAGACCATCGCGCTCGACGCCGACGGAAATCCGGTCGTGCCGCTCGGCTCGATTGGCTTCCGCTGGGGCGAGCAAGGCAAATGGAACCTGGAGGAGCGAAGCGGCGCCGGCGCGCAGACTTCGCTGCGGCTCAGCCTGATTGACGACGGCGCCACGGAAGAGGTGGCGTTCCCGTATTTCGGCGGCGCGGCGACGAATGGTTTCGTCGCCACCGAACATCCCGATGTGGTGACGCGCAAGATTCCGGTGCGCATGCTGACGCTGAAAGATGGCGCGACGCCGGTTGCGACGGTTTATGATCTTCTGTGCGCCAATTACGGCCTCGACCGCGGGCTTGGCGGCGGTGGCGTGGCGTCGGACTACGACCAGGACGAACCCTACACGCCGGCCTGGGCCGAACGCGTCACCGGTGTGCCGCGGGCGCATATCATCCATGTTGCGCGCGAATTCGCCACCACTGCCGAAAAAACGAATGGCCGCTCGATGGTGATCCTCGGCGCCGGGATCAACCATTGGTATCATATGGACATGACGTATCGCGGCATCATCAATCTGCTGGTGCTGTGCGGTTGCGTCGGCCAATCTGGCGGCGGCTGGTCGCATTACGTCGGGCAGGAGAAACTGCGGCCGCAGACCGGCTGGATCCCCATCACCTTCGCGCTGGATTGGGGCCGGCCGCCGCGGCAGATGGCGGGCACATCGTTCTTTTATGCGCACACCGACCAATGGCGCTACGAGACGGTGAAGGTCTCGGAGATCCTGTCGCCAACGGCGCCGGAGGGAGACTGGTCGGGGTCGATGATCGACTACAACGTGCGCGCTGAGCGCATGGGCTGGTTGCCGTCGGCGCCGCAACTCAAGCAGAACCCGCTGACGCTGGCCGCGCGTGCAAAAGAGGCGGGTCTGGAGCCGAAAGATTACGTCGCCAAGGCGCTGCGCTCGGGCGAGCTCGAACTGTCGTGCGAGGATCCCGATGATCCCGCCAATTGGCCGCGCAACATGTTTGTATGGCGCTCCAACCTGCTGGGCTCTTCCGGCAAAGGGCACGAGTATTTCCTAAAACATTTGCTGGGCACGGCCAATGGCGTGCTTGGCAAAGAACTTGGCGTACAGGGAATGGAGAAGCCGCAGGATGTGAAGTGGCGCGAGCGGGCGCCGGAAGGAAAGCTCGACCTTCTGGTGACTCTGGATTTCCGTATGTCCACTACCTGCGTCTATTCCGACATCGTTCTGCCGACCGCCACTTGGTACGAGAAGAACGATCTCAACACGTCCGACATGCATCCGTTCATTCATCCGCTGACCGCCGCGGTCGATCCGGCCTGGGAGTCGCGCTCGGATTGGGACATCTACAAGGGCCTCGCGCAGGCATTTTCCGAAGTGTGTCCAGAGGTGCTAGGCCGCGAAACCGACATTGTGCTGACGCCGATGCAGCACGATACGCCAGGTGAGTTGGCGCAGCCGTATGGCGAGCAGGACTGGAAGCGCGACGGCACGGAGCCGGCGCCTGGCCGGACAATGGCGTCGGTGGCGGTGGTCGAGCGCGACTACCCGAGCCTGCATGCGCGCTATACCTCAATCGGACCTTTGTTGAAGGCGTCCGGCAACGGCGGCAAGGGCATCAACTGGAACACCGATCACGAAATCGATTTCCTGGCGAGCCTGAACGGCACCGTGCGCGGCGGCGCGGCCGCGGGACAGCCACGGCTTGAGACGGATATCGACGCCATCGAGGCGATCTTGAGCCTGGCGCCGGAGACCAACGGCGAGGTCGCCGTGAAGGCCTGGGAGGCGCTAGGCCAGAAGACCGGCCGCGACCATACCCACCTGGCGCGCGCGAAAGAGGACGAGAAAATCCGCTTTCGCGACATCGTCGCGCAGCCACGCAAGATCATCACCTCCCCGACATGGTCGGGGATCGAAAGCGACAAGGTTTGCTACAACGCCGGCTACACCAATGTTCACGAGTTGATCCCGTGGCGAACTCTGACCGGGCGCCAGCAACTGTATCAGGACCATCTTTGGATGCGTGCGTTCGGCGAGGCGTTCGCCACCTGGCGGCCGCCGGTGGACACCAAGGGGACGGCGGCCGTGCGGGGTAAGTACGGCAACGGCAACCCCGAGATCGCGCTGAACTTCGTCACCCCGCATCAGAAATGGGGCATCCACAGCACCTACACAGACAACCTGCTGATGCTGACCTTGAGTCGCGGCGGGCCGTGCATCTGGATCAGCGAGACGGACGCCAGACAGGTCGGCATCGCCGACAATGATTGGGTCGAGGCCTACAACGCCAACGGCGCGCTGGTGGCGCGCGCCGTGGTTTCGCAGCGCGTCAACGCCGGCATGGCGATGATGTACCATGCACAGGAAAAGATCGTAAACATGCCGGGTAGCGAAGTGACGGGCCGGCGCGGCGGCATCCACAACTCGGTTACGCGTGTGCTGCTGAAGCCGACGCACATGATCGGCGGCCACGCCCAATTGAGCTACGGCCTCAACTACTACGGCACGGTTGGCTCCAACCGCGACGATTTCATCATCATTCGGCGCATGGACAAGGTGGACTGGCTGGACGGAACCGCTAGCAGCCATCAGGCGTCGCGCCAGAAAGAGGCCATGTCATGAAAATCCGTGCGCAAATCGCAATGGTGATGAACCTCGACAAATGCATCGGTTGCCACACCTGCTCGGTCACCTGCAAGAACGTGTGGACCAGCCGCGAGGGTATGGAATATGCATGGTTCAACAACGTCGAGACTAAACCCGGCGTCGGCTACCCAAAGGAGTGGGAGAACCAGAAGCGTTGGAACGGCGGCTGGAAACGCCGCAAGAACGGCAAGATCGAGCCGCGCATCGGCGGCAAGTGGCGCATTCTGGCCAACATCTTCGCCAACCCCGACTTGCCGGAAATCGACGACTATTACGAGCCGTTCACCTTCGATTACGGGCATTTGCAGACCGCGCCCGAGGGCAACGTCATGCCGACCGCTCGGCCGCGCTCGCTCATCAGTGGCGAGCGGATGGAGAAGATCGAGTGGGGGCCGAACTGGGAGGAAATTCTCGGCGGCGAATTCGCCAACCGCTCTAAGGACATCAACTTCGAAGGCGTGCAGAAGGAAATCTACGGCGCGTTCGAAAACACCTTCATGATGTATCTGCCGCGGTTGTGCGAGCATTGCCTCAATCCGGCCTGCGTCGCCGTCTGCCCGTCCGGCGCCATTTATAAGCGCGAGGAGGACGGCATTGTCCTGATCGACCAGGACAAGTGTCGCGGTTGGCGCATGTGCGTGTCTGGCTGTCCATATAAGAAGATCTATTACAACTGGTCGTCAGGAAAATCCGAGAAGTGCATCTTCTGCTACCCGCGCATCGAAGCCGGGCAGCCGACGGTGTGCTCGGAGACTTGCGTCGGCCGCATTCGCTATCTCGGCGTCATTCTCTACGACGCCGATCGCATCCAGGAAGCCGCCTCAGTGCCGGATGAAGGCGATCTCTATGAGGCGCAGCTCAAGGTGTTTCTTGATCCGCACGATCCGGCGGTGCAAGCGCAGGCGCGGCTCGACGGCATCCCCGAGGCGTGGTTGGAGGGGGCGCGCCGGTCGCCGATCTGGAAAATGGCGATGGATTGGAAGATCGCCTTTCCGCTGCACCCCGAGTACCGCACCCTGCCGATGGTCTGGTATGTGCCGCCGCTGTCGCCGATTCAGGCCGCCGCGGCGAAGGGCGATCTCGGCACGATTGGCGGCATGCCAGATGTGAAAAAGCTGCGCATTCCCGTCGAATACCTGGCCAACCTGCTGACCGCCGGCCGCACGGCCCCAATCACGGCGGCGCTGGAGCGGATGTTGGCGATGCGCGCCTACATGCGCGCCAAGACCGTCGACGGCGTGATTATCGACCAGATCGCCGAGCGCGTCGGGATGTCCGGGCAAGACATCGAGGACATGTATCAGCTCATGGCGATCGCCAATTATGAGGACCGGTTTGTGATCCCGACCGCGCACCGCGAGACCGGCGAGGACACGTTCCAGATGCGCGGCTCCTGCGGGTTCTCGTTTGGCGACGGTTGCTCTGGAAAGACCGGCTTTGGCATGTTTGATGCGAAGAAGGAAAAGACGCCGATGGAGGTGGTATGATGGTCCGCACTTATCGCGCCCTCGCGGCTCTGATCTCCTATCCCAGTGAAGCGCTGCAAGCAGCGACCGCCGAGATTGCCTTGGTGTTGGCCGAGGAACGGTTGGCGCCCGCGCCGGAGCGCGCCGCCATCGACGTTTTGCTGGGCGAACTCGCTGGAAGCGACATCTACGAACTGCAGGAGCGCTACTTCGCGCTGTTTGATCGCAGCCGCAACCTGTCGCTGCATCTATTCGAACACGTGCATGGCGAAAGCCGTGATCGCGGGCAAGCGATGGCGGATCTGATCGAGCTTTATCGAAGTTATGGGTTCGAACCGACCGCCAGCGAACTGCCGGATTTCCTGCCGCTGTTCCTGGAGTTTCTCTCGTTGCTTCCCGGACATGAGGCAAGGGCGTTGCTGGCAGAGCCGGCGGGCATTCTTCAGGCGCTTGCCGAACGATTGGTCGCGCGCAAAAGCGCCTATGCGTCGGTGTTTCAGGCGCTCGCCACGCTGGCCAACGCGCCGGCGACGGCCGAGCCGGACACCAGCGTCGACGACCCCGACGATCTCGTGGCGCTGGACGCCGCCTGGGAGGAGGCGGCGGTGCATTTCGGGCCAGGCGAACAGATCGACAGTTGCGGAACCGACCGCCTGCGGACGAGGCTCCGCGCCGCCGCCCGCGACGCCGCGGCCATGTGAGGGGATCGAGCGATGAGCGAATATCTCAACAGCGCCCTCTACGGTTGGTATCCATATGTCTGCCTCACCGTGTTCGCGTTTGGCAGCCTCGTGCGTTTCGACTTCGCGCAATACTCTTGGCGCAGCGGCTCAAGCCAGTTGTTGCGCAGGCGACAGCTCCGCTGGGGCTCCAACCTGTTTCATGTCGGCATCCTGGTCGTCATCGCCGGGCACTTCATTGGTTTCTTGGCGCCCGACTGGGCGGTCGACTGGTTGATTAGCCCGGCCCAGCACGAGTTGCTCGCCATGGTCGTGGGCGGCCTGGCCGGCCTGATCGCCATCATCGGCCTGTCGTTGCTGATCCATCGTCGTTGGACCGACCCGCGCATAAGGGCGACAAGCCGGCGCTGGGACATGGCGATCATCGTCATGCTGTGGGCGCAGCTTGCCCTTGGCCTGCTGACGGTGCCGGTTTCGGCGATGCACATGGACGGCGCGCTGTTTCTGACGCTGGTGACTTACATCAAAGGGATTGTGACGTTGCATCCGGGCGTGTCAGACGCGCTCATCGGCACGCCGTTGATCTACCGGGCGCATATCCTGCTCGGCTTCACCGTGTTCCTGGTGTCGCCGTTCACCCGTCTGGTGCATATTTGGAGCGCGCCTATTTGGTACATTGGCCGCTCCGGGTTCCAGATCGTGCGCAGCCGGGCGAGCGTCGGGGGCCGCGCCCGGGCCGAGGGATTGACGATGGCGCGCCTGCTGGCGAAAGCCGGTTCGGCCTCGCCAGTTCACGCGAAATCGCCGCGATCGGTGAAGGTGGATTGAGCTATGCAAACCGTTTCTGTCAACGACGTCGCCATCCCGCACGCAACTATCGCGCGGGAAGTGCAGAACCACCAGGCGGACTCGCCGGCTCGCGCCTGGAAGGAGGCCATTCGCGCTCTGGTCATTCGCGAACTGCTGCTCCAGCGCGCCCGCGCGCTGGAGCTGGCGCCTGATCCGCGCACCGAGAACGGCGCGCGGGAGACGGATGAGGAATCCCTCATCCGGTTGCTGCTGGAGCGCGAAGTTATCACGCCCAAGGCTGACGACGCCATTTGCCGCCGTTTCTATGACAGCAACCGCGGACGCTTCCGCAGCCCCGATTTGTTCGAGGCGGCGCACATTTTGTTCAAGGCGCGCCGCGACGACGCCGACGCCTTCGCCAAAGCCGAGGCCCAGGCTGTCGCGGTGCTCGCCGATCTTCAGCAGCGCCCGGACAGGTTCGACAGCCTGGCGCGCAGTTTGTCAGACTGCCCGTCGGCTACCGAAGGCGGGCGGTTGGGGCAGATCGTGCTTGGGGAGACGACGCCGGAGTTTGAGACGTCTTTGGTTGAGATGGAGCCCGGCCAGATCTGCGCGACGCCGGTGCGCACGCGCTACGGCGTCCACGTCCTGCGGCTGGATCGAAAGGTCACGGGCGAGACGTTGCCGTTCGAGGCGGTGCGCGCCCGGATTGCCGCCTATCTCGAAGAACGCACGTGGCGGCGCGCGGTGGCGCAGTATATCTCGTTGGTGGCGGGGCAGGCGCGGATCGCCGGGTTCGAACTGCCGGGCGCCACTTCGCCGCTCGTGCAATAGGAGGCGGCGATGCTCGGCGACATCCTGGGCGCGTTGACGGACCCCACTTCGGCCGAGGAAGCCCTGGCCGCCATCGGCGATGCTGCGGTCGTCGAGCGCGTGCGGCGGGGCGCAGCGGCCGAAGGGGTCGGCGTCGGCTCGTTCGTAGCCAGCACGGTGCGCCAAATGCTGGATTACGCGGAGGAGGATGTCTGGCTCGATCTTCTCGGCCGCATGTCTGGTTCGCCGCGTCCCGGCGTCGCCGCCTTGGAGGCGATGCTGAACCGCGCCTTTCCCGAGCCCGCCGTTGGCGCCGCGCGGCGGTGATCGGGAACCGGCGCTCGTCTACGAGGCAGGGGGATCGGCGTGGATTTGATTGTTTTGTCGGCGTCCCACACCGAACAATGGCGAACGCCACGGAAGCGCCCGCTGGCGCGCAGGTGGGCCTCCAGCAAGGGATCGATGCGCTCGCCGAGGTTGAGATCGGCGAAGCCGACGATCCCCGCGCACACCCGCGCCGGTCCATGGAGGTCGCTGGCGCTCATCGCAGCGACGCCGTTGACGAACTCCGTCTCGCCGTCGGCGCGATACATCGAGTCGCATTGGGAGTAGACCGTGGCGCGGACGTTGTGGCCGCTGCCGATGTCCTTGAGAACCTCGTCGAGCAGATAGCGCGAACCGCGATCCCAGAGATGATGATGCGGATCGATGATCGGCAACTCGGGTCCGATAATCTCCTCGCGTCGTTTGCTGAGCTAGGCCTCGTCAATTGCGAATAGAATTTTCTCGGCATCCGTCTTTCCAAGTTCGACCGCCATTTCAAGCCTCCTTGGCGCTGATGTCTGAGGGTTGGGCCGGCTTTGCCCGTCGTGCCGCGGTTGCGTCGATCTGAGCTTGTATGTCTTCGGCCGCGAGCTTCATCATCGCGGCGATCTGCGCCGCCCGTTCCGGCGTAACGCCCGGCGAGCGCCGTCTCATCGCCAATTTCAAGAAAGCGCTCGCCGACACCGGCCTCGAAATGGCGAGCGGCGAACTGACCACCATCGGCGCGACGGATTATTCGGCCACCGTATCGCGTCTGAAGACCGCCAACCCCGACGCCGTGTTCCTGTTCGGCGCCGGCGTCGATCCTGGCTACTTCATGAAACAATATGTCGCCGCCGGCCTGACCGCGCCGGTGATCGGGCGGAATACATATCCGACGCGGCGAAGGTCGCCGGCCCGCTTTCGACAATTACATGTTCTCCACCGACTGGTTCTCGCCCGCCAACGCCACCAGCAACTGGTCAAAGCTGTTCGTTGCGAGTTACGCGAAGGAGTTCGGCCTTGACTGGCTCGGCATACTGAACATGACGCTGATCTTCAGCATGTTCGCCAGTCGCTCAACCTGCTGATGGGCTATGCCGGCCAAGTGTCGGTGGCGCACGCCGCGTTCGGAGCCATCGGCGGTTACACCGCCGCGTTTATCTCCGCGCACACGGGTCTCGACTTCTGGGCGGGGCTTTCGCTCGGTGCCCTGGCGGCCGGCGCCGTCGGCCTCACCGTCAGTTTGCCGGCGCTGAGGCTAAGCCCGCAATATCTGATCCTTCTCACCATCGCGCTGGCGATCGTCGGCGCGGTGGGCGCTCCTGGCGGCGCCTATGGCATGGTTGCCGACAAGCCCGCCGATCTTGACCCGTGGCTCGGCGGCCAATTGCAGTTCCCCAATCAATGGACGCCGTTTCTGCTCGTGACGACTGCGCTGGTGTTCGCGGTTTGTCGCCGCTTCGGCGAGTCGCCGTGGGGGCGCATCCTCAGAGGCATTCGCGACGACGAGATCGCCGTGCGAGCGCTCGGCAGGGACGTTTTTGCGTTCAAGTCTATGGCTTCAATGTCTCGTTAGAGATTTTCGCGATGGCGGTGTTCGGTGGGCTCGGCAATCTCTTCGGCTCCATTCCCGGCGCCGCGATCCTGCAACTGCTGCAACCGATGCTGGAGATGACCATCCGGATCGATCCCGGAAAGGCGTTCCTGATCCAGCTTGTCTTCTATGGAGCCCGCCTCGCCGTTATGACGTGCGTGCGCCCGCAGGGGCCGATTCCAGAGGGCGCTTCCCTGTTTCTTCCGCGCAAGGAGGGGATTCGATTACACCGAAGGCGCGGCCGGCCAGCGTGGCGCGCGCGCCGGCGCCGGTTGAGGGACCCGGCGTGATTCTTCAGGTGCGCGGGCTGTCCAAGGCGTTTGGCGGCATCGTTGCCTGTCGCGATCTAAACCTGGACCTCAGACAAGGGCGGATCGCGGCGCTGGTTGGCCCCAATGGCGCCGGAAAGACCACCGTCTTCAACCTGCTGACCGGCGCCATCGGCGCCAATTCGGGTTCCGTCCGGTTGCGCGGACGCGAGATTTGCGGGCTCGGACCGGATCGCATCGCCCGGTTGGGAATGGCGCGCTCGTTTCAGAATCTGCGCCTGTTCCCCCGCCTGTCGGCGCTTGACAACGTGATGTTGGGATGCCGGGAGCCGAGCGGGCAGGTCTGGCGCTGGCCGCA
The DNA here is from genome assembly GCA_035606915.1 of Roseiarcus sp. Classification (GTDB taxonomy): domain Bacteria; phylum Pseudomonadota; class Alphaproteobacteria; order Rhizobiales; family Beijerinckiaceae; genus Roseiarcus. Next base: position 35,145 of record DATNDU010000162.1, on the reverse strand, counting down.
CGGCGCCAAAGGCGGCGAGACTCTTGTCGATCGCCCTCGGTCTGGGCCTGATTCCCGCCGAGCGATTCGTTTTCCCAGACCTCACGGTGATGGAGAATCTGCTCGTCGGCGCGCGCAGCCTGGCGGGCGACGAGAAACGAGAACGGATCGAGAGCGCGCTCGACGACTATCCGATCCTGCGCGAACGCGCCTCGCAGTTCGCCGGCGCGATGAGCGGCGGCCAGCAGCGCATGGTGAGCCTCGCCATGGCGCTGATGACGCGCCCGCGCTTGCTTCTGCTCGACGAGCCTTCGCTCGGCCTTGCGCCGGCGATTACCGAACAGATCATGTCGCGCGTGCGCGCGCTGGTTGACGAGGGCGTATCGGTCGTTCTCGTGGAGCAGAACATTCCTGCGGCGCTGACCGTCGCCGATCGGGTTTACGCGCTGCGCTCAGGCCGAATTCTGCTTGAGGAAAGCGCGGCGGACTTGAAGGCGCGCGGCCGCGATAATTGGTGGAAGCTGTTCCGAGCGCGCCAGCGCGACGAGTTAGGTCGCCTATATGGGCAAGCCCGGCGAGATGCCGGGCATGATCGAAATCGTCGAGATGACGCAGGCCGCCGAGGCGGCCTACACCCGCTGTTTCCAGGCCGCGCAGAGCTGGGACGGGAAGGATCTCTTCCGCACTTTCGACGGCGCCGCGGTGAAGCGGATTTGATCGCTCGGCATTGCCGCCTGCGACCGAGCGGCGTTCAGCCGAAGATATCAGTCATATCCTGACGAGAGACCGCTTCGCGTTTTGGCGTTTGTTTGGCGTCGGCGGGCGCCGACCTCAGGCTTTGCTCTCCGAGTCCATCTCGTCGAACAGGGATTGCGCGATGCGCATGGCGTCGAGCGAGGCCGGAGCGCCGCAATAGATCGCGCCCTGAAGAATGATCTCGATGATTTCTTCGCGCGTGAGCCCGTTGTTGAGGGCGCCCCGTGCATGCGCTTTGAACTCGACGCCGCGATTGAGGGCCATTGTCATGCCGAGGTTCAACACGCTGCGCAACCTGCGCTCCAACCCGGGGCGGCCCCATATTTCTCCCCAGCACCATTCGGTGATGAGTTTCTGCAACGGCGCCGAATAATCAGTCGCACTCGCGAGCGAGCGATTGACATAGGCGTCGCCGAGAACCTCCTTGCGGACGCTAAGGCCCTTCTCGAAGGCTGCCCCTTGGAATTCGGAACGTGTGGCGCTCATGGCGTGATGTCCTCTATGCGGGTTGATAAGTGCGTGTTCAGGGGCGGGCGAGCGCCATCACGGCGTCGGCGTCGGCGACGTTGGCGAGATCCCAAAGTTTCGCCGCGAGCGGCTCAGCGTCGAGGTCAGGGCAGCCGTAGCGCGCCAACGCAGCAAACTTTTGCCGAAGCGCCTCGTCCGTCATCGGCCGGGCGAGGCTGCCAGTCGCCGCCTCGATGCTCTGATCGTGTGAGCTTCCGTCGGCATAGAGGATGGAGACGCGCGCCGCCTCGATCGGCGTCGTCTCATCGCCCTCCACGCGGCGAACTTTTGCGCGCAGCGCCCGCACCTGCATGTCGTTCACCGCAGCGTCGTTGAAATCGGCCGCGCCGGCGGTTCCGCGTAGCAGGCAGACGGCGATCGCGTGTTGCGCGCTGACCTGCGCCTCGCGTCCGGTGGCGACGTTCGGCCGGTCGGCGCGGGCCTTAAGCAGAGGGTTGCCTCGCACCACGACCTCCGCGATCCCGTTGACGCTGAACGCCGGCGCCGTGCGCGCCGCCAAGCACGCGTCGATGACCGGGTTCAGCACGACACCGCAGGGGTAGGGCTTGAACATGAGGCGCTGGATTTCCCATTCGACGCCGAGCTTGCGCTCGATCCGCTCGGGGTCGGGCGCGCCGCAGCAGACGGCCAGGAAGCCGCGTGGCCCCTCAAGCGGCCGCGGCGGGCCCTGGACGCCGGCGCGCGCCATCAGCGCCGAGACAAGGCCACCGCGCGCGGCATTGCCGACGCCCGTGCTCTTGGCCATGAAGCCCAGCGTCTCCACGAGGCCTGACGCCTGCGCGGAGGCGTTTCCCAGCGCCCAGACAATCTGATCCTCGTTGAGGTCTAGCAACTTGGCGGCGGCGGCGGCGGCGCCGAAGATTCCGCAGGTCGAGGTGATGTGCCAGCCGCGATCGTAATGACCGGGAGAGACGGCGGCGCCGATCCGACAGGCGACTTCGACGCCGAGCACGAACGCATGCAGCAGTTGCGATCCGCTTATCGGCTGCGTCTCGGCCAACGCCAAGACGACGGGCGCGATCGGCGCGGTGGGATGAAGGATAGTGCCGGCGTGGGTGTCGTCGAAGTCGAACACGTTCATCGCCGCAGCGTTGAGGAAAGCCGCCGTCAGCGCGTCACGCCGGGCGCGGCGCCCGATGACGGTCGCCGCCTGGTTGGCTGAGAACGGCGCGAGCGCTTCGTCGAGGCGCAAGATCGCCTGATCGCAGGCGCCGCCGAGCGCTGTCCCCACGCCGTTGAAAACGGCCCTCGTCGCGTGCGCGCGAACCGTCTGCGGAACGTCCTCCCAGGAGGCGTTGCGTAGGAAGGCCGCAAGCCTGCGCGAAAGGCCGTCAGCCGCGTCAAGGTTGCGCATAGCCAAAGCCGCCTCCTGGTCGTCGGCCGGGCGCTCAGCCGCGCGCCTTGGCGCCGGCGACGGTCACGCCGGCCCATTCTTCGATCGGCTTGATGATTTCCGTGAGATCGGCGTCCGGCCCGAGCTTGCCCTTTGCGACGGTGAGGAGTTGGCGCGCCGCGCTGCCGACGATCATCGGCACCCCGAGCGCGTCGCTCTCCTCAAGGCAAAGTCTGAGATCCTTGGCCGACAGGCCCATCGCGAAGCCGAAATCGAAGCTGCGGCTGAGGACGAATTTTGGGATTTTCGTCATCGTCGCATTGGAGGCGCCGCTGCCCGAATTCACCACCTCAATCAATACGTCCGGGTCGAGCCCGGCCTTGGTCGCAAGCACCAGTGCCTCCGAGGCGATCGAGAGCGCGGTGACGGACATCAGATTGTTGATCACCTTCATCATCTGCCCCATGCCGGGCTCGGCGCCGACATGAGTGATCTTGCCGAGCTTCTCCAGTATGGGTTTGACCTTGGCTAGCGTCGGCGCGTCGCAGGCGGCCATCATGGCCAGCGTGCCCTTTTCGGCGCCGCCGACGCCGCCGCTCACCGGACAATCCACCGTGACGACGCCGACGGCCTTCAGCTTCTCCGCCATTTGCCGCTCGGCGCGGGGGCCTGTGGTTGAGAGATCGATGACGATGTTCGCGCCCTTGCCGGCAGCGATTCCGTTCGGTCCGAACGCGACGGCGTGAGCGATTTCCGGGGTAGGCAGCGAAAACAAGACCACGTCGCTGACGCCGCGCAGTTCCGCGGGGTTGGCGGCCGCTTTCGCCCCTGCGGCGACCAGCGCCGACACGGCGGCGGCGCTGGTGTCGTAGACGTTGACCTGGTAGCCGGCGGCCATAAGCCGCTTCGTCATCGGCGTTCCCATGCGGCCGACGCCAGCAAAACCGAGTTTGAGATCAGGCATCATCGTCTCCATGTCATCGTTGATTGGCGCGTCCCGACGCGCTCACGCCTTTGCGGCGACCGGCTCCAGATCGAGCCTCACGATATCGCTCACATCCGAAAGCGCCGCCGGATAGCGGGCGAGCACGAGCGGATCGTGACCCGGAATGATGTGGGCCGACGAACTCGCCAGCCCGCGCATCGTGTCATAGCCGTTCAGCATGTCGGCGACGCTCTCAACCACCGGGAACGGACGGTTCTGTTCAAAATTGGCGTAGAAATGCGAAGCGTCGGAGCCGAGCACGACCCAGCCGCGCGACGTCTTCACCCGGATCACCTGCAAACCCTTGGAATGGCCGCCGACCCGGTGGACGGTAAGATTCGGCGCGATCTCCGAGGCCCCGTCATGGAAGGTCACGCGTCCGGCGAACAGCTTGGCGATCATGTTCGCCACGTCGCCGTAGCCGAAGGGATGCCTGAGATGGCTGTGACACATGCAGCGGCCGGTGCAATAAGCCATCTCGACGTCCTGAACGTGATAGCGGGCGTTCGGGAACAAGTCGTGATTGCCGGCGTGGTCGAAGTGCATGTGAGATAGAATGACATCCTCGACCTTGTCTGGGTCGATGCCGATCATCTTCAGCCCTTCGCCGACCGGGCGGAGAAGTTGCCGATTGCGCTCCGCCGCAACCTTGGCGTCATAGCCGGTATCGAAGATAAAGCTCCGCTCCTTGCCGACGATGGCCCAAACGAAATAGTCGAGCGGCATCGGCCCGTCGTGGGGGTCGCCGCCGATGAAATTGGCCGCGGCGTTCCGGTCGTGGTGGCCATAGCGAATCGCGTAGAGTTCGTAGGTAGGATCCATGACGTTCGCCTCATATCGACAGGGCGCCTGCTCGCGCCTGATCCCCGCTAGCTCGCCAGCCATCCGGCTTCGACGGGGATCATCGCGCCCGTCATGTCGCGCCCAACCGGCCCGCAGAGAAACACCAATAGGTCGCAGACGCTGTCGGCCGAGACGAAGCTGCCGCTTGGTTGCTTGCCGGTGAGAAACTGGCGCTCCGCAGCGCTCCAGTCTATGCCGTGCTCGGCCATCAATTCCTCGACCCGAGACTGAGTGCCTGGCGTCAGCACCGAGCCCGGGCACAGGCCATGGCAAGTGACGTCGAACTCCAGGTTTTCCAGCGCGACGGCGCGCGTCAAGCCAAGAAGCGCGGATTTGGTGGTCACGTAGCCGACGCGATCGGGCGTGCCGCGCAACCCGTAGACCGAAGTCATATTGAAGATGCGGCCAAAATTCTGCGCCTGCATGCGCGGCAGAAGCGCTCGGATCGCGTAGAAGACGGCCGAGAGATTGACCGACAGCGCCTGCTCCCACTGTTCGGTTGGAAAGTCGATGATCGGCTTGAAGTGACGGGCCACCGCATTGTTGACGAGAATATCGACGCCGCCGAACGCCTCAAGCGTCGCCCCGACCAAACCTTCCACCGCTGCGCGGCTGGAAAGGTCGGCTTGTTGGTAGGCGACTTGCGCCCCGGTGTTGCGCGCAAGCGCCTCGCGTTGCGGCTCGGCGGCCTGCGCCGTCAGCAACCCGTGCAGCATCACCTTACAACCGGCCGCGGCGAGGCGGGCCGCCATCGCCTCGCCCAAGCCGCCCGTCGAGCCGGTGACGAGGGCGGCGCATTGGCTCAGGCTCTTGCTCTGAGGCGCTGTCTTCGACCCGCTCATTTCCCGCCCCGCCGCTTCGCGAGCATCGTCAAAGGCCTCGTTTCACGCCACGCCACAGTCGTCTGCGGCAAATCGCGCCAGCTTCGCCCGGGCTGTGGAAGCCAGCGGCGCACCGAAGTCTGGTACCGGTAACAAGAGACTATAAAGCAGGCTAGGCGGCGATGCAACGGGCGCGGGCCGCCGATTGAGCTTTCAGGTGCTTTCGCGCTGAATGACCTCGAATTTCAGGTCGACCATGCTGCCGCGAAGGTGTTCGGCGCCCTCCATGATGCGGCTGAGCAGGATGCGCGCCGTCCGGTCGCCGATGTCATAGCGCGGCAGCCTGAGCGTCGTGACCGATGGCGTGACGTGGCGAAGCAGATCGACGTCGTCGAAGCTCGCAAGCGCAATTCTTCCCGGCACCGCCCAGTTGCGCCTCTGGGCCTCGAACAGGGCGCCTACCGCCAGGACGTCGCCGGCGCAAAACAGCGCATCGACCTCCGGCGTGGTTTGCATGACCCGCGCCATCAACTCGGCGCCGGCGGCCAGACCGCGCTCGGTTTCGACGATCAGCCGCGGATTGGCCGGAATGGCGAGCTGTTTCAAAGCCGCCAGATAGCCTTCGAGCCGGTCCTTGGAGCGGTCATTGTGAACCGAGTAGAGACTCGCAAAGGCGATCTTGCGATAGCCGAGGCGCCCGAGATGCATGGTCATTGCGTAGGAGGCATCGCGGTTGGAATAGCTCACCACCATGTCGAGCGGCTTCTCCGGGATATTGCCGTTCTCGACCACGGGCACGCCGGATTTGCGTATTTTCTCGATCGCCTGCGGGGTGTGCTCGGTGCTGTGCAGGACAAGGCCGCTGACGCGGTGGCTGAGCAGGGCGGTGATTAACTCCTCCTCCTCGTTCGGATCGTAACCCGATTCGGCGATCATCAACTGAAAACCGGAGCGCTTCAGAACCTCCGACAACCCCTTCACCGTCTGGGTATAGATTGAGTTGTCGATGCTGGGCACGATCAGGCCGATCGTGGTCGACCTATTCGAAGACAGACTGCCGGCGAGGTGATTGGGGAGATAGCCGATCTCCTTTACGGCGCGCAGCACCCGTTCGCGCATCTCCTCCGAGACCTTGCCGGGTTCGTTCAAGGCGCGCGACACCGTCATCGTCGATACGCCGGCGCGCGTGGCGACGTCGCGCATCCGCGCGCTCCCGCTGTGTACGGCGCTCCCCTCCAACGTCCTTTTCGGCATCCGCAATCCCGCTCAAAGCAATATGACAGTGAAGCATTGCTGCGACCTGCTAACAAGGCCCTTAGCACGAAAGCCAAAGCTGTTGTTACCGATATCAAAATCGGCTATCTGATTTGGCGCTCGGGCGCCGACGCCATGCGGCGGGTTCGGCAATCGCAATTCGGAGTTCGCAATGAGCGAAGCGACGGAAGGAAGCACGCAGCCGGCCACCTGGCGCTACGTTAACGCGGCGCAACCCGCGCAGCAGTTGATTAGCCGAACCCTGACGCAGATCGCCGGATTCGCGCTGCTTGCGATGACCTCGAAGCGGCCGCTCGCATTGGCCGAGGGCGCCCTTCTCGGCGCGCAGCAGGCCTCGTTGCAGGCCATCGAGGCGGTGCGCGCCCTGGAGGCGCACGGGGGCGCCTCGCACCATCTGCACCATCTGCGTCAGGCCGCCGCCATGCTCAGGCAGGCCTGCGCTTCGGCATTGCGCTGCCTCGGGCCGGAAGCCTCGGAGGGCGAGCGCGAGGCGCTGGTGCGCGCCTTGCGCGCCACCAGCCACCATCTGCGCGCCACCGCAAGGCTGTTGCCGGGCTTCGAACTCGTCGATCTGCATCGGGCTTGCTGCGCCGCGCACGCATCGCAACTGCGGCTCTGCGAGGCCTGAACCCATAATAAGCGATGGAGGAAGACATGGCGGATTACTCGATCTGGGTGCTCGAATACGCGGCGGTGGAGAAATTCCCGTTCAGCGTCATGCTGTATGGCCCGATGCATCAGGGCACGCGTAAGCTGCCCTATGGCTACGCGCTGCTGAAGGGCAAAGGCGAAACGATCTTGATTGACACCGGCTACGACCATGTGGCCTTCGGCAAACAACTTGCCGAGTCCTACGGCGTCTCCAACTACCATGGCCCGCGCGAGGTGCTCGCTGAATGCGGCGTGAAGCCCGAGGAGGTCACAAGCGTTCTGATTACCCACGCCCATTTCGACCACATGGGCGCCATTCATATGTTTCCCAACGCGAAATTCTATTTGCAGAAAAGCGAGCTCGACAAATGGGTCTGGGCGCTGACGCTCGGCCAGGAGTACCGCTTTCTGACCGGAGGCGGCGACCCCGCCGACATCGTGCGCGCGGTCGAAGCCGCCAAGGAGGGGCGGATGATCCTGATCGACGGCGACAAGGAGGACGTCCTGCCAGGCATCGACGTCCATCTCGCCGCGGACACCCACACCTTCGGCAGCATGTATGTCGTCGTGCGCAATGACGGCGCCCGAGACAGCGCCGACAAATGGATCTTCGCCGGCGATCTCATCTACACTTACGACAACCTCACCGGCCTCGACCCGGCCAATCCTCAGTTCGTGCCGATCGGACTTGCCGTCGGCAGCCAGCAGAATCTGATCTTCTCCAGCGCCGAAATGCTGAAGGCGGCAGGCGGCGAAGTGCGGCGGGTGATCCCCGTGCACGAGGATCGGTTGCACGAGATCTTTCCGTCGCGGCTGACCGACAGGGGCCTTCAGGTGGTCGAGATCGCGCTCGCCAACGGCGACAAGAGCCGGGTGAGCTAGACAGGCCGGGTAGGGCCGGGGCGGCGCGCGCCCCGGCGAAAGTCAGAGATTGTCGGCGCCAGCGACGAAGCCGCCGCCGTCGATGACCACCGCCTGGCCGGTGATGAAAGAGGCCGCGTCCGAAGCGAGAAACAGTACGAGCTGGGCGATCTCCGAGGGATCGCTGATCCTGCCCATCGGAATCATCGGCAGCACCGTATCCTTGGCGCCTTGCTCGCTGCCGAACATGCCGCGCAGCAGCGGCGTCATCACCGAGCCCGGCGCGATGGCGTTGACGCGGATATTTTTGCGCGCCACCTCCAGAGCCACCGAATTGGTGAGGCCGATCACGCCCCACTTGCTCGCGCAGTAGACGGCGGTGGTGGCGAAGCCCATGACGCCGAACAGCGAGGACGTGTTGACGATAGCGCCGCCGCCGTTGGCAATCATGTGCGGGATTTGATTGCGCAGCCCGTGAAATATGCCGCGCAGGTTGACGTCCATCAAAAGGTCGTAGTCGGCGTCTTCGAATTCGTGCACCGGCGCGGTTTTGCCGGGGACGCCGGCGTTGTTGAACGCGACGTCAATGCGGCCGAAGCGAGCGAAGGCGTTCTGGTGCAGCTTCGCCATCGCTTTGCTGTCGCGAACGTCAATCTCCTCGAACTCGATCTCGACTCCCAGCGCTTTGACCTCCTGCTTCAGACTCTGCCCGAACTCCGCGCCCATCCCCGACACATAAAGATTGGCGCCGGCTTGCGCGAACGCGAGCGCCGTGGCGCGGCCGATGCCGGTCGTGCCGCCAACCAGGATGACGTTTTTGCCGGAAAAATCGTATTTCACCTGCATCTTTGAATCCTCCTGCACCCTGCGGCGGGCGCCAAACTCTGCGGCGCGCGCCAATCGTTGGAAGCGGCGCATCAGGCCGCCCGCGTCCTCTAAGCATAGCCGCGGCCTGATACCGATAACAAGTACAATCGAAAGCCATCGTCGACGCGAGGGCGTTTTTGGCTCCGGGGCGGCGCGCCTTCGACAAAAGGGATTTGCGCCTCGCGCCATCTATTGCCGTGTGAAAAAAACTGCATTATGATACCGGTACCAAACTCAAGCGAAGGTCTGCTGGACCACCAGCGGCGGCGAGAGCCGGACCCATGAGGAAGAAAATCGGTTCCCTCCGAAGGCGACCGATAGGGAGAGAAGGATCTTCACGATGTATAAGATGGTGTTAGGCGCGCTGACGGCGGGCGCCATGATGGTAACCAGCGTCGCCGCTTCGGCGCAGACCCACAAGACGCTCGGCATCGTTGCCCTGCTCGCCAACGACGCACTCAATATCGCCGTCATCAAGGGGGCGAGCGACGTCGCGAAAGCGGCGGGTTGGAGCGTCAAGGTGACGGATACGCAGGCGAGCGCCGATCAGGCCAACGCCGCGATGAACTCGTTCGCGGCGCAACATGTCGACGGCATGTTCGTGCTCGCCTTCGCCAGCAGCTCCATCGGCTCAGGCCTCGCCGCGGCGCGCGACGCACATATTCCGGTTGCGAGTTGGGGCGGCGAAATTGTCCCCGGCATCGTGTCGACAACCAGCGGCCGCCAGGTCGGCGACGACTCGATCAAGTTTCTTGTCGACAAGGTAGGCGATAAGGCCAACGTGCTGGCCATGACCTTCCACCCCGGCAAGCTCTGCATCGACCGTGGCGTAGCCTTCGACGAAGGCGTCAAGAGCAAGCCGGGAATCAAAGTGACCTACAGCGAAGTGGTGGCGCCTGGGCAGGTGCAATTCGGCAACGCGGTGGCCTCCGCCTGGCTCGCCGCCCATCCCGCCGGCGGCAAGGTTCCGCTGGCGTTCTGGGCCTGCTGGGACGAGCCGATGCAGGGCGCCGTCGCGGCATTGCGTCAGGCCGGGCGCACCGATGTCACCACCGTCTCGATCAACGGCAGCGCGCAGGGGCTGCAACTGGTCAAAGACGGCGACATGACCGCGACCGTTTGGCAACCCGCCTATGAGGAGGGCAAGCAGTCCATGCAGGCGATCCTCGACTCGATCAAGGCGGGCGCCTCCTGGCAGCCGAAGACGATCACCATTCCCGGCGTCGTCGTCACCAAGGACAACGTCGACAAGTTCATGGCCGAACATCCTAATGGCATGTGACATCGGTGCGGCCGGCCAGTCGGCGGAGCGCGGTTGCGGATGACGTCGTCTCCCGCGCCCGCCGCCTGGATGCAAATCCGCGGCCTGACCAAATCCTTCGCCGGCGAACTTGCGCTCGACCATGCCGACCTCAACATCGAGCGCGGCAAGGTGCATGGGTTGGTGGGCGCCAACGGCGCCGGCAAGTCGACCCTGATCCGCTGCCTCGCTGGCGTCACCACGCCGGACGAGGGCGAGGTGACGATCGATGGCGAGACTTTGCCGCTCGGCTCGCCGCAGGCTTCCGAGCGCGCGGGTCTGGCCTTCATCCACCAGGAACTCAACCTGGTGGCTCAATTCAGCGCCCTGCAAAATATGCTGCTTGGCGCGCCCAAGGTGACGCGCCTGGGCATCATCGACTGGCGCCGCTCCGGCGTCGCCGCGCGCGCCGCCGCCGAACGCATCGGCATCCGGTTCCCGCTTGAGACCAAGGTTTCTGAACTGTCGGTGGCGCAGCGCTGGCTGGTCATGATCGGCAAGGCGCTCGCCCGCGACGCCAGTATGATCGCGATGGACGAGCCGACCGCTTCGCTGTCAGCCCCGGAAAGCGCGCAACTGTTCGCCATCATCCGCGACCTCTCGGCGCAGGGCGTCGCCATTCTCTACGTATCGCACCGGTTGGAGGAAGTGCTTCAGCTTTGCGACCGCATCACCGTCCTGCGCGATGGGCGCATCGTCGACGAAGCGCAGCGCGGCGGCCTCGACAAGAAAGGGCTGGTCAGTGCGATTATCGGCCACGCCGTGCGGCCGCCGGACGCCCGCAACCGCTTCAGCGCCGACCGCGGCGTGCAGCCGATCTTTTCGGCGCGCCGCGTCGGGTGGAAACACGCGGTTAAAGACGTGAGCCTCGACGTTTACAAAGGCGAGGTGCTGGCGCTCGGGGGGCTCGTCGGCGCCGGCCGCACCGAGTTCGCGCATCTTGCCGCTGGCCTGAACCAACCGAATTCCGGCTATTTCGAGCTTGCGGGGCGGCGGCTCGATCTGGCGAGCGTCGCCGACGCCGTGCGGGCGGGCATTGCGCTGGCCCCGGAGGAGCGCCGCTCCCAGGGCGTGATGCTGCAACAATCGGTCGGATTCAACATCAACGTCGCGACGCTGACGAAGCTGCGCAGCCTCCCGGGACTGCCGTTCGTCTCTGCGGCGAAGGCGAAACGACAGGCGGACCGATTGATCGCCGATCTCGGCATAAAGACCTCCGGCGCCGGCGCGAAGATCGCCGGCCTCTCGGGCGGCAACCAGCAGAAGGCGCTGATCGCACGCTGGCTGAACGCCGGCGTCAAGCTGCTGATCCTCGACGAACCCTCGCGCGGCGTCGACGTCGGCGCACGGGAGGAGATTCACGACGCGATCCGGGGGCTCGCACGCTCCGGCGTCGCCATATTGGTCATCTCCTCCGACGTTGAGGAACTCACGCTGCTCGCGGACCGGGTGCTGGTCATGCATGAAGGGCGCATCAGCGGCGAACTCGTCGGCGCCGACATCACGGAGGCGCGCATCATCGAACTCAGCTATCATGATGCCGGCGCGGCTAGTCGCGAACAGGGAGACGCCGCATGACCGCCGGGGACATAGCCGCAGTGAAAAAAGGCGGCCGACCCCGCAAATCCGCGTGGCGGCGCACCGCGTTGATCTGGCTTTCGCGCTATGGCGCCATCCTCGGTCTTTTATTGATGGTGGCGTTCTTCTCGATCAACGCGCCCGGCATTTTCCTCTCCCGCGCTAATTTCCTCAACATCCTGAGCCAGGCTTCGCTGACCGCGATCATCGCCAGCGGGCTGACCTGCACGCTCGTCGTCGGCGAATTCGACCTCAGCATCGGCTATGTCGCGAGTTTCGTCGGCCTCATCGTCACCGGGTTGATGGCCAACGAGGGTCTGCCGATCTGGCTCAGCATCGTCGGCGCACTTGCGCTCGGCGCGACGATCGGCATTGTGAACGGGCTGCTGGTGACGAAGGTGCGGATCAACGCCGTCATCTCCACGCTTGGCGTCGGCACCATGCTGACGGGGCTTGGCTTCACCTACAGCGCGTTTCCGATCGCCACCGGCATCCCGCGCGCGTTCACCGATATCTCGCTCGGCCGGCTTGTGTTCGGCATGCCCAACCCGGTAATCATCATGGTTGTGGTGCTGTTCGCGCTGTGGGTCATTCTCAACAAGACCGACATCGGGCAGAAGATGCAGGCGGTCGGCAGCAACATGGAGGCGGCGAGGCTCTCCGGCATCCGGGTCGACCGCATCAAGATTTTCGCCTTTGCCATTGCTGGCCTCTGCGCCGCCTTGACCGGGACGCTGCTGTCGTCGCTGCTCGGCAGCGGCACCTTGGCGGCCGCCGACGGCTATCTGCTCGACGCCTTCGCGGCGGTGTTCCTCGGCTCGGCCACGCTCCGGGAAGGCGAGTTTCATATCGTCGGCACGCTGGTTGGCGTGCTCATCCTGGCGGTTGGTTTCAACGGGCTCAGCATCTTCGGCGCTCCCACCCATTTCCAGCCGATTTTCAAGGGCGGCATTCTGATCCTCGCGGTCGGCATGTCGGCGCTGGCGAGGCGCTACGTCGCCTCGGCCTGACGGGCTCGAATCCGCCGTTCCGCATCTGAAAAAAAAAGGCCGGCACTCGCGCGCGAGAGCCGGCCGCATCGGCGCCGGTCAGGCTTCGCGACGGCGGGCATTCCGACCGCCGCGGCTCGTCATATCTTGTCGGCGCCGGCGACGAATCCGCCGCCGTCGATTACGATCGCCTGACCGGTGATGAACGACGACTCGTTCGACGCCAGGTAGAGTACCAGCCGCGCGATCTCCGAGGGATCGGCGATCCGGCCCATCGGCAGCGAAGGCAACACGATGTCCTTCGCCTCCTGCTCGCCGCCGAACATGTTTCGTAGCAGCGGCGTCATGGTTGAGCCGGGAGCGATGGCGTTGATGCGGATGTTCGACCGCGCGACCTCCAGTGCGGCGGAATTCGTCATGCCGATCACCCCCCATTTGCTCGCGCAATAGGTTGCGGTGGTCGCGTAGCCCATGACGCCGAACAGCGAGGAGGTGTTGACGATCGCCCCGCCGCCGTTCGCCAGCATATGCGGGATTTGATATTTCATGCCGAAGAAAATGCCGCGCAAGTTGACGTTGATGATGAGGTCGAAATCCGCTTGCGTAAGCTCGTGGATTGGGGCTGTCTTACCAGGAACGCCGGCATTGTTGAACGCAACGTCGATGCGGCCGAAACGGGCGTAGGCCTTTTCGTGAAACTCGCGCACGGCGTCCTCGCTGCGCACGTCCACCTCGGCGAACTCGATGGCGACGCCGGGGTAACGCTGCTTCACCTCCTCAATCAAGCTGCGGCCCTCGGCCGCGCCGAGGCCACCGACGTAGAGGTTCGCGCCCGATTCGGCGAAGGCCACAGCCGTCTCGCGGCCGATGCCGGTGGTGCCGCCGATGACGATCGCGGCGCTGCCGCAGAAATCATATTTTGCGTGCATGGGCTTTCCTTGCATGTACTGCGATCCGGTGCGCAAGCGGCTCATTTGACGGAAAACAGCCGCTTGCGGTCCATATTCACGGCGACTGCGGCGATGACGCCGGCGCCGAGGACCACGTTCTGCAAAAACGGGTTGACGTTGGCGAGATTCATTCCGTTCTGCAAGATGGTGATGATTAGAACGCCGAGCAGCGTGCGAAGCGGGCCGCCAACGCCGCCGGTTAGCGGCGTGCCGCCCATGACGACGGCGGCGATGGCGGGCAGCAGCATCGGATCGCCCATCGTCGGGTCGCCGCCGCCGACGCGCAATAACAGGAAGACGCCGGAAACGCCGGCGAGAAAGCCGGAGACGAGAAAGGCGTATAGCTTGAAGCGCGCGACCGGCACGCCACAGAGCTTGGCCACCGTCTCGCCGCCGCCGATCGCGTACATGTAACGGCCGAAGCGCGTTCGCCTGGCAACCAGCGCCGCAACGAGCGTGATGGCCAGCGCCCACAGCGCGACAGCCGGAAATCCGAACAGGCGCCCATTGAAGATCGAGCCGATGACCAGTTTCGGCGGCACATTCACCGCCGCGCCCTGAGTTACGTAGAGCGTGCAGCCGTTGACCGCGTAGAGCAGGCCTAGCGTGGTGAGGAACGAGGGCAGTTTGGCGTAGCCAACCAACACGCCGGCGATGCCGCCGACGAGCATGGTGAACAACGGCGCCAGCACGACCGCGCCTTCGCCATAATCGCGGATAAGCACCGCTGCGCTGATGCCTGCCAGCGACACCATCGAGCCGACCGAAAGATCGATGCTGCCCATGAGAATGACGAACGTGCCGCCGAGGCTCAAGACGACGAGCACAGCGGCCTGCTGAAATATGTTCAGCGCGTTGCCGATGCTGAAGAAACGGCTGTTCAGCGCCGAGAATACGAGCACCATGGCGATCAGCGCCAGCCATGGGCCGACGGTCGCTCCTGATAGCTGACGCCACCAAGCTCGACGGGCTTCGATGGCGGCCGGGCGGCCGGCAGTTGTGGCGATTGAGTTTTGCATGATCTCGGTAGTTCCGATTGCGGCCTTATGCGCTAGACCATGTCCGCGACGAGCTCGACTTCAGTCGGCTTTCGGTTCGCCGGCGCCGGCGCCTCGCGAACGATGACGCCGTCTCGCATCACCAGGATGCGGTTGCTCAAGCCGATGACCTCGAGCAAGTCGTCGCTGACCAGAAGCACGCCGACGCCCTCGGCCGCTATCCGCCGAAGCACGGCGTAAATCTCTTCCTTGGCTCCGGCGTCGACGCCGGAGGTGGGATTGTCGAGAATGAGCACCTTCGCTTTGCGCAACAACCAGCGCGCCAGCAAAACCTTCTGCTGATTTCCGCCGCTGAGCGTTTCTATCTGCGCCTCCGCGCTCGCCGTTCTGATCCCCAAGGCCGAGATCATTTCGAGCGCCTCGCGCTTCTCGCGCGCGAGGTCGAGCCAGCAACTCTCGCCCCGACGCGTGAGCCGAGCGAGGCTCATGTTCGAGGTGACCGACAGCGGCGGAATGACCCCGTCGCGGCGATCTGGCGGCAGATAGCCGATGCCGGCCTCGCTCATGCCGAGGATCGAAACAGGTTCTGGCGCCGCGACGCCGTCGATGACGATATCTCCGGTCGCTCCCGGCAACGCGCCCGCCAAGGCTTGCGCAAGCTCCGATTTGCCGGAGCCGAGCACGCCGGCGACGCCGACGATCTCGCCCGCATTGACGCGCAGGCTGACGTCGGTGAACGAACCGGCGAGCGATAGCCCGCCGACTTCCAACGCCAGCCGCTCGCCTGGTTCACGCTGAAGTTGCTCGCGATAGAAGAACTCGTCGCGCGTGCGGCCAACCATCAGCTCGTGCAAACGATCTTCGCTCAGGTTGACGGCCGGCGACTCGGCGACCATTACGCCGTCTTTGAGCACGTAAAGGCGGTCGCTTATTTCGATCACTTCGCTCAGCCGATGTGACACATAGATGATCGCCGCGCGCTCGCGCGTCGCGCGGATCAACTGCATCAGGAATTTGACTTCATCCGCCGTGAGCGCCGCCGTCGGTTCGTCGAGCAGCATAATCGGCGACTCGATCCCCGCAAGTTTGGCGAGCGCGAAAGACTTGATGATCTCGACGACCTGGCGCGTCGAGATATCGAAGGATTCGACATTGCGCGCCGCGTCGATGCGCTCGTGGCCGAACTCCGTCAAGAGTTGCTGAACGTGGCGCAGCATCTTTGCGTTGTCGATGAGGCCGAAGCGGGAGAAGGCCGCTTCATGCGCGAGCAGCACGTTCTCATAGATCGAGAGCGACGGGATCAGCGCGAGATCCTGATAGATGTGAAAGACCCCGGCGCGGTTGGCGTCGCCATAGTCGCGCAGCACGACAGGCCGTCCCTCGATCAGCAACGCGCCGGCGTCGGGGCGCAGGTTGCCGCTGATCGTCTTCAGCAGCGTCGACTTGCCTGCACCGTTTTCGCCAACGAGGCCGACGACCTCGCCCTTGCGTAGGGAAAGATTGACGCCGGCCAATACTTTGACGTGTCCGAAACTCTTGCTGAGGTCGCGCACCTGCAGGAGTGGCGGCGTTGCATCGCGTGCCCGCTCGTTCAAATTCGCGCTCCCGGCGCCGCTGGCGCCGAGCGCTTCATGGCCCGGAAAGGCGCCCGACATCGGCCAGCAGCCTAGTTCGGTCCAATCACGATCGGACCTCCGTTGGAGGTGAGGTCGCGAACCGGCTTGAACGGGTCCGGCGAGAAGCGCTCGGCGTAGAGCTTGGCGACCCGTTCGAACTCGCCCTTCGCTTTGGCTTGCGCATATTCCTTCGGCAGTTGATAGCTCGCCGGCTTCGCGCCGCGCCAACCCCAGTGCTCCTCTGGGATCAGCGGAATCAGCAGGTTTTGCGGATTCCAATCATTCGGGTGCAGAACCTTCGACATCTTGAGGAAGTCGTAAGTGGAAGCGGAGCTAGCGCTGAGCTCCTCGTATTTCTTGGCGGCGGCCGGCGTATCCAGGATATAGCCGCCGAAGATCATCATGCGCTCCGGGACGGACGGGCGCCAACCATTGATGTAATCGAAAACCAGCACCGTGGAATAGGCGCCGAGCCACGCCGGCCCGTAGGCGTAGGTGTTGAAAGCGCGCCCGTCCGCGATCATGCCGACCATGTCCGGGATCGCGTCGCAACCACTGACGAGAGCCTTGATGTTTCGCTGCTCCAGGGCGTTCACGACCGCGACGGCGGAATCGTCGTTTGACACGATGACGGCGTCGATATCGGGATGGGCGGTCAGGATATCGGCGATGACGGGCGCGGTCGTCGTCCGGCTCCAGCCGCCGGGGCGTCGCGCCACCAGTTGCATGCCCGGAAAATTCTTCAGCGCCAGATCGAAGCCGTGACCGCGCTCGGTCTCGACCGGATTGCCCAGGATGCCCTCAATATAGACGACCTTGCCCTTGCCGCCGAGCTTCTTGAACACCTGCTCGGAGCGCGCCTTGGTGGCCGTAACATTCGCCGGCGCGTGGAAGGCGACATAGTACTCGCCGCTGTCGAGCGGCGTATTCCATACGGCTTTGGTGTGGTTGTTGACGGTCGGAATTTTGAGCCGGTTGACGAGCCGCAACAGATCGATTTCCGAGCCCTCGGTCGCGGCGACCATGGTGATGCCCTCGATGCCGAGGTTCGGCGCGTTTTCGACGTGGCTCTTTTGGATGTTGACGTCGCCGTTGTTGAGTTCGCGCGACTCCGAGATATTCAGCAGCGCAGCGGCGCGCCCGGCGCCGCTGTCCATCTGATGGAAGTAGTCGTTGTTGAGCGTATAGAACGAATCCATGAATTTCAGCTTTTTCTTCAGGATATCGTTCGCGGCGGGGTTAGCGGCGTAGGCGGAGCGTCCGGCGATGGGGGCGATGAGGCCCGCCGCTGCGAGAAGCTTGAAGAAGTCCCGCCGCGTTCGTCCCGCGTCCATTCGACTGGCAAGCAATTCCGCAAGAGCTTCGTTGTCGTGCACCGCGTCCTCCCGATCTGGATAAGTTCCTGTCTGTTGCGCGCCGCCACGCGCCTTGCCGTGGCAAGCTACGCCGTTCTCTGGCCGCTCGCAAGAAGGAAATGGTACCGGTATCACAACGAAATGCGAAAATCGTTGATGGATGTTTTGCTAGAAGAAGAATTTCGCGATTACATTCAGTTAGTTAAATAATGTGACTTAGCGTGGCGCTGAACATCTCGGAAGGCGTTAGATGCGTAATGGTATCGGTATCAGTTGCGCGCGTGGGTTGGCGCGAGATTGTCGCATGACGATCAAGGCGGCCTGCAAACGGCCGCGGGTTCGGGAGTCGGGAGATGGCGAACGCGTTCCTCGATCGGCGGTTGTCGGGGACCGAACGGAGGACCGGCTGGTTGATGGCGGAGCAGGGCGGCCTTAAGCGGCCCTATCGGGTTCGGTCGTTGTCGGCTCGCGGTTGTTGGTGCACAGACGAGTTTGGCAACGTCGTCAGGCACGGCGCGCTGGTCGTCAACAAGGCCGGGTCCGTTCGTGTTCTCATGGTCGCGCTGGCGAAGACGGCGCCGGACCCGCGCCGCAGAGGCTGACGACCGCTGGCGCTGTTGCCCGCAACTGCAACTGTAGCGCCAGACAGGCAGGGGTTGC
Organism: Roseiarcus sp.; assembly: GCA_035606915.1. Classification (GTDB taxonomy): domain Bacteria; phylum Pseudomonadota; class Alphaproteobacteria; order Rhizobiales; family Beijerinckiaceae; genus Roseiarcus. The sequence goes on along the minus strand of DATNDU010000162.1, from coordinate 16,800 downwards.
GCAGAGCGCCCTCGCGCCAGCGCGGGTTGCGCGCCGCGCAGATTTCGCCAACGCGCTACTTGTTGCCGAGCACCCGTCCTGCCACCGCGTCCAGCCTGCGCACCAACTCCGGGTCGCGCATCTTCGGCGAGGTCATGATCGCGCCGTCGAGCGCGCGGTCGGATACGGGGCAGGGCTCGCGCTCGGCGGGGTAGTCGGCCAATACGCGCGCGACGAGGCGGTTGGCTTTGTCGGCGTTGTCGCGCATCACCTTCATCACCGAGGCGACGTCGACCGGCGCTTGCTCGTCATGCCAGGCGTCGAAATCCGTCACCATCGCGATCAGTGCGTAGGCGATCTCGGCCTCACGCGCCAGCTTGGCCTCGGTCGCCGCGGTCATGCCGATCACCGAGGCGCCGAAGCGCTGATAGTTGAGCGACTCGGCGAGGGTCGAGAACTGCGGCCCCTCCATGCAGACATAGACGCCATCGGATTGTACGGCGATTCCCTCGACCGCCGCCGCCTGGGCGATGCGCTTGCGCAGCACCGTGGAGGTCGGATGCGCGAATGGCACATGCGCGACGCAACCCGTGCCGAAGAAACTGCTCTCGCGCTTAAAGGTGCGGTCGATGAATTGATCGGCTAGCACGAACAGGCCGGGATACAAGTCGCGCTTATAGGAGCCGCAGGCGGAGACCGCGACGATGTCGGTGACGCCGGCGCGCTTCAGCGCGTCGATATTGGCGCGGTAGTTGATCGTCGAGGGCGAGTAGCGGTGGCCACGGCCGTGGCGGGCCAGGAAGACGACATCGGTGGCGCCGAAGCGGCCGAATCGCAGCGCGTCCGACGCCTCACCCCAGGGCGTCTCAACGCGCTCCTCGCGCGTCGGCGTGAATCCCTGCAACTCATAGAGGCCTGAGCCGCCGATGACGCCAACAACCGGTTTTCCCATGTGGCGCTCCCATTGCCGCCGGCGCCCGCCATCGCCGAAGCCGGCCGTAAACAAAAACCCCCGGCGCCGGGCCGGGGGTTGAGCTTTAAGAAGCGCGCGCGCCTCTAGTGGGCATCGGCCCAGATGCGCTTCTTGACCATATACAGTAGCCCCGACAGCACGATGAGGAAAATGATGGCGCGGAAGCCGATCTTCTTGCGCTCCGTCATCGTCGGCTCCGCCGCCCAGCTCAGGAAGGCGGCGACGTCCTTGGCGTAGTTCTGCACCGTGTCCGGCGTGCCGTCGGTGTATTTCACCGCCCCGTCCTGCAACGGCATTGGCATCGCGATCTTATGGCCGGGATAATACAGGTTCCACTGCGGATCGTCCTTGTGGGTGTAGCCGGTGAGGATCCCATAGATCAGATCGGCGCCGTCTTCCTGATAGCCGGTGAAGATGTCGGTGATGAACCACGGGAAGCCGCGCTCGTATGAAATCGACTTGGCGAGCAGCCACATGTCCGGCGGCGCCTTGCCGAGCGCGGCGGCGGCGGCCTGATCGTTGGGGAAGGCGTCCGGCGGCGGGAAGATGTCGGCCGGTGTGCCCGGGCGCTGGAAGATCTTGCCCTGATCGTTCGGCTCGTCGTTGGTGACCTGGTAGCTCGCCGCCAGGGTCTTCACCTGCGCCTTGCTGTAGCCCGGACCATCCGGATTCTCCAGCGTGCGGAAGGCGATGCTGAGGCGGTGACAGTTGGAGCAGACCTCCCGGTAAACCTGGAAGCCGCGCTGCAACTGCGCCTGGTCGAAGCGGCCGAACACACCATGGAAGCTCCAGGTCTGTTCCGGCGGCTTCGGTTGATCCGCTTCCTGCGCGGCCGCTAAGCCGACGCTCGCCGCCAGCACGGCGAACGCAAGGAGGGACGCTTTCAAACGGGTCATCATTGTTGTCCTCTCGTCGGCGTCTGGCTCGATGTCATTCCGCGGCCGCCGCGCCCTTGGGCAGCACGGCGTCGGCGATCGACGCCGGAACCGGCTTGGTCTTTTCGACCAGTCCCAGCACCGGCAGCGCCACGAGCAGGAAACCGAAATAACCAATCGTCAGGATGCGCGCCAGCAGCGTCGTCGAATCCGACACCTCCTGTGAGCCGAGATAGCCGAGCCCGATGCAGCAGATGACGAACAGCCAGAAGAAGAACCGGAACATCGGCCGGTACTTGCCGGAGCGAACCGGCGAGGTGTCGAGCCAGGGCAGGAAGACCAGCAGCCCCATCGCCGACGCCAGAGCCAGCACGCCGATCAGCTTGTTCGGGATGGCGCGCAGGATGGCGTAGAACGGCAACAGATACCATTCCGGCACGATATGCGCGGGCGTCACCAACGGGTTGGCCAGATTGTAGTTGTCAGCCGACAGCAGATAGTTCGGGATGAAGAACACGAACCACGCATAGATGACTAAGAACACGCAGACGCCGAACCCGTCCTTGACCGTCGCATAGGGCGTGAACGGCACGGTGTCGCGCTTCACGTCCTTGACGTCGACGCCGTCAGGATTGTTCTGGCCGGCGACATGCAGCGCCCAGACATGCAGCACGACGACGCCGACGATCATGAACGGCAACAGATAGTGCAGCGAGAAGAAGCGGTTGAGCGTCGGGTCGCCGACCGCGTAACCGCCCCACAGCCAATGCGCGATCGGCGTTCCGACGAGCGGGATGGCGGTGAACAGATTGGTGATGACGGTCGCGCCAGCGTAGCTCATCTGGCCCCACGGCAGCACGTAGCCCATGAACGCCGTCGCCATCATCAGCACATAGATGATGACGCCGAGGATCCACAGCACCTCGCGCGGCGCCTTGTAGGAGCCATAATAGATGCCGCGGAAGATGTGCATATAGACGGCGAGGAAGAAGAACGAGGCGCCGTTGGTGTGCAGATAGCGCATCAACCAGCCGTAATTGACGTCGCGCATGATGTGCTCGATCGAGACGAACGCCAACTTGGAGTCGGGTACATAATGCATCGCCAGAATGACGCCGGTGACGATTTGGATGCCCAGCATCACCGATAGGATGGCGCCGAACGTCCAGAAATAGTTGAGATTGCGCGGTGTCGGATAGGCGACGAAGGAAGAATGCACGAGGCCGGCGATCGGCAAGCGCTGTTCAAACCAGCGGGCGATCCCGCTTTTGGGAACGTAGGTCGAATGTCCGTCCATGTTTTCGTTCTCTGGCGATGTCGAAGGAATCAGTCAGCCGATTTTTACGCGCGTTGGCGTCAGGAATTTGTACTCGGGCACCGCGAGGTTGAGCGGTGCGGGCCCCTGCCGGATGCGGCCCGAAGTGTCGTACACGGAACCGTGGCACGGGCACTTCCAGCCATCGTATTGGCCCTCGTGGCCGAGCGGCACGCAACCGAGATGGGTGCAGATGCCGACGACGACCAACCATTCCGGCTTCTGCACGCGCGCCTGATCGGTCTGCGGGTCGCGCAGGTCCGACAGCGGCGTCGCTTCTGCCGTCGTGATCTCTTTGCGCGTGCGATGGCGCACGAACACCGGACCGCCGCGCCATTTCACGGTGACGATCTGCCCCTCGGCGATCGGCGAAAGATCGACCTCGATCGACGACAGCGCCAACGTTCCCGCATCGGGATTCATCTGATCGACGAGCGGCCAGAGGACCGAAGCAGCGCCGACGGCAGCGACGGCGCCGGTGGCGAGGAACATAAAATCACGCCGACTGGGTTGAATGTCTACCGCGTGCGCCAAATGGATCCCCCGTGCGCTCGCGCGTCGAACGCGCGAGCTTCCCAAACCACCGCAGCCGCTGGCGCAGCCGCACATTCCGAATTGCGCCCGCTTCTGGCGCGGCCGCCGACAAATCCGCAAAGGGCCGCCCTCGGCCCCGCGCGCCCCTTGTTTTCGCCGTTATTTCGCACCGATCCCCAGCCTTGTCCATAGCCGTCAATGGGTGATTTGGTCGCAGCGGCGCCTGCGCGCAAATGCGCTAAAGCCGCCGCAAAGGCTTGCCGCCGGCCGCGATTTCGGCTGGGATCGCGTCGATGCAGGTTCGAAATCTCGTGCTGGCGCTTTATCAACCTGACATCGCCGCCAATACGGGGGCGATGCTGCGCACTTGCGCCTGCTTCGGCGCCGAGGCCGCCATCGTCGAGCCCGCCGGCTTCGTGTTTTCGGATCGCCGCTTCCGCCGCGGCGGCATGGATTACCTCGACGCCATCAACATCACGCGGCATGTTTCGTTCACCGCCTTCGAAGACTGGCGGCGGCGCGAGCGGCGGCGGCTGGCGCTGCTGACGACGCGCGGCGACGTCAATCTCTGGGATTGCCGATTCGAGGCAGGCGACGTGCTGATGGTCGGACGCGAATCGGCGGGCGCTCCGGAAGCGGTGCATGAGGCCGCCGACATGTGCGTGAAAATCCCGATCCAAGCGCCGCTGCGCTCGCTCAACGTCGGCGTCGCCGCCGGCGTCGCGCTCGCCGAGGCGGTGCGGCAACTGGCGCGGCGCTAACCTATTTCGCCCCGCGCCGGCGCACCGCCGGCAACGCCTCGGCGCGGGCGAAGAACACTTCGCTCTCGCTCTCGGCGGTGTCGAGCCACAGGGCGTCGAGATCGCCGAACGCCGCCTCGAAACGCTCGCGCCCCGCGCCGATCTCGCAGACCAGCGCGCCGCCGGGGTGCAGATGCGCCCGCGCCTCGCGAACGATGCGGCGCACGATGTCGAGCCCGTCGACGCCGCCGACGTGGGCGAGTCGCGGCTCGGCGGCGTATTCCGGCGGAAACGCCGCCGCCGCCGCTTCCGTCACATAGGGCGGATTGCTCAGGATGAGGTCGTAGCGCTCGCCCCCGAGGCCGGCGAACAGATCGGCTTCGATCAGCCGGATGCGAGCTTGCAACCCGTGCTCCTCGACGTTGCGGCGCGCCACCGCCAGCGCGTCGGGCGAGATGTCGGTCGCGTCGATCGCGGCGTTGGGGAAGACGTGTGCGGCGAGAACGGCGAGCGAGCCGCCGCCGGTGCAGAGGTCGAGCACGCGCCCGATGCTTTGCGGCGCTTCGATCAGCCCGCCGTCGCCGACGAGGCCGCCGAACAGCAACTCGCCGAGGAAGCTGCGCGGCACGATAACGCGTTCGTCGACATAGAACGGCACGCCCTGGATATAGGCGCGTTGCAGCAGATAGGCGACGGGCTTGCGCGTCGTCACCCGCGCCTCGATCAGGGCGTCGAGCCGGCGCCGCTCGGCGCTCAACAGCTTCGCGTCGGCGAACGGATCAAGCGCGTCGATCGGCAGATGCAACGCCTCCAGCACCAGGAAGGCCGCCTCGTCGACCGCGTTGGCGGCGCCGTGGCCGAAAACGAGGCCGGCGGCCTGGAACCGGCTCACGGCGTAGCGGAACCAATCGCGCGGCGTCGCCAGAACGGCGAGCCGCTCCTCAGCCTCCTGCATCGCCAACCCCCGCACAGCAAAGCGGCCGGCGCGCGCCGGCCGAAGCCCGTCAGCGTTTAAGGCGAAGCGCTTACTTCACCGCCTTCTTGCACTTGGCGCGGAACTCCTTGCGCTTTTTGCCATGCAGGCCCTTGGCGTCGGCCTCCTTCGAGCATTCCTGCGAACGCGCCTGCATCGCCGCCCGGTCCGGCTTCATCATCATCGCGCCTGACGGCGACGGGGTCGCCGCGGGAGCGGCGGCGTCGGTGGCGAACGCCGGTGCGGACATCAAAAGCCCGAACCCCAGCGCGGCGGCGAGAAGCGAAAGTTTCATGAAAGGAGCTTTCCAGTCAGAGAGAAATCCGACGAGCCGCATCCGCAGGCTCGCGCGCCTCATAGGCGAAGGGCGCTGAGCGCACAAGCCGATTGCGCGGCCCCGATTCGTCGCCGACATACGAGAAGAGCCGCTTCCCAGGGGGAAACGGCTCTTCCATTGTCGCGACCAAGCGAGATTGCAGTTAGGCCGGAAATCGACGTTTAGCCGCGGAAACCCCGCGAACGGACGTTGCTCCAGGTCTGCTTCTCGGCTGGCGAGTGACAATGAGACACTGGATCACCTCCTTTCGGTTGTTGACGACGGGAATAGCTTATCGCGATTCGCGTTTGCGCCAAGCCTTCTTTGTCGGCGGCGCCCAGCCTTTTTTTGTGCCGGCGGCCGCTCAGGCCGCCGCCTTCGCCACCGCCTCGCAGACCTCGGCCACCAGCGCGTCGACCAGCGTGCGGTCCTCCGCCTCGGCCATGACGCGGATCACCGGTTCGGTGCCGGAAGGGCGGATGACGAGACGGCCGGCGGCGCCCAGCCGCGCGTTGGCGGCGGCGACCGCTGCGCGCACGCCCTCGCTCTCCAGCGGCCGGCCGCCGTTGAAGCGCACGTTGCGCAACACCTGCGGCAGCGGCTCGAAGCGGTGGCAGACCTCGCTCGCCGGCCGGCCGAGCTTCTTGACCATCGCCAGCACCTGCATGGCGGCGACCAGACCGTCGCCGGTGGTGGAATAATCGGTGAGAATGAGGTGGCCGGACTGCTCGCCGCCGACGTTGTAGCCCTTCTCGACCATGCGCTCCAGCACGTAGCGGTCGCCGACGGCGGTGCGCTCCAACGCCAGGCCGAGGGCGGCCAGATGCCTCTCTAACCCAAAGTTGGACATTACCGTCGCCACCACGCCCGGCTTCGACAGCCGCCCGTCATTATGCCAACTCTCGGCGATGACGGCGAGGATCTGGTCGCCGTCGACGACATGGCCCTTCTCGTCGATGACGATCATCCGGTCGGCGTCGCCGTCGAGCGCCACACCGATGTCGGCGCGCATCTCGCGCACCTTCTGAGCGAGCGATTCCGGCGAGGTCGAGCCGACTTGGTGGTTGATGTTGAGGCCGTCCGGCTCGACGCCGAGCTTGATGACCTCGGCGCCCAGTTCCCACAAGGCCTCTGGCGCCGCCTTATAGGCCGCGCCATGGGCGCAATCGACGACGACGCGCAGGCCCTCCAGCGTCACGTCGCGCGGCAGGGTGCGCTTGGCGTATTCGATATAGCGGGCGACGACGTCGTCGACGCGGCGGGCGCGGCCGAGATCCTGCGAGCGGGAAAGCTGCGGCGTCAGATCGGCGTCGATCAGCGCCTCGATCTTCTGCTCGATCTCGTCGGAAAGCTTGAACCCGTCGGGGCCGAACAGCTTGATGCCGTTGTCCTCGTAGGGGTTGTGCGAGGCCGAAATCATCACCCCGAGGTCGCAGCGCATCGAGCGCGTCAGCATCGCCACCGCCGGCGTCGGCACCGGGCCGAGCAGCAGCACATCCATGCCGACCGAGGCGAAGCCGCCGACCATCGCGTATTCCAGCATATAGCTGGAAAGCCGGGTGTCCTTGCCGATGACGACGCGGTGGCGGTATTCCCCGCGCTGGAACACCAGCCCCGCCGCCTGGCCGACCTTCAGCGCCAGTTCGGCGGTCAATTTGGTATTGGCGCGGCCGCGGATGCCGTCGGTGCCGAAATATTTGCGACCCATGTGTTAACGGTTCCTTAGGGACGTCAGCCCCTCGCATACCGCATATAGAGCGCGAAATCCTGCAAAAAGCCGAACGGTCGTTAACGGCGCCCGTCAGTCGGTCAGCGGCGCCAGCGCCAGCGCGGCGAGGACGGCGCGGCCTTCGGCCACTGGCGGCAGCGCGGCCTCCAGCGCCGCGTGCTCGGCGCGCCAGATCGGCAGCGCCGCGGCGAGCGCCTGAGAACCCGCCGGCGTGACGGCGGCAAGCCGGGTGCGGCGATCGCGCGCGCCGGCCTCGACCGCGACCAAACCGCGCCGGGAGAGCGCTTTCAACAGCGCGGTGACGGTGGTGCGGTCCATCGCCAGCAGGTCGGCGAGCCGCGATGGCGAAGCGCCGCCGCTGCCAGCCAGGAACATCAGCGCCGAGAACTGCCCATTGGTGAGCCCGACCGGCTGGAAAGCGCGGTCGAAGCGGCGCGCCAGGCGCCGCGCCGCGCGCTGGCTGGCCAGACACAGGCAAGCGTCGCGCACCTCGCGGCACGCAGCCGCCGGAAGCTCGCTTGTCGTCAGCATGGAATGTTGATATCAAAGTAACCTGCTGGCGGCAAGGGAGAGCGGCGCCATGGCTTCGCGTTATCGGTGGGTAATCGTCGGCGCGGGCGGCCTGCTCGGCTGCGTCGCCATCGGCGCGATGTTCGCGCTGCCGGTGTTTCTCACCCCGATGGCGGCTGAGACCGGTTGGGGTCGCACCGGAATCTCCAGCGCGATGACCATCGGCTTTCTGACCATGGCGCTCGGCAGCGTCGGCTGGGGCGCGTTCTCGGACCGTTACGGCCCGCGCCCGGCGGCCTTGATCGGCGTGGCTCTGCTGGCGGCAGGTCTGGCGCTGGCGGCGCAGGCGCGCGAGCTCTGGCAGTTCCAGCTCGCATTCGGCGGGCTCGTCGGGCTGGCGGCGGCGGCGGTGCTGGCGCCAATGATGGCGGCGGTGACGGGCTGGTTTACGACGCAGCGTAGCCTCGCGGTGTCGCTGGTCTCGGCCGGCATGGGCATGGCGCCGATGACGATGGCGCCCCTCGCGGCGGCGCTCATCGCGCGCTACGACTGGCGGCAGGCCTATCTGATCCTGGCCGGTCTCGTGCTGGCGCTGATGCTGCCGGCGGCGCTGCTGGTGCGCCGCGCCCCGGCGCAGAAACCCGCCGACGAGGCCGCGCCCTCGCAGATGACGGTTGCCCAGGCTTTGCGCTCGTCGCCGTTCCTGGTGTTGGTTCTCACCAATTTCGCCTGCTGCGCGACCCATTCGGGGCCGATCTTTCATACCGTGAGCTACGCGATCTCCTGCGGCGTGCCGGCGCTCGCCGCTGTCTCGATCTACAGCGTCGAGGGCTTGGCGGGACTGTTCGGGCGCATCGGCTTCGGGTTGGCGGGCGACCGCTTCGGCGCCAAGCGCGTGCTGGTGGCAGGCCTCTTCGTGCAGGCTTTCGGCGCGCTCGCTTATGGTTTCGTGAGCGAACTCGACGGTTTCTACGCCGTCGCGATGCTGTTCGGCTTCACCTACGCCGGCGTCATGCCGCTTTACGCGGTGCTGGCGCGTGAGAATTTCCCGATGCGGATGATGGGGCTGGTGATCGGCGCGTCCGGCATGGCGGGCAGCCTCGGCATGGCGCTCGGGCCGCTGCTCGGCGGCTGGATTTATGACGCTTACGCCACTTACTTCTGGCTCTATCTGATCTCGTTCGCGCTCGGCATCGGCGCAGCGCTGATTGCCGCCACCTTCCGCCCGTTCGCCGAGCCAGCGCGGGCGTTGGCGCCGGCGGAGTGAGCCTCAGTTCAGAACCTTGCGCAGGAACGGGCTGTCGAGCGAAAAGGCCGGGATCTCGACTTCGAAGCGGCGGCCTTCCTCGTCGACCATATCGTAGCTGCCGGTCATGATGCCGCTCGCCGTCTTCAGCGGGCAGCCGGAGGAGTATCGGAACGCCTGGCCGGGTTGGATGGTCGGCTGCTCGCCGACGACGCCGGGGCCGTCGACCGTCTCAAGATGGCCGAGCGCATCGGTGATGCGCCAGTGGCGGTGCATCAGCCTGACCGGCTTCGGGCCTTGGTTGGCGATCTCGATGGTGTAGACCCAGAAATAGCTCTCGTCGATCGGCTCCGAGCGATCGGTGGAGAATTCGGGGCGGACAGTGACGCGGATATCGCGAGTAAGCGCAGAGTACATAACGGCAATGTATCCCGTCGCGCGCGCCGAGCCAAGCGCGGCGGCGCCGCTTAATGCAAGATTCGCATATGCCGGCGTCCTAGCCGACGTGCTTGGCGAAAAATTCCAGGCTGCGCTCCCAGGCCAGCTTGGCGCTGTCCTTGTCGAAACTGGCGCGCTCGTCGCAGTGGAAGCCGTGGCCGGCGGGATAGAGATAAATCGGCACGTCGGGATGCAGCGCTTGCACCTCCTTGACGCCGACGAGCGGGATGTGTTCGTCCTTCTCGCCGAAATGCAGCAGGACCGGGACTTGTGGCCGCAAATCCTTGTTGGCGATGATCTGTCCGCCGTAATAGCCGACCGCCGCCGACAGACCGGAGAGTTCCGCCGCGGCCCTCCAAGCCACGGAGCCGCCGAGGCAGAAGCCGACGATGCCGACCTTGCCCGCCGCGCCCGCCGCCGCGATGGCGGCGGCAACGTCGAGCAGTAGCTTGTCGCGATCCAGCTTCCCGGAAATGCCCCGGCCCTGAGTCACGCCGGTCCGGTCGTAATTTAGCTCGACGTTGCGTTCGACGCGGTCGAAAATCCCCGGCGCGATGGCGAGATAGCCGGCGGCGGCGAAGCGATCCGTCACCGAGCGGATGTGATGGTTGACGCCGAAGATCTCCTGGATGACGACGATGCCGCCTCTCGGCGCGCCCTGCGGCGCCGCCTTCCAGGCCTTCGCCTTGAAGCCGTCCGACGCCGCCAGATCGATCCACTCGCCCATGCCGCCCTCGCTGGCTGTCTCTTTGCCGACTGCCTCTAGCGCATCGCGCCGCCGGCGCGGATTCACGTTCGCGTGTCGGGCGCTTAGCGCTGAGCCAGCACGATGCCGCCAATGACCAGCGCCAGGGCGACCAGATGATAGGCCGACAGCGGCTCGCCGAGCAACGCCACCGCCATAAACGCCCCGAACACCGGCACCAGATTGACGAACACCCCGGCGCGGCTGGGACCGATCAGTTGCACCCCGCGTATGAAGAACAATTGCGACAGGAACGCCACGCCGAGCGAGGCATAGAGCACGACCGCCCAGCCCTTGAGACTAGGCAGGATGAAGCCGGTGCGCGAGGCCTCCCACAAGAACGCCGGGATCGAGGTGACGAACGCCGCCAGCGCCACGCCGGCGAGAAAGCTGATCGAGGACACCGCCGGACGATAACGCAGCGCCAGCGCGTAATAGGAGTACAAGACGCAGGCGGCGAGCAGCATCACGTCGCCAACATTGAACGACAGCGCGGCGAGCCGGGCGAGCTGACCCTGCGACGCGATGACGGCGACGCCAGCCATCGTCAGCATAGCGCCGAAGCTCTGCGTCGCGGTCGGGCGCGCCCCGAAGCCAAAGGCCGCCCCGATCAACACCAGCGCCGGGATGCAGGCCTGGATCAGCGACATGTTGAGCGCGCCGGTGTAATGGGCGGAAAGATAGAACAGCGAGTTGAAGGCGGTGTAGCCCAACGCCCCGAGCAATAGAATGTAAAGCCAATGCTGGCGCAGCACCTTGAAATCCTTGACGATCACATGGCGTGCTGCAAAGCAGATAGGGGCGAAGGCGATGCCCCAGCGCAGGAACGTCAGCATCATCGGCGGAATTTCGCCGACCGCCAGTTTGCCGACCACGGAATTGCCGGCCCAAATCAGCGAAGTCGCCGCCAGCAGCAGGATCGGCCGATCCCACAGCCGCCGCCGGGTTGGCGAACTCGGCACGGCTGTATGTTCGCTCAACGGCGTCTCCCCAGGCGCGCGGCTTAGCGGTCGGCGCCGCTCAGCGCAACCCAGGCGTATTTGACGCCGATCGTGCGCGGCGAGGCAGCCCCCTGTAGGGCGCGAAAGCCGGCGACGCTTGGCGGCATTCATGGCGCGGCGGCCAAAATGTCGTTTGGCGTCGACTCTCTGGGATCAGATCTAAGCCGCCCGGACGCGGCCCGAAGCCGCCGTCGATGTGCGCGCGGCATTGCTAAAATGAAACGGCGCGCCGTGCAGCGCGCCGCGTCGGAGCTCTGAAAAGCCCGCTCAATACCTGCGCACGAGCGGCTGCTCGGGCGGCGGCAGCGGCGCTTCGTTGTCGAAGTAGTAGCGCAGGCCGACGCGCACGTCGTTCGACGACAGCGTCTTGGAGGCGATGGCGAAGCCGCCGCCGCAATTGGCGTTCGCAAAGGCCCCGACATTGCCATTGCCGCTCAGGCACTGACTAGAGCCGGACTGGAACTTGCCGTAGTTCAGATAACGATAGCCGACTTCGAGCTTCAGGTTGTGCGTGATGTCCATATCGAAGCCGGTCATCAGCGCCCAGGCGAAATTGGCCTTCGTGCTGGCGCCGAACACGCCGCCGGAGGGCGAACTGGCGCCGCCGGGCTGAGTGATGACGCCATTGTCGCTGCCACCGTAGAAATTGTTGAAGGCGACGCCGACGCCGGCGCCGACATAAGGCGTAATGCCCGACCAGGTGCCGAGATCGACATAGCCGTTGACCATGCCGAGCACGGTCGAGAGATGGCCGCGATAGAAGTCGGCGGCCTGATAGCCGGCGTTGGCGCCGCCGGTGACATTGAGCACTTCGAGGCCGGAGAACTCCGAGCCGCCGCGCAATTCGCCGGTCACATCGGCGCGGAACCAGCGGTTGACCTGATAGCCGACGCCGAGATCGAACAGCGCCGCCTCGGAGACCGCGGAATTATACCAATTGTCGTTCGCCTGGCCGGCGGCGAAGCCGTTGAGCGGGCTCGGCGTCGTTGTAGCGGAGGCGGTATTGTTGAAGCCGACGCCGACATCGCCGCGCAGGTACCAACCGCCGGCGTCGACGGCGATTGGCGGCGGCGGCTCCATCACAGGCGGCGGCGGCAGAAGATCGGCAGCGGAGGCCGCGCTCGTGAGCGCAACGACCGCGACGGTGGTCAGGGCGAAGGCCCTCAGATCGACCATGACAACGTCCCTCGGTTAACGCGCGCCAGCCAAACCAGCGCCAGGAATCACCGAGGATCAAACTGCCATCGACAACTTAATGCCGACTTAACCCTAAAAATTCACCCTAACAAAAACCTATCGTAAGCGCGCGCGGGACCGGAGCGATTTCCGATCAGGCCGAAACATCGTCGTTGCGAGCGAAGCGAAGCAATCCACGTTCGGCGATGCCGCCCTTTCCGGTTAACCAACGATCTCTCCGCGGTGGATTGCTTCGCTGCGCTCGCAATGACGGCGACCGCGATTCTATCTGTTCGGCAGCCGCTCTAGCCGCAGCCAGGCAGAAGACGCCGGCGCCGCAACCAAAGGCCCGCGCGCGCTCACCCGCCCGCGGCGAAGTCCTGAAGCCGCCGCTTCTGTTTGCCCGCGGCGTCGAAATTCTCCGGCGCCAACCATGCTTCGAAAGCGGCACGCCGCGCCGGCCATTCGTGGTCGAGCATCGAGAACCAGGCGGTGTCGCGGTTGCGCGACTTGATAATCATGTGTTGGCGAAACACGCCCTCGAACGCAAAGCCGAGCCGCAGCGCGGCGCGTCGCGACGGGACGTTGCGATCGTTGCATTTCCATTCGTAGCGGCGATAGCCGAGATCGTCGAAGACATATTTGGCGAACAGATATTGCGCTTCCGTCGAGCCGATCGTCGATTGCAGCCGCGGCGTATACATGATGCCGCCGGCCTCGACGACGCGATTGGCGGGGTCGATGCGCATGAGGCTCTGATAGCCGACCGGGCGGCCGTCGCGGTTGTCGATGACGACGAAATACAGCGGGTCGCTCGCCTTCGCTTTGGCCTCGACATCGGCGGCGAACGCCGCCAGCGTCTTGAACGGCCCGTTGAACAGATAAGCCCAGAGGTGATCGCGCCCCGGCCCGTTGGAGGCGGAAAACAGCGGCTCGGCGTGCTCGACGGCAAGCGGCGCGACGGTGACCGCGCGGCCCTTCAGCGTGACGTGCGCGGGACGCGGCGCCGGGCGAGAATCTATTTTCGGTCCGAGATCGCGGTCGTCGTCCTGTTCGCTCATGTCCCCACTCGCATTGATGTCGGCGGCGCGAAACTCGCCGCTTTCGCCGCGTTCTGCAAGTCGTAACGCTGGCGCGCGCTCAAAATCTCGCCGATGTGCTCGCCAGCCCAGCAAGCGATCGGCGCTAACGCCTGCGCCAGCGTGCGGCCCAGCGGGGTGATCGCATATTCGACGGTGACCGGCACAGTGGCGATCGCGGTGCGGGCGACGAGGCCATCGCGTTCGAGCGCCTTCAGCGTCTGCGACAACATCTTCTGCGACAGGCCCTCGACGGCGCGGCGCAGTTGGTTGAAGCGCAGCGGGCTTTGGTCGAGCAAGCCGAGCAACAACACCGTCCATTTGTCGGCGATGCGGTCGAGCGCCATCCGCGTCGGGCAGGTGGCGGCATAGGGGTTGGGTTTCGGCGGCGAAACCTGGTGAGCTTCGCGTGCCTCCTTTACGTCGACCGGCGAAGGCGCCATTTGCTGTCTCCTGGCTAGCAAGTATCCGGCGGATACCACAAAAGGAGCGACAGATGAAAGTTGCGCTGATCGGCGCCTCGGGCAACGTGGGCGCGCGGCTGGCGGCGGAATTGTCGCGGCGCGGCCACGCCGTCACCGCCATCGCCCGCCATCCCGAAAACATCGCGGCGCTGCCGGGGGTGACCGCCAAGGCCGGCGACGTCAACGACAAGGCGGGGCTGGTGCGCCTGCTCGCCGGCCATGACGCGGTTATCAGTTGCGTGCGCTTCGTTGACGCCGACCCCGAGGCGCTGATCGCGGCGGTGCGCGCGGCCGGGGTGAAGCGCTACTTCGTCGTCGGCGGCGCCGGCTCACTGGAGGTCGCGCCGGGCGTGGCGCTCATCGACACGCCGCAGTTTCCGCCAGCCTACAAGCCGGAAGCCTCGGCCGGCGGCGTGTTCCTCGACAAACTGCGCGCAACCAGCGATCTCGATTGGACCTTCCTGTCGCCCTCGGCGATGTTCGTCGCCGGCGAGCGGACGGGCAAGTTCCGCCTCGGCAGCGACCAACTGCTCGTCAGCGACAAGGGAAGCTCGATTTCGTTCGAGGATTACGCGATCGCCGCCGTCGACGAACTCGAAACGCCGAAACATCTGCGCCAACGCTTCACCGTCGGCTATTGAGGCGGGGCGGCTGTCCCGCTAGTTTCGGGAGCCGACAACGCCCGAAGGGACTCCATGAGCGATCTCGCCGCCGCCCTCGCCGCGCTCGCCGAGCGCGGCGTAGCCTCGCTGCCGCCGCTCGGCCTCGTGCTCGGCTCCGGGCTCGGGCCGCTGGCCGACGAGGCCGAGAACGCCGTCGCGATTCCCTATAGCGAGATCGCCGGCTTTCCCCAGCCCTCCGTCGCCGGCCACAAGGGCCGGCTCGTGGTGGGCGAGTTGGAGGGCCGGCGGGTGGCGCTGTTCCAGGGCCGCGGCCATTATTACGAGCGCGGCGACCCCGGCGCGATGGCGGTGCTGATCGAGGCCTTCAAGCGGCTCGGCGGCGAGAGGCTGTTGCTCACCAACGCGGCGGGCGGGCTGCATACGGAGTGGACGCCGCCGTCTTTGGTGGCGATCGTGGACCACATCAATTTCGCCGGCGTCAATCCGCTGATCGGGCGGGCGAACGACGACCGTTTCGTGCCGCTGACGCGCGCCTATGACCCGGCGCTGCTCGATGCGTTACGCGCCGCCGCGCGCGAGGCCGGCGTGACGCTGCGCGAAGGCGTCTACATGTGGTTCAGCGGCCCGTCGTTCGAGACGCCGGCGGAAATCCGCATGGCGAAGATCCTGGGCGCCGATCTCGTCGGCATGTCGACCGTGCCGGAGGTGATTCTCGCCCGCCTGCATGGCCTCAGCGTCGGTGCGGTGAGCCTCGTCACCAATTTCGCCGCCGGCCTTTCGGGCGGCGATCCCAGCCACGAGGAGACGCAGGAATTCGCCGCCCGCGGCTCGGCCGAGTTCCGGCGCCTGCTGCGCGCCTTCATCAGGGCCAAAGCCTGATGCTGGCGCAGGAGGTCATTCGCGCCAAGCGCGACGGCGCGCGGCTGTCGCGCGCCGAGATCGAGTTCTTCGTGCGTGGCATTACGGATCAGTCGATCTCGGAAGGCCAGACAGCGGCGTTTGCGATGGCGGTGTTCTGGCGCGGCATGGACATGCGCGAGTGCGTCGATCTGACGCTGGCGATGATGCGCTCGGGCGAGACGCTGCAATGGGATCTGCCCGGCCCGGTCGTCGACAAGCACTCGACCGGCGGCGTCGGCGACAATGTGAGCCTGATGCTGGCGCCGATGCTGGCGGCCTGCGGGGCCTATGTGCCGATGATCTCGGGCAGGGGCCTCGGCCACACCGGCGGCACGCTCGACAAGCTGGAGGCGATCCCCGGCTACCTCGCCAAGCCCGACACCGCGCGCCTGCGCCAGGTGGTCGGCGAGGTCGGCTGCGCCATCATCGGCCAGACGGCGGCGCTCGCGCCCGCCGACCAGCGGCTCTATGGCGTGCGCGACGTGACGGCGACGGTGGAATCGATCCCGCTCATCACCGCCTCGATCCTGGCGAAGAAGCTGGCGGCGGGGCTCTCGGGGCTGGTGATGGACGTGAAATGCGGCTCCGGCGCCTTCATGACGACGATCGCCGGCGCGCGCGAGCTGGCGCACAGCATCGCCACGGTGGCGACCGGGGCCGGTGTGCCGACGGTGGCTGTAATCACCGATATGGACGAGCCGCTGGCTAGCGCCGCCGGCAATGCGGTGGAGGTCATGAACGCCGTCGATTATCTGACCGGCGCGCGCCGCGACGCGCGCCTGCATGAGGTGACGCTGGCGCTCGCCGCCGAGCCGCTGGTGGCGCGCGGGCTGGCGGCTAATCTTGAGGCGGCCCGCGCCGCCTTGCAGCGCGGGCTCGACAGCGGCGCGGCGGCGGAAAGGTTTGAGCGCATGGTCGCGGCGCTCGGCGGCCCGCCGAGGGCGACGATCATGCGCTCAAACCTTTCCGCCGCCGCGCCGCTGTCGAGCGCGCGCTGCAAGGCGGCGCGGGCGGCCTCAAGGTTGACCGCCAGCCCCCGCGCCGCCAGCGGCTCGGCGGCGAGCGCCAGCGTCACCTCATGCAGGCGCGCGTCCCGCCGGGCGCCGGTGAGATAATCGACGGCGTTCAGCACCTCCACCGCGTTGCCGGCGGCGCTAGCCAGCGGCGCGTCCATAGCGGTGATG
>DATNDU010000115.1:0-35269 GCA_035606915.1 Roseiarcus sp. | reverse complement strand
GATCCCGTCGCCAAACGCATGCTCGGCAATTTCCCGCAGGCTTTCAGCCATGTCGGCCTCGCCAACTCCGCCTATCGGCTGGCGGCGGCGTTGCAGCCGGCCGGCCAGTTGCGAAGTCAGTCTCGAACCTAAAGTTTTGAGCCGATTACGCGTCAAAATCTGCAACTGCGCAGCGCCTGGCTCAGGGCCTCCATAGGCAGCGCCGCCTGCGCTCAAATTTCATGAACTCCAACCCATCGGGTGGCCGGCGGATCTATCTATTGTCGATATTATGCACTCACATTATATATACATTACGCAATCAGGACGCCGCCATGCCACGGACCAGCCAGCATCCCAAGGAAACCAGTTTCAACCTCCGCATCGATCCGGCTCTGAAAGCCGCGTTCGCCGCGGCCACGCAGGCTGAGGACAAGCCCGCCGCGCAGGTCGTGCGCGACTTCATGCGTGCGTATGTGAAGCAGCGCCAGCGCCGCGCCTTCGAAGCCGAGGCCGAGCGGCAATCGCGCCTCATTGCGAAAGCCGCCCGCGACCCCAACAGCGACGAAGCGCAGGCGATGCGCGAGATCGAGGCGGAACTCGCCGATCCCGTGTTCTGGGCGGACTGACCTGCCATGAAGCGAGGCGACCTCGTAACCGTCGCGGTTTCCGGCGTGACCGTTTTGCGGCTTTCGAGCGAGATCATAGCCGCGCCCTTGATCCGAATTTCGGTCGACCCGACGCCTGAGAATGGTCTGCGTTCGACCTCGCAGATCATGATCGATAAGGCGATTGCGGTTCCCCGCGAAAAGGTCGGGCAGGTTTTTGGCCGCCTTGAGGAGGACTCCTTGAAGGCGGTCGACCGCGCGCTTCTCACCTTCTTCGGGTTGGGCGCCCTTTGATGGCGCGCTCCGCATCCCTCGCGCCCGTAGTCAGCATTGGTTATGGACCTGACCCGCGTACGCGCTACTCAGGCGGCGACGGCGTAAACAGCCTGTCGCTGGGCAGAGGCGCGGAACTCGGCCTCGGCGAAAAGGTCGTCAGAAACGGCCGTACAACTACTTCGACTCCTCGACCAGTCCCATTTTCTCAACGGAAAAATCCATGATTTTTCTGACGTATTCCTGAGCCTCATTCGTCATTTTGGCTATATCGTCAATTATTTTAAGTAAGTTTTTTTTCGTGTATTTAGTAAATACATCCATTGTTACCACAGTTTTGCCACGAATACCATTCCCTCTCCGCTCTAAATGTTTCTTCTGGCCATCAAATATCATATTACTGAACGAATTTGGGTCGCACAGCAATATAAAATCCTCGCTTGAGTCAATTATCCCCCAAAGACCATGTATGATTTTGTTACGCCCCTTGCCCACCTCGCGAACTTTTTTGATTAGTTCCTCATATTCTTCAATTAATTCCTACGATAAATTATTCCTCCGAGCAGCGGCCACGAACAGTTTTTTGCGCGAACCGAGGTCAAATTTAGAATTATAGCGATGCAGCGCCGTCGGCTCTTTGCCAGCTAACACCAAAGCGAATGGCACACTAAGAACATGTTCCAATCTCGACCAATAGTTGGAAATACACGCTATGAGAATCGCAAATTCCGGTCTGCTCGCAATCGCCGAGGGGTGAATGTTGACATTTTGTCCCGCGAGACGATTAAACGGCTGCGGCATCGGTTTGAAAACCCTTGTTGTGAAGTCCCTTGCTGATACCTTATCACCCCCCAATATTAAAGCTCGCCAGCGCCGCCATATTCACGATGTCGCTGTCCTTGGCCCCCAGGCCGACCATCTGCACCGGCTTTTCGAGGCCAACGATCAACGGGCCGATCACCGTCGCGCCGCCGAGTTCCTGCAACATGCGGGTCGAGATCGAGGCCGAGTGGAAGGCTGGCATCACCAGCACGTTGGCGGTGTCGGTGAGCCGGCAGAACGGATAGACCGCCATCAATTCGCGGTTCAGCGCCACATCGGCGGCCATCTCGCCGTCGTATTCGAAATCGACGCGCTTGGCGTCAAGCAACCGCACCGCCTCCTGCACGCGCAACGTGCGCTCGCCGGGGGGATGGCCGAAGGTCGAGAACGCCAGCAGCGCCACGCGCGGCTCATAGCCGAGCCGCCGCGCCACGCCCGCCGCCTCGATGGCGATCTGCGCCAGATCCTCGGCATCAGGCATTTCGGTGATCGCCGTGTCCGCCACCACGATCGGCCGGCCGCGCGCCAGCACCAGCGAGACGCCGATGACGCGATGGCCGGGCTTGTCGTCGATGACGCGGCGCACTTCGTCCAGCGCGATGGAGAAATTGCGCGTCACGCCGGTCACCATCGCGTCCGCCTCGCCGCGCGCCACCATCGCCGCGGCGAAGGTGTTGCGGTCCTGGTTGATGAGGCGCTGGCAATCGCGCAGCAGAAAGCCGCGCCGTTGCAGCCGCTCGTAGAGGAATTGCGCGTAGATGGCGTTGCGGTGCGATAACCGCGCATTGTGGATCTCGATGCCTTTTTCGGCGAGATCGAGGCCGCTGGCCCGCGCCACCGCCTGCACGCGGTCCTCGCGGCCGACGAGGATGGCGCTGCCGAGACCCTGGGTGACGAAGGAATAGGCGGCGCGAATCACCTGCTCCTCCTCGCCTTCGGCGAACACCACGCGCTTGGGCATGCGCCGCACGCGCTCGTGCACATGCTGCATGACGCCGGCAATCGGATCGCGCCGCGCCGAGAGCTGCGCCTTGTAGGCGTTCATATCGACGATCGGGCGACCGGCGACGCCGGACTCCATCGCCGCCTGCGCCACCGCCATCGGCACGACATGGATGAGGCGGGGATCGAACGGCGTCGGAATGATGTAATCGCGCCCGAAGCGTGGCCGCGCGCCGCGATAGGCGACCGCCACCTCGTCCGGCACGTCCTCGCGCGCGAGATCGGCGAGCGCGTGGGCGGCGGCGATCTTCATCTCCATGTTGATGGTTTTCGCCCGCACGTCCAAGGCGCCCCTGAAAATGTAGGGGAAGCCCAGCACGTTGTTGACCTGGTTGGCGTAGTCCGAACGGCCGGTCGCCATGATGACGTCGTCGCGCACCTCGTGCGCCTGCTCCGGCGTGATCTCGGGATCGGGGTTGGCCATGGCGAAGATGATCGGGTTGGGCGCCATCGCCTTGACCATCTCGGGCGTCAGCGCGCCCTTGGCGGAAAGGCCGAAGAAAATGTCGGCGCCGACCATCGCATCGGCCAGCGTGCGCGCTTCAGTGTCCACCGCGTGGGCGGACTTCCACTGGTTCATGCCTTCGGCGCGGCCACGGTAGACGACGCCCTTGGTGTCGCAGAGCAGGACGTTTTCCGGCGCGAAGCCAATCGCCTTGATGAGGTCGAGACAGGCGATGCCGGCGGCGCCGGCGCCGTTGCAGACGAGCTTGGTCTTCTTGATGTCGCGCCCGGTCAGATGCATGGCGTTTATCATGCCGGCGGCGGCGATGATCGCGGTGCCGTGCTGATCGTCGTGAAAGACCGGAATATCCATCAACTCGCGCAGCCGCTCCTCGATGATGAAACACTCCGGCGCCTTGATGTCCTCCAGGTTGATGCCGCCGAACGAGGGGCCGAGAAACTTCACCGAATTGATGAATTCCTCGGGGTCTTCGGTGGCGACTTCGAGATCGAAGGCGTCGATGTCGGCGAAGCGCTTGAACAGCACCGCCTTGCCCTCCATCACCGGCTTGGAGGCCAGCGCGCCGAGATTGCCGAGGCCGAGGATCGCCGTGCCGTTGGTGATGACGGCGACCAGATTGCCGCGCGCGGTGTAATCGTAGGCGGTCGAGGGATCGGCGGCGATGGCTTTCACCGGCACGGCGACGCCGGGGGAATAGGCGAGCGACAAATCGCGTTGCGTCGCCATCGGCTTGGTGGCGACCACCTCCAGCTTGCCGGGCCGGCCGCGGCTATGGAATTGCAGCGCCTCCTGATCGGTGATCGAGGGGCGCGACGCGCCAGGAGCCTTCGCCATGTCTTCGCCTTCCGCATGGCGCAGGCGCACGCACTCGCGCGTCAACCCAACGCCGCCCCCTGCGCCGTTCGACGCTGTATGCGGTTCTAAAGCATGCGCCGGCTTTGGCAAATGGCGGCGCGCGATGAGGCTTATGCCGCCGGCGCGAAATTCTCTGAAGAATTTCGCGCCGGCGTTGGCCAGCCTTTGGCGCTAATGCCCGTAGGTGGCGACGATCTCGGTCTTCGCCAGCGTATGGAAATGCAGGTTGAAGCCGACGAAGGCGGCCGAGGCGCTGGCGTCGGGGCCGAGCTTGGCGGCGTCCACCGCAAACAGCATGAAGTGATAATGGTGCGGGGCGTCGCCCTTCGGCGGGCATGGGCCGCCATAGCCGGGGGGGCCGAAATCGGTGCGGCTCTGGATGGCGCCGGCCGGCGCCTTGCCGGACTTGAGATCGCCGGCGCCCTGCGGCAGTTCCGACACGGTGGCGGGAATGTCGAACATCACCCAATGCCAGAAGCCGCTGCCGGTCGGCGCGTCGGGATCGTAGATCATCACCGCGAAGCTCTTCGTCCCCGCCGGCGCGCCCGACCACTTCAGCGCCGGCGACACGTCCTTGCCCGTGCAGCCGAAGCCCGAATAGACGTGTTCGAGCGGCACCGTGCCGCCGGCCTTGATGTCGGGGCTCGTCAGTTCCAGGGCCGAAGCGGCCGTGGAGGCGAGCGTCGCGGCCAAAACCATCGCGATTTGCGTTTTCAACATGCGTTCCTCCCCTGAGGCGGCTTTGCCGCCCCCGGCAGGATGAGGCGCCCGGCCCGGCCGCGCAACTAGCGCCCCGCCCCGCCGACCGCCGACCACAGGAAATCGAGGCCCAGCGCCACGAAACCGGCGCGCTCGAAATTGTCCTTGCCGTAGCCGTGGCCGCCGGCGACGGGCTCGTAGAAATGCGCGCCATACCCCAGCGCCTGGAGCTTGGCCGCCATCTTGCGGGCGTGGCCGGGATGCACGCGGTCGTCGGCCTTGGTCGTCGCGATGAGGATTGGCGGATAAGGTTTTCCGGGCGCGGCGAGGTGATAGGCGGAGATCTGTTGCAGGAACGCCCAGTCCTCGGGCTTGTCGGGATCGCCATATTCCTCGATCCAGCTCGCCCCGGCGGAGAGCTTGCTGTAGCGGCGCATGTCGATGAGCGGAATCGTGCAGAACAGCGCGCCGAACTTTTCCGGATGCCGGGTCAGCATGTTGGCGATCAGCAGCCCGCCGTTGGAGCCGCCCTCCGCTGCGATGCGCCCCGCCGTGGCGACGCCGCGGCGCACGAGATCGGCCGCCACCGCCGCGAAATCGTCCTGCGCGATGCGCTTGCCCTCGCGCACGCCGGCTTTGTGCCAGGCTGGCCCGAACTCGCCGCCGCCGCGGATGTTGGCGACGACGCTGACGCCGCCGCGCTCCAGCCACAGCTTGCCGATGTGCGAGCGGTAATAGGGCCGCTCCGACACTTCAAAGCCGCCGTAACCATAGAGATGCACCGGCGCGTCCTCCGGGTTCGGCGGCCCCACCTGGACATAGGGAATGCGCGCGCCGTCTTGCGCCACGGCGTCGTGGCGGGTGACGACGAGGCCGGCGGCGTCGAACAGCGCCGGCATGCGGCGCAGGACTTTGGCGGCCGAAGGCGCATCGCCGGAGAGGTCGAGAAGCCGCATCTCCATCGCCGTCAGCGGGTCTTGGGCGAAGGCGAGCGCCTCGCCATTCGATTCCGGCTCGTAGGCGTCGAGCGCGCTGACATTGACGACGCCGATTTGCGGCAGGCCGTCGAGCCGCCGCCGCGTCCAGGCGCTTGACGTCAACACTTCGCCCGGCGTCAGCACTTCGAAGGTCGGCGCGAGATCGTCGAGCACTGAGAGCACGAGCTTGTCGCCGATCCAGGCATGGCCTTCCAGCGCCCGCCGCTCGCTGGGTTCAAACAGCGTCGCGAACTCGCCCCCCGCCAGCGGCGCGGCGAGCAGCGCCCCCGCCGCATGGTCCAGCCACGGCGAGCGCAGCCTGACGATCAGCCAATCGCCATGCGCGTCCTTGTCCGCATCGGCCGGCGCCTCGATCTTGGCGCGCCTCTCGCGGTCGCCGAGCCATAGCTCATAGGCGAAAAAGCTGGTGCGGCGGCCGAACGCCCAGCGTGGCGGTTCGACCGAGCGGTCGAGGCCGGCAAACACCGAAATATCCTCCGCCGCGCCCTCGAACACCACCTCAGCCGCCGCGAACGGTTCGCCGCGCCGCCACAACCGGACGGTGCGCGCATAGCCCGAGCGCGTCGCCATTCCCTCGCCGTGCGGGCTGCAAACGATCAGCGTATCGGCGTCGACCCAATCCGCATGCGCTTTCGCCTCCGGCGCGGCGAAGCCGGCGAAGACCTTGGCGTCGAGATCGTATTCGCGCAGCACGCAGGCGTCGCCGCCGCCGCGCGACAGCGCCAACAGCGCTTGGCGGGGCTCGCCCGGCCGCATCGTCGCGCCGGCCCACACCCAATCCTCGCCCTCGGCCGCCGCGAGCGCGTCGAGATCGAGCAGAATTTCCCACTCCGGTTCGCCGTCGCGATAGGCCGCCCACGGCGCGCGTCGCCACAGGCCGCGCTTGTGCTCGGCGTCGAGCCAGTAATTATAGACCTCGCCGCCGCGCCGGGTGACGAGCGGGATCTTGTCCTTGCGGTCCCACATCGCCGCCAGCGTGTCGCGGTCGCGTGCGAACGCCGCGCCGCCGAACGCCTTTAGCGTCAGCGCCGTCTGCTCGGCGGCCCAGGCGAGCGCCCGCTTGCCGTCGATCTCTTCGAGCCAGAGATAGGGGTCGTCGTCGGGGGCTTCGAGCGTCGGGCGCGGGTCCATGGCGCGCAGCCTAGCCGTCAAAACGCGCCAGCGCTAGAAGCGAGCCCATGTTCCACGCCACGCTGCTGACCCTGTTTCCCGAAATGTTCCCCGGCCCGCTCGGCGCCAGCCTCGCCGGCGATGCGCTGGCGCGCGGCCTGTGGGCGTTCGAGACGCTGAATCTGCGCGACCACGGCCTCGGCCGCCATCGCGTCGTCGACGACACCCCCGCCGGCGGCGGCCCCGGCATGGTGATGCGCGCCGACGTGCTGGCGGCCGCCCTCGACGCCGCAGGCGACGACGGCCGCCCGCGCCTGCTGATGAGCCCGCGCGGGACGCCGTTCCGGCAGGCTCAGGCGCGGCAATGGGCGGCGGGGCCAGGGCTGGTCATCCTCTGCCCGCGCTTCGAGGGCGTCGACGAGCGCGTCATCGCCGGGCGCGGGCTGACGGAGGTGTCGATTGGAGATTACGTGCTGTCGGGCGGCGAGATCGCGGCGCTGGCGGTGCTCGACGCCTGCGTGCGGCTGATCCCCGGCGTGATGGGCAAGGCCGAATCGGGGTTGAGCGAAAGCTTCGAGGACGGGCTGCTCGAATATCCGCAATATACGAGGCCGCGCGAGTGGGAGGGCCGCCCGATCCCCGAGGCGCTGCTGTCGGGCGACCATGCCAGGATCGCCCGCTGGCGCAGGCAGGAGGCGGAGCGGCTGACGCGCGAGCGGCGGCCGGATTTGGGCGGCTGACGGGGTTGGCGCAACGCGTATCGCGCCCCCCCGTATTTGCGCGCTTCTGCGAGCGCCTCCGTCAGCGCTTTCGTTGCCGCAAAGTGTCGAAATAGACGACGAGGATGATTAGCAGGCCGGTGATGATGCGTTGCCAGAACGGATTGAGGTTGAGCAGATTGGCGCCATTGTTGATCGTCGTCAGAATGAACGAGCCGATCAGCGGTCCATGCACCGAACCCACCGCGCCGAACAGACTGGTGCCGCCGATGACCGACGAGGCGATCGCCTGCAATTCCCAGCCGTCGCCCTGCGTCGGATTGCCGATGCCGATGCGCATGGCGAGCAGGATGCCGACGAAGGCGGCGCAGAGCCCCGAAACGATATAGGCGAGATAGGTCACCGCCTTGACATTGACACCCGACAGCCGCGCCGCCTCCTTGTTCGACCCGATGGCGAACAGATAACGGCCCCAGCGGCTATGATTGAGCAGGATATATAGCGGGATGGCGACGACGACCACCATCCAGAACAGCGTCGGGATCGCGAACCACGTCCCGTCCGTCCACGGAAAACCGAGGAAACTGGAGCGCGAGAAGTTGGTGAAGGCATCGTTGGTGATCGAGATCGACGCGCCGTTGCTTATCAGCAGGCCGAGGCCACGCAGCGCGTACATCGTCGCCAGCGTCATGATGAACGGCGGCAGGCCCATCTGCACGACGCCGAAGGCGTGAAACATGCCGATGAGGACGCCAATGGCGAGCGAAATCGTCACCGCGCCGGCAATCGAGGAGGCGATGCCGAGATGGCTCTGCAACAACAGGGCCACCGCCATCGAGATGACGCCGGCGATTGCGCCGACCGAAAGGTCGATGCCGCCGGTGATGATGACGAAGGTCTGGCCGATGGCGAGGATCGCGATCATCGCGCCCTGGCGCAGAAGATTGGATATGTTGTTGGCGCTCCAGAAAGTCCGGGTCTCTATCGACAGTGCGAGCCACATGGCGAGCAACAGCGCTAGCAGGGTGAGGCCCGTCAACAGGTCGAGCCGGCCGACCGCGCGCTTCCTCGGGATGTTCGTATCGCTCATGCTGCCGGTTCCCCCCCTTTTTTTCCGCTCAGACGCCGATCGCCTCGGTCAAAATCGTTTCGTGCGAGGCGTCCTTATAGGCGTGGCTCGCCGCCAGGCCGCCGCCCCGGAAAACGTGCAACGTGTCGGAGAGTTCGTAGACCTCCGGAAGGTAGGACGAGATCATGATGACGCCGGTGCCGGTCTTGAGCAGCGAGGCGAGCAAGCGATAGATTTCCGCCTTGGTGCCGACATCGACGCCGACCGTTGGTTCATCGAAGATAAAGAGCTTGGCGCCGTGATTGAGCCACTTGCCGATCACGACTTTTTGCTGGTTGCCGCCCGACAGACTTGTGACCGGCGCGGCGCGCGAAGCCGCCTTGATCTGGACATCGCGCATCTGAACGTCCGCAGCGGCGGATTCGCGCCGGATATTAATCAACGGGCCGAAACTGAGCCGCTTGAAAATCGGCAGATTGATGTTGAAGCCGACGCCCATATTGAGGCATAGGCCCTGGTCTCGGCGGCTCTCCGGCGCAAGCGCGATGCCGAGATCCATCGCCTGGCGCTCGCTGCGGATCGAGACTTCGCGGCCTTGCCACACGATGCGGCCGCTAGCCGCCGGGTGGCGGCCGAACAGGCCCTGCACGAACTCGCTGCGCCCGGCGCCGATGAGGCCATAGAGCCCGACGATCTCGCCTTCCCGAACCTTGATGGAAACGTCGTGAAAGCCGTCGCCGCTGAGTTTATGCGTCTCCAAGATCGTCGCGCCGATCGCGATCGGCTCCTTGTGATAGATCTGCTCGATCGTGCGGTTTATCATCAGCGCGATGAGGTCGGCCTCGTTGGTCTCGCTGACTTTGCGGGAGCCGACGAGCGCGCCGTCGCGCAGCACCGACACGCGGTCGCAGATTTCGAACACCTCTTCCATGCGATGGCTGATGTAGACGATCGTCACCCCTTTGGCTTTGAGCCGTCGGATCAGTTTGAACAACGACGCCGTTTCCTGGCGGGTGAGATAGGCGGTCGGCTCATCGAAAATGAGAAACCGGGCGCCGCGGCGCTCGGCGCGCGCCGTCGCGATCAATTGCTGCTGGCCGATGGTCAAGGATGACAAGAGGGCCTGGGCCGGCAAAGCGAAGCCGAGTTCGTCGAGCAACCGCTGGGCGTCGCGCACCATCCGCCGATGGTCGAGGAGGCCGCCGCGCATTTCTTCGTCGCCAAGAAAAATATTCGCCGCGACGGTGAGGTGCGGGCACAGCACGACTTCCTGATGCACGGCGTTAATGCCCAGATTGATCGCTTCGTAGGGCGTGGCGAGCGCGACGGGCTTTCCGCGCCAGAACACCTCGCCCGACGAGCGCGGGTAGACGCCGGTCAACAGCTTGATGAGGGTCGATTTGCCGGCCCCGTTTTCGCCGACGATGGCATGCACCTCGCCCTCTGCGAAGCTGAGGTCGACGGCTTTCAGCGCGTGCGTGGCGCCGAACCGTTTGTCGAGCTTTTCCAGTGTGAGAATGGGCGCGTCGGCGAGGGCCGAAACGGCGTCCGCGGCAGTTTCGGCGGCGGTCATATTGGTCATGAACGGATCACGTTGTCTTCTAAGGGCAATACGATAGTCGCAGGCCCGGCCATGAGTGCGCAAGCCCCTGCAAGCAGGATTTGTCGCTTCAGGGGGCCGCGTTCGGAATGCCTGCGCTGACGACGCAAGGCGGCCATGCCGCCAAACGCGCCCTCGCCGGCGAGGGCGAGAGCGCGAGCGGCGGCAGAGTTTGTTTCACCTTCGGCGGATTTTATTTCACCTTGGGATAGAGCAGAGCGTGCTCCTTGGGGTCGTTCATGTTGGCCTTGGTGACAAGATTGGCCCCGGTGTCGACATTTGCTGGGACCTTTTCGCCCTTCGAGGCGGCGAGCGCGGTCTTCACGCCGTCATAGCCCATGCGATAGGGGTCTTGCAGCAGGAGAGCGGCGATAACGCCAGACTTGAGATATGCAATCAACTTGTCATCGGCGTCGAAGCAGACCAGTTTGATCGTATCAGCCTTCTTGTTCTCGGCGATCGCCTGGCTCGCGCCTTGGCACTGGATGAGATTGTCCGCGAATACGCCGCGCAGGTTCGGGTCGGCGGTGATGAGATCGGTCATGATGTTGAGGCCGGTCGTCGCCTGACCGTCGGAAACCTTGTCGGCGATCAACTTGAGGCCGGGATATTTCGCGGCGAGTTCCTCCTTGAAGCCTTTGTTGCGGGCCTCAAGCGAGCCGACGCCTGGAAGATGCGTAATCAACGCCACGTTGCCCTCGGCCTTTCCGTATTTGGCGGCGATCGCCGCCGCCATGCCGTCGGCGGCGATGCGGCCGCCCTGGACGTTGTCGGTGGTCAGGAACGAAGTGAACGCCTTCGAGTCCGCCACGGAGTCGATGCCGATGATCGGCACCTTCTTGGCGGCTTCGTCGATCGGCTTGCCGAGCGCCTTGAACTCGGTCGGGGCGATGACGATCGCCGCCGGCTTTTCGGAGACCGCGTTTTCGAGAATCGAAATCTCGCCGCTGATGTCGGATTCGGACTGCGCGCCCAATTGCGGAACGTTGACGCCGAGATCCTTGCCCGCCTGACGCGCGCCGGCGAACACGATCTGCCAGTAGAACGAGGTCGTGTCCTTGACGATGACCGGGATCGTCGGCTTGTTGGCCGCGTAACTCGGAGCGCTGAGAACAGTCGCCATCGCGACTGCCGAGGCAATGAGCCATTTTTGCATGGTGGAGTCTCCCTGGGTTGAGGGCGCATTCGCCCTCGTTTCTTCCTGCATCTTCGGTCGCCCGAAGGGTGCTTGGTTGAGATGACGGCTGCGCCATCCCGAATAGGTCATGCCGCTTGGAGATCATGCGCCGAGCGCCGCCGCAAGACGGGGCTGTGGGATTCGAAGTTTATACTCTGCGGCGAGTTCGATGAGGCCGCCGAAGCGCCGCTGCTTTTTGGCGTCGTGGTTGGCGAAGATATCGGCGAGACGGTGATCGAGAAAGGGATTGCGGAATCTTTCGATGACGCAGGCTCGATAGCCGCGCGCCTCGTTCATGCCGATGCCGTCGAACACCGGCAGGACTTCCTTGTCATAGAGATCGTCGAGTTCGGCGCACATCGCGGCGTCGGCCATCGCTTCGCGCACCGTGAACGTCGGCGCGCCGCCGCCGCGCCGCCAGATCTCGGCGAGATAGCTGTGGCCAAGATTGAGAATGAACAGCTTCAACCGCTCGTAGGGTTTGAGATCGTCGGTCAGCACGATGTCGGGGTGGCGGCAAGGCGGCTCGAGCCCCGGCTGGGTCTCGATCGCCCACAGCGCATAGGGCTCGGCCACCGCGCCCACCGGCTCCAGAGCTTCGGAGACGATCCGGTCGACGAGCGAATTGACCCAGACGCAATCTTGCGCGACCCAGCGCCGCAAATCCGCCGGCGCCCGCCAACCGTCGAGCACGCCGAGCACGGCATCGCGCAACGCCGCGCCGTTGCCGGCGACGAGTTCGCACGGAAAAAAGGTTATCGGCCGCGCCCCGGCGCTAAAGCGGGCGGTCAGCAACGCGGCGAGCTTGGCCGGGAATGATTTCGGCGGTCTCGCCTCGGGCCGGTCGGCCGGGTCGGTTTCGTAGCCGCGGTCGGCGGTGTTCGAGACCACGCAGCGCGCCGCGACGAACAGGCGTTCGACCTCGTCCCATCGCGTGTTGGCGTCGAGCGCGGCGCCGATGCTCGACACTTCCACGCGCTCGTCGACGACCGCCCCGCCAGCGAGGCCCCTGAGCCGCACGCAATAGGGCTGGCCAGTCGCAAGGGCGTCGAGGCGCTTGCGGCTGGCGCTATCCGATGTCGTGCGCACCGCGGCGATGCGTCCCATCGCGGCGCCGCGCCCCAGCGCCTGGGCGACGAACAGATCGACATGGGCTTGCAGGAAGCGCCCCGTGCCGAATTGGAGAATGGGGAACGTGGTCACGAGTCAAATCTCGATCAGGGCTTTGATGACCCCCGTCTCGGGCTTGATCCATTCGGCAAAGCGGCCCGGCGCCTCGTCGAGCGAGGCGCGGTGGGTAATCAGCGCCGCGGTCGGGATCAGCCCCCCTCGCATCGCCTCGAAGACCTCGGCGAAGTCCTCGGGCGTGGCGTTGCGGCTGCCGAGCAGCGAGGTCTCGCGTTTGTGGAATTCGGGGTCGGCGAACGAAATCGCCTCCTTGACGACGCTGACGAGTACGTAGGTTCCGCCGTGGGCGACATAATCCAGCCCCGCCATCATCGCCTTGGCGTTTCCGGTGGCGTCGATGACGATGTCGAAAAAGTCGCCGCCGGTAAGCGCCGAGAGCGCCTGCTTGGCGTTCGCGCCGCCGAGCACGGCGTGTTCGACGCCAAGCGTTGCGCGGCAGAAGTCGAGCCGATCCGGACGCAGGTCCAAGGCCGTCACCGAACCGCCGCGCAGTTTCGCGAATAACAAGCAGCCGATGCCGATCGGCCCGGCGCCGACGACGAGGATGCGGTCGCCCTTTTTCGGGGCGGCGCGGCGCAGCGCATGGGCGCCGATCGCCAGAAACTCCACCATTGCCGCTTGATCGAGGCTGACGCCGTCGGCGGCCGCCAGATTGGCTTCCGGCACGCAGAGATAGTCGGCCATGCCGCCGTCGGCATGCACCCCTAGCACCGCGATGCGCTGGCAGCAGTTGGTTTTGCCGCGCCGGCAGGCAACGCACTCGCCGCACGAGAGATAGGGGATGACATAGACCTGCTGGCCGGCCGCGATCCTGCAACCAGGACCGACCGCGGCCACTTCGCCCGCCAGTTCGTGCCCAATGACGCGCGGATAGTCGAGAAAAGGATGCGTCCCTTCAAAGATGTGGAGATCGGTGCCGCACACCCCGGCGCGCCGAATCCGCACCAGCGCCTGCCCCGGTCCGGGCGCCGGCCGTGGGCGCTCGATCACGGCCAAATCGCCCGGCCGATTGCAAATCAAGGCCCGCATCGGCGCGCCTCCCCGTTTTGAGTGCGATGGCTACTTGTGGACAAAAAACCGCTTGCCATCGCTCGCGTCAATATGTTTTTTATATAAAATGACCTTCGGTAAAAACATTTCCCGTCGGCGGGAGCCTGTTGCGGCATGAAGACCAACACAGTCTTCAAGCGGGCTCACAATCAATGGCTGTCGCGATTGGCCGCCTACGAAATCGGCGGCGAAATCGGCTCCGAGTCGAATTGGGCGCGGGCGCTGGCGATCAGCCGGACGACGGCGCGTTCGGTCCTACAGGCGCTGACGGCAAAGGGAATTCTGGCCCGCAATGGCCGCCGGCGGGTTCTGCTGCGCCGTCCCGCGCCGAGCGACTTTTTCCCGGACCTGGAAACCGAGCAGTTGGGCGTCATCGTTGAAAAGCGGTTCATGAAGTGGATCCTGGATGGCGACTGCAAGCCCGGACAACACATCAACGGCCTCGAACTGGCGCGACAATTCGGCGTCTCGACGACGGCGATAAGGGATTATCTCAACCGGTTCAGCCAGTTCGGGCTACTGGAGCGGCGACCGAGCGGAAGCTGGACATTCAAGGGCTTCACCGACGAATTCGCCGAGGAACTGTTCGAGGTGCGGGAAATGTTTGAAATCCGCTCCGCGCAACGCTTCGCCGTCCTCGGCGCCGACAACGCGGCATGGCAAGCGCTGTCCCGCATCAAGCAGGAACATCTCGATCTGCTGGCGCAAGCCGAGAGCCGCTACGCAGACTTCTCCGAGCTCGACGAGCGCTTCCACAGGCTCATCAACGATGCCTCGCGCAACCGCTTCTTCGTCAATTTTTATGATCTGATATCGTTGATTTTTCACTATCACTATCAATGGAACAAGCGCGACGAGAAACAACGCAACATTGCCGCGATCGGCGAACACCTGGCCTACATCGAGGCGCTGGAAACCCACGACAAGCTCAAGGCGGCGGAAGCCTGCCGCGCCCATATGACGACGGCGCGCGCCACGCTCATGGCGGCGATCCGGCTCTTGGGGTGGACGACGTAGCCTGCGGCCGACCCCGCGCTCAATCGTTGGTGAACGCCTCGATCAGCGAGTCGAAGGCCGCCGGAGTCTCCCATTGCGGAGTATGGCCGGCGTGGGCGATGGTTTGCACTTGGCCGCGCCACAGCGTCGGCGCCGTCACCGTGGCGAAATATTCGGCATTGACGAGTTGGTCGCGCTCGCCGTGCAGGATCGCCAGCGGCGCCTTCAGGTTGGCGACGACGGCGCGCTCGTCGCGCGACACTTTGGGGTCGATGCTGGCCGCCACCCCGGTGCGCGCCCGCCCGTCGGCGCGCAGCACGTCTTCGACGAAGAACGACGGAATGTCGGTGAAGTTTGGCGCAAAGCCCACCTGCACATAACCTTGCGCCTGCTCGCGGCTGATCTCGGCGCTGAAGCCGACGCCCAACAGCGGGTTGGGCAGAAAGGCGCGGTCGATCGGCGCCGGCATTTCGACTGGCGGCGTGCCGAAGATGGCGAAGCCCTTCGCCTGCGGCAGGTCGGGCGCGGCCTCCAGCAGGATATGGCCGCCCAGGCTCCAGCCGGCGAACGTCGCTCGCTGGAGGCCGAGCGCCTCGACCAGCGCCAGCAGCGCCTTGGCGTGGCCGGGCAAGAGATAGGCGGCGGGGTCGGCGGCGTCGGCGGACTGGCCGTGCCCCATCAGGTCGTAGGCGACGAGGCGCCGGGTGCGCCCCAGCGGCCCGTCGAGCTGGCGCCAATAGGCGCGCGAGGACGAGGAATTGCCGTGCAGCAGCACGATTGCAGGGCCGTCGCCGCCGGAATCCCACACCGCCATGGAGCCAAAGGGGCCATCGTATTTGCGCGTATCCAGCACCGGCGGCCTCCTCTGATTGTGGCGCAGCCGAGTCTACACGCCGGCGGGCACAAGGGCCATACCGGGCTAGTGCGCCGAGATCGCGTGGGCGTAATAGGCGATTTCGTCGTCGTTCCAGGCGTGAACGTGGCCGGAAAAACCGAGCCGGACGCGAATCGCGGCGCTGTTGACGGTTCCCGCCTGGATCGCCATCGGCCCGTCGGCCTCGATGTCGGCGCGGCTCAACGCCGCCGGCCTGATGATCGCGATATGGCCGGGCTTGTCGTCATTGTGATTGCGGTAGCTCGCTACGACGAGTTCGCCGGCGTTGGCGAGCGACTGCGCCTCGACGGCGCCGGATACGCGCCGCCAGCCGTAATCCGCGCCCTCTTGCGCCAGCCATTCGTTCTGCGCATTGGCGAGCAGCACCTGGCCATGCCGCGGCGGGCGCAGGATATAGACGCCGACCTTCTTGGCGAAGGCGGCGACGAAGGCGCTGCAATGGGTGTGGCGGCCGTGCGATCGCTCGGGCCGGTCATCGGGCTCGCCGGTCTGCCAATTGACGTGATGGCCGGCGATCCACTTGGTCTCGATTTGCATGGCGTCGAGTTCGCGCGCCAGCCGCAGACCCTTGCCGGTAACAACCTCCCCGGCGTCGGCGGCTACGGCCAGGGCGAGAAGGCCGGCGACGACAAGGGCGAAATTTGCGCGCATGCGTGCAACCCTGTTTGCCGCGCCGCCAGGGCTCTAATGCGCCCGCTGCACCGCGAACTCGACCGCGCCGAGCAGCGCATGTTTCCAGGCTGAGGACGCAAACAGCTCCAGCGCGTCGCGCGCCACGCCGGCATAGTGGCGGGCGCGTTCGATGGTGTCCTCCAGCGCGCGGTGGCGCTTCATCGTCGCCAGCGCGAATTCGAGATCGCCGTCGCGGACCTCGCCGTCTTCCAGCGTGCGTTTCCAGAACGTGCGCTCGGCCGGACCGCCGCGGCGGAACGACAGCACGACCGGCAGCGTGATCTTGCCCTCGCGGAAATCGTCGCCGACGTTCTTGCCGAGCTTGGCCGAGGAGCCGCCGTAATCGAGTGCGTCGTCGATGAGTTGGAAGGCGACGCCGAGATTGGCGCCATAGGCCCGGCAGGCCTCGATCTCGGCGCGCGGCCGCTTGCCCAGGATCGGCCCGACCTCGCAGGCGGCGGCGAACAGCGCCGCCGTCTTGGCCCGAATCACCTGGAGATAGGCGTCCTCGGTGGTCTCGGTGTTCTTGGCGGCGGTGAGTTGCATCACCTCGCCTTCGGCGATGATCGCCGCCGCCGACGACAGCACGTCCAGACACGCCAGCGAGCCGACCTCGACCATCATCTTGAAAGCCTGGCCGAGCAGGAAATCGCCGACCAGCACGCTCGCCTGATTGCCGAAGACGACGCGCGCCGCCGCTTTGCCGCGCCTGAGGTCGCTGTCGTCGACGACGTCGTCGTGCAGCAAAGTCGCGGTGTGCATGAACTCCACGGCGGCCGCGAGCTTGACGTGGCCCTCGCCGGCGTAGCCGCTCAACGCGGCGGTGGCCAGCGTCAGGATCGGCCGCAGGCGCTTGCCGCCGGAGGAGATGAGATGGTTGGCGACCTCGGGGATCATCGTCACCTGCGAGCCCGTGCGCGACAGGATGGTCTGGTTGACGGCGGCCATGTCGGCGGCGACCAGGTCGGTCAGCGGCTCAATAAGCCGGGCGGGCGATTTCTCTTCAAGCGGAATGACTTGTCCCACGGAATGCGCATCCTTGAATATTCGTCGCGGCGGGACCATAGATAGACGGCAGTCGCGCGGCAAGCTGGGGCCGGGCCTGCCGATTCGGGTCCAATTTTGCGCGAACTCCTGCGCACCAACGATCTGGTGCTGATCTCGTTCATCGAATCGCTGCTCGAAAGCGCGAGTCTAGGGTTTTTCGTCGCCGATCAGCACATGAGCGCGGTCGAGGGCTCGCTCGGCTTCCTGCCGCGCCGCATCCTGGTGACGCAGGAGGATTTCGGCCGCG
The DNA here is from genome assembly GCA_035606915.1 of Roseiarcus sp. Classification (GTDB taxonomy): domain Bacteria; phylum Pseudomonadota; class Alphaproteobacteria; order Rhizobiales; family Beijerinckiaceae; genus Roseiarcus. Next base: position 17,797 of record DATNDU010000115.1, on the reverse strand, counting down.
CGCGCCGGCTGTTGAGCGAGGCGGGGCTCGCCGCCGAACTGCGCGATGAATGAGCGAGATGAATGAGACCACCGACGCCATTCTCGGTCTCGGGCTGGTTCTGCGGCAAAAACGCGCAGGCCATCGCATCGGCCTCGACGCCGTGCTGCTGGCCGCCGCGGGGGCGGGGGCGCCGGCGCGGCGCATCGTCGATGTCGGGGCGGGGGTGGGGGCGGTCGGGCTGGCGCTGGCGCTGCGCCATCCCTCGGCTGAAGTCGATCTCGTCGAGATCGACGCCGAGACGGCGGCGCTCGCCGTCGAGAACGCCGAGCGCAACGGGCTCGCCAAGCGGGCGCGGGTGCTTATCGCCGACGTGACGGCGCCGGCGGCGCGCCGCGCGGCCGGCCTTGCCGATGCGGCGGCCGATCTGGTGGCGACCAACCCGCCGTATCTGGCCGCCGGCGCGGCGCGGCTGTCGCCAGATCCAGCGCGGGCGCGGGCCCATGCGCTGGCTGGTGAGGGCGGCCTCGCCGAATGGTTGCGCGCCTGCCTGGCCTTGCTGGCCCCCGGCGGCCGCTTCGCGATGATCCACCGCGCCGACGCGCTGCCGGACATTTACGCCGGGCTCGGCCGCCGCCTCGGCGATGTCGCCGTGCGGCCGGTCTATCCGCGCGCCGGGGCGGACGCCATCCGCGTGCTGGTGACGGGCGTCAAGGGCTCGCGGGCGCCGCCGCGGCTGGCCCCGGGGCTGACGCTGCACGAGGCAGACGGCAGCGCCACCGAGGCGGCGCGGGCGATCCACGAGGGGCGGGCGACGCTCTAGATGGCGATCAGCAGGTCGAGCCGCGCACGGATCGCTTGCGCGATGTTCTCGGGAACCTAGACGCCGATCGGCCGCAGCGGACGGGCGAGCGCGTCGAGGCTGCGCAGGTTCGCCGCCAGAATTTCGCCCGCGATCGGCAACCCCTCGGGTAAGACGACGCTCGTCGGGAACGGGCGCACGCGCGACGTGATCGGGCAGACGATGACGAAGCCGGTGTTGTCATAGAACGCCACCGGCGAAATTACGATCGCCGGCCGCCGCCCGGCCTGCTCACGGCCCAGCGTCGGGTCGAAGTCGGTCCAAACGAGGTCGCGGACGTCGGGGCGATAATCCGTCACGAATCGACCGCCTCGCGTCCGACGTCGGCGCCCCAATCATAGGCGTCGCGATAGAGCGCGCGCCACTGCGCCGCCGATTTGCCAGCGAACATGGCCGCCAGCGCCCGTTCGGCGGGCGCCTTATCCTGCTCCGTCGAATATTCCAAGGATATCACATCCGCGCGTACAGCGCTCCCGCGTTGACCCCTGCGAAGCCGGCCCTTAAGGCTCCGCCCCATGCAAGCCTACGCCGACCCGACGCGATCGTTCCAAGCCCTGATCCTGACGTTGCAGTCCTACTGGGCCGCCCAGGGCTGCGTCGTCTTGCAACCCTACGACATGGAGGTCGGCGCCGGCACCTTCCATCCAGCCACGACCCTGCGCTCGCTCGGCCGCAAGCCATGGAAGGCCGCCTATGTGCAGCCCTCGCGGCGGCCGAAGGACGGGCGCTACGGCGAGAACCCGAACCGGCTCCAGCATTATTACCAGTTCCAGGTGATCTTGAAGCCTTCGCCCGACAACCTCCAGGATCTCTATCTCGACTCGCTCAGCGCCATCGGCGTCGACATGAGCCTGCACGACGTGCGCTTCGTCGAGGACGATTGGGAGAGCCCGACGCTGGGCGCCTGGGGCTTGGGTTGGGAGTGCTGGTGCGACGGCATGGAGGTGTCGCAATTCACCTACTTTCAGCAAGTCGCGGGCGTCGAATGCGCGCCGGTGTCGGGCGAACTGACTTACGGCCTGGAGCGCCTCGCCATGTATGTGCAGGGCGTCGAGCGCGTCTACGACCTCAATTTCAACGGCCGCGAGGGGGCGGAGAAGATCTCCTACGGCGATGTGTTCTTGCAGGCCGAGCAGGAATATTCGCGCTTCAACTTCGAGTACGCCAATACGCAGACGCTGTTCCAGCATTTCCGCGACGCCGAGGCCGAGTGCCGGGCGCTGCTGGAGAAGGGCGAGGCGGGCGAGCGGCATTTGTTGGCGCTGCCGGCCTATGACCAATGCATCAAGGCCAGCCACGCCTTCAACCTGCTGGATGCGCGCGGCGTGATCTCGGTGACGGAGCGCCAAAGCTATATATTGCGCGTGCGCGAACTGGCGAAAGCCTGCGGCGCGGCGTGGCTGAAGACGGAAGGAGGCGGCGCATGACGACGAGGACGCTTTCCAATCGCGACGCGAAGGCGCGAGCCGCCATTGAGTCTGTCGTAAAAAAAGAGCTGGCGGGGCGTCCGCTTGAGAGAATAATCGTCACCGCGCGAGAAAATCACTCGGGAGAGCCGGCGCTCTACGTGCTCGTCGTCGTCGCCTCCGAACAAGACATACCCGGAGAGCGTGAGCAGAACCGTGTGGTTGTCAAAATGGTCGAGGCGCTGGAGCAAATCGACGATGCTCGATTTCCGTATCTTCATTTCGGACCTAATTTTGGAGACGACGGCAGGTGGGCCGAAATTTCGCCGATCGGTGACGAAGATTGATGAGCGGCCTCTACGACAACACGCTCAGACTCGCTGAGAGTCTCTCGACGGGCGAGATTTTTGGCGGCGCGGCATCCCGCCGCGCGGTGTCTTCGGCCTATTATTCGGTGTTCCAAAGATTATCGTCGCTCTGTGCGTCACGGCTGTCAGGGCAGGATCCGGGGTCTGAGGAATACCTCCGTCTATACCGCGCGCTCGAACATAAGCTGGTTCGGGCGGCGCTTAACAGAGGCATCTACAAGGTCGAATTGGGCGTTCGTTTCGAACGGCTTCAAGACGCGAGACATTGGGCGGATTACTCAATCGCGCCTCATCCGGATTCAAGCGCGGGGCGAGGGTTCACGCCGAGTGAGGCGCAGTTCTACGTAGATATGGCTCGCGGTGCCTTGCAGTTTGTCGATTCGCTCGACAAAGCCGCTCAACTCAAGCTCGCTATTCTTCTCATCATACGCGACCGTCGAACCTCGCGGCCCCACGACTTCGAGAGCCCCTTATCGCCCCATGCCCGACCTCCTGCTTGAACTGTTCAGCGAAGAAATCCCCGCCCGTATGCAGCGGCAGGCGGCCGACGACCTGAAGCGGCTCGTCACCAACGCGCTCGTCGACGCCGGCGTCGTCTATGAAGGCGCACAGGCGTTCGCGACGCCGCGACGGCTGACGCTGCATGTCGTCGGCCTGCTCGGCGCGCAGCCGGATCGGCGCGAGGAGCGCAAGGGGCCGCGCGTCGGCGCGCCGGAGGCGGCAATAGCCGGCTTTCTCAAGAGCGCCGGGCTTTCGAGCCTCGACCAGGCGCAAAAGGTCGCCGACGGCAAGAAGGGCGAGGTCTATGTCGCCGTCATCGAGAAGAAGGGGCGCCCGACGCCGGAACTGATCGCCGAACTGTTGCCGCCGATCCTGCGCGCCTTCCCGTGGCCGAAGGCGATGCGCTGGGGCGAGGGCAAGCCCGAGGCGCTGCGCTGGGTGCGCCCGCTGCGCTCGATCCTGTGCATGTTCGGCATCCCGCAGGAGACGCCGGAGATCGTCGCCTTCGCGCTCGACGGGCTCACCGCCGGCGACATCACCTACGGCCATCGTTTCATGGCCCCGGAGCCGATCAAGGTGCGCCGCTTCGCCGATTACGTCGCCTCGCTGCAAAAGGCGAAAGTCGTGCTCGACGCCTCGCGCCGCAAGGAGATCCTCCTCGCCGATGCGAAATCGCTGGCCTTCGCCCGTGGGCTGGAACTGGTCGAGGACGAGGCGCTGCTCGACGAGGTCGTAGGGCTGGTCGAATGGCCGGTGGCGCTGATGGGGGAATTCGAGGCGGAGTTTTTGCAGATCCCGCCCGAGGTGATCCGCGCCACCATCCGCGCCAACCAGAAATGCTTCGTGCTGCGCGACGGCGACGGCAAGCTCGACAACCACTTCCTGCTGGTCGCCAACCTGGTGGCGCGCGACGGGGGGGCGGCGATTGCGGCCGGCAACGGGCGCGTCGTGCGGGCGCGGCTTGCCGACGCGCGGCATTTCTGGGCCACCGATCTCGCGGATTTGCCGGACTATCGCGACCAGGGCAAGCCGCTCGACCAGCGGCTCGCCAAGCTGAAGGCGCTCGGCGTCGTATTCCACGAGAAGCTCGGCACGCAAGGCGAGCGCGTGGAGCGCATCGCGGCGCTGGCGCGGGCTTTGGCGCCGGCGGTCGGCTGCGTGCCGGAATTGGCCGAGCGCGCGGCGCGGCTCGCCAAGGCCGATCTCGTCACCGAGATGGTCGGCGAGTTCCCGGAATTGCAGGGGCTGATGGGGCGTTATTACGCGTTGGCGCAGGGCGAGGACGTCAGCGTCGCGCAGGCGATCGAGGAGCATTACAAGCCGCAGGGGCCGGGGGATCGCGTGCCGACCTCGCCGGAATCGATCGCGGTGGCGCTGGCGGATAAGATTGATACGCTGACGGGGTTTTGGGCGATTGATGAGAAGCCGACGGGGTCGAAAGATCCCTATGCGCTGCGACGGGCGGCGTTGGGGGTGATACGGATTGTGCTGGAGAATGAGCTGCGGTTGCCGCTGGCGAGCGCCGCCAGTCGACAGTTGGAGGCGATTTCGCAGCAAATGGCGGAGCGCGCCGCTTTGTCGCTGGCGCGCGATCTTGGCGAGAGCGGCGCTGTCGCGGTCGCGGCGGGCCGGGCGCTAACGCCTTTCGGCATACGCAACCTCGATTCTCGCGCCATCGACCTGTTGGCCTTCTTCGCCGACCGCCTGAAAGTCCACCTGCGCGAGCAAGGCGCTCGCCACGATCTCATCGACGCCGTATTTGCGCTGCCCGGCCAGGACGACCTTCTGATGATCGTGCGCCGCGTCGAGGCGCTCGGCCGCTTCCTGGACACGGACGACGGCAAAAACCTGCTGGCCGGCTATCGCCGCGCCGCCAACATCCTCAAGGCCGAGGAGAAGAAGGGCGACAGCTTCGCAGACGCCTACGATCCCGCGCTGCTGCAACTGCCCGAGGAGAAGACCCTCGCCGAGACGCTGGAAACGGCGGCCGCGGACGCCGCCGCGGCGGTGGCGCGCGAGGATTTCGAGGCGGCGATGCGCGCCTTGAGCGCGCTTCGCCCGCCGGTGGACGCCTTCTTCACCGCTGTCACCGTCAACGCCGACGACCCGGTGCTGCGGCTGAACCGGCTGCGGCTGCTCGGCCGCCTGCGTGACGCCGTGCATACGGTGGCGGATTTCTCGCGCATCGCGGGGTGAGGTTCGAGACTTCGGCACGCCCTCTCCGTCATGCCCCTTGGGCTCAAGCAACATCCCGCCGGGACCGTCGCCCCGGCTTAAGGGATCGGCGCGCCGGCTCATGCTAAGCTCCATCACGATTGCCCCGCCGCCGAGGACCGACATGGCCGACGCCGACGCTTTCATCCGCCTCGCGCTCAGTTTTCCCGGCGCGTCGCAGCATCCTCATTTCGACCGCACTGCCTTCAAGGCGCGCGTCACCTTCGCCACCCTGGCGCCGGACCGGCGGAGCGCCAATCTCAAACTCGCCCCCGACGAGCAGGCGCTCAAATGCGAGGTTGCGCCGGAAGCCTTCTCGGCGCTGGCCAACGCCTGGGGGGCGCGCGGCTGGACGCAGGCGCTGTTCGCGCCGCTGAGCGAGACCGAGTTGCAGGCGGCGCTGGCGCTGGCCTACGCCCACGCCGCGCCGCGGCCAACGCGAACGCGCGGATTGACGGCCGCCCGGCGCCTTCGCTAAGGCCCAGGGATGGACGACGCCGGAATGCACGCGCCCGGCTCCCGAGCGGATCGGGCCGCCGCGGCGCTGGAGAGGCTCGTCGCCGCGGCGCGCCTCGGCGGCGAGACGGCGCTCGCCGACTTCCGCCCCGGCCGCCCGACGCGCGCCAGCGTCTCCTATAAGCCCGACAATTCGCCCGTCACCTCGGCCGATCTCGCCGTCGAGCGCCAACTCGCCGAGGCGCTGCGCGCCGTTTTCCCGCAGGCCGGCTGGCTTTCCGAGGAGAGCGGGGACGACCTCGCCCGGCTCGCCCGATCGCGCCTGCTGGTGCTCGACCCCATCGACGGCACGCGCGCTTTCATGAGCGGCGATCCCTGCTGGACGGTGGCGATCGCGCTCGTCGAGGATGGCCGGCCGATCGCCGGCGTCGTCCACGCCCCAGCGCTCGGCGAGACCTTCGCCGCCTCGTTTGGCTGCGGCGCGACGCTCAACGGCGAGGCCATCCGCGCCGCCAGCCTGGAGACCCTGGAAGACGTCCACGTCGCCGGCCCGCGGCCGCTCGTCGGCGCCTTCGCCGCAGCGGCGGGCTTTCGTTGGCGCCCGGCGCCGCGCACGCCGTCCCTCGCTTATCGTCTCGCAAGCGTCGCCGCCGGCCGCATCCCGCTCGGTCTCGCCGGCGCCGGCGCCCACGATTGGGACATCTGCGCCGCCGACGTCATTCTGCGCGAGGCCGGCGGCGGGCTCATCGAAGGCGGCGAGGAAATCCGCTACAATACGCCGCGCACCCGTCGCGAGCCGCTCGTCGCCGCGCCGGCGCCGTGGCTGGCGCGCCTCGCGCCGGCGCTGGCGGCGGCGGCGCGGCGGCCATGAATATCGCAACCGCCGCCGCGCAAACTCACACCGAGGCCTCAGCCATGACCGAAATCGCCGCCCATGACTCCAAGCAGCTCCTGCATCTCGTCCTCGGCGGCGAACTGAAAAATATCGACAGCCTGGAGTTCAAGGACACCAGCCAGATCGACCTCGTCGGCGTCTTCCCGAATTTCGAGAGCGCCGAGAAGGCCTGGCGCGCCAAAGCGCAGGCGACCGTCGACAGCGCCCAGACGCGCTATTTCATCGTCCACCTGCACCGCATGATGGCGCCCGCCGGGCTGACGCGGAAGGCTGGCTGACGCGCGCATGAACCGCGAGGGGGGAGGCGGCGGCTTCATCGAGGAAGCGATGGGCTTGGCGCTCGCGCAATACCTCAGGCTGGTGAAGCGCCTCAACCGCTTCGTCGTCGAGCCGTCCGACCTCGACGCCAGCCTCGGCGCCCATCTTCCCGTCATCACGGCGATGTGGCACGGGCAGCATCTGATGATCTCGTTCGCGCGCCCGAGCCAGATGACGCGCGTCTGCGCCATGGTGTCGCGCCACCGCGACGCCGGCTTGCAGGCGGCGGCGCTGCGGCGGCTCAATGTCGAGCCGGTGCGCGGCTCCGGCGCGCGCGGCGACAAGGTGCGCGAGAAGGGCGGCGCCAAAGCGCTCATCACGCTGCGCCAGAAGCTCGACGGCGGCGCGTCCATCGCCATGACCGCTGACGTGCCGAAGGTGGCGCGCGTCGCTGGCATGGGCGTCGTCACGCTGGCGCGCATCTCCGGCCGGCCGATCGTGCCGGTCGCGGTGGTCACCAGCCGGCGCCTCGATTTCAAATCCTGGGACAGGGCCAGCATCGGCCTGCCGTTCGGGCGCGGCGCGATCGTCGTCGGCGCGCCGGTGTATGTCGCCGCCGAGGCCAGCCAGGCGCAGCGGGAGGCGGCGCGGCTGGCGGTGCAGGAGGGGCTCGACGCGGCGCATGCGCGCGCTTACGCGCTGGTCGGCGCGACCGACCCCGGCGCGGGCCTGCGGACCGCGCCGGGCGCCGGTTTGAGGCGGCAATGACGCCGCCGCTGGCGCTCACGCTCTATCGCGCCGCCACGCTGGCGGCGACGCCGTTCGCCGGCGCGCTGCTGTCGCTGCGGCTCAATCGCGGCAAGGAGGACCCGGATCGCGTCGACGAGCGGCGCGGCCTGCCGGGTCTGGCGCGCCCCGAAGGGCCGCTGGTGTGGCTGCACGGGGCGAGCGTCGGCGAAACCCTGTCGCTGCTGCCGCTGATCGAGCGGCTGACCCAGGGCGGGCTCAATGCGCTCGTCACGTCCGGCACACTGACCTCGGCGCGGCTGATGGCGAGCCGGCTGCCGCCGCGCGCCCAGCACCAGTTCGCGCCGCTCGACGCGCCGCCGTTCTTCCGCCGCTTCTTCGCCCATTGGCGCCCCGATCTCGGGCTGATCGCCGAAAGCGAGATTTGGCCGAACATGATTTGCGAGGCGGCGCGGGCCGCGGCGCCGCTGGCGATGGTCAATGCGCGCATGAGCGAGCGCTCGTTTCGCCGCTGGGAGCGCTCGCCGGGGCTGGCGCGCGCGCTCATCGGCCGCTTCGACGTCCTGCTGGCGCAGAGCGCGGCCGACGCCGAGCGATTCCTGCGGCTTGGGGCGCGCGCCGCGCCGGTGATCGGCAACATGAAGTTCGACGCGCCGCCGCCGCCGGCCGACCATCGCGAACTCGCCGAGCTTTCCGGCCTCGTCGCCGGCCGCCGGCTGTGGATCGCCGCCTCCACCCATGCCGGCGAGGAGCGTGCGGCGGCCGAGGCGCATCTGAAGCTCAAGACCGCCTACCCCGACTTGCTGACGCTGATCGCGCCGCGCCATCCCGAGCGCGGGCCGGAGATCGCCGCGGAACTCGCCGAAATCGGCCTCGTCTGCCGGCTGCGCTCGCGCGGCGAGCGGCCGGAGCGCGACGGCGAGATCTATATTTGCGACACGATCGGCGAACTCGGGCTGTTCTATCGGCTGGCCGGCGTCGTGTTCGTCGGCAGGTCGCTGTTTTCCGGCGGCGGGCAGAATCCGATCGAGCCCGCCAAGCTCGCCAGCGCCATTCTGCACGGGCCGCATGTCGGCAATTTCGCCGACGTCTATGCGCCGCTCGACGCCGAGGGCGGGGCGATGACGGCGCGCGACGCCGACGAACTGGCGGCGGCGCTGGCCGGGCTGTTTTCGGACGCCGCGCGCCTGCGCGCGATGGCGCGGGTGGCGGCGGAGGTCGTCGGCCGGCGCGGCGGCGCGGTCGAGCGGGCGCTGGCGGCGCTCTCGACGCATCTGACGGCGCTCGCGCCTTGCAAATGAGGGCGCTCACGCCATGAAAGCGCCGCGCTTCTGGCTACGGGCGCGGCCGGGGCCGCTGGCCCGCGTGCTGAGCCCGCTGGGCGCCATCTACGGCGCGGCGACGGCGCGGCGGATGGCCCGGCCGGGGGTGCGCGTCGAGGCGCCGGTGCTGTGCGTCGGCAATTTCGTCGTCGGCGGCGCCGGCAAAACGCCGACGGCGCTGGCGCTGGCGCGCGCTTTGCGCGCGGCGGGCGAGCGGCCGGCGTTTCTGTCGCGCGGCTATGGCGGGCAGGCGCGCGCCGACAGTCTGCGGGTGTCGCTGCGCGCCGACGATGCGCGGCGCGTCGGCGACGAGCCGTTGCTGCTCGCCCGCGTCGCGCCCTGCTATGTCGGGCGCGACCGCGTCGCCTCGGCGCGGCTCGCCATCGAGGACGGCGCGAGCGTGCTGATCATGGACGACGGATTGCAGAACCCGGAGCTGGAAAAAACGCTGAGCGCCGCTGTGGTCGACGGCGAGGCGCCGTTCGGCAATGGGTTGTGCCTGCCGGCCGGGCCGCTGCGCGCGCCGGTGGCCGCCCAAATGCGCCATGTCGACGCCTTGGTGATGATCGGCGCCGACGCGGCGGCGGCCATCCGACTTGCCGAGCGCGCGCCGCAAAAGCCGCTGTTTCTGGCCAGTCTGAAGGCCGATGCGATCGTCGCCTCGCAACTCATCGGCCGGCCGGTGCTCGCCTTCGCCGGCATCGCCAACCCGGGGAAGTTTTTTGCCACCCTGGCCGGCATCGGCGCGCAGGTCGTCGAGACCGCCGCCTTTCCCGATCATTGGGCGTTCCGGCCGCGCGAGATGGAGCGGCTGGCGGCGCGCGCGGCGCGGCGCGGGCTGACGCTCGTCTGCACCGAGAAGGATCTGGTGCGGCTGCCGCCGGCATTCGCCGAGGAAGCGCAGGCGCTGCCGGTGACGCTGAGTTTCGAGGCGCCGGCGGCGGTCGCCGCCTGGTTGACGGGATTACGCGGCTGAGCGTCCCGTAAATCGACCTGTGAGTTTTATCACAGCCCCTTTCTTAATTGGCCGTTAATACCCAGATCAACAACGCCCCAGACTTCGCAAGTCGAAGCAAGAGGCCAGGGAGCCTGTCATGTCCGTCATCCGCGCCGCGGTTCTTTCTGCTGCTGTTTCGTTCGCCGCTGTCGCCGCCGCGCCGGCGATGACTGTCGCCGATCTCGGCCAAGCCGGCGGCGGCGCGGCGCGCGCCGGTTTCGCCTTCGGCGACGAGATCGCTCCCGGGCGGCTGAATCGTTCCGGGGCCGAGGCGGCGGCGAATTATTTCGATTACGATGCGCTCATCACCCTAGGCGCGTTGGCGTTGGCGGGCGGCGCGCTGGCCGCTTTCGGCGTCGGCGCGGCGCGGCGCAAGGCGACCGTCGGCTTCGAGCCGGCTTGGCGCCCGACGGTGATGCGCGCCGTGCAGGCCGATCTCGCACAGTTCACCACGACGTTGCGCCGCGCCGCCTGACACGCAATGGCCGCGCCGAGCCGCGGTCCGTTTACCGAAGCGCGAGATATCCGCGGCCTCTTGGAACCGGTGAGCGACTCCGAGCGTTCTAAATTCACCAGTCAGGCAGCATGCCCGTGATGGTGAGTATTGTTACGCGTCGAGGCGATTTGGTTCTTTTTACGACGATCACGAAATCGTGAAGGAGCCTGTCGTCACCGTGTGAGTTTTGTCACAGTCAAGAAGTAAACGAAATGTTAGTCTGGAAACAAATGAGGCGACCCGTGGATAAAAGGGGACGCTCAAAGCTATGGGAGCCGGAAATGAACGCGTCCTCCGCCCTCGGCGCCGCAGTGGTGTTGTTTTCGCTGGCTGTTTCTCCGGCCAGCGCCATGATTTCGAATGTCAAGGCGCTCGTTGACGCGCCAAGCGCGACGCCGATGATCGTCAAAGCCGATTTTGTCCAGGGACATGAGGCCGTTGGCGGCGTGCAGGCCGTGCAAGCGGCGCGCGTCGAGGCCTCCAAGCAGATGGCCGAGCGCTATTACGACGTCGATATGATCGTCACTTTGGCGGCTCTGGCGCTGGCTTCGGGGGCGTTCGTCGCCGCTGGCGTCGCCGGCGGTCGCCGCCGCCGCAGCGCCGGCCTTGCCGTGGCGACGCCACGCGAAGGTTGGCGCGAGGAAGTGATGCGGGCGCTTGAAGTCGACCTCGCGCAGTTCACTGTCGACCTGCGTCGGGCGGCTTGAGAAGCGCGCGGCGTGATTCAGGAATCGGCGGCCAACGCCCGGCGTAACCGGGCGGCGTCGGCGAGCACGATGGCCGCGGGGCTGCGCACGATCATGCCCTCGCGCTCCAAGGCCGCCAGCGTTTTGGTGACCGCCTCGCGGTGCGTGCTGATGCGCGCCGCGAATTCGGCGTGGGTGGGGGGCGGCGAGACGACGACGCGGCCCTCGCCGGTTGTGCGCGACAGGCGGATGAGTTCGGCGCACAGGCGCTTGCGGACATCGAAATTGGCCTGCTCATGCGCGCGCTGATTGGCGATGCGGATGTCGGTGACGAGATCGCGCAGCACGGACTCGCGCACCGAGGCGTGGTGGTGGATGGTTTCCCACAGCACCGCCGCGGACATGCGGGCGACCACGCAATCGCTGACGGCGACGATCGCCGCCGAGCGCGGCTTGCCGTCGATGGCCGAGTAGTGGCCGAAATATTCGCCCTCGCGAATGTCGCGCAAGATCATCTCGCGCCCGGAGCTGACAATGACGACGCGCGCCAAGCCGCTAAATACGAAATAGACGTCCTCGCCCTCGGCTTGATAATCGATGACCCATTCGCCGCCGCCGACGCGCCGCCACAGGCAGCGCGCGTCGAGGGCGCGAATGTCCTCCACCGGCAAGGCGGAGAACAACGGCACCTTGGCTAAGCTGCGCGCCTCGGTTCGGCTGGCGAGGCTCGGCGCTTTGTGCGCGGCTTCAAGCATGGATGGCTCCTGCGCGAGTCACTATGACACTGAATCCCCATGTTCGTCATCATCTAATGTGAACGCCCGACGCGGCGTCTTCGCATAGGGCCGTGTGCGCCTTGCTTGGCGTTTACGGGACGCTGGTCGCTCTTGCCTTCCGGCGACGAAGCGGGAAGACTCAACCGGGAAGGGAATTGTTTTCGCATGAGTTCTTTGTCGTATCGGGCGTCGCGCCTCGCCAAGCGATCCGCCCAGTCTGGCCTCGACGCCGCGGTGACGATCGCCGCCAGGACGCCGGGCTTAATGCATCCCAGCGGCGACAACGCGCGCGAGGCGACGCGGATGGTGGAGGAGAAGATCGCCGCCGCCTACGAGGGCGCGATGGCGGCTTCGCTATCCTGGGGCGCGTTCCTGTGGACGTCGGCGTTTCGCGGCGGCGCGACGCCGGCGCAGCTTTCGCACGCGCTGTTCGACGTTGCCGAGGCCGCCTCCGCACCGGCGCGACGCACGGTGCATGCCAACGCCCGCCGGCTTGGCCCGCACGGCAAGCCGCGCTGAGGAAGACCCGGTGGCGTTGTTCGATACGCTGCAACATATTGTCGCGCACTACGGCTATTTCGCCATCTTCGTCATCGTGGCGCTGGAGAGCGCCGGCGTGCCACTGCCCGGCGAGACGGCGCTGGTGACGGCGGCGGTATTCGCCGGCCGCGGTACGCTCAACATCGAGGCGGTGATCGCAACCGCGGCGGCGGCGGCGATCCTGGGCGACAATCTCGGTTTCTGGGTCGGCCGCGAGGCCGGCTTTCCGCTGATCTATCGCCACGGCTGGCTCATCCGCGTCGACGAGAGCAAGCTGAAAGTGGCGCAGTATCTGTTCCTGCGCCATGGCGGCAAGATCGTGTTCTTCGGCCGCTTCGTGGCCATCCTGCGCACCTTCGCGGCGTTCCTGGCCGGCATCAACCGGCTGCCATGGCCGCGCTTTCTGCTGTTCAACGCGCTCGGCGGCGGCGCCTGGGCGGTGCTGTTCGGGCTCGGCGGCTACTTCCTCGGCGTCGCCTTCGAGACTTATGCGCGCCCCGTTGGCCTGGCGGCGCTGGCCGCAGCCGTCATCGGCGCCGTCGTCGCCAGCCGCTTCGTCGCCCACCACGCCGAGGCGCTGCGCGCCGAGGCGGAGGCCGCCTTCCCCGGCCCGCTGGTCGCGCCGCGCGACGGTTGAGGGCTTCAGTCCGCCCGGCGTTCGGACGGGCCGATCCACAGCCGCGCCCGCGTCGAGCGGCGCAGGAAATCGATGCTGACGGCGCGGTTGATCATCTGCGCATCGAGCGCGCGCAAGAGATCGGCGACGCCGGCGACCTTCTTGCCGTCGAGCGCGATGACGAGATCGCCGGTCAGCAAGCCGGCCTGCGCCGCCGGCCCCGACTGGTCGATCTCGATGAGTTGCGCGCCGTGGCTCTGCTCCAGACCTTGCGCGAGCGCGATGCGGCGCGGAATCGGCGTCGTCGCCGCCGCCACGCCGATGTAGGCGCGCCGCACCCGGCCGTGGCGGGCGATTTCGCCGGCGACGAAATGCGCGGTGTTGGCGGCCACCGCAAAGCAGATGCCCTGCGCGCCCATGATGATGGCGGTGTTGATGCCGATCACCTCGCCGGCCGAGGAGACCAGCGGGCCGCCGGAATTGCCGGGGTTGAGCGCCGCATCGGTCTGCACGACGTCTTCGATCAGGCGCCCCGACTTGGAGCGCAAAGATCGGCCGAGCGCGGAGACCACGCCGGCGGTGACGGTGGCGTCGAAGCCGAGCGGATTGCCGATGGCGATGGCGATCTGGCCGCGCTTCAGCCGACCGGAATCGCCGAGCCTGGCGGCGGGCAGCGCCACGTCGGCCTCGACGCGCAGCAACGCCAGATCGGTGTCGGGATCGTCGCCGAGCACGCGGGCGGAAAGCTCGCGGCCGTCGAGCGTCGTGAGGCTGACGCTGCGCGCGCCGTTGACGACGTGGCTGTTGGTGAGCGCCAGCCCGTCGGGCGAGACGATGACGCCGGAGCCGGCGCCGCCGTGCACGTTGACGCGCACGACGCTGGGGCCGACCTTGTCGACGGCCTGCGTTATCGTGCGCGAGTAGGCGTCGAGGGCGGCGTCGTCGGAGGGTGGCGGGAGGGCGCCGGAGCCGCGGGATTCGGAGTCGGCGCCGAGGGTGAATGTGAGATCGTCGAACATGCAGGCGGATATGGGAAGCGGCGCGGGCGGCGGCAAGCTTGCGCCCCGGCCACGACGCCGCCAGGGTTTTACCATGTCATAATCGGCGCGACCCAACGGGCGCGCGGCGCGGAGCGGAAAACTCATGACGATGGCGGACCTCGCCGACGCGGTTCTTGCGTTCGTCAAAGACCACAAGGCGGCGGCGGCGCCGATCGTGTTTGTGCTGGCGATGGGGGAATCGGTGGCCTTCGTGTCGCTGCTGTTTCCAGCCACCGTCATGCTTTGGGGCATCGGGGCGATGATCGGCGCCGGGCTTCTCGATTTTTGGCCGATCTGGATCGCCGCCGTCGTCGGCGCCGGCCTCGGCGATTGGCTATCGTTCTGGCTTGGAGCGTTTTTTAGCGAGCCGATCGCCCATCTCTGGCCATTGTCGCGCTATCCCCAATTGCTGCCGCGCGGCCGCGCCTTCTTCCGGCGATGGGGCGCGGCCGGGGTGTTCATCAGCAAATTCTTCGGCCCGCTGCGCGCCGCTGTGCCGCTCGTCGCCGGCATTTCGCAGATGCCGGCGCTGCCGTTCCAACTCGCCAACTGGACCTCGGCCGTCGTCTGGTCGTTCCTCACGCTCGGGCTTGGCGCCGTCGGCGTCAAGCCATTCATGACCTGGATCGGCCACGGCTGAGCCGCGACCCGCTAGGCTACCGCCTTGATTGACTTGCCCACCTTGTCGACGATCTCGCCGATCTCATCCTCGCTGATGATGAGCGGCGGCGTCAGTTCGATGCAGTCGCCGGAGATCCGCAGCATGATGCCCTCCTCGTGGAAGGAATGTTCCAGCAGGTGGTAGCCGCGCAAGCCGACGCTGCCGGGAAGCGGCGCCAAGTCGATCGCCCCTGTCAGCCCGACGCAGCGGATGTCGAGCACGTTCGGCAGGCCCTTCAGCGTCATCAGCGCGTCACACCATTTCGGCTCCATCGCCCGCGCGCGCTCGAACAGCTTCTCGTCGCGGTAGACATCCAAGGCCGCCAGCCCCGCCGCGCAGGCGAGCGGGTGGCCGGAATAGGTGTAGCCGTGGAACAGTTCGATAGCGTGCTCCGGCCCCTTCATGAAAGCGTCGTAGATGCCCTTGCGGACGATGACGCCGCCCAACGGCACCGCGCCGGAGGTGACGCCCTTGGCGAAGGTGATGATGTCGGGCAGGACGCCGTAACGCTCGGCGGCGAAGGCGAAGCCGAGGCGGCCGAAGCCGGTGATGACCTCGTCGAAGATCAGCAGCAGGCCATATTTGTCGCAGATCTCGCGCAGCCGCTTGAGATAGCCCTTCGGCGCCGGCAGCACGCCGGTCGAGCCGGCCATCGGCTCGACGATGACGGCGGCGATGGTCGAGGCGTCGTGCAGGGCGACGATGCGTTCGAGTTCGTCCGCTAAATGTGCGCCCCATTCCGGCTCGCCTTTGGTGAACGCCTGATGCTCGCGCGAATAGGTCGCCGCCAGATGGTCGGTTCCGGCGAGCAGGCTGCCGAAAAACTTCCTGTTATTGCTCATGCCGCCAACGCTGATGCCGCCGAAGCCGACGCCGTGATAGCCGCGCTCGCGCCCGATCAGGCGCTGGCGCGAGCCGGCCCCGGTGACGTTGTGGTAGGCGATGGCGATCTTCAGCGCCGTGTCGGCGGCCTCGGAGCCGGAATTGCAAAAGAACACGTGGTCGAGATCGCCCGGCGCGAGGTCGGCGATGCGCGACGCCAGCGCGAACGCCTTGGAATGGGCGAACTGGAAGTTCGGCGCGAAATCGAGTTCGGCCGCCTGCTCCTGGATGGCGCGCACGATGGGCTCGCGGTTGTGGCCGGCGTTGCAGCACCACAGCGCCGCAGCGGAATCGAGGATCGGGCGGCCCTCGGGCGTGTAATAATGCATGTCCTTGGCGCGGGCGATGAGGCGCGGGCGTTTCTTGAAGGCGCGGTTGGGCGTGAACGGCAGCCAAAGGGCGGCGAGATCGTTGGGAACTTCGGCGCGGTGGGGGACGGCGGACATGGGCGGCTCCTGGGGTCGGCGTGATCGTTATTGCGAGCATTGCCGCCGGCTTGACGCGAAGTCCAGTTGTTCGCGCGTTCAAACCGTTCTAAATCTTGAACGCATGAACAGCCCCGAGACGGCGATCGGCCAACGGCTGCGCAGCTTGCGCCAGCGCGCCGGCCTGTCGCAACGCGAATTGGCGCGCCGGGCGCGGGTCTCCAACGGCGCGATCTCCACCATCGAGGCCGACAAGGTGAGCCCCTCCGTCTCCGCGTTGCGGCAAATCCTCTCCGCCTTGGGGCTGTCGATGGGCGAGTTCTTCGCCGAAGACGAGGTCGGCGGCGAGCAGATCGTGTTTCGCAGCGACGAATTGACCGAGATCTCCGGCGGCGCGGTGTCCTACCGGCAACTCGGGGCGGATTTGCGCGGGCGGGCGTTGCAGATGATCCACGAGCGCTATCGTCCGGGGGCGCGCTCGGGCGCGCATCTGCTGTCGCATCAGGGCGAGGAGGCGGGTCTGGTCATCAAGGGACGGCTGGCGCTGGAGGTCGACGGGCGGCGCTACGAACTCGGCGCCGGCGACGCCTATCGTTTCGACAGCCGCCGGCCGCATAGCTTTGCTAATGCCGGCGACGGCGATCTGGTCATCGTCTCCGCCTGCACGCCGCCGACGTTTTGAGAAGAAACAGAGATTTCATGAGTACATTGTGTTCAGTTGAGCCGTCATTGCGAGCGAAGCGAAGCATGGATTGCTTCGCTTCGCTCGCAATGACGATAGCTAAACTTTATCGGTAGTTGATCTAAACCCAGTCAGCGCGAATATAAATTGCTCTTCTGCCGCCGCGCCAGAACAGCAAGCCTAAATTCTACCGATCAAAGCCACCGCGACGAGCAAGCCCAAGACCGCCGCAAAAACATGAATCATCAACGCGCCGGTCGAGGCGGCGGGGTTGCGAAAGCTCGCCGTCGCGCCGCCGGTGAGAATGGCGAACGCCAGCAATCCCAGCGCAAGCTGCGCCAATCCGCGCGCCGGGTCGTCCGGGGCCAAAGCAGATCCATACAGCGTCGCCAACAATGCCGCGGCGCCGCCGACGCCGAACGCCAGATGGCCGCCGATCAGCGCCCGCGAGCGCTTTTCGCGCAGCCGGGCGACGAGATTGGCGGCTCCGAAGGCGGCGGCGACGCTTAGCGTCAGCAACGCCGGCGTCACCGACAAGGCCGGCGCCTTACATCGCCGCGAGCAGATGCCCGGCACTGGAGAGATCGGCCTTGCCGGGCGATTCCTCGACGAACAGCTTGGCCACCACGCCGTCGTCGATGAGCATCGAATAGCGCTTCGAGCGCACGCCGAGGCCGCCCATGCCGGCGTCGAATTCGAGGCCGAGCGCGCGAGCGAACTCGGCGTTGCCGTCGGCGAGGAAGGTCACATGGCCGCTCGCGCCGGTCGCCTTTGCCCAGGCGTCGAGCACGTAATGGTCGTTGACGGCGGTCATGGCGATTTCGGCGACGCCCTTGGCCTTGAATGCCTGCTCCTCGGTGAGGAAGCCGGGCAGATGGTTCTTGTGGCAAGTCGGCGTGAAGGCGCCGGGCAGGCCGAACAGCACGACGGTCTTGCCCTTGAACAACTCGTCGGTGGTGATCTTCTGGATGCCGTCGGCGGTCTTGTG
>DATNDU010000056.1:0-6744 GCA_035606915.1 Roseiarcus sp. | reverse complement strand
AAATGTTGAGCGAACTTACCTGTCTGAAACTCAGCGTCCTGCTATGGGTGGCGCATGTCGTCGTGCAGGCGGCGTTCGGCAATCTGCAATTGCCCTTCGGCTATCTGTTCACGTCACGAGACGCGGCGCCGAAGCCGACCGGGCTGGCCTTCGGGCGCGCGACGCGGGCTCTGCACAATTACGTCGAGAACTATGGGCCGTTTCTGGCCGCCAATCTCGGCCTTATCGCTACCGGGCATACCGGCGGCTATGGCGCGACGGTGTGGATCATCGCGCGCATCCTCTACCTGCCGATCTACGTCATGGGCATCGAATACGCGCGCACCGCCATCTGGGCGATCTCCGTCGTCGGCATCCTGATGATGTTGTCGCATCTGGCTTGGTCCTGACGCCGGCCCGGCCGCCCCGCCCCTATATTTGAGCCAGCCTTCCGCTCCAGGCGCGAAGGTTCAACCCCACTTCCAGGGTCTCCCATGTCCTACGACGTCATCATCATCGGCTCTGGTCCCGGCGGCTATGTCTGCGCCATCCGCGCCGCGCAACTGGGAATGAAAGTCGCCGTGGTGGAGAAAAGCGCCACGCTCGGCGGCACATGCCTCAACATCGGCTGCATCCCCTCCAAGGCGCTGCTCTACGCCTCGGAAATGTTCGAGGAGGCCGGGCACGGCTTTCAGGCTCTGGGCGTGACGGTCGCGCCGAAGCTCGATCTGGCGCGCATGATGAAGCACAAGGACGAAACCGTGGCGGCCAACGTCAACGGCGTCGCCTTCCTGTTCAAGAAGAACAAGATCGACTGGCTGAAGGGCGAAGGCCGCATCGCCGCTCCCGGTAAAGTGGCGCTCAAAGGCGCCGACGGCGGCGAGACCACGCACGAGGCCAAGCATATCGTCATCGCCAGCGGCTCGGAAGTGACGCGGCTGCCGGGCGTCGAGATCGACGAGAAGGTCGTCGTCTCCTCGACCGGAGCGCTGGCGCTGGCGGGCGTGCCGAAGACGCTCGTCGTCGTCGGCGCCGGCATCATCGGACTGGAGCTCGGCTCGGTGTGGCGCCGGCTCGGGGCCGAGGTCACGGTGGTCGAATTCCTCGATCGCATCCTGCTGGGCATGGACGGCGAGGTCGCCAGGAGCTTCCAGCGCATCATGGAGAAGCAGGGCGTCAAATTCCGGCTCGGCCATAAGGTGGCGAAGGTCGAGCGCGTCGGCGCCGGCGCCAATGTCGACATCGAGCCCGCCGCCGGCGGGGCGACCGAGACGCTGGCGGCCGACGTCGTGCTGGTCGCCATCGGCCGGCGCGCCTATACGGCGGGCCTCGGGCTGGAGGCGATCGGCGTCGCGCTGGAGCGCGGCCAGATCGTCATCGACGCGCATTTCGCCACCAACATCCCGGAGGTCTACGCCATCGGCGATGCGGTGCGCGGGCCGATGCTGGCCCACAAGGCCGAGGACGAAGGCGTCGCGCTCGCCGAACTGCTGGCCGGACAAGCGGGGCATGTGAATTACGACGTCATCCCCGGCGTGCTCTACACCAACCCCGAGGTCGCGGTGGTCGGCAAGACCGAGGAGGAGTTGAAGGCGGCCGGCGTTGCCTACAATGTCGGCAAGTTCCCGTTCCTCGCCAACGGCCGCGCGCGGGCGATGCGGCAGACCGAGGGTTTCGTCAAAATCCTCGCCGACGCGAAGACCGACCGCGTGCTCGGCGGCCATATCATCGGCCACGGCGCCGGCGAGATGATCCACGAAATCGCGGTGCTGATGGAGTTCGGCGGCTCGGCGGAAGACCTCGCCCGCACCTGCCACGCCCATCCGACGATGTCGGAGGCGATCAAGGAGGCGGCGATGGCGGTGGCCAAACGCTCGATCCATTCTTAGCCCTATGCTCCGCCCTGCCCTCGTCGCCGCCGTCGCGCTCGGCGCCCTGCTGGCGGGCCGCGCCGCCTTGGCGGATCGGATGGCGCTGTGGCGCATCGTACACGACCAATGCGTCCCCGCCGCCGACAAGGGCGCCGCGGCGCCGCCGCCCTGCCTCGACGTCGAGGGCGCAACCGCCGTCATCAAGGATCGCGTCGGCGTCGCCCAACTCCTCGCCATCCCGACGGCGCGGGTGATGGGGATCGAAGACCCGCAATTGCTGCGCGCCGGCGCGCCCGATTACTTCGCCGACGCTTGGCGGGCGCGGGCGCTAATGGCGGCCTATCTGAAGCCGGCGCCGGCGCGCGACGATGTCGGAATCGCCATCAACTCGGAATATGCGCGCAGCCAGGACCAGCTTCACCTGCATGTCGATTGCTTGAAGCGCGAGGTCGTCAAGGCGTTGGCCGATTATGCGCCGTATCTCGACGGCGAGTGGCGGCCGATGACGGTGGCGCTGGCGGGGCGCAAATATTGGGCGCGGCGCGCCGATTCCACCGATCTCGCCGGCCTCGACCCCTTCCGCTTGCTCGCCGACGAAATGCCGAAGGCGAAGGCCGAGATGGGCTCATGGAGCCTCGCCGCCGCGCCGGTGAACTTTGCCGGCCGGCCCGGCTTCGCGCTGCTCGCCGATCATGCCGAACTCGCCGATGGCGGCCACGCCGAGGATTTACAGGACCACGACTGCGCTATCGTGCGTTAGGGAATTGCGTTTCGCCGCGCGAACCGCTACGGCGCAGCGGACCTTTGAGCGGGGAGCCCGATGTCGGCTGACGACAACAAGCAGCGCGCCGCCGCCGCCGCACTCGATTTTGTCGAACCCGGCATGAAACTTGGGCTCGGCACCGGCTCGACCGCCCGCCGCTTCGTCGATCTGCTCGGGGCGAAGGTTGCGGCGGGCCTCAAAATTATTGGCGTCCCGACCTCGCAGGCGACCCATACCCAGGCCGAGCGCCTCGGCATTCCGCTGGCGACGCTGGAGGAAGAGCCGCAACTCGACCTCACCATCGACGGCGCCGACGAGATCGACCCGCAGTTGCAGCTCATCAAGGGCGGCGGCGGCGCGCTGCTGCGCGAGAAGATTGTCGCCGCTTCGTCGCGGCGTATGCTGGTGATTGTCGATGCTTCGAAGAAGGTGGCGCGGCTCGGGGCTTTTCCGTTGCCGGTCGAGGTCGTGCCCTTCGGCCTCGGCTCGACGCGGCTGCGATTGGAGCGGGTGTGCGAAAAGTTGGGGCTGGCGGGCGAGGTGAGGCTGCGCATGCGCAACGGCGACACCTTCGTCACCGACGGCGGCCATTACATCCTCGACGGCGCCTTTGGCGCGATCCCCGACGCGGAACGGCTCGCCGCCGCGATCCGCGGGCTCCCCGGCGTGATCGAGCACGGGCTGTTCCTGAATCTGGCCTCGGTCGCGCTGGTCGCGGCGACCGGCGGCGTGGAGACGATGCGGCGCCCCTCTGGCGCCGAGTTGCCCAATGGAGGCGTTTGAATGACACTTTTTATTCGCGGCGGACGCGGCGCGCTCGCGGCGGCGTTGATCGCGGCCACGCTCGTCGCCAGCCCCGCCTTCGCCGACGACCCGTCGCCGACGCAGATGGATCTGGCCAGAAAAATCCTCGTCGCCGCCGGCCTCAAGGCCTCGATGGACGAGATCGTGCCGTCGATGTTGGGCCAGTTGCAGGGGCAACTGGTGCAAATGCATCCTGAAATGGGCAAGGCGCTGCATGAGACGCTGGTGGCGCTGTTGCCCGAGTTCAACAAGGGCGAGGATACGGTGTTCAACGACAGCGCCCGCCCGCTCGCCAAGGCGCTGACCGAGGCGGAGTTGCAGCAGACGCTGACCTTTTTGACCAGCCCGGCCGGCCACAAATACATCCAGGCCCAGGCGCAGATTCTGGATGCCCTCGGCGCCTCCGGCGCGGCCTGGCGCCAGAAACTGACGACGATCATGCTCACCCGCACCCGCGAGGAAATGAAGAAGAAGGGCTTTACCTTCTAATAGCCTTTGCGCGGCAGCGCCGCCCGTCGCCCGTGCGCGCGGACGGGCCTCGCCTCTATGGCGATGATCGCCTCCGATCATCGCATGTCGGTATAACCCTCGCGAGACGGCGATGTCCTTCGACTACGATCTGTTCGTCATCGGCGCAGGCTCCGGCGGCACGCGGGCGGCGCGCATCGCCGCTGGACACGGCGCCAAGGTCGCGGTCGCCGAGGAGTTCCGCATTGGCGGAACCTGCGTCATCCGCGGCTGCGTGCCAAAGAAGATCCTCGTTTACGCCAGCCGCTTCGCCGACAGCTTCGCTGACGCCGGCCCCTTCGGCTGGTCGGTCGGCGAGATCAGCTTCGACTGGCCGACGCTGGTCGCCGCCAAGGAGAAGGAAATCACCCGGCTGTCGGGCCTTTACGCCGCCAATCTCGAACGCTCGAAGGTCGAAATTTTCCGCGCCCGCGCCCAAGTGGCGGGGCCGCAGGAGATCGCGCTCGCCGACGGGCGCCGCTTCAGCGTGCGCCATATTCTGATCGCCGCCGGCGGCGCGCCGTCGCTGCTTCCTCGCGTCGAAGGGTTGGAGCACGCCATCACTTCGAACGAGGCGTTCGATCTGCCGCAGTTCCCGCGCCGGTTGCTGGTGGTCGGCGGCGGCTATATCGCGGTGGAGTTCGCGGCGCTGTTTCGCCGCCTCGGTGCGCAGGTGACGGTGGCGCTGCGCGCCGACAATGTGCTGCGCGGCTTCGACGAAGACCTGCGCGTCGGCCTGCGCGAGGAAATGACCAAAGCTGGCGTCGGCTTCCGCTTCGGCCGGTTGCCGACCCATATCCGGCGCGACGGTGAGACCCGCGTCGTCGCCATAACCGGCGGCGAGACGCTGGCGGTCGATCAGGTGCTCATCGCCACCGGCCGGCGGGCGAACACCCAGGGTCTCGGGCTGGAGGCGGCGGGGGTGCGGCTGGCCGAGAACGGCGCGGTGATCGTCGATGCCGGCTCGACCTCCAACGTCGCCACGATCCACGCCGTCGGCGACGTCACCGACCGCATCAACCTGACGCCGGTGGCGATCCGCGAGGGCCATTGGCTGGCCGACCGGCTGTTCGGCGGCGCGACGCGGCAGGTGAATTACGACGCCGTAGCGACGGCGGTGTTCACGACGCCGGAGATCGGAACCGTCGGGCTGACCGAGGAGGAGGCGCGCGGCCGTTGCGAGGCTGTGGACGTCTTCAAGACGAGCTTCCGGCCGCTGAAGGCGACGATCACCGGCGGGGCCGAGCGGACGATGATGAAGCTGGTCGTCGACGCCGCCAGCGGGCGCGTGCTGGGCGCGCATATTCTGGGCGCGGAGGCCGGCGAGGTCATCCAGGCGCTGGCGGTGGCGATCAAGATGGGCGCCACCAAGGCCGACCTCGACGACACCATGCCGGTGCATCCGACCGCCGCCGAGGAACTGGTGACGATGCGGGAGCCGACGACGCGCTGGCGCAGGTGAGCGCCTGTCATTGCGAATTCCGCACCGGCCTTCGGCTGACCCGCTCAGCCGTGCGGGGACAGGCCGCGCGCGTTGTTTTTCAACGAATTGCCTGGTCTTTGCTGTCCCGCGGTAACTGCCAAGCTGGGGCTTCCGCGTGGGGTCAAATGGCGCCGCGCCGTCATGACCGGACTTGTTCCGGTCATCCACGCCGTCGCGCGACAAAGCTCTTTCCGGTACGTTCAAAATCGGTGTGGGACCGAGCGATAAACCTGGGCGTAGCCGAACCGCGTGGATGGCCGGGACAAGCCCGGCCAGGACGGGGACCGTCGTGCTGAGTCTACAGCTTGGCAGTTACGTCCCGCGCACCGGGCAGCGCTAGCGGCGCGGCGTAGGTTTGCAAGCACGCCGGCGCCCGATGCGCGAGATCGCGGCGGGACAGCGGGCGGGTCGGGTTGGCGGCGGGCATTGCGGGCTCCACGGAGGGGGGGGTGGAGACTAGCATGATTTGTGATTTTCAGAAAGAAAATTGACGCACGGCGGTTACGGTCGGTTGCGGTCACAGTGCATTTTAGAAGAGGCGGCGGCCGACGCCGGCCGCGCGGTCAAGCCATCAGACTGACGTTTCGCTATAATAAGTGCACTGTCACCGTAACCCACAATGATGGTGCGAATGGCTCAGTGTCCCGTCGCGGCAATGAGCGCTGACACGGGTCTATAAATTAATTTGGAAGGGGTTCTATATCTCCAAGATTTTTTATATGTCTTATGCAGACGTCCAGCCCGAAATATGCCCCCTTAGCCATATCTATACATTCAACTTTTTCATAATCTGATAAAGTATCCCAGTGTGACGCAGAAAACTTGCGCATATCTGTAAACCATTTTATGTACCGGTGATACAGCGCTTCTCTCCCCCGCGAAATTGTACCCTGCGCTTCCTTCGCATCGGAGGCGCTCAATGCCCCGGTTCGTATACCGTCCTCGTACACATTCATCATATCGTTGGACGACTTAAAGGCTTCCTGTTTTATATCAAACTCTGGAAATGATTCCTGCGAGAACGTGCTTAACGTGGTTCCGAGCAATAAGCCTAGCATGACAAATAATTTCATTTATCGCTCCGTTTTCTTGGCAATGCTGTTTCAAGTGTCGCTTTCATGCGCTCAACCTCATCGCGTTTGCGGTCGGCAAAAAAAAACGCGCAAACCAATCCTCGTCGTGGTGTCGAAATAAGCTCTCCTCTTCCGTTTCAAAATAACCAGCTAGAATCTTGATCCACTTCAGCCCCGGCGTCGTCGGTTTCTCGTCAGAAACCCATCGCGAAACGAGACTTTTGTCCGCGCCAGTGTCGAGAATGATATCCACCGCAAACAAAC
>DATNDU010000066.1:0-17244 GCA_035606915.1 Roseiarcus sp. | reverse complement strand
GCTTGCCGCCGGTAATGACTTTCTCGCCGCCAACCCAACCGCGGGCTTGGATGCGCTCAAGGCGTCGATCGAGGCTTTTGCTGGCGTCGTCTCCGAGCCCGCCATGAAGATGGTCGGAGCCAACCTGGAGGCGACGGCGGCGGCGCTCCAGCGCCTGGCGTCGATCTATGGCCAATTCGCGCACGACCACCCCGACGCGGCGTCGAAGATCGGCGTCGCCGCCGGCGGGGGCGCCGCCGCTGCGGGGGGCTGGTTGAGCTGGAGAATGCTCACCGGCATGGGGCGCTTTCTGGGCTTTGGCGGCGGCGGCGCGGCGGGCGGCGGGGCGGGGGCCGGCGTGATGAGCAAATTCGGTCTGCTCGGCGCGATTGTCGGACTGACCGAATGGCTGGACCCGAAGGGCGACTTCGGCGGCGCGACAGGCGGGATCGACAAATGGGTCAAGCAACATTTCGGTTTCGTCCCGTCCAATATTCCGTTGAAAATGCCGAGCTTTGCCCCTCCGGTGGGCGCTAGCGGCCCGGCTCAATCGTGGTATCGTGATTTCCAGAAGCGCGGCGGCGCGTTTGGATCGAGCGCCCCAGTCGAGGTCCACGGCCAGGCGACCGTCAACGTTCCCGTGCATGTCGAGGTGAAGGCGAGTTCTTCGTTGCTGGAGATCGTCAAGCGCGCGGAGGACGCCACGAAGAACCTATCGACGCAAATCCCGCTCGACCCGATGCAGGGCGGCCATACTGGCCGCATGGATTCGGACGCCGCGCCGCTGCATGGGGGCGCCTATTCGCCGTGAGGCGTGGCGGAATTGGGGATCAGGGATGCAAATCAAGATCGACGCGCGCGAGCTTGGGAGGTTCTCCAAGGAAATCGAGCGGCTTCAGCGGCAAATCCCGCAAGGCGTCGCGCGCGGGCTCAACGAGGGCGGCGACAAGGTGAGGACGCAAGTGCAGCACGCGCTCCAGCGCCAGGCCGGCTTCAAGCGTTATTCATCCGTCACGACGCGCACGCGGACGGCGCGCGCCTTCGCGGCGCGAGGCGACGTGACGAAGGCTGTGCAGGGCTCGGGCGTTGGGCAGGGCATGTCTTATCAGATCATCGTCTCGGGCAAGGCAAGCAAGCCTTTCGAGTTCAAGGCGGAGGTCAAGAAAGGCGCCGGCGGCGGCGTTACAGTGTGGTTTTGGGGCGAGGCGCACAAGTTTAAACGCAGCTTCGAAGGCTCGGGCAAGATCGCCGGTCAACTGCTCATGCGCAAATTGGGCGGCCCGAAAGACCGGCTTCCGACCCGCTCATTCGACGGGCCGAACCTCGCCAAGGAGGCGGTGAAGGCCGAAGCGGCCGAGACGTTCTTTCGCGCCGCCGAGACGGAGGTTGCGCCGGCGGTGCTGAAGCAGATCGCCAAAGAGCTTGCAAGATGAGCGCGCCATGACCGATGACGCGCCGCCGGGTTGGTTGACGATCAGCGATCTCGCGCGCGAGCGCGGGGTCGACAAGAGCGCGATCTCACGCCGCGTCGCGCGGCTGGAGGGCCTGGGGCTGATCTCGACGCGCAAGCAGGGCAAAGGCAAGCTGGTCTGCCTCGCCGAGTTCGACCGCGCGGCCTCGTCGACCGTCGACGCCGTGCGCGAGGCCAATGGGCGGCGCGCCATGGGGCCGCCGGACGCGGGCGCTACGGGGCCGGGCGATCCTATCCTCGCCCGCGAGCAGGCCCGCCGCGCCGCCTATGACGCCGACATGAAACGCCTCGACCTCGAAGAGCGGCTCGGCCGCATCGTCGAGGCCGAGGCGGTGCGCGTCGCGCTCGCGTCATGCGCGCTGGAGCTCGCGCAGGCTATCGAGGCGCTGCCGGGGCGCGCCGAGGCGCTGGCGGCGGCGGTGACGAAAGAGGGCGTCGCCGGTCTGCGCGCGGCGCTCAAAACCGTGGCGCGCGAGCTGCGCGAGACGCTCGCCCGCGCCGCCGAGCGCTTCGGCGAAGGCGGCGATGCCGGAGACGAGGCGCAGACCAAAGCGCCCATTGCGGAGGCGGCGGCTTGAAGCACGTTGACGCCCGCGCGCTCGTCGGCCAGGCCTTCGCCGAGGCGCTGCGGCCGCCGGAGGCGCTGACGCCTTCGCAATGGGCGGCGCGGAATCTCTTTGTCCCCGACGGGCCGCACGCCGGCCGCCTGATTGACCTCAAGCTCGCGCCCTATCTTGTCGAGCCGCTTGACATGCTCGGCCCGGAAAGCCCCGCCAACGAGATTGCGGTGATGAAATCGGCGCAGACCGGCTTTACGCTGGTGCTGCTGGCGGCGCTCGGCTTTCTCATCGATCGCGCGCCGTGCAACGCGATGCTGATCCAACCGACGTCGAGCGCCGCCGCCGACTTCAATCGCGGCAAGCTGGAGCCGGCGATCAAGGCCTGCGCCGCGCTGAAACGCAAGGTCGCGCCGCAGACCTCGCGCTCGACCGAAGGCTCGACGACCCACACCAAGCGGTTTCGCGGCGGCTCGCTGACGCTGGCGATCGCCAGCTCGGCGGCGGACCTGCGGTCAAAGACGATCAAGGTGTTGCTGCGCGATGAGATCGACGAGTACGACGACGACCTCGATGGCCAGGGCGACCCGCTGAAGATCTCCGACGGCCGGCTGATTTCGTTCCTGGCGTCCGCCGATTGGCGCAAGGCCGACGTTTCGACGCCGACGATCAAGGGCGGATCGAAAATTGAGCGCCGCTTCGAGGCTGGCGATCAGCGGCGTTGGCGCGTGCCGTGCCCGCATTGCGGCGGCGAGTTCACCTTCGAATTCGGCGACAAGTTCCGGTTCGAAAAGCAGCCGCCGTACAAGGCGCATTACGTCGCGCCGTGCTGCGGCGTCATTATCGAGGCGCACGAAAAGCGCGAACTCGTCGCGCACGGCCGATGGGTCGCAACGGCGGCGCGGCCGGGCGCCTATCCGAGCTATGCCTTCGATTCGCTTTCCAGCCCTTTCATTCCGTGGGACACCATTGCCGCCGAGTATCTGAGCGCCGAAGACGACCCGCAAAGGCTGAAGGTGTTCCACAACCTGATGCTCGGGCTGCCCTATGAGATGCGCGGCGACGCGCCCGCGCATAGCCAGCTGATGGAGCGCCGCGAGGATGAGCTGAAGCGCGGCCATGTGCCGCCGCAAGGGCTTGTCCTCATCGCCACGGCCGACGTGCAAATGCGCGGCATCTGGACGACGATTCTCGCCTTCGCGCCGAACCGCGAAAGCTGGGTTGTCGACGCTTTCTATGTCGACGGCTCGACGGAGAATCCCGGCTCGCTTCACGATGCGCCAGACAGCGACAACGCCTTCTCGCGGATGCTGCAAAAGACGATCGGGCGCGAGTTTCCCGACGCGTTCGGGCGCATGCGACAGCTCGACGCGCTCGGGATCGACAGCGGCTATCGCTCGCATGTGGTTTACGCGACCGTGCGGGCGAATCAGCGGCTCAACCCGAGCACCGGCAACGGCATGATTTTCGCGCTTGATGGCCGCGACGGCTGGGGGCGGCCGGCGATGGGAACGCCGCGATCGGTCGACATCTATCTCAACGGCGCGCGCATGCCGAACGGCGTGCATCTATGGCCGGTAGGCACGTGGCCTATCAAGTCTGCGTTCTATGCCGACCTCAGACAAAGCGGCCGGCGCGCCGGCGCCGAGGTCGACCCGCCCGGCTATTGTCATTTCCCGGCGTGGCTCGACGACGCCTTTTTCCGCCAGATCACGGCGGAATATATCGCGGAAGAGAAGTTTCGCGGCCGCGTGCGCAAGAGTTGGAAGCAGCGCGCCGGCCAAAAGGATAACCATTATCTTGATTGCTACGTCTATGCGCTGGCGCTGTTCGAGTTTCTCGGTCTGGCGCGCATGGCGCCTCCCGAGTTGGCGGCCTTCGCGCGCGAGCGCGGCGTCCCGTCCGACACGCCGCTTTTCCCCGGTTGGCTCACGTCCAACGCCGCGCTGGCGGCAGAGGCCAGCGACCCCTACGCGGCCGATAGCCTCGACGAGCGGCTGGGGCGGCTGATGAAGACGAATAACGAGGCGTTCGGGCGCGCTGAAGGGGTAGGGGCGTAACGATCGCGTCGCGCCTTTTGCAGAGGCGATCTCGCGGCGGTGATGATGGGCCGAGCGAGTTGCGCCGGCCGCTTGTCGTGGCGCTCGGCGGCCTGGGCGAGGCGCAGGGCGGCGATGCGCCCTCCCGGCCGGCGATCGGCGGCATGCGGCGGCGAGGACGGCTTGTCGTGACGCTCGGCGGCCTGGGCGACGCGCGGGGCGGCGAAGGCGCGGGGACCCTCCCGCGGGACCTCCTTTGACCGGGACTCAAAGGAGGGTGAATGCAAATTCCTATGATCAGGCAGGCGAAGGGATCGGCGGTGGGGATGAGTGCCGCACACAGCGAGCGACAACGCGAAGCCTCTTCGACATCGCCGCCCGCCTCGTCGTCGCTGACGGCCGGATGAGGGGGAGACATGCGCTCCGAGGCATGCCTGACGCCGAGCAGACCCCGCCGCCTCCGGTAGGTCGGCGGGTCCTTCCCCGCCCTTGGCCCGCTCGCGGGTCCCCGGCAGTCCGGAGTTCCCCTAGCAAAGCTCAGACAAAACAGCATCAACAGTGCAACGAAACCACCTTCAACCTTCGTCAACGTCGACAACTCATGCAATATTGCATAGATCACTTCGAACTTTCATGATGCGTTGTTGTGCTGGTCTGCGTCATCGCCAGAAAGTGAGCGGCGTCTTCCCCCACTTTTCCCCCACCGCTACGCATGAACAAGCGTAGAACACGCCCGCTTGCCTCCCCCGGAAATCCGGCGCTTTTTGGCTCTTTTCATTGCGCGGTCTGCGCTCATAACGGCCTGGTTGGGGGTTCGAGTCCCTCCCGGCCCACCATCAACTCATTGATTTTTCTGATATCTCGGCTTTCGGTAGCTTTCGCCGCCATAGCGTGCGCTTGTGGCCAAGCGTTTGCGGATTTCGGTCTCTAGGCCGGTCGTTGAGGTCGTTCGGGGCGGAAATCGGCGGCCTGTCTCTGGCGGCGACTTTTGTGTTTCCGCGGCTGTTGGCGGCGACGACCACGGAGACCTCGGTTCGACACGCGCGAGCGCGGTTCGAGTTCGAGGCGGCGTAAGCGTGGACGATTGACGCAAATCGGCGCCGCCGTCGCGCCGACTAATTCGCTCAAACCTGCGCGGCTAACGCGCCGCAGGCTTGGCGCGACCATCGCGCGGTTGGATGGTCGCGCAGGCTGCCCGCGTAATTTGGGGTTGCTGGGTTATACCGCTCGGCGAGCGCGGTTCGATCAGGCGAGCCGACTCAGACCAAGGGCGCGCCATTGATCGGCGAAGCGTGGAGGGAATGCGCTTGTGGCTGGCGGCGAGCTCGGCGATTTCGCAAATCGTTCCTTTTGATAAGGCCATCGAGCCAGGAACGCGATGTGGCGATAGCGAGGATCAGGCGATCGCGCTCCTCACCCTCCATTCTGCGGCTCTGGCCGTCTGGCGAGCTCGGCGTTAGAAGGGCGCGCCGCACATGCGCAGCCGGTTTGGACCAGGGAATTGATAAGGCTTCGGTCGCATGCGGATCGTTGAGATCGGCGCGATAATCGATTTCCGGCTTGTCGGATCGGACGATGACGCGCTCGAGATGGGCGTCAATCAGAGATCGGGCTCGCGCGGCGGCGTCCGTAGATGAGATCGGCGCCGGTGGCCGCCTGCGTCCGCCATTCTTGTCTTGGATACTTTGGTAATCTGCCGCGCCCTCCAGCTCGATGCTTCTCCCGCTCGCTTCCGCCGCCGGCATATCCATCACAGAGCTCAACGCGTCGATGACGGCGGCTTCAAGCGCCGGCGCCGGTAGCCGATGGACGGCGGAGGCGGTCCGCTCTCGCGCCTGCATCGCCGAGGTCGAGATATAGTATCGATAGCGCACGCCCTGCTTGATGGCGTAGCTCGGCGTCAACTTCTCGCCGGTTTCGTTGAAGAGTTTGCCGAGCAACAGCGCGTTGGATTTCAGCCGGGGGGCGCGCGCGACGCGCTGCCCGTCGAGCTTCGCCTGAACCTTGGCGAAGGTCTCGACGTCGATGATGGCTGCATGCTCGCCGGGCCAGGATTGGTGCCGGTGATTGATCTCGCCGAGATAATGGCGATTGCGCAGGAGATGGGCGAGCGGGCCGTTGGTCAGATGCTCGCCGCCAACGATCCGGCCGGAGGCAAGCCTGCGGACACGGGTGCGAATGTCGCGTCGCCGCAACTCCCGCTGCAACGCGCACACGGAGCCCAGTTCAAGATAGAGGGTGAAAATCTCGCGCACGATCGCGGCTTCCCCCTCGTCGACGTGGAGCTTGCGGTCCTCGACCCGATAGCCGAGCGGCACGACGCCGCCCATCCACATCCCCTTCTTCTTCGAGGCGGCGATCTTGTCGCGGATGCGCTCGCCCGTGACCTCGCGCTCGAACTGGGCGAAGGACAGCAGCACGTTGAGCGTCAGCCATCCCATGCTGGTCGTGGTGTTGAAAGACTGAGTGATCGACACGAACGAGACGCTGTTCGCGTCGAAGACTTCAACCATCTTGGCGAAATCGGCCAGCGCCCGGGTCAGGCGGTCTATCTTGTAGACGACCACGACATTGACCTTCGTCGCCTCGGCGTAAAAGGGCGCCAGGCCGAAGCCCTGCGCAAAATCAGGCGTTGACCCCATGGCGACATTGGGCGGCCTCCTCGTAATGCGCGACAATCCGGTAAACGGAAACGCCGTCGCGCTCCTTGCCCGTGAGGCTCAGCTCGTAACCCCGGTGTCACAACCCTGTCAGCGCCGCTCGCGTCGTATGCTCGAGCAAGCCGGTCGCCGCCGTCAGTTCGCTCATCGTGGCGCCGGCCTCTGCGCCAAGCATGCCGATGACGCGCCCAAGCTTCGAGTTCGCCCGCGGGGCGCGGGTTGGCGTCGGTGCAACCTCGTCGCGCGTGTCGTCAGTCACCGAGGTCATAGCGTCGGCGAAAGGCTCGATCTGCCGCTCGGGCGCTTGCGTTGAGGCCTTCCTTGCAGCGGCCGGAACCGACGGAGCCTTCTCATCGTCAGCCGCCTCCATCATGGCTGCAACCGCGTTCAGGCCCTTGGCTGACAGCTTGAGCGCGTAGCTCTCGCCGCCAAGCGCATCCTTGCGCCATACCGGCGCGCCGGAGCTAGCCTTGATCTCCTTGGCGCAACCGGCGTCGATCAACCTTACGCCGAAGATCTTGACGGTGGCGGGGCGAGCATTCGCCGGTGGCGTTACAAGGCGATCTTCGCGTATCGCCGCGGCTAGCAGCATCGACCGCTGTGTCTCGGATATCTTGCTGAGCATTGCAGAACCTCTCGCGTCGTCGAGGGCCAAGCCAACCTCGGCCCTGACTGACGCGAGCCCGGATCGGCGCTGCTTGCCGGGGCCTCTGGTTCAATTGGCGCCAAACACGCCGCTCGCCCGCAAGAACGCTCACGCTCTCTTCGCGCTCGAAATCCAGTCCTTTCTGCCAACCAGCGCCAAATTTCGTCGCGATTATTGTTCGCGTCACTTGAAGGTATGCCGTGTCCAGCGACTGACCTCATTTGGCAAAGGGAGATTTCCCCCTGCTATTCCATCGCCGAGGGACCAACAGCTCGACTCCCGTATGCTCCACCATGCAGTCTGCGCAAACCTGCCCGGGTTCCGGATCTGCACTTTTATCCCTTGCTCGTCTCCACTTCCAGAAGCGGTATCAAGACACGATAAGCCGCCTCGATGTCGTTGCGCACGGCGAGGCTCACCGCGGCTTCGTCGCGCGCTCGCAACGCCGACAACATGATCTCGTGCTGCTGGTTGGCCTTAAAATAGTTACCCGATGCACGGAGCAGATGAAAATACGGACTGATTTGCAGCCACAGCGTCTCGATGATGGCGATCAGCGAGTCCGAGTGGGCAGCCTGATAGACCTTGAAGTGAAACGCACGGTTCCCGCGCAGGTATTGTTTGTTGTCGCCGACACGCGCCGCTTCCTCCATCCCGCCGACAATCCCTTCCAGCTCGATCATCTCGGAACCGCCGATGTTTGGGGTGGCCCACATTGCGGCAAGAGACTCGACCTCCAACCGCACTCGCCGCAGATCGGCCAGCCGTTCCTGGGTCAGTCGGGGAATACCGATCGAGCGACTCGAGATGACCGTCAGAACGCGCGCGGCGGTCAGGCGTTGCAGCGCCTCGCGCACCGGCATCGCGCTGACGCCGAAAGCGTCGGCTAGCGACTGGATCGTAATGAGTTGGCCTGGCGCCATCTCGCCGGTGAGAATGAGTTCGCAAAGCTGCCGATAGACGAAATCTTGAAGCGTGTCGCGTGGCGCGCGCGCAACCGCAAGCGTCGGCTTTGCCAGGGATTCCGTCAATGAAGTCAACGCCTCTGGTCCACGGAGCGCCAAAACCGCCCTCCGCAGGCTATCCAGCGATCCGAAAGATGCCCTTGCCGAGCTTAGGATCATTGATCTATGATCACAAGTGAGATCGACGAACGGCGGCCAACGCCGGGGTCGCGAGATCTTCGCCCCGTCAATGCGGGCTTTGTGGGAGGAAGCGGATGAAAACCCCGTGGAGTAAATGGTACAGGTGGACCGGCGCCGCCGCGCTCGCCATCAGCGTCGGATTGGTCGCCAACGCTCACGCTGCCGACAAGAAGTTCAAGGTCTTTCTGTCGATGAGCTATATCGGCAATGACTGGCAGGCCGAGGCGGCCAACATGGTCAAAGCCATGGCCGCGCACAAGGACTACGCCAGCAAGGTCGATCTCGAGGTGCAGGTCGCCGGCCCCAACGCCCAGCGCCAGATCCAGCAGATCAACGCGATGGTGCGCCAGGGCGCGCAAGCCATCATCGTCTATCCGATCTCGCCGACCGCCCTCAACGCCGCGGTGAAAAACGCCTGCGAAAAAGGCGTCATGATTATCGCCTACGACGCGGAAATCACCGAACCCTGCGCCTACAACGTCCATATCGACCAGGAGCAGGCGGGCCGCGTCACTGCGGAATGGTTGGCCAAAAAGCTCAACGGCAAGGGAAATATCGCCGTGATCACCGGCGTGCCGGGAACTTCCGTCGATACGTTGCGCACCAAGGCCGCCAAAGAAGTCTTCGCCAAATATCCCGGCATCAAGATCGTCGCCGAAGCGGTCGGCATGTGGAGCCAGGCGGTCGCGCGCACGGAACTGTCGAAGATTCTCGCCACCCACAACTGGAACCAGATCGACGGGCTGTGGATGCAGGTCGGCTGCTACACCGCCAACTCGATGCAGATCGAGGCCGGCAAGAAGCCGGATCAGCTCAAGCCTTGCGCGGGGGAAGGATCGAACGGCGGCCGCATCCAGATGCTGCCCGCCACGGCTCAGGTCGAAGGCGCGAACGGAACCTATGCGCCTATGGCCGCGCCGCGCATCTCCTACGCTTCGCCTCCTTACGCTGGCGGCTACGCGCTGAAACTTGTAGTGGACAAGCTTGAAGGCAAAGAGGTGCCCAAGCGCGTCACGTTGCCATTGCCGCTCGTGACCAACGACACGGTCAAGTATTGCAAGGAAGGCACGTGGGCCGAGATGAAGGACGGCTGCAACGCATTCCCGCCCTCTCTGGTGCCGAACCCCGGTTGGTTCGCCTCAATCTATTCCCCGGAGACGCCGGAGATCGGCTTGCAGGCGGCGCTCGTCGGCCAGCCTGAGCCCTGAGGGCGCTCGCGATGGCGGATTCGACGGCGGAGGGCGGCGACGATGTGGCCGTCGCCGTGGAGAGTGTCCGCAAAGCCTATGGGGCGACGGTCGCGGTCGACAATGTGTCGTTCGCGATCCGTCGCGGGTCCGTTCATGCGCTTTTGGGCGAAAATGGCGCCGGCAAATCGACGATCGTGAAGTTGCTCTCGGGTCTCGCCCAGGCGGATGCGGGCGGCTTTCGTCTGTTTGGTCGGCCGGTCCGCTTCGCTTCGCCGCGCGACGCGCAGGGCGAAGGCGTTCAGACCGCGTTCCAGGAAATGACGCTGGTCCGCGATCTCACGGTCCTCGACAACATGATGCTGCCAAAGGGTCCGCTCGGCGCGCTGGGAATGCTGCGACGACGCAAAGCGCGGGCGGCGGTAGCGCGACACTTCGCCGAACTCGGTCTCGACGACATTCATCTGGACGGGGAAATCCGCGACCTCGACCTTGCGGTGCAGCAGAAGATCGAGATCGCGCGGGCTTTGTATCGCAATCCGCGTGTCCTGCTGCTCGACGAGCCGACCTCGACGCTCTCCGGCCGCGACGTGGATTGGCTCGGCCGTATTATCGCCGACCAGCACGCGAAGGGGGTAACCACGGTCTTCATTTCGCACCGCCTGCGCGAGGTGCGCGATTTCTGCGACACCGTGACAGTGTTGCGCAACGGAGCGCACATCGCGACCGGCGCCGTCTCGGCTTACGCGGACGACGAAGTTATCGCGATGATCGCGGGGCGCGCGCTCGCGCACGCTTTCCCTGCACGGCGCATCGCCGGCCGGTCGACAGGGCCGGAGATTCTGGGCGCCGAGCGCCTCGCAACCTCGGGCAAGCTCAAGGAGGCGTCCTTCTCGCTGCGGGCCGGGGAAATTCTCGGCGTCGCCGGCTTGCAGGGCATGGGTCAACTGGATCTGTTTCTCGCCTGCTTCGGGATGGCCGATTTGCGCGCCGGCTGCCTGCGCGTCGATGGCGAACCGATCGTCATTTCCTCGCCAACCGACGCTGTGCGCGCCCATATCGGCATCAGTCTCGTGCCCGAGGACCGCAAAACCGAGGCGCTTTCCCTGAAGCTCAGCGGCAAACACAACGCATCCTTGCCGGTCATCTCGCGTTTCGTTTCCGGCCTGCTGATTGACGGGAGCGCAGAGACGGCCGCGGTCGAGGCGGTCTTTGAGCGCGTCAACGTCGACCGGCGCGCTCTGTGGACGCGGGTCGGCGCGTTCTCCGGCGGCAACCAGCAGAAGATCGCCATCGCCAAATGGCTACTCGCGGAAAGTCGCGTGCTGCTGCTCTACGATCCGACGCGCGGCATCGATGTCGGCACCAAGAACGAGCTTTATCAATTGATCCGCGCATATGCCGACGCCGGCGGTTCGGTGCTGTTCTATTCCACCGAAATCCCGGAGATCGTGCATCTCGTCGACCGTGCGTTGGTGTTCTACCAAGGGATCGTCGTTCAGGAGATTGCTGGCGAGCGTCTTACCGAGGAGGAAATTCTTAGAGCCGCGCTCGGCTCCCAAGCGCTTGGCTCGGAAGCGCCTGGGAGGGCGGCGTGACGATGCTAAGCGCCGCCGAAGCCCCCCGCGTGCCCAGCGCCGCCGCGTCGCTGCGTTGGAAGCGCTTCGGCCGGCAGCGCGGCCTCGCCATAGCCTTTGTCGTATTTCTAGTCGCCTTGACCATCGTCGCAAGCATCGGCTCGGCTCGCCTTTCCTACTACGATGTTTCGCAGATGGCGGCGAGCGGAGCCACCTTGGCGCTCGCTTCGATAGGCCAGACAATCATTATACTTTCCGGCGGCTTCGATCTTTCCGCCGGCGCGGTGATCTCGCTGGTCAATGTCGTCCTGGCGTCTTCGTTTCAAGATCCGGGGCTGTCGCCGCTCGCGCTGGTCGCCGCTGGCGTCGGCGTCGGCATGCTCTGCGGCGCGTTCAATGGGCTGTTCGTGGCTTTCCTGCGCATGCAGCCGATCGTGGTGACGCTCGCCACCATGTTCATTCTGCAAGGCGTCACGCTACTGGTTATGGAAAAGCCGGGCGGTCAGGTGGCGCCCGCGCTCGGTGATTTGCTGATCGGCGACGCCATTCCCAATGTGCTGCCGAAACCCGTGCTGCTACTCGCCATCGTGCTGTTGCTTTGGGGGTGGTTCAAGCGCACGCCGCTCGGTCTTTCTCTCTACGCCGTCGGCAGCGACTTCGACGCGGCGCGCTCCGTCGGCGTGCGTGTGCGGCTTGTCCAGTTCCTAGTCTATGTGATTGGTGGCGGCTGCTACGGCTTGGCGGGCGTTTTCATCAGCGCGCAAACCGGTTCGGGCGATCCTCTCATCGGCAACCCGATCCTGTTGCAGATCTTCGCGGCCGTCGTCGTCGGCGGGACGAAGCTCGGGGGCGGGCGCGGCGGCCCGCTCGGTTCGGTCTTCGGCGCCTACGTGCTGATGATGGTTGTCAACATCCTCCTGGTGTTGAATGTCTCCGCCTATTATTCGACGGTGGCGGAAGGCTCCATCCTGATTCTCGCGGTCCTCGGCGACTCCATCCGCTCCGACTCGCCCCTGGTCCGCCACCTGCGCGACCTCGCATTGCGAACCCAAGCGCGGTTGCAGGGACGGCTTGCCGGGCAGCGGCCCCGCGAGGCCAAGCTGCTCGCGCTCCCGCAGACCAGGAGCGCGGACCGCCACGCCGCGCCGACGCCGAACTTCTTTGTACGCAACGCCGAGACGCTCAGATTCGCGCTGCCGTCCTATATTTGTTTTGTGCTCGTCGTTATCGCCACGCAAGTCGCGCTCGGCCACGCGTTGACGGACTGGAACTATTACAACTCGCTCGTTGTTCTCAGCTCGTTTCTCGCCGTGCTGGCTTTGGGCCAAGGCGCCGTGATCCTGACCGGCGGACTCGATCTCTCCGTACCCTGGACCATCGGCCTCACCGGCATATTGCTGGCGGGCATGGTGAAGGGCTCGGACACGGCGCTGATCTACGCGCTGCCGATCTGTCTGCTCGTCGGCGTCGCGATTGGCTTCGTAAACGGCGCAGGCATCGTGCTTCTCGGCGTCTCGCCCATCGTCATGACGCTTGCCGTCAACGGCATCCTGCAGGGCGCGGCGCTGGTCTATTCCAACGGAACGCCCGACGGCTTCTCTTCGCCGCTGCTGCGACGCTTCATGACCGATCATGTGGCGGGGGTCACGCCTGTGGTGGCGTTCGTGCTCCTATTCGTGGTGGTCGCCGTACTGTTGCTCGACAGAACCGCCTTCGGGCGGCGCATCTACGCCATCGGCAACGGCGAACGGGTTGCCGCGCTTTCCGGCGTGCCGGTGAGCGCCACTCTCATCGGCGTCTACATGCTCTCCGGTCTCTGCTCCGCCATCGTCGGCGCTCTGCTGACGGGCTTCTCGGGGCAAGCGAGCCTTGGCATGGGCGACGATTATCTATTGCCCTCCATCGCCGTCGTGGTGATCGGCGGGGCGCTCATCACGGGCGGCCGCGGGCATTATCTGGGAATGCTCGGCGGCGCGCTTTTCCTGACAGCCTTGCAGACGCTGCTGGCGGGCACGACGCTGCCCTACGCGACGCGCACCATTCTCTTCGGTCTGGTCGTGCTCGCCGCGGTGCTGGCGCTGCGCGAACGACGCAACTGATGATCGGGAGCTTATGATGAACGAAGCTGCGGATGTGTTTGCGTTGCCTCCGGGTCTGCGGGTGATCGTCACCGCCGGCGCTTCGGGGATCGGGCGCGCCATCGCCGATCTGCTCATCGCGCGCGGCGCCAAGGTTTTTATCTGCGACGTGTCCGACGATTTCCTTTCCGACTTTCTTGCCGCGCACGGGCAAGCTGGCGCTACGAAGGCGGATGTCGCTTGCGAAGCCGACGTCGAGCGGCTGTTCGCCGAAGCCCGGGCTTCCCTCGGCGGCCTCGATGCGTTGATCAACAATGCAGGCGTCGCCGGGCCGACGGGCGGCGTTGAGGAGATCGCGCCCGCCGATTGGCGCCGCACGCTCGATGTTTGTCTCACCGGCCAGTTCCTGTGCGCTCATCACGCCGTACCGCTGTTGAAAGCGGCGGGCGGCGGAGCCATAGTCAATATGTCGTCGTCCGCAGGGCGACACGGCTACGCCTATCGTACGCCGTATTCGGCGGCGAAGTTCGGCGTTATCGGCTTGACCCAAAGTCTCGCCAAGGAGCTTGGGCCCCACAACATCCGCGTCAACGCGCTTCTTCCCGGAATCGTCGAGGGCCCGCGCATGAGCGGCGTCATCGCCGCGCGCGCCGGGCAGACCAACGTGAGCTTCGAGGAGATGGAGCGCGCCTATCTCGAGCGGGTGTCGCTGCGCCGCATGGTGACGCCGGGCGACGTCGCCGCGACGGTCGCCTATTTGCTGTCTTCGGCCGGGCGCAATATCTCCGGCCAGTCGCTCGGCGTCGACGGCAATGTAGAGACGCTGTGAAGCGCCGGCGAACGACATCTGCGATTATGCAAGGAGGCCGACATGGCGAACAACAAAGTCATCATCACCTGCGCCATCACCGGCGCCATCCACACCCCGTCGATGTCGCCCTATCTGCCAGTGACCGCGGAGGAAATCGCGAAGGCGGCCATTGAAGCGGCGAAGGCCGGCGCAGCCATCGTGCATTTGCATGCGCGCGACGAACAGACGGGGCGCCCGGACCAGAGTCCGGAGGCGTTCGCCCGCTTCCTGCCGCGCATCAAGCAATCAACGAATGCGGTGATCAATCTGACGACCGGCGGCGCGCCCTACATGACCGTGCAGGAGCGCGTGAAGCCGGCTGAGACGTTCGAGCCGGAGGTCGCGTCGCTCAACATGGGTTCGATGAATTTCGGCTTGTTCCCGATGCTTGGCCGCTTCAAGGAGTTCAAGCAAGATTGGGAGCGCCCGGCGCTGGAGAATTCGCGCGATCTCGTGTTCCGCAACACCTACAAGGACATCGAGTTTGTGCTGCGCACGCTGGGCGGCGCCGGCACGCGCTTCGAGTTCGAGTGCTACGACACCTCCCATCTTTACAATCTCGCGCATTTCCTGGAGCGCGGGCTCGTCAAGCCGCCGCTGTTCGTGCAGACTGTGTTCGGCATTCTCGGCGGCATCGGCCCGCACCCGGAAGACGTGCTGCACATGAAGCGCACGGCCGACCGGCTATTTGGCAAGAGCTACAAATGGTCGGTGCTGGGAGCCGGCCGCAATCAACTGGCCGTAGCGGCGCAGGCCGCGGCGATGGGCGGCAACGTGCGCGTCGGGCTGGAGGATTCGCTGTGGGCCGGCCCCCGACGGCTCGCCACCAGCAACGCCGAGCAGGTGCGCGCCGTGCGGCAGATCCTCGAAGGGCTCGGCCTCAGTGTGGCGACGCCGGACGAGGCGCGCGAAATCCTGGAGCTGAAAGGCGGCGGCAAGGTCGCATTCTGACAAGCGGGAGGAGACCATGCTACGCATCGAGTCGATCGTCGACGCCCGGGCGGAACTTGGCGAGGGTCCGCTGTGGGACGTCGCCGAGCAAAGGCTCTACTGGATCGACAGCCTCGGCGCCAAGGTGCACTCCTGCGATGCGGCAGGGGGTTCGCGGCGCTCCTGGTCCGTCCCCGAGCACATCGGCTCGCTCGCTCTGCGCCGCAACGGCGGAGCCATAGTCTCGCTGCGCGACGGGTTCTATACGCTTGACTTCGCGACCGGCGCCTGCCGCAAGTTCGTCGACCCTGATCCGGGCAATCCGCGCATTCGCCTGAATGACGGAAAGGTCGACCGTCAGGGGCGTTTTGTCGCCGGCTACATGGATTACGAGGAGCACGATCCGATCTGCTCCTTGTTTCGGCTCGATCCCAGCGGCGCGGTGGAGAAGCTCGACGGTGGCATCGTCTGCTCCAACGGCCCGTGCTGGAGCCCCGACGGCCGCATCTTCTATTTCGCCGACACGCATACGCGCGACATCTGGGCATACGACTACAATGTGGCGAGCGGCGCGGTCTCGAACCGGCGCGTGTTCTGCTCATACCCCGCCTGCGGACTGAAGGGCTTGCCGGACGGCGCCACCGTTGACGCGGACGGCTTTGTCTGGAGCGTCAGCGTCTACGAAGGCAAGCTCGTGCGCTTCGCGCCCGACGGGCGACTCGATCGCACTGTCGGCCTGCCGGTCGAGAGCACGACGAGCCTGAGCTTTGGTGGCCCCGGCCTCGACGTCGCCTACGTCACGTCGATGGCCCGCACGGTGAAAGGCGCAAAGCCGCGGGAGCGCGAAGCCGGCAGCTTGTTCGCAGTTTACGGCCTCGGCGTGCGCGGATTGCCGGAGCCGCGCTTCGCCGGCTGATCAACTCATTGGACATAGGGGAAGCAACCATGCGCATTGAAGTGCTGATCGACGTCAAGACCATCCTCGGCGAGGGGCCATTATGGGACGTCGAGGAGCAGCGGCTCTATTTCATCGACAGTTTCGGCTGCAACGTGTTCCGTTGCACCGCGGACGGCCGCGAGGTGCGCGCCTGGGACGTTCCGGACAAGATCGGCTCGATGGCGCTGCGCAAGCAGGGCGGCGCCGTGCTGTCGCTCGCCAGTGGATTTTATTTTCTCGATTTCAAAAGCGGCGAGACCCAACTCATCGTCGATCCCGAGGCCGATAAGCCCGCCAACCGCATCAACGATGGGAAGGTCGACAAACGCGGACGTTTCGTCGCCGGCTCGATGGACACGATGGAGGACGGACCTAACGGCGCGCTCTATCGTCTCGATCCCGATCTCAGCCTGCACAAGCTCGACGATGGCATTATCGTCTCCAACGGTCCGTGCTGGAGCCCGGACGGCCGCACTTTCTATTTCGCCGACACCTGGACCGGCGAAATTTGGGCATACGATTACGATCTCGACACTGGGACCGTTTCCAACAAACGCACCTTCTGTAAGGTCGATCGGTCGCGCGGCGGCGCGGCGGACGGCGCGACAGTGGATGCGGAAGGCTGCGTTTGGAGCGCGCTGGTTTATGATGGCCGCCTTGTGCGATATACGCCCCAAGGCAAAGTCGACCGCGTTATTGAAATGCCGGTCAAGAAGGTCACGAGCGTGATGTTCGGCGGCCCACATCTTGATGTTCTCTACGTTACCTCGATGGCCAAGCCGCCGCTGCCGCGCTTCCCCGGCGACGGACAGTCGCGCGGGAGCCTATTCGCAATTTACGACCTTGGCGTGCGCGGCGTGCCGGAGCCTCGCTTCGCGGGATGAGATCCGGCGTCAGAGAACGCCTCAGAGCGACCTCAAGAATCCCCTCATTTTCGCGGACTCATAACTGCCCGAATTGGGGCGCCGAGGCGGAGCTGATTTTCGATTCAGCGAGCTTGATGCGGTTTTCGGTTGATTAGCTCGTATTTGCGATTTTGGGCCACCGGGTGAAGCCGGTTCGAGACTTCAGGGTCGGGCGATCTTCGAGGCTCACGCAGCGACGGCTGATGATCGCGTCGAGGGTTTCGAGGTCGAGAATATATTTGTTGACGATCGGTTCGTCGACCAACTCCCACAAGGTCTCGGC
>DATNDU010000065.1:0-4146 GCA_035606915.1 Roseiarcus sp. | reverse complement strand
GCCGAGACCTTGTGGGAGTTGGTCGACGAACCGATCGTCAACAAATATATTCTCGACCTCGAAACCCTCGACGCGATCATCAGCCGTCGCTGCGTGAGCCTCGAAGATCGCCCGACCCTGAAGTCTCGAACCGGCTTCACCTGGTGGCCCAAAATCGCAAATACGAGCTAATCAACCGAAAACCGCATCACTCCCGTGATACCACCGAAGGCAAATCGGAAATTCAAACGCGCTTGTGACTTCGCCCTATAAGCCGATGAGAAGACCGCCCAAAATTTCCTCGCCGGATTGCATTTGGTCTGCGCCTTGGCTTGGCTCAAATGAGGACACGCTCTAGGCTAGCGCCGCCTTTTGCAGCTTAATAAGATCGGCGACGCCTCGGCGCGCCAAGGCCAACATGCCGAGGAGTTGCGCCTCGGAAAACGGCGCGCCCTCCGCTGAGCCCTGCACTTCCACAAGGCCGCCGCTGCCGGTGATGACGAAATTGGCGTCGGTTTCGGCCGTCGAGTCCTCGGCGTAGTCGAGGTCGAGCACCGCCTCGCCCTGGTGGACGCCGCAAGAGACCGCAGCCACATGGTCTTTTAGCGGGATGTCCTTGAG
Source organism: Roseiarcus sp. (assembly GCA_035606915.1). Taxonomy (GTDB): domain Bacteria; phylum Pseudomonadota; class Alphaproteobacteria; order Rhizobiales; family Beijerinckiaceae; genus Roseiarcus. The sequence goes on along the minus strand of DATNDU010000065.1, from coordinate 3,546 downwards.
GATCGAGCGGCTGGCCATCCAGGCCAGACAGTCGCGCATGGCCAGGAACGCCCCAGTAATTGAGGCTGTGCGTGTGCCGCCGTCGGCCTGCAGCACGTCGCAATCGATCGTGATCTGCCGCTCGCCGAGCTTGGGGAGATCGACGACCGCCCGCAGCGAGCGGCCGATCAGTCGTTGGATCTCCTGGGTGCGGCCAGAGACTTTACCGGTCGAGGATTCGCGCCTGTTGCGCGTCGAGGTTGCGCGCGGCAGCATTGCGTATTCTGCTGTGACCCAGCCGCGGCCTTGCCCGCGCAGCCACGGCGGCGGCTTGTCCTCGAGCGAAGCCGTGCACAGCACGTGTGTCTCGCCGAACCGGATAAGGCACGAGCCCTCTGCGAACCGAGCTACGCCACGCTCGATGCTCACCTTTCGCATCTCGTCGGGGGTGCGTTTGGACGGACGCATGCGGAACCTCTTGAAAAGACGCGCTGCTCTAGCCCTCGCCGCGCCGGCTGTCCATGCCGTCAACTGCGCTTGATCGAAATTCCCCGCCCCGCCTGCGGTGGAACTGGCAGCATGGCATGCGCTTGCAGCATTCCTTGCAGAAGCGCGGACGATTCCTCGCGCCACGGGACAGCGCGAGTTTCGTGCGCCTGCCGAACGGAAAGATAAAGCTGCTCGGTGGCGGCGATTACCGGCCCGTCTAGTGGGGAGCGTAGCTCCATCCATAGCCGCGCCCGCTTGACGTCGTATTCCAGCAGTTGGCAGGCGACCCGCAGCAGCGCGCCAAGCTTCGCCTCACGGAAATAGTGCAGCATTATTTGCAGGGTGTAGAGCGTATAGCCGGTCGACTGGCGGACATCGGCGCCAAGGCCAATATGCTGCATCCAACGATCGCCGGCGCGGCTGAAGACCAGGGCATAGGCGGCGTCGTTCATGTGGCCGTTGTAGTCGACCCAGTCCGGCGCCACCTCAAGATCGGAGAGGATGAGCATCGTTGTCACCAATAGTCGTCGCGGTAATCGGCGACGCCCGAACCGGCCGTCGCTAGGTGGGCAGCGCCCGCAGCGAGACTTAAGGCGGCGGAGAGGCAGAAGCGAATCATGGACGCACGATCCGCTCAATACTCTTGGTTTCGGTTGAGCGCCGATTTCGACGCCGACGTGGCGCATGATTGCATACAGGTTACGAGCGAGAGACCGATTTGTGATCGCGCACGCCGCTGGAGATTGACCCCCCCAATGCCTCGCGCGGACCGATTGCTTGAGCTTCTCGATGTCCTGTGCCGCCATCGTGGGTCGATTCCGGGAAAGCATTTGGCGCACGAGCTTGGCGTCTCGCTGCGTTCGCTTACCGCGATATCGGGAGCTTGCACGCGGAGGGCGGAAGTCGAAGGCGAGGCGGCTTCGGCTATGTGCTCAAGCCCGGCTTTCTCCTGCCGCCGCTGATGTTCTCTCACGCCGAGATCGAGGCTATCGTGTTGGGCTCGCGCTGGGTGGCGAAGCGCGGCGACGGCGCGCGCTCGGCCGCCGCCGCGAAGGCGCCCGCCAAGATCAAGACCGTTCTGCCTGAGGATTTACGCGCCGAGGCGGAGGTAGCCGGGCTCATCGTCGGCCCCAGCGAGGCCCTCGTATCCGGAATGGATCTCGGGCTGGTAAGGGAAGCGATTAGGCGCGAGCATAAGTTCGTCATTGACTATCAGGACGGCGCCGGCAAGGCGAGCCTACGCACCGTGTGGCCGTTTGCTCTCCCCTGTTTCGGTCGCGTGCATATATTGGCCGCGTGGTGCGAACTGCGCGAGGACTTTCGTTACATCGCATCGACCGCATCGCAGCGCTCGATGTTCAGCCAACGCGCTATCCGCGACGGCGCACAGCGCTGCTTCGCGATTGGCGCGTGGGCGAGGGCGTTGCCGCTCAATGAGCGCCACTACGTTCCGCGGCGACGAGTTCGGGCGGCTTCATGCGGGCCTTCAAAAGCGCTAGCGCTCTCTCAGCGTTGCCGCGCGTGCCGGGATCGGCACCGGTGATGGCGGCCTGATACCAGCGGTAGGCCTGCACCGGGTTTTTGATTGCGCCGAGACCCAGCTCATACATTGCGCCAATGTTGAACTTGGCCTCCGCAATCCCCTGATCGGCGGCGCGATACAGCCATCCGAAGGCGCGCTCGTAATCGACGGAGCCGCCTGCGCCCATGCGGTACATCATGCCGAGATCGTTTTCAGCCGGCGCATAGCCCTGCTCGGCGGCCTTGCGATACCATTGGCGCGCCCGCGCCAAGTCCGGGTCGACGCCGACGCCGAGGCGATAGAGGGAGCCGAGTTCATCCTGGGCGTGGGGATCGCCGGTCTTGGCTGCCCGTTCCGTCCAGCGCGCCGCGGCGGCAAAGTCTTTATCGACGCCCTGGCCTCCGCGATAAATTCTCGCGATCGCGAGCATCGCGGCGACGTTGCCGGCCCCGGCCGCCTTTTTGTACCAGGAGAGCGCTTGCGTCGGCGATCTCGGCTCGCCTTTTCCGAGTTCGGCGGCGACGCCGAGATTGTATTGCGCCGCGACATTTCCCTTACCCGCGGCCAATTTGAACCAGAACAGGGCCTGTTTGAAATCCTGCGGCATACCTTGGCCGTTAAAAAAGAGATCGCCGAGAAAAGCTTGCGCCGCCGGGTCGCCATTCTCGGCGTAGGGGCGCCAAATCGCGAGGGCTCCGGCGAAATCGCCGTTGGAATAAGCGGCGAAGCCGTCGGCGGCGGGGCCGGCGACGGCCGCACCGGCGAAAGCGATCAGAACGCCGAAAGCGAGTGCGCTGTTGCGAAGGCTGCTCACAATCCCCTCATAATGGAGCGCGCAGGTTAACGCCCAAGCGTTGAAAAGGATCGGCGAAAATGCAGGGCAAAATCGTGGCGGCGACAGGGGCGACCTCAGGCATCGGCGAGAAAGCCGTCGAAGCGCTCGCTCGCCAGGGGACGCGCATCGTCCTAATCGCGCGGAATCGCGCGCGCGCCGACGCTACTCTGGCCTGGCTTGAGAGAGTCGCGTCCGGACTCGGCCATAGGGCCCATTTCGCGGGCCCGTCGTTGATGCGGGAAGCCAAGCGGGTCGGAGCGGAGATTGCCGCTTCGGAACTGCGCATTGACGTCCTCATCAATAACGCCGGCGCAATTTTTGGCGACCGTTGCGTCACGACGGAGGGTTTCGAGCGAACCTTTGCGCTCAATCATATGTCTTAGTTTATTGTGACGGCGCAGCTAATCGGCGCTGAAGGCGGCGGCGCAGGGCCGTATCGTCTCAACCGCCTCCCGCGCTCATCGCGGTGCACGGCTTGACTTCGATGATCTGCAAAGCGCGCGGAACTATACCGGGTGGGGCGCCTATCAACGCTCGAAACTCGCCAATATCCTGCTCACCTATGACCTCGCGCGTCGGCTGGCCGGCGAAAGCGTCAGCGCCAATTACCTGCATCCGGGCCTCGTCGATACACGCTTCGCCGACGAGGCGGGCGTCTGGACGAGGTGGGCGTTCTCGCTCGTCAAGCATTTCGCGATTTCGTCGGAACGAGGCGCCGATA
>DATNDU010000052.1:0-42068 GCA_035606915.1 Roseiarcus sp. | reverse complement strand
AGGTTCGCGGCCTGTCGAAATCGTTCGGCGGCCTTGTCGTGGCGCGCGAGATCAATTTCGATCTCGCGCCGGGGGACCGCAAGGCCTTGATCGGCCCCAACGGCGCCGGCAAATCGACGTTCGCCAATCTGCTCACCGGGGCGCTGACGCCCTCCGGCGGCGAGATCCGGCTCGACGGGCGCGACATCGGGCGCTTGCGCGAAGCGGCGCGGGTGAAGGCCGGCATCGCCAAGACGTTTCAGATCACGACGCTGTTTCAAGATCTGAGCGTGCGCGAGAACATCCTGCTGCCGGTGCTGGAACGACGCGGCGCGGGCCTGCGCATGTTCCGCCGCGCCGATGGCGACCGCCACGCGAACGCCGAGGTCGAGGCGCTGATGGCGCAGTTCAAGCTGCAATCGTTCGCCGGCGTGCGCGTCGACGAACTCGCCTATGGTCAGCAGCGATTGGTTGAGATGGCGATCGCCTTGGCGCTGAAGCCGCGCATCCTGATCCTCGACGAACCCGCAGCCGGCGTGCCGACGGGGGAGAACCATCTGATTACCGACGCCATCGCCGCCTTGCCCGCGGATCTGTCGGTTCTCATCATCGAGCACGACATGGCGCTGGTCTTCAAGGTGGCGCGCTCGATTGTGGTGCTGGTCGCCGGCGCCATTCTCGTCGAGGGCGCGCCTCACGAAATCGCCGCCAATCCGCGCGTGCGCGACCTCTATCTGGGGTCGGGCCATGGCTGACGAGTTGCTGAGCCTGAACAACGTGCGCGCCGGCTACGGGCGCACCGAAATCCTCAACGGCGTCTCGCTCGACGTTCGCAAAGGCGAGCGCCTCGCCATCATTGGCCGCAACGGCGTCGGCAAGACGACGCTGCTGGCGACGATCATGGGCCTGACGCGCTTGCACGGCGGCTCGATCTCACACGCCGGCGCCCGCATCGACGCTTTGCCGACGCACCGCCGCGCCGAGCGCGGATTGGGCCTGGTGCCGCAGACCCGCGACATCTTCAAATCCCTCACCGTGGAGGAGAACATCACCGCCGGTCTGCGCGGCGAGGGGACGCTGGAACAGGCCTATGCGCTGTTTCCCCGCCTGCGCGAGCGACGCCGAAACAGGGGCGGCCAGCTCTCCGGCGGCGAGCAGCAGATGCTGGCGATCGCCCGCGCGCTCGCCGGGCGGCCTTCGCTGCTGTTGCTGGACGAACCGCTGGAGGGCCTGGCGCCGGTGATTTGCGAGATGCTGATGGGGGTGTTCCGCCGTTTGGCGGCCGAGGGGCAAACGACGGTGGTGCTCGTCGAACAGCACGTCGAAATGGCGATTGAATTCGCCGACCGCGTCATTATTCTCGACGGCGGGCAAATCGTTTACCAGGGCGTCCCGGCCGACATTCGCAGCGATCGTTCGATCCTGTCGCGATTCGTCGGCGTCGCGCTCGAACCGACGTAAACGCCCGAATCGTCTTCGGTCCGATATAGCTAATCCAAACCGTCTAATTCACCCCTAATTCTGCCGCGCTAAGCCTGCTGCCGCCGGCCGTAGCGCTCTACCGCGAACCTCGGCGACGGAGGTCGCAACCGGAGGCGTGCATAACCGCGACAACGATCCCCGAGACGTCGCCGCCAACAAGGTGCGCGAAGTCATGTCCTGTTTGATCGTTGGCGACTTGCTCGACCAACCCTATGGTCTCAGGGGATGCTGGCTCAGCCAGCGTCACACTTCCAACCGACTGCCGACGGCGATTGCCGCTTGGCTCCAAAGATCAGGCGGCGCGGGCTTTCCCGACGCGACAAAAGGAACTCGCAATGTTGAAGGGTTTGGTTGTAGGCGCGCTGTTGACCGTTCTGGTCGCGATTCTCACTGCCTATTTGGTCGTCAGATCCGGCGCGATGCCGGCGAGCGCCGACGGCGCGCCGCTGCCCCTGGAAGTCTGGGCGGCCTCCACGTCGTTGGATGCGACCCTTGGTCGCCTCGCGCCAAAGGCCCCCAACCCGGTAGCGCTTACGGACGCCAACCTGATCGCGGGCATAGACCTCTATGCAACGCATTGCGCGATCTGCCACGGGACGGCAAAGGGCGCCGCGTCGGCCTCGCCGGTCGCGAAAGGGGAATACCCCCTGCCGCCGCAACTCGCGTCCGACGGGGTGGAGGACGATGCCGATGGCGTCTCGTTCTGGAAGATCAAGCACGGCATCCGACTGACGGGAATGCCCGCTTGGAAATTCAGCCTCACCGACCAGCAAATCTGGACGCTCGCGCTATTCCTGAAACATATGGACAAGCTGCCCGCTTCGGCCGAACAAGCGTGGCTGAAGGTTCAAAACTGAATTGACTCGAAAGGTGCATCATTGCGGGTTCTGCTCGTCGAAGACGATGCGATGATCGGCGAAGCGGTCGTATCCGGCTTGAAAGTGGCGGGCATGGCGGTCGATTGGGTGCGCAACGGCGTGCAAGCGCAAGCCGCCTTGCGCGAGGGCGGCTACGCCATCGCTTTGCTCGATCTCGGATTGCCCGGGCAAGACGGGCTTGCGGTTCTCAAGCTGGCGCGAAACCAGGGCGTCGAGACGCCGGTGCTCATCATCACCGCGCGCGACGGCATCGACGATCGCGTCGCCGGCCTCGATCTCGGCGCCGACGATTACCTGGCGAAGCCGTTCGAATTGCGCGAGTTGCAGGCGCGCATGCGCGCGCTGATGCGCCGCCGCGCGGGACGGGCGACCTCGGTTCTGATCGCGGGCGCCAGCGAACTCAACACCGAGACACATGAATTCTCCCGCGACGGCATGACCGACGTGCTGTCAGCGCGCGAATACGCCCTGATGCTGGCGCTCATCGAGCGCCCCGCCCGCATCCTCTCGCGTTCGCAGATCGAGGAGCGCATTTATGGCTGGGGCGAGGAGGTCGAAAGCAACGCCGTCGACGTCCTCATTCATTCGATACGGCGCAAATTCGGCAAGGGCGTCATTCTCAACGTTCGCGGCGCGGGGTGGATGGCCCCGAAGTCATGACGGCTTCGCTGCGGCGCACGGCGCTGCTATGGATGACAGGCCTGCTCACCGTCGTCGGCCTCGTCACGATCCTCATCGCCTATGGATATGTACGAGGCGAAGCGGACGAATTCCTCGACGGACAGCTTCGCCAGATCGCGCTCAACGCCGGAACCGGGGTATCGGTCGCCAACGCGCCGGAGGCGGTCGACCACGACCCCGAAGACCAGTTCGCCATCACGATATGGGACGAACGCGGCAGGGTGGTGCATCAATCGCTTGCCGGCGTCGCCATCGCCCGTCAAGCCCGGTCTGGCTTTGCGGATGTGAACGCCGATGGCGAGCGCTGGCGCGTCTACGCAACCCATGGCGGTGGCCGGACGGTGCAGGTCGCCCAGCGCGAAACCGTGCGCGCGGAAATCATCGGCAGCGCGGCCATCGCCGCCGCCGCGCCGATCCTGATCGTGATCCCGCTCTCCTGGCTCGTCGTCGGCTGGGCCATGAACCGCATGCTGCGACGCCTCGATGTGCTGGAGAGCGAAATCGCCAAGCGCACCGCCACGGCGACGGAGCCGTTGCCACTCGAAGGCGTCCCGGCCGAGATACGGCCGCTGGTGGCGAGCATGAACGGGCTCATCGAGCGGCTACGGGCGGCGGTCGACGCGCAGAAGCTGTTCCTGGCCGACGCGGCGCACGAGTTGCGCACGCCGCTCGCCGCGATGCAGATACAGGTCGACAATCTCGCCGCCGGCCCCGCTGCGCCGATTGAGCGCGTGGCGGCGCTGGCGGCGGGCGTCAAGCGCGCGAGCGCGCTGGTCAATCAGTTGTTGCGCCTGGCGCGGCTCGAAGGACCCGGCGCGACGGAGCGCCAGCCCGTGAATGTCGGGGCGATCCTGCTCGATGGCGTGGCCGACGCGGCGCCGGTCGCCGAGGCCAAGAAGGTCGACATCGGCGCGCATATCCGGGGCCCCGCCTGGGTTGCGGCGACCGAGGCGGATATGCGCACACTGTTCGGCGCATTGATCGACAACGCCGTGCGCTACACGCCCGCCGGCGGCTCGATCGACGTGAACCTGCTTGGCGGGAGCAGCGGCGCCGTCGTCGAGATCCTCGATACCGGCCCGGGCCTGCCGAAGGGCTGCGAAGACCGCATTTTCGACCGCTTCTTTCGCGGCGCCCCGCACGATACAGAAGGCGCCGGCCTCGGGCTGGCGATTGCGCGCCGCATCGCCGAGCGCCATGCTCTCGCTCTCACCGTGGAAAACCGCACCGACGGTCATAACGGCGCGCGCGCGCGGGTCGAGCTAGGGTCGGCGACGAAGGCTCCGGGCTAATTCTCCGCTAAGTCCGCCACGATAGACCCGTCTGCGCATCCGCCCGCATGGGGCGCGCATGGCGCATCCCGGCCGCGTCGCGGACTCCCGCGCCCTGAGCCCTGCCCGTTCCGCCGCCCGCGCGGCTTCGTCAAAGAGGAAACCATGAGCCACACGCGAGACGACGCCTTGAGCAAAATTCCTGAAGTGACGCTCGGCTTCTGGATCATCAAGATTCTCGCCACCACGCTCGGCGAGACCGGCGGCGACACCGTGACGATGAGCATGCTTCATGCGGACAAAAACGCCCACAATGGCGGTTATCTGATCGGAACCGCGATTTTCCTCGCCATCTTCGTCGCCGCGGTGATCGTGCATATGTCGTTGAAGCGATTCAACTCATGGGCCTACTGGATCGCGATCGTCGCCTCGACCATGGTGGGCACGACGATGGCGGATTTCTTCGACCGCTCGCTGGGAATTGGCTACGTCGGCGGCTCCTCGATTCTGCTGGTCTGCGTCTTCGGTTCGCTGGCGCTCTGGTATGTCACGCTTGGCTCGATCGATGTTCAAACCGTGGCGACGCCGAAGGTGGAAATCTTCTACTGGCTCACCATAACATTTTCGCAGACGCTGGGAACCGCGCTCGGCGACTGGATGGCCGACGACACCCCGCTCGGATTTGGCGGCGGAGCGCTGGTGTTCCTCACCGCCCTCGCCCTACTCGCCGTGCTTTATTATCGCACGAGCGTGTCGCGGGTTTTCCTGTTCTGGGCGGCGTTCATTCTCACGCGCCCGCTCGGCGCGACGGTCGGCGACCTGCTCGACAAGCCCTATGCCCTCGGGGGGTTGGATTTGAGTCGCTACTACGCCTCGGGCGTCCTGGTGTGCGCGATCATCGCTCTGATTGTCATATTGCCGCAGCGCGCCGGCCGCCATCCCTCGTCGCTCCAGGCCTCCGGCGGGTCGGCACAGCGAGGCGCGCTACAGGAACGGGACGCAGTCTGATACGGCTCGCGGGCGAGAGGCGCGGTTCGGCAACGCCCATTCGAACCTGTGGCCGAGGCCGCTGTCGATGCGCTATTGATGGCGGCTATGGCGAACAAATCCCCTCGGCTCGACCGCCGGCTCGCGCTCGGCGGCTTGGCGCTGCTCCTGCTGCTGGGCGCGGCGGCATGGCTCAGTGCGACGCAGGATATCGCCTCCTGGCGGCTCTGGCTCACCGCCCAGCAAGACTTCGTCGTCAGGCGCGAGGTTGCGGCGGCGGCGCTGTATTTCCTCGCCTTTCTCATTTTCTCCGCGCTTTCCCTGCCCGGCGCTTGGGCGCTCAGCGTCGCCGGCGGCGCGCTGTTCGGCGCGTGGCTGGGGCCGCCGCTGGTCTCGGTGTCGAGCACGGCGGGGGCGACGCTGGCCATGCTCGGGGCGCGTTATCTGTTTCGCGACGCGGTGGCCGCGCGCTTTCCCGATTTCGTCGCCCGCGTCGACCGCGGCGTCGCCGGGAGCGGGGCGCGCTGGCTGTTCGCGGCGCGGCTGACGCCGATCATCCCGTTCTCGGTCGTCAATCTCGCGGTCGGGCTGACGCAGATGCGCGTCACAACGTTCGCGTTGGTGACGATGGTCGGCGCCTCTCCGTTCGCCTTCCTTTACGCGGAGGCGGGCGCCAAACTGGCGACCATCGAGCGGCCTTCCGACATTCTGAGCCTCAAACTCGTGCTGCTGCTGCTGGCGCTCGCCGCCCTGCCGTTCGTGGCCAAACGCGTCGGCAAACGGCGCGCTTCAACCCCCGAGATGACGCGGGATCGCCGTCGCGCCGGCGATGCGCGCACCAGGCGGCCGCCGGATGCTGCGTAGCCGTTCCTCGCCGGGTTCGCTCAGTTCGTCAGCCTCTGATGGCGCAGTCGCAGCGCGTTGCTGACGACGCTGACGGAGGAGAGCGCCATCGCCGCCGCCGCGACGACGGGCGACAACAGCAAGCCGAAGACGGGATACAGCGCGCCCGCCGCAATCGGCACGCCGGCGGCGTTGTAGACGAAGGCGAAGAACAGGTTCTGCCTGATGTTGCGCATCGTCGCCTGCGACAGCCGGCGCGCGACGACGAGGCCGTTGAGATCGCCGCTCAGCAGCGTCACCCCGGCGCTTTCGATCGCCACATCGGCGCCCGCGCCCATGGCGACGCCGACATCGGCCGCCGCCAGCGCCGGCGCGTCGTTGACGCCGTCGCCGGCCATGACGACGATGCGCCCCTGCTGGCGCAAGCCCTCGACGACCTTGCCCTTGTCCTGCGGCAACACCTCGGCCCTGACGTCCTCGATGCCGAGCCGGCGCGCGATCGCTTGCGCCGTGGCGCCGTTGTCGCCGGTCAGCATGACCAGGCGCAAACCCATCCGGCGCAGCGCCTGCACCGCCGCCGGCGTCGTCGGCTTGATCGGGTCGGCGATGGCGACAACGCCCGCCGCCACGCCGTCGAGCGCTGCGAAGATCGCCGTCGCGCCGTCGGCGCGCAGCGCATCGGCCGCGGCTTCGAGGCTCGTCACGCCGATCGCCTCGGCGCGCATCATCGCCGAATTGCCGAGCGTGACGCGGCGGCCCTCGACGGTCGCCGTTACGCCCTTGCCGGCCGGCGCATCGAAGCCTTGCGCCGGCGCCAAAGCGAGCCCGCGCTGCTTGGCGGCGCGCACGATCGCCAGACCCAGCGGATGTTCGCTCAAAGCTTCGACGCTGGCGGCAAGGCGCAACAGTTCGTCTTCATGCAGCGACACGGGCTTGATGGCCACCAGCTTCGGCTTGCCCTCAGTCAACGTGCCGGTCTTGTCGACGACCACCGTGTCGACCTTCTCGAAGCGCTCCAGCGCCTCGGCGTTGCGGATCAGCACGCCCAAATGCGCGCCGCGGCCGACGCCGACCATGATCGACATCGGCGTCGCCAGCCCCAGCGCGCAGGGACAGGCGATCAGCAGCACGGACACCGCCGCGATGAGGCCAAAGGCGAAGCGCGGCTGCGGCCCGAACGTCGCCCAGGCGAGAAACGCAACGACAGCGATGGCGATCACCAGCGGCACGAACCAGCCTGCCACCTGGTCGGCCAGCCGCTGCACCGGCGCGCGGCTTCGCTGCGCCGCCGCCACCATCTGCACGATCTGCGCCAGCATGGTGTCGCGCCCGATCTTTTCGGCGCGCATCACGAACGCGCCGGACTGGTTGAGCGTGCCGCCGATCGCCTTGTCGCCGACGCCTTTGCTCACCGGCATCGATTCGCCGGTGACCATCGACTCGTCGATGGCGCTGCGCCCCTCGACGATTTCACCGTCGACCGGCGTCTTCTCACCCGGCCGCACGCGCAAACGGTCGCCGACCGCGACCGCCGCAACCGCCACCTCGTCCTCGCCGCCGTCGGCGCTGAGGCGGCGCGCGGTCTTTGGCGTCAGGTCGAGCAAGGCGCGGATCGCGCCGCCGGTCTGCTCGCGCGCCCGCAGCTCCAACACTTGGCCCAGCAGCACCAGCACGGTGATGACCGCCGCCGCCTCGAAATAGATGGCGACGGCGCCATGCGCGTCGCGAAACGCCGCCGGGAACAGGCCCGGGGCGAGGGTGGCGACGACGCTGTAGGTCCAAGCGACGCCGACCCCCATCGCGATCAGGGTGAACATGTTGAGGTTGCGCGACTTCAGCGAAGCCCAGCCACGCTCGAAAAACGGCCAGCCCGCCCAAAGGACGACGGGCGTCGCGAGCGCGAATTGTATCCAGGTCGAAATAGCGCCGAGATGCGCGCCGACGAGATGGCCGCCCATTTCAAGCACGAAGACGGGAACCGACAGCGCCAGCGCGATCCAGAAGCGCCGCGTCATATCGAGCAGCTCGACATTGGGGCCGGCGTCGAGCGAGGCGACCTCCGGCTCCAGCGCCATGCCGCAGATCGGGCAAGCGCCCGGCCCGACCTGGCGGATCTCGGGATGCATCGGACAGGTGAAAATCGTCCCCGGCGCTGAGTCGTGCTTCGCCGGGGCCGGCGCCAGATAGCGCGCCGGGTCGGCCTCGAACTTTTCTCGACAACGGCCGGAGCAGAAGTAATAGCTTTGTCCGCCGTGCCGCGTCATGTGCCTGGCGTTGGCGGGGTCGACCTTCATGCCGCAGACCGGGTCGGTCGCCAGATTGGCCTCGGCCGCGCTTGGCGACGCTTTTTTCGAGAAAGCGTCGGGATCGGCGAGGAAGCTTTCGCGGCAGCCCTCGCAACAGAAATAATATTTGACGCCAGCGTGTTCGGCGACCGCCTGGGCGCTCGCGATATCGACGGCCATGCCGCAGACGGGGTCGCGCGCTTGGCCCGGCATCAGCGGCGGTTCAGACAGTTTGATGACCGCATCGGCGGCGGCGTGTCGGTGTGAGGCGTGATCGGTCACCAGCGAACTCCTGATAGGCGGCTTGCGCGATTTCGTCGTCAGCGCTACACCTTCCTATCATGGGAAGGTCAAGGGGCTTCGAATCATGAACATCGGCGCCGCTTCCGAGGCTTCGGGCGTCAGCGCCAAGATGATCCGGCATTACGAGGCGATCGGCTTGCTGCCGCCTGCCACCCGGCGCGACAACAGCTATCGCGATTATGGCGAGCACGAGGTGCATGAACTCAGATTCATCGGCCGCGCCCGAAAACTCGGGTTTTCGATGGCGGAGATCGCCACGCTGCTGGCGCTCTGGCGCGATCGCCGGCGGCCGAGCCGCGAAGTGCTGAAGCTCGCCGCCGCGCATCTGGCCGACCTCGACCGGCGCATCGCCGAGATGCAGGGCATGGCCTCGACGCTGCGCCATTTGGTCGAGCGTTGCCACGGCGACGAGCGCCCCGATTGCCCGATCCTGGAACAGCTCGAAGGCGCGCCGCGCTGACACTCGGCCGCCGCGCCTCAGAGCCGCTTGGCGACCTCGTCCAGCATCACCTCGGTGGCGCCGCCGCCAATCGACTGCACGCGGGCATCGCGCGCCATGCGCTCGATCGTCGTGCCGCGCATGAAGCCCGTGCCGCCATGAAACTGAAGACAATCATACATCACGGCGCTGACGAGATCGCCGCAATAGGCCTTCGCCATCGACACTTCGCGAGTCACGTCGTGCCCGCGCGCGTCGCGCCAGGCGGCGCTATAGACGAGTTGGCGCCCGGCTTCGACCTCGGCGGCGCGCCGCGCCAGGCGCTGACGAATGGCTTGTTTGTCCCACAATGGCGCGCCGAACGCCTTGCGGGTCTTGACGTAATCGACGGTCAACTCCAGCGCCGCCAGCGCTTCGCCCATCGCCATCGCGGCGATCACGATGCGCTCGTTCTGAAAATTCCGCATGATTGCATAGAAGCCTCGCCCGACTTCGCCGAGCACCGCGTCTCTGGCGACGAAACAATTCTCAAACAGCAGTTCGGCGGTGTCTGACGACCGCCAACCATGCTTGTCGAGAGCGCGGCCGACCCGGAAACCGGGCGTTCCCTTTTCGATCAGGAACATCGTCACCGCCTTGCTGCCGCCGGCAACGCCGCCGGTCTTGGCGGCGACGCAGTAGAGGTCGGCGTGGACGCCGTTGGTGATGAACATCTTGGCGCCGTTGAGGACGAAGCCGCCTTCCTGCTCCAGCGCCGTCGTGCGGATCGCCTTCACGTCCGAACCGGCGTCGGGCTCCGTCACCGCGACGGCGCAGATCGCTTCGCCCGCGACAATCTTGCGCATCCATTTGGCTTTCTGCGCCTGGCTGCCGGCGTTGGAGACATGCACGGAGGCCATATCGGTATGGACGAGCGTGGTGATCGCGACGCCCGAAAACGTCGAGCGTCCGAGTTCCTCCGCCAGCACGACGCTCCCCAGCGTGTCCATTTCGGAGCCGCCGTAGCTCTCGGGATAGCGGATGCCGAGGAAGCCCAGAGAGCCCATGCGGCGCAGCAGTTCGCGCGGCACATAGCCTTGCGTCTCCCAAGCCTCGCCATGCGGCTTCACCTCGGTCTCGACGAAGCGGCGCACCTGAGCGCGAAGCATTTCATGCTCCGGCGTGAAGAACGGCGATTGCGCATCTGCGGCGTCATCGCGCGGGGGCGCTGTGGTGTCCATTTTTGGCTTCCTGAGAACGCGAGGGGTGCGCGTCTTGTCGCAACTTTTATGCGGCGCCGCCAACAGATCAAGCGTTAGATGGAACGCCGCCATAGTCGTGCCGCCCGTCGATGGGCGCTGTTGAAGCGCTGACCCTGACGCCTCCGATCCGGTTGCCCGGCAGGCGCCGCGTCCGCTTTGATTGAGTCGGCGGGACGACGGCGGCGGCAAGCGGAAGCGCTTTGCCGGCTCGCTTAAGGCCGCCGCGCCTCGTTGCCAGACGACCAGATCCGCGCAATGATTTGTCTCGCCGATGGCGTTCGGGGCGCGCCGCATCAAGGGGCAGCGAAGGACGGGCGCCGCCGCCCTTCATGGCGGAGCGGCGTTCGCAACAAGGAGGGCCCGCATTGGGCGCGTTCGAGAAACTATTCACCAACGCCAAGTTCCCCGACGGTTCGCTGAACGACGTCGCCGTTTCCGGAGGCCGGATCGTAGCGATCACGCCCGCCGCTATCGGCGCGGCCGCCGGCGAGGCGACGGATCTCGCCGGCGCGCTGCTCGTCCCCGCCTTCGTCGAGGGCCACATCCACCTCGACACCAGTTTTTACGGCGACAAGTGGGTTCCCCACCGACCCTGCACGGACGGCTTCGACGTGCATGAGCGCGTCGCCTTTCAGGCTGAGAACATGGCGAAGGCGGCGCCGATGGCGGCGCGCGCCCGCCGCCAGCTTGAACTGTGTATCGCCAATGGCAGCTTGCAGATGCGCAGCCATGTCATGGTCGACGGCTCCGTCGGGCTCAAATCGCTGGAGACCATCCTGGCGGTGCGCGAGACCTATCGCGACGTCATCGACATCCAGCTCGTCGCCTTCCCGCAGAGCGGCATCCTGAAAAGTCCGGGAACGCCGGAGCTGCTCGACGCGGCGATCGGCCTCGGCGCCAATCTGGTCGGCGGCCTCGACCCCGCGAGCTTCGACCGCGACCCGGCGGCCCATCTCAGCGTCGTTTTCGACGTGGCGCAGAAACATGGCGTCGGCGTCGACATCCATCTCCACGACGGCGGCCTGCTCGGCGCCTTCACCATCGAGGACATCTGCGAGCGCACGGTGGCGCTCGGCATGCAGGGCCATGTCGCCGTCAGCCACGCCTACGCCCTGGGCGATCTGCCTGGCGAGGCGCAACAGCGCATCGCCGCCCGCATCGCCAACAGCGGCGTCGCGATCATGACCAACGCCCCCGGAGCGCGGAATTTTCCGCCCGTCGCGCTGCTGCGCGCCGAGGGCGTCGTGGTTTTCAGCGGCAGCGACAACATCCGCGATTCCTGGTGGCCCTATGGCGACGGCGATATGTTGAGCCGCGCCATGATGATCGGCTACCGTTCCGGCTTCTACACCGACGCCGAACTCGCGCAGGCTTTCGCCGTCGTCACCGCCGGCGGCGCGCAGGCGCTGCGCCTCGAAGGCTATGGTCTCGCCGTCGGCGCCAAGGCGGATTTCGTCGCCCTCGCCGCCGCGCATGTGCCGGAAGCCGTGGTGGCGCTGCCCAGGGATCGCAAGGTGTTCAAGGGCGGGCGGCTGGTGGCGGAAAACGGCAAGCTGACCGCCCGATAACGCGCCCTCGCCGCTCGGGCGCCCATCGAAAGGCACTTGCGCAGATCCGGGCGCGAAGTTTATCTTCTGTAGTTAACCGGTTTACAAGCGTCGAGGAAATTCGCCCCGACGCCTGAGCCATTGCGGAAGGGACTGACATGGCGGCGAAAAGGGTTCTTCTCCTCGGCGAGAGCTGGATGAGCGCCGCCACCCATTACAAAGGCTTCGACCAGTTCGGCAGCGTCACCTACCACACCGGCGCCGACGATTTCGTCGCGGCGCTGAAAGGCGGCCCGTTCGAGGTGACGTGGTGGCCCGCACATGAGGCGGTGACCAAGCTGCCGTTCACGGCCGAAGCGCTCGACGCCTATGACGCGATCATCCTCTCCGACATCGGCTCCAACTCGCTGCTGCTGCACCCGGACGTCTGGCTGCACGGTAAACCGGTTCCAAACCGGCTCAAGCTGATGCGCGAATGGACCCGGCGCGGCGGCGGCCTAGTGATGATGGGCGGCTATCTCACCTTCCAGGGCATCGACGGACGCGGGCGCTGGTTCCGCACGCCGGTAGAGGAGGCGCTGCCCGTGACCATGCTGCCCTACGACGACCGTCTGGAAATCCCCGAGGGTTTTCGCGCCGAGATCGTCGGCCCGGCGACGCACCCCATCCTGCACGGCCTCGAAGGCGAATGGCCGCTGCTGCTCGGCGCCAACGAGGTCAAGCCGCGCGAGGGGGCTGAGGTGCTGGCGCGGCTGCCGGCCTCGGAAGGCGGCCATCCGCTGCTCGTCGCCGGCGCCTTCGGGCAGGGCCGCAGCGTCGCCTGGACCAGCGACGTCGGGCCGCACTGGCTGCCCAACAGCTTCGTCGCCTGGCCCGGCTATGCGCGGCTGTGGGACAATCTGTTGCGCTGGGTGACCCGGCTCACCTGAAACGGAGCGCCGCGCCCCGCCTCAAACCATGCGCAGCCAGCTCTCCCAGCGCGGATCGTACATGATGTCGCGGGCGCGCATGTATTTCCAAACGCCGTATTTCTGATAATCGAAGTCCCAGGTCTTAAGCTTGCGGTTGACCACCGCCCAGGACGCCCATTTGAGATCGGCGAGCGCGCGGTTTATCACCACCCGCGCCACCATCGCGGCGCTGCGCTTGCCCAGATATTGTTCGACCAGTTGCTCGGTCAGTTGTTCGTCGTAAAACATCTCGGCGAACAATACGCCAAGCTCGTAGCTGCGCTCGTTGTTGGAGGCGAATTCATAGTCGATGAGCCGCATCGGCTTGGTCGCTGCGGGATCGGCGCTGATGAGGAAATTGCCGGGCATGGGATCGTTGAAGCACGGCGCGATGTCGAGGCCGGAGGCGAAAAAGGCGGCCTTGGCCTGCCGGTAGCGATGTTCCAGCCACGCCATGTCGACCGGGAAATCCGCGCCGAGCGAGCGCCCTTGCGCGATATGCTCCTCGATCATGTCGAAGATCGTCTTCGTCTCTTGCAGGCGCGGCCCGGAATGGACTTTGCGATAGAGCGCCAGCGCGTCGGCCTGGATACGGGAATCGCCGAAATCGGCATTGGTGCAGGCCCGATAGCCTTCGAGAAATTCGCTGACCTCCAGCCCGTCGGCGGCGTCGAAGAAGATCACCTCCGGCGCCAGGCCCATCGCATGGGCGTTGCGCGCCGCCTCGTTGGCGGTGACGCGGTTGATGAACATCTCCGAGCCCTCGCCCGGCACCTTGACGAAAAACCTGCGCGCCTCGCCCTCGATCTCGACCAGCCAGTTCTGGTTCATCAGACCGCCGACCAGCGAGGCGTAAGTCGCGCTCAGCCCGCGCCATTGCGGCACGCGGGCGATCGCCGCCTCGACCGCCTTCTCATGCGCGCTCGCGCCCTCGCCGACCCGGCGTCTGATGCTCATATCATCCCCCGCAGTTGCTCGCCGAAGCGCGGCGCGCGCGCCGCCATCCGGCAGCGCAGGAAGCGCCAACTGGCGAATTTGTAGAACTCATGCGTCTTGCGCGGCGATTTCGCCGCCACCACCGCGCCGATGAGCCCGCAGCGCAGGTCGTCGGCGACGCCATAGACGCGCGCGCGGTTGAACGCGGCATCGCCGAGGCCGGGGCAATGGCGGCTGAAGGCGGCGCGCGCCTCCGGCTCCTGTTCGAACGCCTCGGCGAGGAAACTGCCAACGTCCTCCAAGGGATCGGCCATCGTCGCGCGGTCGAAATCGATGAGCCTGACCTCGCCGGCGTCGCTGATGAGCAGGTTCGAGACATTGCCGTCGCCGTGGATCGGCGCCTTCTCGATCTCGGCCCCGTTGAGCGCGGCGCCGGCGAAGCGCAGTTCCTCGACCAGGAATTCGATGTCGCTCGGCAATTGCGCGCCGGCTGTCTTGGCGTCGGCGTAGAAGCGCTCGATCTCGTCGAACACGCCAGCGGTCTTCGGCAACGGCCCGCTGGCGCCGAAGGCGGCGCGGGCGGCGAGCGCGGCGTCGACGATCGCCGGATCGAGCAGGCGTTCGAGCCCGCCGACGCGCCAGCCTTGGTTGAGATCCTCCATCACCAGCACGCCCGAGGCGACATCCGCCGCCAGCACGCGCGGGCCGACGCCGATGTCGGCGGCGCGGCGCGCGGCGAGAAAAGCGGTCGCCACGTCGATATAGAAGGCGGCATCGGCGTCCATGATCTTGACGAACAGGCTGCCGCCGTTCTCCATATCCCGCACCCGCCAGGGCGCGCCATCGATGCCGCGCCAACTCGGCGAGGCGAGCACCGGGATCGCGGGCTCGGCCTGAAGCCGCCGGTCGCTCCAACCCGGCAGGGCGGCGACGCTGGCGAGCGCCAGGGTCCGCTCCTCCTCGAATCCTCTCATGCCGTCCGCCTCATGTTTCGTCCGCCCGATTTTGAGACGATCGCACGCAAAGGGGATGCCTCAGCCTCCACCAATGCTTGCCTGCCTCGCCGCACGCCTACCGCCGCCGCGCCTGCTGCCGTTAGACCGCTGTCCACCGCCAACGCAACGGAGACCTTCGCATGTCGATAACCGAACTGGTGAAGCTGAGCCTGGCGGAGCTGACGGGCGCCTACGCCAAAGGGCGCTTGTCGCCAGTCGAGGTGATGAACGTCACCCTCGCCCACGCCGGGAAGGTGAACGGCGCCATCAACGCGCTGACCTCCTTCCATGCCGAGGAGGCGCTGGCCGAGGCGCGGGCCTCCGAGACGCGCTGGCGGCGGGGCGCGCCGAAGGGGCTCCTCGACGGCGTGCCGGTGACGATCAAGGACAGCGTGGCGCGGCGCGGCTGGCCCTATAGCCACGGGCTGAAGGCCAACGCCGACATCGCGCCCTCCACCTACGACTCGCCGCCGGCGCTGGCGCTGATGGAGAGCGGCGCGCCGATCTTCGCCAAGACGACGATGCCCGATTGCGGCCTGATGGCCTCGGGGCTGTCCTCGCTTTTCGGCGTCACCCGCAATCCCTGGGGTCTGGCCTGGAACACCGGCGGCTCCTCGTCCGGCGGCGGCGCCTCGATCGCCGCCGGCGTCGGCTTCGTCACGGTCGGAACCGACATCGCCGGCTCGGTGCGGCTGCCTTCCGGCCACTGCGGGCTCGCCTCGTTGAAGCCGACGCATGGCCGCGTGCCGCATTTGCCGCCCGATTTCATGCGCATGGCCGGGCCGATGGCGCGGCGCGTCGAGGACGCGGCGCGCATGCTGACGGTGCTGGCGCGCGCCGACGAACGCGACACCTGGAGCTTTCCCAACGACGGCGCGCAATATCACGAACGCCTCGATCGCGACCTCAAGGGCGTTAAAATCGGCGTGCTCACCGACATCGGCTTCGGGCCGGCCGTCGAGCCGGTCGTGCGCGAGACGGTGGAGCAGACCGGGCGGTTGCTCGCCGGCGCCGGCGCTATCGTCGAACCGTTCCGCTGGCCGCTCGATTGGGACGGCTACGCGCCGATGGATTATTTCTTCCAGGTGCGCGGCCTCGTCGAGATCAGCAATCTGCCGCCGCACGGCCCCGACGGCGTCGACGCCGATGTGCTGGCATGGGCGAAAAAGGCGGAAGGCTACAAGGCGACCGATCTCTATCGCGCGCTGGCCGACATCACGCGCATGAAAGGGCAGTTGCTGGCGGCCTGCGAGCCCTATGATTACCTGATCGCGCCGGTGCTGCCGATGGTGAACTTCCCCGCCGACGCCTCTGGCCCCGACCGCGCCATGCCGCTCGGCCACACCGTGTTCACAGCTCCGTTCAACCAGACCGGCCAGCCCGCCGCGACGCTCAACATGGGCTTCGATGCGCGCGGGCTGCCGATCGGCGTGCAGATCGTCGGCCACCGCTGCGACGATCTCGGCGTCCTGCAAGTGGCGCGCGCCTTGGAGGATCTGCGCGGCTTCGAAATGGACTGGCCGTTGCAGCCGCGGGCCTGAGGCCTCACTCCGCCGCCAGCGCCGGCGCGTCGAGCAGATGGCAGGCGGCGAGCCGGTGCGGCCCGCGCGCCTTGAGCGCCGGCGTCTCGACCAGGCAGCGCGCGAAGGCGTGCGGACAGCGCGAGGCGAAGGAGCATCCAGGCGGGATGTCGATCGGGCTCGGCGGCTCGCCTTCGAGCAGGAGATCGCGCGTTTCGAGCGGCTTCTCCTCCAGCGTCGGCGCAGCCGAAAGTAGCGCCTTGGTGTAGGGATGCAGGGGATCGAAGAACAGTTCGCGATTGTCGGCGATCTCCACCATCTCGCCCAGATACATCACCGCGATGCGGGTGCAGACCCTGCGCACCATCGCCAGATCATGCGAGATGAAGACATAGGTGAGATCGTTCTTCTGCTGGAGCCAGGAGAACAGCTCGATCAGCTTCGATTGCTCGCGCTGGTCGAGGGCGGTCAACGTCTCGTCGAGGATGAGCAGCTTCGGATTGAGGATCAGCGCCCGCGCGATCGAGATGCGCTGGCGCTCGCCGGTCGACAAGGCGACCGGCAGTTCGTCATAGAGCGCGGCCGCCAGGCCGACCTCGGACATGACGGCGCTGACCTTGGCGCGCAGTTCCTTGGCCGGCGTGCGGCGACGAATGCGCAGGCTCTCCTCGATCATGCGCCCGACCGTCGTACGCGGCGGCAGCGCATTATGAGGATCTTGCAGCAGCAGTTGAAACTCGTTGCGCTTGTTGATGAGCTGGCGCTCCGAGAGATCGGCGAAGGAGACGCCGTTGAGGGCGACGGCGCCGGCATCGGGGCGTTCGAGCCAGGACAGCAGGCGCGTCAGCGTCGATTTCCCGCAACCGGACTCGCCGACGATGCCGAAATTCTCGCGCGGCATGATGTCGAGCGTCACCCCGCGCACGGCCTGGATGTGCGAGAACGTATTGAACGTGCCGCGCTTGCGCGCCTTGTAGGTGCGCACTGCCTTCTCGACGCGCATCAGCGGCGCTTCCCCGTGGCTGACGCGCCGCGCCAGCGGCCCCTCCGACGTCGCCCAGATGCGCGGCACGCTGGCGATCGCCTTGCGCGTGTAATCGGTCCGCGGCCGGGCGATGAGGTCGGCGAACGGCTGCTCCTCGATGAGTCGGCCGCCGTGCAGCACCGCCGTGCGCTTGGCGAACTGGCCGAGCGTCGGCAACGACGACGACAGGTAGATCGTCGCCATCTTGAGCCGCAGGCAGAGATCGTGCAGCAGCGTGACGATCTGCGCCGCGATGGTGACGTCGAGCGGCTGGGTGATGTTGTCGGCGATCAGCACCGCCGGCTCCGCGCAGATGGCGTCGACGATCATCGCGCGCTGCATCATGCCGCCGGAGAACTTCGCCGGATAATCCCAATAGCGCTCCTTAGGCGAGGGAATGCGCACCTCGCCGAGCCATTGGATGACGCGATCGCGGCAATCGCGCGGCGACCAATCCGGCCGCACGCTGCGCAACTTCTCGGTGATCTGGCTGCCGACCGGCGTCGTCGGGTCGAGCGAGGATTGCGGCTTGGAGCCGATATAGGCGATGTCGCGGCCGGCGCGGAACGTGCTCTTGCGTCCCCGGCCCAGAACGTCGGCGCCAGCGAAGCTCAGCCCGCCGCCGCGATAGGCGAGCGTCTCCGGCAGCCAATCCGCCAGCGCGCGGCTGAGGATCGTCTTGCCGGACCCGCTTTCGCCGTAGATGCCGAGAATCTCGGAGGCATGAAGTTGCAGCGATACGCCGTCGAGGATCGGCGCCGCCGCCGGGTCGAGCGGACCAACCTTGAGATCACGCACGTCGAGCAGCAGGGCGCGCTCCATCACAGGCCCCCGAAGATGCGGTTGCGCGCCTTTTCGAGCGACGCGCCCATCAGGTTGATCGAGGTCAGCGCCAGCGCCAGGAACAGCCCGGGGCTGGTGGCGATCCACCAGGCGTTGATGAGATATTTGCGCGAATCGGCGATGATGCTGCCGAAGCTCGGCGTCGGCGGCTGCACGCCCAGCCCCAGGAAGCCGAGCACCGCCTCGAAAATCATCATGCGCGCCACGTCCAGCACCGCCACGAAGGCGATCGGCGGCAGAATGTTGGGCGCCACGAACAGCACCAGGATGCGCCAGTCGCTGGCGCCAAGCACGCGCAGGCCCCTGACATATTCCTTGTCGCGCTCGGTGACGGCGGCGCTGCGGGCGATACGCGCATAGAGCGGCCAACCCGACAGCGCCAGCACGATGATGATGTTCGGCACGCTCGGCCGCGACACGCCGAGAATGGTGATCGCCAGGATAATCATCGGGATCGACAATTGCGCATCGGTGATGCGCATGATGGCGAGATCCCACCACTTGCCCTTGAAGCCGGCGAACAACCCCAGCCCGCAGCCGAGAATGAAAATCAGCAGCACGGTGACGACGCCGATCATCAGCGAATATTGCAGACCGACCAGGCACCGCATCAGCATGTCGCGGCCAAGCTGGTCGGTGCCGAGCGGATGCACCCATTCCCATTTCGGGCCAAGGAACAAAGGCGCCAGAAAGCGGTCATGCACTTTCATCCGCGTCGCGCTGATCGGCGACAGCAGCGGCGTGGTGAGCGAGGCCAGCAGCAGCGTCACGAATACAAAGAAGCCGAGTTTGAAGGCGACCGTGCTCCAGGCCGCGCCGAGGATGCGGCGGTTGATCGAACGCGAACGCTGGCTCACCGCGCCGGCCTCGTCCGCTGCGAGGGCGCCTGCCGACACGGTCATAGCTCCACCCTGGGATCGATGAGATAGGCGACGAGATCGACGATGATGTTGATGAACACGAACACCGCGCTGGTGGTGATCGCGATACCCTCGATCACCGGGAAATCGCGGCCGATGACCGAAACCACCGTGAGGTCGCCAAGCCCGGGATAGTCGAAGATATATTCGATCACCAGCACGCCGCCGATCAGCGTCGAGAGCTGGATGCCAAGCAGGTTGATGAGCGGCGTCGCGGCGTTGCGCAGCGCGTGCGCATAGACGATGCGCCGCCTGGGCAGGCCGCGCACCCGCGCCTCATCGATGAAATTCGCCTGCATCACCTCGCCGAGCGAAGTCGTCAGCGTGCGCACGATGAACGGCGTGATCTCGACCGCCAGCACCAAGGCCGGCAGAATCGTATAGCTGAAGCCCTTGTAGCCAAGCGCCGGCAACAAATGCAGCTTCACCGACACGAACAGAATGAGAATGATGGCGAGCCAGAAATTCGGCAGCGACACGAATAGCGATTGCACCCCGAAGGCGAGCGTATTTTGCCAGCCGTCGGGATGCAGGCCGCCGGCGATGCCAATGGGAATGGCCATCGCCAACGCGAACAGCAGCGCAAGGCCGCCGAGTTGCAGGGTGTAAGGCAGGCGTTCGAGAATGAGGTCGGCGACTGGCGCCATGTTGGATTTGGTCGGATCGATATATTGGCCGCCGGTCGCCACCATGCCGTTGCGCGGCCGCAGATAGGATTGGCCCATGTCGCCTTGCACGAGCTTGCCGACATAGCGCCCGTATTGCACGATGATGGGATCGCGCAGGCCCATCTTGGTCGCCACCTCCTCCACGACATTGTCCGGCGCCATGCCGCCGACAATCAGCCGCACGGGATCGCCGGGCACCACACGCAGCAACGTGAAGATGATGAGCGAGGTGATGAAGAGGATCAGCACGCCTTGCGCGATACGCTTGACCAGGAATTCAAGGATCAGCATCGGGTCAGCTCTGGCCTGTCCCCGCGCCGGCGGGGAGATCGTGACATAAACGGGGCGCGAGCTTCCTCGTCAAGCACAGGCCGCCCTCGCTCCCACGCGTGGAGCGCGCGAGAGAGGGCGGCCAAGTCGTCACGCCAAGGTGGCCTTGGTCATGTCCTGCATGCCGTTCGGATAGATATACAATCCGTCGAGCTTCTTGGTGTAGGCGTGGATGAACACCGAGGTGAACAGCGACAACGCCGGCGCCTTTCTGGCGATCGTCGGCAGCGTCTCGGTTTGCAGGATCTTCTTGCGCTCGGCGATGGAAGGCGCGTTGCGCTCCTTGTCGAGCGTCGCGTCGAGATCCTTGTCGACGATGCCGGTGATGCGTTTCGACGAGGAATGGAAGTGGGTGCGGATGACGAGGTCGGGCTCCGGCGAGCCGGTGCACCAGCCGCAATCAATCATGTTGCCTTCGCCGCCGCCGGGCTTGTCATAGAGCAGATTGCCCCAGGCCGCGACTTCCAGCGTTTGCAGGTTCACCTTGAAGCCCTGATCCTCCAACATGGCGGTGATTAGCTCGGCGTATTCCTTGGTTTTCGGGTAGAAGCCGACGGAGGTGTAATAGGTCAGTTCCGGCAGCCCCGCGCCTTTGGGGAACCCGGCTTCCGCCAGCAGCGCCTGCGCCTTGTCGGGATCGAATTCGGGATAATCGGCGACCTCGGCGTAGCCGAACTTGACCGGCGAGATATGCGCTTTCGAATAAGCGCCGGAAACGCCGAGGATCTCAAGCACCTGCTTGCGATCGATGGAGTGGCAGGCGGCAAGGCGAATGCGCGCGTCGTCGAACGGCTTCTTCGAGCAGCGGAAGAACAGATATTTGTTCTCCACCGACAGCGCCTTGTGGATGTTGAAGCGCGCATCCTTGGAGATCGTCTCGACCTGCTCGGCCTCCAGCCGCTCGATGATGTCGGCCTCGCCGTTGAGCAGCGAAAGCGTGCGCGTCGTGGTGTCGCCGACGAAGTGATAATGGACCCCCGGCACCTTCGGCTTGCCCATGAAGAAATCGGCGTTGGCGGCCAGCACCGTCGTATCGTTCTGCTGCTCGACATATTTGAACGGCCCGGTGCCGTTCATGCGCGCCGAGAGCTGCTTCTTGTTGGCGACGTCCTTGGCCGACATGATCGGCAGGAACGACGACAGGTAGTAGTAGAGCGCGGCGGGATAGCCGTAATCCTTGGTGTTGATGTGGCAGGTGTAATCGTCGACGATGTCGATCTTGACGCGGCCCGGATACCATTGCGCCGGGCGATCCGGCAGGCAGCCGTATTCGTAGGTCGCCTTGACGTCGGCGGCGGTGAACGGCTCGCCGTTGTGGAACTTCACGCCCTTGCGAAGCTTGACCTCCATTGTGTACTGGTCGAGCGGCGTCAGCGATTCCGCGAGTTCGAACACCAATTCGTCCGGCTTTTCCGGCCGCATCGGCGCACGGGTGAGGTAGCCGAAGACGAAGCCTTCGACGATCAACTGGCCGAGGTTGGTGTGCGTCGTCGGGTCCCAGTTGCCGGTCAGCGCCTCGGCGCCGAGAAACCGCACCGGGCGGTTTTCGGCGGCGAAGGCGGAATTGAACAGGAAATCCGGGTTGACCCGGCCAAATCCGAAAGCGCCCGCGCCAACCAGGGCGCCTCGCATGAGATCTCTTCGATTGATCATTGCCTTGCCTGTCCTCCTGCTAAGCCTTGGGCTGTCGCCCGCGCCCTTTATTATTGACCGACAACCTAGTCCAAAGGCCCCGCCTCAACGCTAGCTAGCCGTCCACGATTCCGTTGCTGGCGCTGTACGCGGCGCCGGCGCGATCAAGCACGCAAGCCACGCAAGCTAAAGCCCCAACGCTGTCAACGCCTGCTCCATCAGTTCCGGCGTCGCGGCGGCGACGACGCGGCCGTCGGAGGCCGGCGTCAACCGCTGCCCGCGCCAGTCGCGGATCAGGCCGCCCGCGCCTTCGATCACCGCGATCAGCGCCATGAAGTCGAAGCTCTTCAGCGAGGTCTCAACCACGAGATCGCAATGGCCGGAGGCCAGCAGCGCGTATTGATAGCAATCGCCGCCGAAGCGGCGGAACAAACAGCGCCGGCTCAGCGCCTCATAGCGCGACCATTCCTCGGGCTGGAAGAAGTCCGGCGAGGACGTATAGATCTGCGCCTCGGCGAGCTTGACGATCTTGCTGACGCGCGCCGGGCTGCCGTTCAGCGTCGCCACGCGGCCGTCGCCGGTCCAGCGCTCGCCGAGCGCCGGCATGTCGATGACGCCGAGCCGCACCTGATCCGCATCGGCGAGCGCGATCAGTGTGCCGAACAGCGGCATGCCGCTGATGAAGCTCTTGGTGCCGTCGATGGGGTCGAGATACCAGGTGTAGCGCTCGCCCGGCGCCTGGCCGAGTTCCTCGCCGAGCACGCCATGCTGGGGATAGCGTTCGGCGATCCGGCGCCGCAATTCGCCCTCGATGGCGCGGTCGGCGATGGTGACCGGCGAGAGATCGTCCTTCTGCTCGAAGCCGATCGGCTGGCGAAAATATTTGAGCGCGATCGGCCGCGCCGCGTCGGCGAGCGCATTGCCGAAGGCCAGCAGTTCCGCCGGCGAGGCCTCGTTCGATGGCGGCGCGAGCATGTGTCCCCCTTGGCCCTGAACGTCGTCAGCTATGCGCCGCGGCGACGGCGCGCTCCGGCCGCCACAGCGCCGAGGCGATCGGCCCTTCGGCGAGGCTGCGGCGCGGCCGCTCGCCGCACAACCGCGACGCCACGCGCGCATCGCGCGGCGCGATGCGGAAATGGCGGCTGAAGCTGCGCGAGAAATGCGAGACGTTCTTGAAGCCGACCTCATAGGCGACTTCCGACACCGTGCGCCGCCCGGCGACGTCGGCGACCAGGATCTCGTAGGCGCGTTGCAGCCGCTTGGTCTGCACGAACTGGCCGACCGTAGTGTCGTCGTCGTTGAACAGGCTGTAGAGATAGCTCAGCGAGATGCGGCTGCTGGCGGCGATGCGCTTGGGCGACAGGTTCTGGTCGCCGAGGTTGATCTCGATGAAGTCGAAGATGCGGCGGCGAAGTTGATAGCGGCCGTTGCGCACGTCGATGACGGAGCTGCGGTCCTCGGCGCCGAGCGTCAGCGCGACGAAGCCGACGATCTCGGTGGCGAGCGCTTCCGGATTGGGCGGCCGGCCGTCGGCGAATTCCTCGTCGACGCCGCGCAAGAGATCAACCAGCAGCCGGCTCATCCGCTCGTTGGGGGCAAAGCGCCGGCCGGCGTGATCCTCGACCGAGGCGATGCGGCCCTTGAGATCGGCGGCAGGGATGTGGGCCACCAGCGCCTCGCCGCCGCCATCGATCTCCAGCTCGAAGAACGCCTTCTGGCTCAACAGCACATATTCGCCGTCGCCGATGCGCTCCGAGCGGCCGTGCTGGATGTAGCGCAGGCCGCCGCGGATCGGCGTCGCGAACAGATACGGCGGCTCGCGCCGACGCCCGTCCGGCGCCGGCGGCTCTTCGAGCGGCGCGCCATGGGTGACGGCGCCGGTCACCGCATAGAGGGTGACGCGGCCGATTTCGCTTCTGCGCAATGCGGAAAGGCGCGGCGCAGGTTCGGGGTCGCGCATCGGTTCATCTCCTCGGCGGCAGCATCTTGGGCGGAAGCATCTTGGCGCCCGCGGGCTCGGCGACCGTCACCTCGGTGCCGGCCGCCCGCAGCGCGGCGGCGAGCGCCCCCGAAGGCGCGCGGTCGGTCACCAGGCGGTCGATGTCGGCCCATTGCGCGAACACCGTCAGCGCCGGCTGATCGAACTTCGAGCGGTCGGCGACGAGGATGGATTCGGAGGCGCGCTTGACCATCGCGCCATAGATCGCGCCGGCCTCGTCGTCGGCGTCGTGGACGCCGCGCGCCCCGATCCCGGTCGCCCCGACGATGGCGCGGTTGGCCTCATAGGCGTTGATGCTCTGGATCGTCTGGGCGCCGTACACATAGCCTTCCGAGGCGTGATAGCGCCCGGGGCAGAACAGCACGCGGATGCTGCGGTTGGGGGCGAGCGCGCTGGCGATGGCGAAATCATGGGTGATGACGGTGATGTCCTGGCCGCGCACGGCCAGCGCCCGCGCGACGTGGTAGGTCGTCGCCCCGGCCCCCATCATCAGCACTTCCTTGGGCCGGATCAGCGCCGCGACGACGGCGGCCATCGCCTCGCGCTCGGCCACCATCGCCGCCTTGCGGTCGCCGACCGCCTGCTCGTGCGCGAACGGCCGCGCGGCGCCGCCATAAGTGCGGTTGATGAGCCGGCGATTGTGCAACTCCATGAGGTCGCGGCGGATCGTCTCGCCGGAGACGCCGAGCGCCTCGGCGAGTTCGGAGGCGCGCAGCGCCGGCGCCGCGCTGAGTTGGGCGAGGATGTGCTGATGGCGGGCGGATTTGGAGAGCCGGTCGCGATCGGGCCGACGCAGGCCACTCGTGTCGCCGACCAGCGTGGCGCTGTCCGCGTTTCCCATCCCGGCTCCCGTCCCCACCGTCTTGCGCCTCTTGAGAGTGCTCGCCCGGCTTTACCGGCGACGTGGATAGTCGCTCAAAAAATGTTGGGCGTCTACAGCGAATGTGTGGCAGGTTCCTCGTTTATGAGGCAGGCGGCGGCGCGCCAGAGGACGGTTGTGCCCGCATTCTGTGCATAATCCGCAACCCTCTCCTCGAAATCATTGCCTAGACTCCGCAGCCGTTGTGGAAAGTTCCGCATATGGGCATGGAGAAGCCGCCGCGCGGCCACGCCGCCGGCGCAGGGGTGGGGCATGCCGGCAAACAAGGAAATCCTGGCGCTCAACGCTTTCGACCCCCGCGCGGCGGGCAAGCTCGACGCGGCGCTCGGTGCGGCGGTCGACACGCGCCTCAGCCATTTCGGCGAACGCTCGGTGTTGTTCTACGAGCGCCCGATCCGGATGGCGCGCGCCGAGGGGGTGCATATGTTCGATGTCGAGGGCCGGCGCTATCTCGATGTCTATAACAACGTGCCCGCCGTCGGGCACAGCCATCCGCGCGTCGTCGAGGCGATCGCGCGTCAGGCGGGCCGGCTCAACACCCACACCCGCTATCTCAACGATGTCGTCGACGCTTATGCCGAGCGTCTGCTGGCGACCTTTCCGGCGCCGATCCGCCGCCTCGCGCTCACCTGCACCGGCAGCGAGGCCAACGACCTGGCGCTGCGCATCGCGACGACGGCGACCGGCGGCGCCGGTTTCGTCGTCACTGAGGCCGCCTATCACGGCAACACCGCGGCGGTGAGCGAGGTCTCGCCGTCGTCGCGGCCGAACCGGCCGCTCGCCGCGCATGTGCGCGCCGTGCCCGCGCCCGACGCCTACCGCGCCGCGACCGCCGATCTCGGCCAGCGCTTCGCCGCCTCGATCGAGGCGGCGATCGACGATCTCGAAGCCAACGGCGTGCGTTTCGCCGGCTTGCTTGTCGACAGCATCTTTTCCAGCGACGGCGTATTCGCGGACCCGCCGGGTTTTCTCACAGCCGCGGTCGAGGCCGTGCATCGGCGCGGCGGCCTGTTCATCGCCGACGAGGTGCAGCCGGGCTTCGGCCGCACCGGCGCCATGTGGGGCTTTACGCGCCACGGCGTCGTCCCCGACATCGTCACCATGGGCAAGCCGATGGGCAACGGCTTCCCGATGGCGGGCGTTGCGACCCGCGCCGAACTGCTCGACCGCTTCGCCGCCGAGGTCCGCTATTTCAACACTTTCGGCGGCAACACGGTGGCGGCGGCGGCGGGGCTGGCGGTGCTCGACGTGCTCAGTGACGAGGGGCTGATCGAAAACGCTGCCGCCACCGGCGGCTATCTCATCGAGGGCTTGCGCGCGCTCGCCAATCGCCGCCAGGCGATCGGCGAGGTGCGCGGCGCCGGGCTGTTCATCGGCGTCGAACTCGTCCACGACCGCCAGACAAAGACGCCGGCGCCGGAGATGGCGACGGCGATGATAAACCTTTTGCGTGATCGCGGCGTGCTGATCGGCGCCGCCGGGGCGTTCGGCGCGACGCTGAAGGTCCGCCCGCCGCTGCCGTTCGCGCCCGCCGACGCCGATCAACTACTGGAAGCCTGCGACGCGGCGCTCGGCGAAATCGCCGCCTCCCACGGAAAGAACCCGGCTTAGATGGACCCGCGCCAGATCAAGACCGCCGAAGATGCCCGCGCCGTGGTCGAGGCGCGCGGCCTTAGCCACGTCAAGGTCGCCGCCACCGACATCGACGGAATCATGCGCGGCAAATACATCGGGCGCGACAAATTCGTCTCGGCGCTCAAATCCGGTTTCAGTTTCTGCGACGTGGTGTTCGGTTGGGACTCCAACGATCAGCTCTACGACAAGGCGAAGCTCACCGGCTGGCATACCGCCTTTCCCGACGCGCCGGTGCGCATCGACCTCGCCAGCGCGCGCAACCTGCCGCTAGAGGGCGACATGCTGCTGTTCCTCGGCGATTTCGAGGGCCACACCGCCGCCGTCTGCCCGCGCACTTTGCTGAAACGCACGATCGCGCGCGCCGCCAAGCTCGGCTTCTCGGCCGCCGCCGCCGCCGAGTTCGAGTTCTTCGTCTTCAACGAAACCCCGCATAGCGTGCGCGAGAAGGGCTATCGCAATCTCAGCAACTGGACGCCCGGCTGGTTCGGCTATTCGATGCTGCGCGCTTCGGCCGAAGCGGATTTCCATCACGCGCTGCTGAAGCTCGGCGCCGATATGGATACGCCGATCGAGGGCCTGCACACCGAGACCGGCCCCGGCGTGCTGGAGGCCGCGATTCAATATTGCGACGTGCTGTCGGCCGCCGACCGCGCCGTGGTGTTCAAGACGTTCTCGAAAGTGCTGGCCGAGCGCCAGGGCAAGATGCTGACCTTCATGGCCAAGTGGTCGAACGCCTATCCCGGCCAGTCCGGCCATCTGCATCTGTCGCTGAAAGACCGCGACGGCCGGCCGGCGTTCCACGACGCCGCCAAGCCGCAGGGCCTGTCGGACGTCATGCGCTGGTTCATCGGCGGCCAGCAGGCGCTGATGCCGGAACTGCTGGCGATGGTCGCCCCGACCGTCAACAGCTATTCGCGGCTGATTCCCGGCTTCTGGGCCCCCACCGAGGCGACTTGGGGCGTCGAGAACCGCACCTGCGCGCTGCGCGCCATTCCCGGCGCGCCTTCGAGCCAGCGCGTCGAATACCGGGTCGCCGCGGCCGACATCAATCCCTATCTGGCGCTCGCCGCCGCGCTCGGCTCCGGCCTGTGGGGAATCGAGCATCGCATCGAGCCCGACGCGCCGATCGCAGGCAACGCCTATGCCGTGGCGCATGCGCCGGAGCGGGCGCTGCCGCGCACGCTGGGCGAGGCCGCCAACCGCTTCGAGGCCTCGGCGGCGGCGCGCGACCTGTTCGGCGACACATTCGTCGAGCATTACGCTATGACCCGGCGCTGGGAGGAGCGCGAGTTCCAGTGCGCCATCACCGATTGGGAACTCGCGCGCTATTTCGAGATCATCTGAAACCATGACCCCCGCCTGCCCGCCACGCTTTGCCGAGCGCTTCGAAGCCTTCTCGCGCATCGGCGCCACCGGCGACGGCGGCGTGCATCGGGTCGAGGCGACCCCGGCGAACGGCGAGGCGCGCCGCCAGCTTGTCTCCTGGATGGAGGCGGACGGCTTTGCTGTGCGCGTCGATGGCGTCGGCAATATCTTCGGCCTGCTGGAACTGGCCGGCCCCGGCGCGCCGTGGGCGCTCGCCGGCAGCCATATCGACAGCCAGCCCTATGGCGGGCGTTTCGACGGCGCCTATGGCGTCATCGCCGCGCTGGTGGCCGCAGCACGCCTGCGCGACGAGTTCGCGGGCGCAAAGCCGAAGCTCAACCTCGCGGTCGTCGCCTTCGCCGGCGAAGAGGGCGCGCGGTTCAAGACCCTGCTCGGCTCACGCGCTTATGCCGGCGTCACGCCGGTCGAGACCGTGCTCGCCGACAAGGATGTCGCCGGCCTCAGCCTGCGCGAGGCGCTCGACGCCATCGGCTTCCTCGGCGCCGACTCAGCGCCGCCGCTGCCGGCCGCCTATGTCGAACTGCATGTCGAATGTAGCTCGCAACTGGAGAGCCAGGGCGCTCGGCTGGGGATTTTCGAGCGCTGGTGGGGCGCCCATAAACTCGACATCACTTTCCTCGGCGAGGCCTCGCACACGGGACCGACGCCGATGGCCAAGCGCCGCGACGCGCTTTACGCCGCAGCCCAAGTGATCGCCGGCGTGCGCCATCTTGCCGACGCCGCTCCGGTTGGCGATCTCCACACCTCGGTCGGCAAGCTGGTGGTGACGCCCAACTCGCCCAATGTCGTGCCGAGCGCCGTCACCGCCAGCTTCGAGCTACGCTCGCCCAAGGGCGACGCGATGGCTGCCGCGCGCGACCGGCTTATGGAGATGGTCTCGGTCGCCTGCGCCACGGCGCGCGCGAGCTGGCGCATCGAGCGCGACGAACTGCGCCGCCCCGGCCGCTTCGACGAGGGCCTGGGGGCGCTGGCGCGCGCCGTCGCCGCGCCGCTTGGCTTCGCGCCGCTGGCGGTCGAAACGCTGCCCGGCCACGACGCGGTGACGCTGGCGGCATTCCTCCCGGTGCTGATGTTGACGGTGCCGAGCCGCAACGGCCTCTGCCACCATCCCGACGAATGGACGGCGCCGGAAGATCTTGAACTCGGCGCGGCCTGGCTTCACGGCGTGCTGCGGCGACTGGTGCTAGAAGGGCCGCGCGACGGCCAGACGAGGAGCGGCGGTTGAGCGACATTGTCTGCATTTCCCCGGTCGATGGGCGCGAGGTCGCCCGCCGCCCGGCGATGTCCGAGGCCGAGGTCGCCGCGGCGCTCAGCGCGGCGCGCCGCGCGCAGCGCGAATGGGCTCAGGTTCCGCTCGCCGAGCGCAAGGCCAGGATGGGCGCCTTCCTCGCCGCCATGCAGGCGATGAACGACGACATCGTGCCGGAACTGGCGTTGCAGATGGGCCGCCCGGTGCGCTACGGCGGCGAGATCGGCAGCTTCGTCGAACGCGGCCGGGCGCTGATCGAAATCTCGGATGCGGCGCTTGCGCCTTACGTCCCGCCGCCGAAGCCCGGCTTCACGCGCAGGATAAAGCGCGCGGCCGCCGGAATCGTGCTGGTCGTCGCGCCGTGGAACTATCCCTTTCTGACGGCGCTCAACTCGATCCTGCCAGCTTTGCTCAGCGGCGACGCCGTGCTGCTCAAGCCGGCGGCGCAAACGCTGCTCACCGGCGCGCGCTTCCAGCAAGCGTTCGACCGCATCGGCCTGCCCAAGGGCCTGTTCCAGACCGTCAGCCTCGATCACGCCGGAACGACGCGGCTGATCGCCTCACGCGGCGTCGATCACGTCAACTTCACCGGCTCGGTGGCGGGCGGCCAGGCGATCGAACGCGCCGCCGCCGGCACGTTCACCACGCTGGGCCTCGAACTCGGCGGCAAGGACCCCGCCTATGTGCGCGCCGACGCCGATTTCGATTACGCCGTCGCCAATGTCGCCGACGGCGCCTATTACAATTCCGGCCAATGCTGCTGCGGCGTCGAGCGCGTCTATGTCCAC
Organism: Roseiarcus sp.; assembly: GCA_035606915.1. Classification (GTDB taxonomy): domain Bacteria; phylum Pseudomonadota; class Alphaproteobacteria; order Rhizobiales; family Beijerinckiaceae; genus Roseiarcus. The sequence goes on along the minus strand of DATNDU010000052.1, from coordinate 12,377 downwards.
GAGCGGCTTTACGACCGCTTCGTCGAGGCTTTCGCCGCAGTAGCTGCCGCCTACAAGCTCGGCGATCCCCTGGACGCCGCGACGACGCTGGGGCCGATGGCGGCGGCGCGCTTCGCGGCCCTCGTGCGCGACCACACCGCCGAGGCGCTCGCTAAGGGCGCCAAAGCGCTCGTCGACCCCTCGACCTTCCCCGCCGACCGCGCCGGCACGCCCTATCTCGCTCCGCAGGCGCTCATCGGCGTCGACCACACGATGAAGGTGATGTGGGAGGAGAGTTTCGGTCCCGTGGTCGGGATCATGAAGGTTTCCGGCGACGAGGAGGCGATCCGGCTGATGAACGACAGCCCCTATGGCCTCACCGCCTCGATCTGGAGCGCCGACGCCAACGCCGCCGAGCGCATCGGCGACGCGCTGGCCGCCGGCACGGTGTTGATGAACCGCTGCGACTATGTCGATCCCTATCTCGCCTGGAGCGGCGTCAAGGACACCGGCCGCGGCGCCGGCATGTCCTACCTCGGCTTCGAGGCGATGACGCGGCCGAAGTCCTATCACCTGCGCACCAACCTCTGAAGAGACCGACAGCATGAGCGCCTTCCTCACCAGCGCCTGGAACTTCCCGACCCGCATCCTGACCGGGATCGGCCGCATCAAGGATGTCGCCGAGACCTGCCGCGCGCATGGCGTCGTCAAGCCGCTCGTCGTCACCGATCGCGGCCTCGCCGCATCCGCCATCGTCGCTGGCGTCGTCGAACGGTTGCGATCGGCGGGCCTCCAAGCGGCGGTGTTCAGCGACGTCAAGCCGAACCCGACGCAGGCCAATCTCGCCGCCGGGGTCGCCGCCTACAAGGCCGGCGGCCATGACGGCGTCGTCGCCGTCGGCGGCGGCTCGGCGCTCGACGTCGGCAAATGCGTCGCCTTCATGCAGGCGCAGACGCGGCCGGTATGGGACTTCGAAGACGTCGGCGATTGGTGGACGCGCGCCAACGCGGCCGGCATCGCGCCGATCATCGCCGTGCCAACCACAGCCGGCACCGGCTCCGAGGTCGGCCGCGCCGGCGTCATCACCAATGAGGCGACGCACCAGAAGAAGATCATCTACCACCCCGCCATGATGCCGAAGGTGGCGATCGAAGACCCCGAACTCGCCGTCGGCCTGCCGCGCTATCTCACCGTCGGCACCGGCATGGATGCGCTCGCCCATTGCTTCGAGGCCTATTGCGTCAACGCCTTCCACCCGCTCGCCGACGGCGTCGCCATCGAGGGCGTGCGCATCGTCGACGCCTATCTGCCGCGCGCGGCCGCCAACGGCGCCGATCTGGAGGCGCGCGCGCAAATGTTCGCCGCCGCTTCGATGGGCGCGACAGCGTTCCAGAAGGGACTCGGCGCGATCCATTCCGTCTCGCATCCGGTGGGGGCGCGCTACGACACCCACCACGGCATGACCAATGGCGTGATGTTCCCCTATGTGATGCTCGCCAACCGCGACGCCATCGCCGCCAAGATGCCGGTGCTGGCGCGCGCGCTGGCGTTGCCGAAGGCGGATTTCGGCGCCATGCTGGATTGGATTCTCAGGCTTCGCAAAAAGCTCGACGTGCCACACACTCTGGCCGAGATGGGCGTCAAGGAGGCCGACGCCAAGGCGATCGCCGCCGACGCCGTCAACGACCCGACGGCGGGCGCCAATCCGCGCCGGCTCAGCGAGGCCGAGTTCGAGGCGCTGACGCTGGCCGCCATTCGTGGCGATCTCGGGGGGCGATGAATGGCGCGTCTGCTGGTCGCGGAGGGCAATTCGGCGGAGGGGCGGCGGCGGATCGTGAGCTTTGTCGGCCAAACGCCGAGCGAGAGCTACGCCGCCGTGCTGCGCGAGTTGGCGCCCGAGGCGACCGTCGACATCTGCTTTCCCGCCGACGCGGACGCGCGGATGCCCGCGCCGCTCGACTCCTACGACGGCGTCGCCATTACCGGCTCGTCGCTGACCATTCACCTGCGCGAGCCGGAATCGCTGCGCCAGGTCGAATTCGCCCGCGCCGCGTTCGCGCTGGGGCTGCCGATGTTCGGCTCCTGCTGGGGCCTGCAAGTGGCCACCGTCGCGGCCGGCGGCGAGGTGCGCGCCAATCCGCGCGGCCGCGAGGTCGGTTTCGCCCGCAAGGTGACGCTGACCGACGCCGGGCGCGCCCATCCCCTGCACAGCGGGCGCGGCCTGGCCTTCGACGCGCCGGCCATCCATGCCGACGAGGTCGCGACCCTTCCGCCGGGCGCTGCCGTCACCGCGACCAACGCCATGAGCCAAGTGCAAGCGGCGGAAATCCGCGCCGGGGCCAGCGTCGTCTGGGCGGTGCAATACCATCCCGAATACAGCCTCGCCGACATCGCCGCAGTGGTGCGGCGCTACGGCCAGCGTCTCGTCGACGACGGCCTGTTCGCCTCGCTCGCCGATCTCGAAGCTTACGCGCGCGACCTCGTCGCGCTGGAGGCTTCGCCTGCCCGCCGCGACATCGCCTGGCGTTTCGATATCGGCCAGGACATCCTCGATGCGGCGGCGCGCCGCCGCGAGATCGCCAACTGGCTCACGCTTCAGGCGCGCCCGCGCGGTTGAAGGGACGCGGGGCGTGATACGGTTTCCGAGTCAAGGACTCGAAAACGATCGCGCGAACTTCTTGTAGAGAAAGGGAAGTTTGCGCGAACCGAATAGGGTCTTCTGGCGAAAACCGTATCAGTGGTTGTCGCGCGGCACGCCCGCCGTCTGCGCGATCCGCTGGAAACCGACGGCCGGCTTCAACACCATGCCCTCGTCGAGTTGCGCCACCATCGAGCGCTGGATCTCCTGCCATGGCGTCTGACTCTTTGGGAACGCGAACGGCTGCGCCTCCAGCGTCGCCCGTCGCTCGGCAAGCTCGGCGGCGCTTATCAGGATGTTGGCGCTGCGCTTGTTGAGATCGATGCGCACGCGGTCGCCGGTGCGCAGCAGCGCCAGCCCGCCGCCCGCCGCCGCCTCCGGCGAGGCGTTGAGGATGGAGGGCGAACCGGAGGTGCCGGACTGGCGCCCGTCGCCGATGCAGGGCAGCGCATGCACGCCCTTCTTTATCAGATAGGCCGGCGGCTGCATGTTGACGACCTCGGCGCTGCCGGGATAGCCGATCGCCCCAACGCCACGGACAAACAATATGCAGCGCTCGTCGATGTCCAGCGCCGGGTCCTCGATGCGGTGGTGATAATCCTCCGGCCCCTCGAACACGATGGCGCGGCCCTCGAAAGCCTCCGGGTCCTTGGGATCGCTGAGGTAGCGCTGACGGAATTCCTCGCCGATGACGCTGGTCTTCATCACCGCGTTGTTGAACAGGTTGCCCTTCAGCACGATGAAGCCGGCGTCCGGCATCATCGGTTTGTCGATGGGATAGATGACGTCGTGATCGTCGGTCGCCTTCTTGGCGCAGTTTTCGCCGAGCGTCTTGCCGTTGACGGTCAGCGCGTCGGCGTGGACGAGGTTGTTCTTCATCAGTTCATGCACCACCGCCGGCACGCCGCCGGCGCGGTGGAACTCTTCGCCGAGATATTTGCCCGCCGGCTGCATGTTGACCAGCAGCGGAATCTTGTGGCCGACGGTCTCCCAATCTTCGATGTCGAGCTTGACGCCGATATGGCGGGCGATGGCGTTGATGTGGATCGGCGCGTTGGTTGAGCCGCCAATCGCCGAGTTGACGATGATGGCGTTCTCCAGTGCTTGCCGGGTGATGATGTCGGAAGGCTTCAAATCCTCCCATACCATCTCGACGATGCGCTTGCCGGTCTCATAGGCGATCTGGCCGCGCTCGCGATGCGGGCCGGGGATGGCGGCGCAGCCCGGCAGGCTCATGCCGAGCGCCTCGGCGAGCGCGTTCATCGTCGAGGCGGTGCCCATGGTGTTACAATGGCCAACCGAAGGCGCCGAGGAGGTGACGATCTCCATGAATTGCTCGTAGTCGATCTCGCCGGCCGCCAGTTGCTCGCGCGCCTTCCAGACGATGGTGCCGGAGCCGGTGCGCTCGCCGTGATGCCAGCCGTTGTTCATCGGCCCGCCGCTGAGCACGATCGCCGGAAGGTTGACGGTCGCCGCCGCCATGACGCAGGCCGGCATGGTCTTGTCACAGCCGGTGGTCAACACGACGCCGTCGATGAAATAGCCGTACAGCGTCTCGACGAGGCCGAGATAGGCGAGGTTGCGGTCGAGCGCGGCGGTCGGACGCTTGCCGGTCTCCTGGATCGGATGCACCGGGAATTCGAACGCCACGCCGCCGGCCGCCAGAATGCCGTCGCGCACGCGCTTGGCCAGTTCGATATGATGCCGATTGCACGGCGACAGATCCGAGCCGGTCTGGGCGATGCCGATGATCGGTTTGCCGGAGCGCAGCTCTCCCGGGGTGAGGCCGAAATTGAGATAGCGCTCGATATAGAGCGCTGTCATGCCGGGGTTTTTAGGATTGTCGAACCATTGCTTGGAGCGCAGGCTTGCTTTGGTCTTATTCGGCGCGCCGCCCGTCGTGCTCATGGCTTGGTCTCCGTTCTGGGGTCGGCGCACTCGCGCGGCGCCGGGGTCTGCACTGTGGATAAGCGCGCGCCCCTTGGGGCGCAAGCGGCGTTGCGTCGCAATGGCGCCTTCCTGGCGGCCCGCAACGCTCGACAGCGGCCGGCTGCCCCCCTAAACCGCGAGGCGAGGCCAAGATCCGGGGCGAGACCAAGGTCCGGCGCCGGAAGAGGATCGGGGACGACGTGTTGACCAGGTTCGGCCGCGCGCGACAGCATCGGCTCGCGACGCATGCGCGGAGCGGCGCGTGATTATCGCTATCGACGGTCCCGCGGCTTCCGGCAAGGGCACAATCGCGCGCCGGCTGGCCGCGCATTACGGCCTGCCGCATCTGGACACCGGCTTGCTCTATCGCGCCACCGCCGCCAGCCTCATCCAAGCCGACAAAGCGCTAAGCGACGTCGAGGCCGCGGTCGCCGCCGCGCGCGGGCTCAGCTTGATGGAGTTCGACGAGGGCGCGCTGCGCGACGCCCGCATGGGCGAGGCCGCCTCGGTGGTGGCGGCGATGCCTGAGGTGCGCGCCGCGCTGATCCGGGCGCAGCGCGATTTCGCGGCGCGGCCGAGCGGCGCAGTGCTCGACGGACGCGACATCGGCACCGTCATCTGCCCCAGCGCCGAAGTTAAGATATTTGTCACCGCCAGCCGCGCCGCGCGCGCTCAGCGTCGGGCGCTGGAACTGATGCGGCGCGGCGAGAAGATCGACTACGCCGCCGTGCTCGCCGACATCGCCCGCCGCGACGCACGGGACGCCGAGCGCGCCGACGCGCCGATGCGCGCCGCCGATGACGCCGCAACCCTCGACACCACGCGGCTCGATATCGACCAGTCCTTCGCCAAGGCGGTGGAGATCGTTGAGAGCCGTCGCGCGAGGGCTAATCGCCCCGCAACGTGAACCAGGCCGCCGCTCAGGCCGTGGCGGCGAGCGGTTCCCTCGGCGCATAGGTGTCGGCGAGGCGCTCGTGCGTCGCCCGCAAGCGTGCGATGGCGCCGTCGATCTCGGTGCGCTGGCGTTCGAGATGGTCGATTTGCGCCACGATCTGCTGCGGTTTCAGCTTGCCTTCGAAGTCGTCTGACGATTCGTAATTGCCGACGAGATCGTGAATCTCCGTCAACGTGAAGCCAAGCTGTTTGCCCTTCAGGATCATCTGCATGCGCAACCGATCTGTTGTGGAATAAAGCCGCGAGTTACCTTCCCGTCTCGGGCGCAGTAATTTGCGATCCTCGTAGAAACGCAGGGTGCGCAGACTGACGTTAAACTCGGAAGCCATCTCCCCTATGGTCATTTCATGCTTGCCGTTATTGCCAATCGAATCAGATCGAGTCTCCGCATCGATTCGGTGCGCCACAAGATTACCTAAAGTTGCCATCGCCGAGTCTCCCTTACGTTCTCGTTCCCTAGAGTTCTCGGGCTTCCGACTCACGAAAGTCCGCGCCGCCGTTACGGATAGCGCGTTCGCAAGCATTATGCAACTCATGAGTGTATACAACCGCTAATTCGCGCAACCCGCCGGTGCGGCGATTGACCCGTTTCGGCACAGCTTAACGGATTGTTCACCACATCGTCCGAAACATCGTTCGTTAACGGCGGGTAGCGCTGGCGGTGGGCGGGGCAATGAAAACGGCAACGGCGCAAAACGGCCGCGCGAGCGAGCGATCGGCCCACAAAATCGCCGAAAAGATGGCGAAATCCGCCGGCGTCGACTTCGACGACTGGATCGCCGCAGCCATCGCGGAATATGCCGAGGACCTCGGCATCGACCCGCAAGAGCTTAACGAGCGCGAGCGCCTCGAAGCCATCGAAGAGCGCATCGACCGCCTGGCGCGCAAAGCGCCGGCGCCGGCGCCGGCGCGCGGCGCGCCGCCAAGCGACGGCCCGCCACCGAGCCGTCGCGAGGCGGTCGACCGATTCGCGGTGCGCGACGAATCACCCCGCCGCCGCCGCGACGAGCCCGTGGACGAACCGCACCAAGCCCGGCAACCGACGCCCCAGCGCCCCGCCGAGCCCGATTTCGCCGAGCCTGACCCGCTGGAGCGAGCCGTGGCGCGCATCGAGCGGCGCGCCCAGCGCGCGCCGGAGCGCCAACCCGAACGCGCCCGCAACCGCCTCGAAGACGCCATCCAAGAGATCGAGCGGCGCGCCGAGCGCAGCGAGCGGCGCGCCGCTCAGGCCCTCGAATCGCTTTCGAGCCTCATTGAGGCGCGCGGCGAGGACGGGCGGTTGGAGGAGACGGTCCAGGAGATCGAAAAGCGCACCGAGCGCAACGAACGGCGCGCCGCGCAGGCCCTCGAATCGCTGACCGGCCTCGTCGAGGCGCATGGCGGCGAGAACGAGCGGCTGCAACGGGCGATCACCGAGGTTGAGGCACGCGCCGAGAAGACCGCCGCGCGCACCGCCCGCGCCCTCGAAACGTTGAGCGGAGCGGTCGAAGCGCGCAAGGCGGATCGCGACCGGCTGGAGAGCGCCATCGCGCGCATCGGCCGCCGCGCCGAGCAGAGCGAAGCGCACGCCGCCCGGGCGCTCGAATCGCTGGCGACGCAAGTTCAGCAGCCCGCCGCACCGCCGCCGGAGCGCGAAGATCCGGTCGCGGCGCGTCTCGACGCGCTCGCCCGCCGCGCCGCCCGGCCGCCGGCGCCGCCAGCCGCCAAACCCGGCGTCGAAACCGCCGCCGCCCCCGCCGAAGACGATGAGACGTTCCGTCTCGTCGCCGAACGGCTCGCCCGCCGTCGCCGGCAGCGCCAAGAGGCCACGCCGGAATCGAAGCCGGAGCCGGCGACGGCCGAAGCGGCGAGCGATGCCGCCGTCGCCGAAATGCAGCGCCACTTGCGCCGCCTTGCCGACAAGGTCGAAACGCTCGTCCCAGCCGCGCCCGAGGGTGCGCCGGCCGCCGAGAAGGACGGCGCCACCGCGCGCATCGAGCGCCAGCTCGCCGAGCTTGCCGAGCGCATGGAGCGGTTGGCGCAGCCCGCGTCAGCTCCCAAGGCAGCCGCGCCGGGCGAGCCGACGCCCGCCTCGGCGGAGCGCGGCGCCGGGGCGATGCAAAACGTCGAGCGGCGTCTCGACGAACTCGGCGCCCGCGTCGAGGCGGCCGCGCGGCGCCCGGCGCCCGATACGCGCCCGCTGGAGGAACTTGCCCGCCGCGTCGAGGCGATTCGCGCCGCGATCGAGCGCCAGGGCGCCGTGCGGCCGGAAAACGCGGCGTTCGCCGCCGCGCTGACCAATCTCAACGACAAGCTCGACCGCGCCACGCTGGGCGGGGCGCAATCGGCGGCGACGATAACGGCGCTGCACGGCCTCGCCGGGCGGCTCGAAGAGGCGTTGCAGCGCCCGGCCACGGCGACGCTCGACCCGCGCCCGATCGAGGAGCTTTCGCGCCGCATCGAGGGCGTGCGCGGCTTGGTGGAGCGCCAGAGCAGCCTCGTCCCGAAGGTCGAGGAAATCACCGCCGCCGTCGGCGAGTTGCAGCAGAAGCTGCCGCGCGCCGCGGCGACGTCGGCAGAGATCGAGCGCCTCGAAGCCGGATTGCGCCAGCTCTCGGGGGAAGTGCAGGCGCTCGGCCGCGCCGAGCCCGTCGACATGCGGCCGGTCGAAGCGCTCGGCCGCCGCATCGAGGACATGCGCCGCGCGGTCGAGAGCCAGCAGGCGTTCCAGCCGCAGGTCGAACGGCTCGAAGTCGGACTCGCCGAAATCCGCGCCCGGCTCGAACGTCCGGCCCAGAACCCGCAAATCGAGGCGGTCGACGCGACGTTGCGCAAGCTCGCGGCGAAATTCGAGCAGGCGGCCAACCGTCCCGCCCAAGACCCGAGGCCGATCGAGGAGTTGTCGCGACGCATCGACGCCGTCCGCGGCGTCGCCGAGCGCGGCTTCGCCCCGCACGCTGCGCGCTTGGAGGCGGCGCTCACCGACATCCGCGCCCAGTTCGACAAGCCGGCGCCGGAAGTCGACGCGGCTTTGCGCGAGCTTGCCGCCAAGATCGAGGAGGCGATCAGCCGGCCCGCCACTGTCTCCCTCGATCCGCGGCCGATCGAGGAACTCGCCCGCCGCATCGAGAGCGTGCGCGAGAGCCTGGACAGGCCGGCGGCCTTGGGGCCGCAGGCCGAGCGGTTGGAGAGCGCCCTCGGCGCCGTCGCCGAGCGGCTCGACCGCGCGCAGCCCAGCATCGACGCCCAGGGCATCAATTCGACGCTGGCGGCGATGAACGCCCGGCTCGAAGAGGCGTTCCGCCGCCCGTCGCAAATCGAGATCGACCGCGCGCCGATCGACGCGCTGTCGGCGCGGGTCGACGCGGTGCGCAAAACCGTCGAGCGCCAGGCCGAGCAGTTCGACATCGTCGGCCGACCGATCGACGAGCTTGGCCGCCGCCTGGAGACCCTGCGCGAGGCGGTCGAGCGGCAATCCGGGCAGTTCGACGGCGATCGGCTGGAGGAGGCGCTGCGCGGCGCGGCCGAGAAGCTCGGCCGGCCCAACGTCGGGCCGGAGGAGTTCCGCGCCGTCGTCTCGGCCATCCAAGCGCTGGCGACCAAGATCGACGATGGCTCGGCGCTTGCCGGCGCGCGCGTCGAAGACTTGCTGGCGCGCGTCGCCGACCGGCTCGACCGCCCGAGCCTCGAACTCCCGGGCCTCGACCTCATCGACGCCATTGCCGACCTGAGCGCCAAGATCGACCGCCCCGCTCCTGATCTCTCGCGCATCGAGGCGCTGATGGAGCAGGCGACGAGCCGCCTCGACCCGCCTGCCGATCTGCTCACCGTCGCCGACGCCATCGCCGATCTCAGCGCCCGGCTCGATCGCGACAGCGGCGCGCCGCGCGCCGCCCTCCTGGAGGAAATGGTCCAGGACGTCGCTGCGCGCCTCGAAGGCATCGAGAACAAGCTCGACGCGAGGTCCAGCGACGCGCCTCCCTCCGACGACGGGCTGGCGCATCTCGAACTGGGGATGCGCGAACTCGCCGAGCGAATCGGCGATTTCGGCGGCGTCGCGCAGGGGTTGCGGGCGCTTCAGGATCGCATCGACGATATCGAGCCGCCTGGCGCCTCCGGCGTGCTCGTTGAACAGACGGCGCAGGCGATCGCTCGCGATCTCGCGACGCGCCTGCCCGCCGCCAACCCGGAGGCGCTGCTCGGCCATCTCCAGGACATCCACGAGCGGCTCGACGCCATCGCTTCCGTTCGGCCGGGACCGGCGGCGCTCGAACAGGCGATGATCGAACTGACCGAGGAATTGGAGGCGTTCCGCTCCGCCCGCGAGGCGGTCGGGCGTGGCGCTGCGACGTTGTCGGAAATGCGCGCCGAGCAGATGCAGTTCGACCGCCGTCTGGACGCCCGTTTCTCCGGCGTGCAGGAAATTCTGGAGAAGCTGGTCGAGAAGCTCGATCGCGATCTCGACGCCGAGCCGCCGCCGCGCGCGCCGACTCTGCCGCCTGCCGCGACCTCCCGCGCCGCCATGCTCAACATTCCCGACCGCGGCGCCGGCGAGCGGCGCCCAATGACCGCGCCGAGCCCCGAGGCGCCGCAGATCGCAGCCCAAGCACGCGGCCGCGAGGCTGCCGAGGGCAACAGCGCCAAAACCGCCGCGATCAACGCCCATATCGCCGCCGCCCGCCGTGCCGCCAACGCCGCCGCCGACACCGATCAGCGCGAGGAATTCGGCCAGATCCATCAGGGCGCGCAACGGCCGTCCGGCAGCCTCGGCGAGCGCGCCACGACGCTGTTTTCACAACACCGCCGCCCGGTGCTGCTTGGCGTCGCCGGCGTCATGACGCTGCTGACCGGCGTCGCCGTGCTCGAAATGCGCGGCCACGCGCCGGAGCGCAAATCCGAACTGGCGGTCCCCGCCTCGCCGCTGGCGCGGACGGCGCCGCCGGCCGAACGGGCCGCGACCGACACCACGCCGACCGGGTCGATCGCCCCCCCGCCCAAGGTGATCGCGGCGCCGCTGGCGGCGGCGCCCAAGGCCGAGACGGCAAACAAGCCGACGGCGGCGCTCGTCGCCGCGCTGCCGACGGCCTTCGGCGGCGCGCTCGCCACAGCCGGCGCCAATGGCGACCTCGGCGCGCAGGTGGAGATCGCCCAGCGCTACCTCGAAGGCCGCGGCGTGGCGCGCGACCCCAAGGCGGCGGCAGGCTGGATGCAAGCGGCCGCCGACGGCGGCAACGCCTTCGCGCAATACCGCCTCGGCGCCATGTACGAGAAGGGCATCGGCGTCGCGCGTGAGGCGGCGAAGGCGCGCGCGTTATACAAAAAGGCCGCCGCCGCCGGCAACGCGCGGGCGATGCACAATCTCGCCGTGCTCTATGCCCAGGACGGCGGCGACGGCAAACCCGATTATGCGGCGGCGATCGATTGGTTCCGCAAGGCGGGAGCCTATGGCGTGCGCGACAGCCAGTTCAATCTCGGCGTGCTCTATGGACGCGGGCTCGGCGCAGCGCAGAACCTCGCCGAGAGCTGGATGTGGTTCTCGCTTGCGGCGCGCCAGGGCGACCCCGACGCCGCCAAGAAGCGCGACGAGGTCGAGAACCGCATGGACGGCCGGGTGCTGGCGCAGGCCAAGAAACTGCTCGGCGAGTTCAAGACCAAGACCCCCGCGCCCGCCGCCAACGACGCCCCGCCCGCCCCCGCCGCCGCCGCGGCGAGCGCCCCGCCCGCCGAGGCGAAAGCCGCTGGCGTGAAGGGTTGATTTCACCCGCCTTGACCCGCCCTGCCGCCTCGCCGATAGCTCCCTGCGGGAGAGGGTATGGCGGCCGCAGTCCAGCTTAGGCTGATCGGGACCAGCGATGTGCATGCGCGCATCGCGGCCTACGATTATTATCACGACCGTGCCGACGGCTCCTGCGGCCTCGCCAAGGCGGCGACGCGCATCGCCGAGGCGCGCCGCGAGGTGGCGAATTGCCTGGTCTTCGACAATGGCGATCTCATCCAGGGCTCGCCGCTCGGCGATTGGGCGGCCGAGGCGCTGACGACGCGCCGCATCGCCATCCATCCGATGATCGCGGCGATGAACGCGATCGGCTACGACGCCGCCGCGCTCGGCAACCACGAGTTCAACTACGGCCTCGACGTGCTGGAGGCGGCGCTCGCCGGCGCCGACTTCCCGGTGCTGTGCTGCAACGTGTTGCGGATGGACGGCGCGCTGTATTTCAAGCCGTGGACGATCCTTCGCCTTGGCGCGCGCGACGAGGACGGCGGCGAGCGCGAACTCAAGGTCGGCGTCGTCGGCTTTGTCACGCCGCAGATCCTGCGTTGGGACAGGAGCCATCTGGCGGGACGGGCGACGACCGTCGGGCTGGTCGAGGCGGCGCGCGCGCACGTCCCGGCCTGCCGGGCGGCGGGCGCCGACATCGTCGTCGCGCTCTGCCATTCCGGCCTATCGAAGATCGGGCCAGCCGGAATGGACGAGAACGCCGGCCTGGCGCTGGCGCAAGCCGGCGGCCTCGACGCGATCTTTCTCGGCCATCAGCACCAGACGCTGCCGGGCGCCGACTTTGCCGGCATAGCCGGCGTCGACGCCGCCAGCGGCCGCCTCGCCGGCGTGCCCGCCGTCATGCCGGGGTTCTGGGGCTCGCACGTCGGCCTCATCGATCTCAGGCTCGTGCAAGATCCCGAGCGCTGGCGGGTCGAGGCCGCTGAGGTCTCGCTGCGGCGGATCGAAGCCGCGACGCCCGCCGATCCCGCAACGCTGGCGGCCGCGGAGCCCGGCCATCGCGCGACGCTGGCCTATGTGCGCGCCCCGGTCGGCGAGATCGCGGAGCCGCTGACCTCGTATTTCGCCATGATCGGCGACGACGCCATCGTGCGCATCGTCCATGACGCGCAACTGTGG